>JANPOS010000037.1:0-8792 GCA_031428115.1 Novosphingobium sp. | reverse complement strand
CGCTCTTGAGGCCAACGTCAATGACGGCCTTGTCGTTTTCAATTGCGGTGATGGTGCCCTTGACGACGCGGCCTTCGAAGCCGCCAGCGCCGGCGCCGCCGAGCGATTCGTCAAGGAGTGCCGCGAAATCGTCGCGGGTGGGATTGGCAGCAGATGCCATATGTGAGGTTCCTATACCGATGTTTCCGGCCGGGCGGTTTTCCGCCGGTCTTTCTCCGCTGCAGCACCATGCGACAAGCGGGCCAAAGAAGCCGAACTGCCGCGCGGGCCGGATGCCATGCACGGCACCCCGACGGGCCAGACGGACCACCGGGACCGCGCGCGCCTAGGCCAGCATGGCCGCAAAGGCAAGGATTTTCGGGCTTTTGGGCGGGTTACATCAGTGGACGATAGCCAGGCCGCTGTAGCGAGGCGATATATGCGGCGAGATCGCGAATGCGCCGCGCATCGACGCGGAAGTTCATCGCGGCGGGATAATTGTGCGAATCGCGCAGGAATGCGCGCAGCGTCGCCCGCGTGGTCCCGGGGCGGTTGGCAATGTCATCCCACGGCGGCGCCTCGGGATTTGACGAGCTGCCATTGGCGCGGACGGAGTGGCAGGCCGCGCAGCGCTGCTCGGCGAACACCAGCCCGCGCTGGGCGCTGGGCGAGAGGCCAGATGCAGTGCTTGCTGCCCCGGCGGCGGCGCAAGTCAGGGCCAGCAAGCTAAGCGGGAGTGCCAGTTTCATGGATTCAGCTTTCGTTCGATCAGGCGGATTGCCGCTGCAATCGCGGCATCGCGGCTGAGCGCGGAGGTATCGAGGACCATCGCATCGGGCGCGGCAACCAGCGGCGCTTCGGCGCGGGTGCTGTCGCGCAAATCACGCGCTTCGAGGTCCGCCGCGATTTCCCCCAGCGCAGCCTCGCGGCCAGCCTCGGCCATTTCCCGGAAGCGGCGCTCTGCGCGAGCCGGCACAGTGGCCACGACGAACAGCTTAGCCTCGGCCTCTGGCGCAATCACCGTGCCGATATCGCGTCCATCAAGCACGGCACCGCCCGGCCGGGTGGCAAAAGCCCGCTGCCGGTCAAACAAGGCGCGCCGCACGGCGGGGTGCACCGAGACCCGGCTGGCGAGGCCACCAGTCAGCTCGGAGCGGAGTTCCGGATCGGCAAGCAGGTCATCGGGAAAGGCGCAGGCAGCCAGTGCATCCCCCTGGCTGTCCGGATCGCCGCCGCTCAGCGCGCACTGCCAGCCCACCGCGCGATAGAGCAGCCCGGTATCGAGATGCGGCAGGCCGAAATGCGCAGCGAGCGCCTGGGCGATGGTGCCCTTGCCCGAGGCGGTGGGGCCATCAACGGCGATGATCACCGTTCAGGCCCCGCCCGGCGATCGCGCAGCGCGCGCAGCAGGCCGTAAGTGGCGATCACTGCCCAGGCTGCTTCAAGCACAAAGGCGGCAAGATTGAATTTGACCGAGAGGCTGGCCAGCAGCAGTAGCGCGCCCACCAGGTTCGCCGCATTGAACCACAGCTTGTCGAGTGTCGCGGCAATGTTTGCATAGACGAAAGCGGCGATGAATAGCGCAGTGCCGATCAGCCCGACGATGTCGGCGGCGAACCCGCTCATGCCATTGCCCCGTCCAGCAGCGACTCAAAGGCTGGAAAGCTCGTCGCAATCGGGCGGGTGTCGTCCACTTCGACGCCGTGATAGCTGGCGAGGCCCGCGACGGCCATGCTCATGGCGATGCGGTGGTCGAGGTGGGTAGCGATGGGGCCGCCGCCCTCAAGCGGTTCGCCGCCGGTCCCCTCGATGACCAGGCCGTCCTCGCGCTCTGCGATTCGCGCGCCGGCAGCTGTCAGCGCCTTGGCCATGACCGCGAGGCGGTCCGATTCCTTGACCCGCAATTCATCGAGGCCAGAGGTGACGGTGCGGCCCTGAGCGAGGCTCGCGGCGACGAACAGCACTGGAAATTCGTCGATCATGCTGGGCGCGAGCGCCGGATCGACTTCGATGCCGGTGAGCAGCGAATGCCTGACCAGCAGGTCCGCAACCGGCTCGCCGCCGACGGTGCGCGGGTCCACTTCCTCGATACTGCCGCCCATCTGGCGCAGCACTGTAATCAACCCGGCGCGGGTGGGGTTGAGGCCGACGTTCTCGATGGTGAGTTCGCTTCCCGGCACCAGCAGCGCGGCGACGATGAAGAATGCAGCTGATGAAGGATCGCCGGCGACTTCGATCACTTGCGGACGCAGTTCAGCCTCGCCGCGAATCCGAATCACGCGTACTCCGCCAAGCTCCTCAACCCAAAGTTCCGCACCAAATCCTGCAAGCATCCGCTCGGAATGATCGCGCGTTGCCACCGGCTCGATCACCGTGGTGACCCCCGGCGTATTCAGCCCGGCCAGCAGCACCGCGCTTTTCACCTGGGCGCTCGCCACCGGCAAGCGGTACTCAATCGGCACAGCGGGCGAGGCCCCACGCAACATCAGCGGCAAGCGTCCTGCGGGCGATGCCGTGATATCGGCACCCACCATACTCAGCGGCTCGATCACCCGGCCCATCGGCCGGCCCGACAGGCTGGCGTCGCCGACAAAAGTCGCCGTGATCGGGTGGCTGGCGACCAGTCCCATCAGCAGCCGCGTCGATGTGCCGCTGTTGCCCATATCGAGCGCCCCGCCTGGCTGGAGCAACGCGCCGACGCCGATGCCATGCACGCGCCACTTACCTTCACCCAGACGTTCGACGCCCGCGCCCATGGCGCGCAGGGCAGCGGCAGTGGCCAGCACGTCCTCGCCCTCTAGCAGTCCCGTGATCCGCGTCTCGCCCACTGCCAGCGCGCCCAGCATGATCGAACGGTGGCTGATCGACTTGTCACCGGGCACGCGGATGCGTCCGCGCAAGGGGCCGGTGGCCGAGAAACGGCGGGGTCGCCTGGCAGATGAAGTGGGCTGGTTCACGCGGCGGCTTTTGACAGCGCGCCCGCGCTATGGCAAGGCGCGCCGCCTGTTGGGTCCGCTCGCTTGCACCAAGCGCCAAACGTCACCAGCTACGCGAAACATTTCAGGCTCCCGCCCGGAGCCAGCACGAGGAAATTTCATGGCCAAGCCAGAATGGGGCGCCAAGCATGGCTGCCCGAAATGCGGCACCCGCTTCTACGATCTTGGCAAGGACGATCCCGTCACTTGCATCGAATGTGGCCATGCCTGGTCGCCCGAGCCGGTGCTCAAGTCGAAGCAGCCGATCCCTTATGAAGAGGCCAAGGAAAAGGTTGCCGAAGTCGCCGATGGCGATCTGGCCGAAGAAGATCTGGATATCGATGATGACGGCGATTCGCCGGACAACGATGTCGATCTGGGCGGCGACGAGGATCTCGGCGTCGGGGTCGAAGGCAGCGACGAGGATCATTAAGGGGCTGATGCCGAACGATTCGAGACTTTGTCTCGAATCAGACAATATGCCCCTTGCCAAGCGCAGGGCGCGGCCTTAGTGGGCTGCGTCCCGGCTATTGGCTGGGAATCGGCGCGCCTTATGGGGCGGGCCGGATGAATGGAATGGGGCCTTAGCTCAGCTGGGAGAGCGCCTGCATGGCATGCAGGAGGTCAGCGGTTCGATCCCGCTAGGCTCCACCACCATTCTGAGTGCGAGTAAGAGTTTTTGTGACAAGCTGGTCGGCGAGGTTTCGCCCACCGGCTTTTTTCGCGTTTCGGAGTAGTTGGCCAATGTTTGAAAGCCTGTCTGACCGTCTTGGCGATGTTTTCGGCAAGCTGCGCGGGCGCGGCGCGCTGAAAGAACAGGACGTTCGCGATGCCATGCGCGAAGTGCGCATCGCTTTGCTAGAGGCCGATGTCGCGCTGCCAGTGGTGCGCCGCTTCATCGATTCGGTGACCGAACAGGCGGTTGGCGCCAACGTGTTGCGTTCGGTCACGCCGGGGCAACAAGTGGTCAAGATCGTCAACGACGCGCTGACCGAGATGCTGGGCGGTGATACGCCCGCCGAGCTCGATCTCAATGCCGCCCCCCCAGTGGTCATCCTGATGGTCGGCCTGCAAGGTTCGGGCAAGACCACTACCACCGCCAAGCTTGCCAAGCTGCTAAAGGAAAAGCACGGCAAGAAGGCGATGATGGCCTCGCTGGACGTCAACCGTCCGGCCGCACAGCAACAACTCGCTATCCTGGGCGAGCAGGTCGGCGTTGTCACCCTGCCGATCATCGCTGGCCAGCAGCCCACCGAAATCGCCACCCGCGCGCTGCAGTCGGCTAAATTGCAGGCCATCGACGTGCTGCTGCTCGACACCGCCGGGCGCCTGCACGTCGATGCAGCGCTGATGGACGAAATGAAGGCCATTGCCGGCATTTCCGCGCCGAAAGAAGTGCTGCTGGTCGTCGATGCGCTCACCGGCCAGGACGCGGTCAATGTCGCGCAGAGCTTTGCCGGGCAAGTCGATCTCACCGGCGTGATCCTCACCCGCATGGACGGCGATGCCCGCGGCGGCGCGGCGCTTTCCATGCGCGCGGTGACCGGCAAGCCGATCAAGTTTGCGGGCACTGGCGAAAAGCTCGACGCAATCGAGCCGTTCAATCCGGGCCGCGTTGCGGGGCGCATCCTCGGTATGGGCGATATCGTCTCGATCGTCGAGAAAGCCGCTGCGACGATCGACGCCGAAGATGCCGAGCGCATGGCGACACGCATGGACAAGGGCCAGTTCGACATGAACGACCTGCGCATGCAGCTGCGCCAGATGCAGAACATGGGCGGCATCGGCGCGCTCGCAGGTATGCTGCCTGGCATGAAGAAGGCCAAGCAGGCCCTTAATCAATCGGGGGCCTCCTCGGGCATGAACGACCGCGTGCTACTGCGCATGGACGCGATCATCGGCTCGATGACGCCGAAGGAGCGTGTGCGGCCCGAGCTGCTCAACGCCAAGCGCAAGATCCGCGTCGCCAATGGCTCGGGAACGCAGGTGCAGGACGTCAACAAGCTCATCAAGATGCACCAGGAAATGGGCAAGGCGATGAAGCAGATCAAGAAGATGGGCGGGCTCGCGGGCCTCGGCAAGCTGTTCGGCGGCGGAGGCGGCCCCACTGGCAGTATGGGCGGCGGCTTGCCCGGCCTGGGTGGCGGAGGCGTGCCTGGCCTCGGGGGGGGCGGCCTGCCAGCCAATCTCAATCAATTATTCAAGAAGTGAAATTTTCAAATTTAACCAGATTAGTCAGAAAGGTACTCAGTTATGTCAGTTGCAATCCGGCTCTCGCGCGGTGGTTCAAAGAAGCGCCCTTATTACAAAGTTGTCGTCTCCAACAGCCGCGCCCCGCGTGACGGCAAATATCTCGAGCAGCTCGGCACCTATAATCCACTGCTCGCCAAGGACGACGAGAACCGCGTCCGCCTGATCGAAGACCGCGTGCGCTATTGGCTCGGCGTCGGTGCCCAGCCGACCGACCGCGTCGCGCGCATGCTCGACAAGGCCGGCATCAAGGAACGCGCCGCGACCAACAACCCCAGCAAGGGCGAGCCCGGCCAGAAGGCCAAGGACCGCGTTGAGGACAAGGCCAAGAAGCTGGTCGAGGCCGAGGAAGCCGCTGCGGCAGCCGCAGCTGCACCGCCGCCGGTGGTAGAGGAAGTCGCCGAGGAAGCGCCTGCTGTTGAGGAAGTTGCGGTTGAGGCCGTGGCCGATGCGAGCGAACCGACACCGCCAGAAATTCCTGCCGAGGCTCCAGCGGAAGCTCCCCCGGAAGCACCCGTCGAGGCTCCTGTCGAAGCGCCTGCAGAAACTCCTGCGGAGACACCCGCCGAAGTTCCCGCTGAAGCCCCTGCCGAGGTGCCGGCCGCTCCCGAAGCCGTTGCCGAGGAAGCCCCGGTCGCTGAACAGGCTCAGGCTGATGAAGCGCCTGCTGAAGCAGCTCCCGCCGAAGAGCAGCCCAAGGCCTGATCCTTGGCATCTGATCGCCCCGTCACGCTGGCAGCCATCATCGGCGCGCATGGCGTGACGGGCGAGGTCCGGCTCAAGCTGTTCGGTGAAGGCGTGGCGGCGCTGAAGCAGCATCGCGCCTTCAATGATGGCGCGCTGACAGTTGAAAAGCTGAAAGACGACGGCAAAGGCGGTGCCATCGCCCGCTTTGCCGAAGTGGCTGACCGCAATGCCGCCGAAGCCTTGCGCGGCACGACCTTGACCGTCCCCCGCTCGGCCCTGCCGCCGCTGGGCGAGGGCGAATACTACCACGCCGACCTGATCGGGCTTCCTGCGGTCTCGACCGAGGGCGCGGCGCTGGGCACCTGCATCGCGGTCGACAATTTCGGCGCGGGCGATGTGCTGGAATTTGAGCGGCCTTCCGAGAATGGCAAGCCCGGCAAACGCTTCATGGTGCCGATGAAGGTGGAAGCGGTTCCTGAATGGACGGAAACGCAGATCGTGATTGACGCGGCCTGGGTCGAATAGTATATACATAGCGTATATACGGAGGTTCGTCATGAATGATCAGTACAAGGGCAAGACATTCAAGTCTGGCAATTCGGTGGCGCTTCGTCTGCCCAAGGGCTTGGGCGTGCCCGAAGGTGTCGAGGTCAGCCTCGTAAAGGAAGGTCCGATGACATTCAGGGTCGAGCCACTCGAGAAGCCACGACGCAAGATCGATGTCAGCGGGTTCGCCGGGAAACTGCCGGGCTTCAAACCGGCACCGCGCGAAGATTTCGAAGAACGGCCTAGTGCGATTGCGCGGCGCAAGGCGCTGTCCGGCAAGTGACGCAATACCTTCTCGACTCCGATCTCGCGATCTACGCGATGGGGGGCGAACGGGACTCGGTTCTGAACCAGCGACTTGCGTCGTTCTATCCGGGCGATGTCGCAATATCGGCAATAAGCTTTGCCGAAGTCGCGCTGGGCACCTGGAACGGCAAACCGCCGCGTCAGGACGTTCTGGATGCATTTGTGCGCGTGATCCCGATTGTCGAATTCGACGAAACTGCAGCTCGGGAATACGCAAAGCTGCCATTCAAACGCGCGCGGTTTGATCGGCTGTTGGCGGCGCATGCGCTGAGCATCGGGGCGGTTGTGGTGACCAACAACGAGGCGGATTTTGCCGATGTGCCGGGGTTGAAGGTCGAGAATTGGACCGAGTGACCTCAAACACTCTCCTTCGAGTAAGCGAGATTGTCTCGGATCACAGCGGCATTCACGTTGCGCGGCTTTCTGCGAAGTCCGCGATCGATCATGACATCAAAGTCAGCGGTGGCGACGTTGTCGAACTGGCAGAGCTGTTGGCTGGAGAATTTGGTGATTCCGTCTGGCAATGGCCTTGGCACAGGTTCGCATCTTTGGACGAGGGGGTCTCACCATTGGCCCCCTTCATTGTAATCTGGCAATTGCTGACGTGGCCGTTCAGGGGGCAATTTGAACCTCCCAGCTCATTCGAACGCCTAGAACTCGGCCATATTGCCGCAGTCATCAAAAAAGGCGAATGGTTCGATCCATGACCTTCACCGCCGCCGTCATCACGCTCTACCCCGGGATGTTTCCCGGACCGCTCGGCGTCAGCCTGGCGGGCCGCGCCCGCGAGGAGGGCAAGTGGTTGCTGGAAGCCATGCAGCTGCGCGATTTCGCCTCCGACAAGCACCGCACGGTTGACGATACCCCGGCGGGCGGCGGGGCGGGAATGGTGCTCAAGGCCGATGTGCTGGCCGCAGCCATCGACCATGCCCGCAAGGCTCATCCCGATGCGCCGATCCTCGCCATGACCCCGCGAGGCAAGCCGCTCACCCAAGCCCGCGTGCGAGAGCTCGCAAGCGGCTCCGGTGTCATCGTGCTGTGCGGTCGGTTCGAGGGCTTCGACGAACGCATCTTCCAATCCCGCCCCATCGAAGAGGTATCCATCGGCGACATCGTCCTCTCGGGCGGCGAGCCGGCGGCGCTGATGCTGCTCGATGCTTGCATTCGCCTGCTGCCCGGCGTAATGGGCGCGGCTTCCAGTGGGCTTGAGGAGTCGTTCGAGAACGGCCTCCTTGAATATCCCCACTATACCCGGCCCAATGAATGGGAAGGGCGCACGATCCCCGAAGTGCTGCGATCAGGGGATCATGCGAAGATCGCGGAATGGCGCAAGCGCCAGTCCGAGATCGACACACGGTCACGCAGGCCGGATCTTTGGGAGCGCCATGAGGGCGTTCGGGTCCAGTCTGCCTCTGGCGCGCGGCGTGAAAAGAAGGATATGGACCAGTGAATCTGATCCAGCAGATCGAAGCCGAGGAAATCGCCAAGGCGCTTGCCCGGCCCAATGCCCTGATCCCCGAATTCCGTGCCGGCGATACGCTGCGCGTGGGCGTGCGCGTCGTCGAAGGCGAGCGCACCCGCGTTCAGGCCTATGAGGGCGTGTGCATCGCGCGCTCGAACAAGGGCATCGGCAGCAATTTCACCGTGCGCAAGATGAGCTTCGGCGAGGGCGTCGAGCGCGTCTTCCCGCTCTATTCGCCGAACATCGAGAGCATCACCGTGGTGCGCCGCGGCGTGGTGCGTCGTGCCAAGCTCTATTACCTGCGCGGCCGCACCGGCAAACGCGCCCGGATTGCCGAGCGCAAGATTACGCGGACCGGCGATAAGGCTGCATCGGAATAAGCGGGGACTGACTTCTTTACGATCAGTCTGACCAACAGACCGAAGCGGCCGGCTCCCAGACAGGAAGTCGGCCGTTTCGTTATTAGCCTGCCCTTCGTCATTGCGAGCGAAGCGAAGCAATCCAGAGTCCCGCAAGCCACACTGGGTTGGGTAGTGGCAAAACAGCAACCCCAAAAAATATGGAGATAAAAAGGAAAGTTTAAAAAA
>JANPOS010000036.1:0-27079 GCA_031428115.1 Novosphingobium sp. | reverse complement strand
CCCCCCCCCCCCCCCACCCACGGAGGTAGTGGGTTTTAGTCCACGCTTATCATCCCGCCCAGCTTCGGCCCGCCGCCGACCACCAGCGTTTCGCCCGAGACATAACTCGCCGCCGGGCTGGCCATGAACGCGATCGCCTGCGCGGCTTCGTCCATCTCGCCATAGCGGCCGAGGCCAAAGGCGGTCTTTGCTATCTTTGCCGCATCGAAGCCGCTCTTCGCCCAGCCCTCGCGCGAGGCCTCGGTCGCGATCATGCCGCAGGCGATGCAGTTGACCCGCACGCCGCAGCTGCCCCATTCGGATGATGCGACGCGGGTGAACATCTGCAATCCCGCCTTGGCCGCTGAATAGGCGGCGACTCCCGCCGTTCCGCCAACGCCTGCCATCGACGAAATGTTGACCACGCAGCCCTGGCTCGCCCTGAGGAACGGCAATGCCGCCTGGCTGCAATACATCGCCGCATTGAGGTTGAGCGAAACGTCGCGGTCCCACTTGGCCGGGTCCATGCTTGCCAGAGCCACATGCCCATGCGCGCCGCCGGCGTTGTTGATCAGGATGTCGATCCGGCCAAATTCAGCGGCGACTTTCTCCATCAGCGCCTTGGCCTGCTCGGGCTTGCGCACATCGGTCGGCACCGCCAGCGCACGCCGCCCGGCCTCGCGGATGCGGGCGCAGGCTTCCTCCAGCTTCTCTGCACGCCGTCCGCAAATCGCCACGTCCGCGCCGCGCTGGGCCAGCAGGATCGCGGTCGCCCGGCCAATGCCGGTGCCGACTCCGGTGACCACGGCGACTTTGCCCGTGAGATCGAATTCGGCAAGCATCACCATCTCCTCCGGCGCTGGCAGCCGCGCACGCGGTCGGCGAGCTCCTTGGCGCGTTCCTGCGGTGTTACCACCGGCGTATCGGCGGGCAGATGCTTGCGCAAATCGGCGAGCTTGACCCGCGTCAGGCTGGGTGTCGGGCACGAATCGCAATCATACCAGCGGCCATAGATCGTGCCCTGCTTGTAGCCGGCGGTATCGAGCCAGTTGGGCACGCCGGGATCGCTGATCGCCAGTACCGCGCGGAACTTCCCATCGCTGCTGATTTTCGCGAAGTGCCCGTTGGTGCTGGAGAGCCGGTAGACATATTCGAGCGCGTTGAAATAGGGATCGTTGAGCTGGAAATTCCAGTAATGCCGCTGCGCCGGAAGCTCGGTCTCGATGATCAGCGCCTCGTCTTCCTCCAGCTCGAACACGGCGGGGATATAGACCTGCTTTGACAGCGCGCCGCCCAGCTTCTGGGGCTGGAACACATTGATCCCGACATCGGCCTTGACCTGGTTTTGCATCCAGTAGAACAGCTTCTGCGCCGCCACCGGCATCGCCGCCATCAGGCGGATCCGCTCGTGGATTTGTTCCGGCGTCAGCCGCGGCTTTGGCCCGACTGGCGAAAGGCACTCGATCGACATCACCGGGTCAATTTCATTGATCCAGTCATAGGAGCGATAGCGCGTCATCAGGCTGGTGGCTCCAGGCTTGATTTGCAGCCAGTCGCCCTTGTGTCCTGCCGGGCGCCCGGCGCTGAGCAGCACTTCGAAATTGCCGTCCGCATCCAACGTCAACGCGCGGTCGTCGATATCGGCATAGCGCGCGCCGGTCATATCCATCTCGCCCGGAATCCCCGGCAGCGAGCCTTGCGTGTTGATCAGCAGCATCTTGACCGTGCCGCGATTGCCCGAGAGGCGATAGGTCAGGTCATCGCGCACCGGGCAATAGAGATAGATGTCGTCCGGATTGGGCTGGAGCGTGTAGACCGGGTTCCACAGCGGTGCCCAGTCCGGGTGTTCGGCGCTCGCGTGGAAGAAGGCGAAATAACCGTAGGAAAACTGCATCATGATCTGGCGATAGACGTCGGCGCGGTATTCCGGGTCGTCAGGCCGCCAGGTGTTGGCAAGCTCGGCGACGGCATCCTCCAGCGGCGCCAGCAAATCGAACAACGGGCCGGTCGGACTGGCCATGGCAGGTACTCCTCTCGCTGCGGCCCCCATTCACGCGGGGGGACTCGCTTGCCGCGATGCTAGACACAGACTACCGGCCACGCAAACAACACAAGGAGAGGCAGATGATTGGTGAGGATCTTCTCGATCTGGACGGACAGGTCGCATTGGTGACCGGCGCCGGGCAAGGCGCGGGGCGCGGGATTGCGCTGGAGCTGGCGCGGCACAATGCGGGCGGCGTTGCGGTCAACGATTTCGTGCCCGAGCGCGCCGAGGCCGTGGCGCAGGAAATCCGCGCGTTGGGGGTGAGGGCCATGGCAGTGCCCTTCGATGTCTGCGATCTCGAAGCGATCCGCGCCGCCCGCGAAGCCATCGCCGGCGAACTCGGTGCAGCGACGATCCTGGTCAACAATGCCGGCATGGCAGGGCCCAATGCCCAGATGCGCCCCTCCGCGCTGTTCTGGGAGGAAGGCCCGGACGAATGGAGCAAGTATCTCGGCACCAATCTCAATGGCGTGTTCAATTGCTGCCACGCCTTCCTGCCCGGCATGGTCGAGGCGCGGCGCGGGCGGATCGTCACCATCGTCTCCGATTCGGGCCGCACCGGCGAACCTCGCCAGGCGGTCTATTCGGCAGCGAAAGCAGGCGCGGCGGGCTTTGTGCGTTCGATTGCCAAGGAAACCGGCCGCTACGGCATCACCTGCAACGCGGTCGCGCTTTCGACCATCATGCACTGGATGGAGGGTGAAGCGCTCGAGGCCTATATGGCGACCGATCAAAGCAAGGCCCAGCTCGCGCGTTATGCCATCCGCCGCTATGGCAAGCCCGAGGATGTAGGGGCGCTGGTCGCGTTCCTGTGCAGCGGCGCGGCGAGCTGGATCACCGGGCAGACCTATCCGCTCAACGGCGGCTATAGCATGGCGCAATAACACAGCAGTGCTAACCGCGCGGAATTCGATTGACGAATCTTCCCGCTCCTCCAAGTCTGCCACCGCACGTTTTTTCCGGAGTACCTGATGCCATCCCCTGCCTTTCATGCGCCGAAAAGCCTTGCCGATGCTGTCGCGATGCTCGCTGCCGATCCCGGTGCGCGGGTGCTTTCGGGTGGCACCGACCTGATCGTCCAGCTGCAGTCTGGCCGCATTGCGCCGTCCGCCGTGATCGATCTCAAGCGCATCGCCGGGATGATCGGTGTGCGCAGCGAGGCGGGCGGCTTCGTCATTGGCGCAGCGACGCCGTGCACGGCGCTCAAAGCTGACAAGGCTTTGGTCGCGGCCTGGCCGGGAGTCGTCGAGGCGGCCAACCTGATCGGCTCGGTGCAAGTGCGCAACCGCGCGACGATGGCGGGCAACCTGTGCAACGCCTCGCCAGCGGCAGACAGCGTGCCGGCGCTGGTGGTCGCTGGCGCAACAGCCGTGATCGCCGGGCCAGGCGGCAGCCGTGAGGTGCCGGTGGAGGCAATTACGCTCTCGCCGGGCAAGACGTCGCTGGCACCAGGCGAATTCGTCGCCGAGCTCCGTTTGCCGGCAAGGCCGCAGGGTGGCGGTGATGCCTATCTGCGTTCAATTCCGCGCACCGAAATGGACATTGCCGTGGTTGGCGCAGCCGCAGCCTTGGTCATTGATGCCTCGGGCACCTGCACGGCGGCGCGCATTGCGCTGGGGGCAGTGGCGCCGACTGTGCTGCTGGTTGAGGCTGCGGGCAAGGCGCTGGTCGGCAGCAAGCTCGATGATGCCGCGCTGGAGGCGATGGCTGAGGCCGTGCGCGCCGCCTGCCGGCCGATCGATGACAAGCGCGGGACTGCGGCCTATCGGACGGCCATGGCAGGAACGCTCGCCAAACGGGTCGTCGCAATCGCCGCCAAGCGGGCTGGAGCAAGCACATGAGCAAGATGATGATCACCGCCAGCATCAATGGCGACACCACCGAATTTCTCGCCTATCCGGGCGATACCCTGCTTGATGCCTTGCGCGGCACGATGGGCCTCACCGGTTCGAAGCAGGGCTGCGGCTCGGGCGATTGCGGGGCCTGCACTGTGATGATGGACGGCCAGATGGTCTGCTCGTGCCTGGTGCTCGCCGCCGAGGCTGAGGGGCGCAGCATAGCGACTATTGAATCGGTTGCTGAAGGCAGCCAGCTTCATCCGGTCCAGCGCAAGTTTCTTGAACATGGCGCGCTGCAATGCGGCTTCTGCACTCCGGGGTTTATCGTGGCAGCCAAGGCGCTGCTCGATCACAACCCCAACCCAACGGAGAGCGAGACGCGCTACTGGTTGGCGGGGAACCTCTGCCGTTGCACCGGCTATGACAAGATCGTGCGCGCGGTGATGGATGCCGCCGCCGAGATGCGCCAGGAACATAGCACGCAAAGGGCACCAGCATGAACGCTCCCCAGAACAAGCGCACCTTCCGCCTGGTCGGCACCCGCCCGGTCCGGCCCGACGGGATCGACAAGGTCACCGGCAAGGCGGTCTATGGCACCGATTTTGTCGCCGCCGGGATGTTGCATGGCGCGGTGCTGCGCAGCCCGCACGCCCACGCTCACATCCGCTCGGTTGATACCCGCAAGGCCGAAGCGCTGGCCGGGGTCAAGGCGGTGGTGACTGGTGCGGACTTTCCTTCGCTCGCTTCGCTCGAAGTGTCGCTTGGCGAATCGTCCGGCAATATCAAATTTATCAGCCGTAACTGCATGGCCCATGAAAAGGTGCTGTATGAAGGCCACGCCGTCGCAGCCGTCGCAGCGGTCAGCCCGGCAATTGCCGAGGCGGCGCTGGCGCTGATCGAGATCGACTACGAAGTTCTGCCGCATGTCATGGATATTGCCTCGGCAATGGCGCCGGATGCGCCGCTGCTGCACGATGATATGTTCACCCAAGGGGTCGAGCCCAAGCCCGACAAGCCCTCCAATGTCGCGCTGCGCTTCGGCATTGGCCGCGGCGATCCCGATGCGGCGCTGGCGGGCGCGCATGTGGTGGTTTCAGGCCGCTTTTCGGCGCTGCCGGTCCATCAGGGCTATATCGAACCACATGCCTGCGTCGCGGCGTGGAATGCCGATGGCCAGGCGCAGATCTGGGCATCGAGCCAGGGCGCTTTCATGATCCGTTCGCTGACCGCCTCGATCCTGGGGATCAGCCAGGCCGACATCCGCGTGACCCCACTGGAAATTGGCGGGGGCTTTGGCGGCAAGACCACGGTTTATCTTGAGCCGGTGGCGATGGTGCTCAGCCGCAAGTCGGGCCGTCCGGTGCGCCTCGAAATGAGCCGCAGCGAAGTGTTTCGCGCGACTGGCCCGGCTCCGGGCGGCGAGATGGACATCCAGATGGCCGCCGATGCCGATGGCACGATCACCGGTGTGGTGCTTGAATTCAAGCTGCTGGGCGGGGCCTATCCGGGGTCCGACACCCATTCAGGCGCGATGAGCGCATTGGCGCACTACAACATCGCCAATTGCCGGGTCACTGGCTGGGACGTGCTGTGCAACATGGCGAGCACCGCCGCCTACCGCGCGCCCGGCGCGCCGCAGACGATCTTTCCGGTTGAAAGCTGCATTGACGATCTGGCGATGAAGCTGGGCATCGATCCGATTGATCTGCGCCTGAAGAATGCAGTGAGGCCCGGCGATGTGGGGCTTACGGGCGTGACGGCGGGCGAGATCGGCTATGTCGAGTGCCTCGAGGCAGCCAAGGCCCATCCGCACTGGTCTGCCCCGCTCGGGGCCAACCAGGGGCGCGGCGTCGCTGGCGGCACATGGGGCAACTATGGTGGGCCATCGACTGCATCCGTGAGCATCAGCGAAGACGGCTCGGTGCTGGTCACCACCGGCAGCCCGGACATTGGCGGCAGCCGCGCCGCAATGGCCATCATGGCGGCCGAAGTGCTTCAGGTTCCTTATGAGCAAGTTCGCGTAACCATCGCGGATACTTCGTCAATTGGCTATTCCATGCTCACCGGCGGCAGCCGCACGACGTTTGCCACCGGCAAGGCCGTGATCGAGGCCTGCGAGGCAATCGTCCTCGATCTGCGCGGGCGCGCCGCGGCAATGTGGAGCGTCGATCCAGCCGAGACCGAATGGCGCGACGGCACCGTGTTCTGCACGGCAGCGGGCAAGGACGACAAGCAGCTGTCGATCCGCAAGATCGCCGCCCGCGCCAATTTTGCCCAGGGACCGATCGCGGCGGAAGTGGCGCTGAATGCCCAGGGCTTCCTGCCGGGCTACTGCGTGCATATCTGCGATACCGAGGTCGATCCCGAAACCGGTCAGGTCAGTGTTCTGCGGTATACAACGGTGCAGGATGTCGGCACTGCGATTCACCCGGACTATGTTGAAGGGCAGATGCAGGGCGGCGCGGTGCAGGGGATCGGCTGGGCGCTCAACGAAGGCTATGTCTATGACAAGTCTGGCCGGATGGATAACCCAGGCTTCCTCGATTACCGGATCCCGGTCTGCTCCGACATGCCGATGATCGACACGGTGATGATCGAAAAGCCCAATCCGGCGCATCCCTTCGGGGTCAAGGGCGTGGGCGAGGTGCCGATTGTGCCGCCGCTGGGCGCGGTGGCCAATGCGGTGAGCCGCGCGATCGGCATGCGGATGCGCCATCTGCCGCTGACGCCTGACCGGATCTGGTCGGAATTGCAGGCGGCGGAATAGCCCAACCACCTGCAATGTCCGCTCACCCTGAGCTTGTCGAAGGTTCGTTTTTGCCTTGGTGATCCAGGATGTTCGGCCCGAAGTAAGGGCAGCCCTTCGACAAGCTCAGGGCGAGCGGGTTTAAGTTGGCAATTGCTGAAGGAACAGCGCGATGGCAAGTGTGCTTTCGATCATGGTGCTGGCCGCCATCGCGCTGACGGCAGGCGCGGCCTATCTGTGGAACCGCGAAGGCATGCGCCGCCAGGCCGCGCTGATGCTGGTGCTGGTGGTGGTGATCGCTGCCAATGTGGCGATTCTCACCGTGCCGGACGGCGAGGGACAGTCCGTCACCAGACAGACCCCGCGCTGATTACTTGATCGGGCAATCCGGCGAGAGCCGCATGTCGAGATAGTTGTCGACCGAATGCATCATGTCGTCGAGCTCGTTCTCGTAGAAGTGGTTCGCCCGCGCGATTTCGTCGTGGTGGATGGTGATGTGGCGCTGGGTGCGCAGCTTGTCGACCAGCTTTTGCACTGCGCCGGGTGTCACCACGGTGTCCGCGACGCCCTGGACGATGATGCCCGAGGCCGGGCACGGCGCCAGGAAGCTGAAATCATACATGTTGGCCGGCGGCGAAACCGATATGAAGCCGCGGATTTCCGGGCGTCGCATCAGCAATTGCATGCCGATCAGCGCGCCGAAGCTGTAGCCCGCGATCCAGGTGGTCTGCGCCTCGGCATGGATCGACTGCACCCAGTCGAGCGCTGCCGCCGCATCGCTCAGCTCGCCGATGCCGTTGTCAAAGCTGCCCTGGCTGCGTCCGACGCCGCGAAAATTGAAGCGCAAGGTGGCAAAGCCGCGCGCTACGAAAGTCTTGTAGAGCGCCTGGGTGATGCGGTCATTCATCGTGCCGCCGGCCTGCGGATGCGGATGCAGGATCATCGCCACCGGCGCACGCGGGCGGGGCCCAGGCTGGAAGCGGCCTTCGAGGCGGCCTTCGGGTCCGGGGAAGATGACTGATGGCATGAACTGGGTTACCTGCGGTTGAAAGCCACCCAGCGCGACGAGCCGGTGTGGCACGCCGCTGCGCTTTGGGCTGTGAATGGAAGCGTAGGGCTATATAGAAACGATCCTTTCGAAAGCAAGATTTTCAGCCATGACGCCGCAACGCCCCGATCCTTCCCCTGCCGCCATCGCGCCGCCGCGCCGCAATGCCGGGATGCCTGCGCGATGATCTACCTCGACCATCAGGCGACCACGCCGTTGGCCCCTGAGGCGCTGCAGGCGATGTTGCCGTGGCTCGCGGGGCCCGAAGCGCCAGGTTTCGCCAACCCGCACTCGATGCATCGCCCAGGCCGGGCGGCGGCTGCGGCAGTCGAAGTGGCGCGCGAGCAGGTTGCCGCGCTGCTGCCCAAGGGCGGCCAGGTGATCTTCACCAGCGGCGCGACCGAGGCGATCAACCAGGCGATCCGCAGCTTCCCGCAGGCCGCCATCGCTTTTTCGGCAATCGAGCATTCCGCCGTGGTCAATGCCGCGCTGGCGACCGGCGCGCCATGCCAAGAATTGCCCGTCGGCGCGGATGGCTTGGTCGATCCCGAGGCCGAATTCGCCGAAGGCACGGGGCTGGTCGCGGTGATGCAGGTGAACAACGAGATCGGCACGATCCAGCCGGTCGCGCGGCTGGCGCAGCGCGCGCACGATGCGGGAGCGTTGTTTCTCTGCGATGCGGTGCAGGGTGCCGGCAAGCTCGCCCCGCCTGAAGGCGCGGACCTGATCGCGCTGACCGCGCACAAGCTCTATGGCCCCAAAGGCATCGGTGCCTTGTGGGTGCGCGACGGCATCCGCGTCGCGCCCCTGATGCAGGGCGGCGGGCAGGAAGCGGGGCTGCGCTCGGGCACACTGTCGCCCGCGCTGTGCGCCGGGTTCGGCGCGGCGGCGGCTTTGGCCGGTGCGCGGATGGATGCCGATTTCCAGCACCTGGCAGGCCTCTACAGCCTGGCCCGCCAGTTGTTGCCCCGCTGGAGCGTCAACGGCAGCGAGATGTCGCGCTGGCCGGGCAACCTCAATTTGCGCCTCGAAGGCCTGAACTTCCCGCGCCTGATGAGCGATTGCCGCAACATCGCCTTTTCCGCCGGCAGCGCCTGCGGCAGCGGCACAGGCAAACCCAGCCGGGTTCTCTCGGCCATCGGGCTCGATGCACGGACGGCAAGGGCTTCAATCCGCTTGGGTTTTGGCCGCTATACGACTAGGGATGAAGTGGAAGGGGCATGTCACGCGATCGAACAGGCCGCGCTGGCTCAGGGAGTCTGACTGTGATCCCAAGGTGCTGCCGATGATCAGGGTAACATTCGTTTCTGCCGATGGCGCGCGGGTTGCGACCGAGGGCGATGAGGGCATGACGCTGCTCGCGCTCGCGCAAGGCAAGGGCATGCCGCTGGAGGGCACCTGCGAGGGCCAGATGGCTTGCTCCACCTGCCATGTTGTGGTCGCGCCCGAATGGTTCGACAGGTTGCCCTCGGCGAGCGCCGACGAGGAAGACATGCTCGATCTGGCGGCCGGCGTGGCGCGCACCAGCCGGCTGTCATGCCAGATTCTGCTGAGGCCTGAAATCGATGGCCTTGAAGTGCACATCCCCGGCGAAAGCCACGACATGCAGCGGCGCTAGTGCCGGAAAGTCAGTCCTTCGCCGCGATCCGCGCGATGGCTTCAATGCCGTCCAGCGTGACATTGCCCAGCCGCAGCAGGGTGAACGGCGAATCACGCCAGCGGGCATAGCGCGAGGCCAGTCGCGCCTCGTCGCCGATCATCGATCCGTCGTCGATGTATTCGTCGGGAACGGCAGCGATCGCCTCATCCTTGTGGCCAGCCAGATATAATTCCTGGATCCGTGCGGCCTCAGCGGCGTAACCGCGCTCGACCATGGCATCGTTGTGGAAGTTTTTGCCCGCCGCGCCCATGCCGCCGACGTAGAGCGCGACGTGCGGCTTGATCGCATCAAGCGCGGCGCGCACATCGCCGGTCAGGATCAGCTGGGCAATGCCGACGATCTCGAGATCGGCGAGTGCGCGCCCGTCAACGCGCTTGGCCAGGCCTTCCTCGAGCAACGCGATCTTGGGCGCGGCGCTTTCGGGGGTGACGTGCATCGACAGCCAGCCATCGGCGATTTCGCCAGTGAGGCGGATGTTGCCCGGGGTCGAGGTGCCGAGCATCACTGGAATGTCGGGATTGCCGTGAAGGATGGACTTCAGCGGCTTCGAGATACCGCTGGCGCCGGGGCCGGTATAGGGCAGGGCGATTTCCTTGCCGTCATGCGTCACCGGCTCCTCGCGGGCCCAGATCTTGCGCATGATGCTGACATAGTCGCGGATGCGGGTTGCGGGTTTGCCCCAGGGCTGGCCATACCAGCCTTCGACGATCTGTGGCCCCGAAACGCCTAGGCCAACCACCATCCGCCCGCGTCCGGCCAGTTCTTCGATGGTCTGCGCGGTCATCGCGCAATTGGCCGGGGTGCGCGCGGCAAGCTGGGCAATGCCAGTGCACAGGCGGATGTTTTTGGTCAGCGCGGCGATGTAGGCGAGCGGGCTGAACACGTCGGAGCCATAGCTCTCGGCGGTCCACACCGAATCGAAGCCCAGTTCCTCGGCCCGCACGATGAGATCCATCGGCAGCGCCATTTTTGCGCCGCTGTAGCCAAGTTCCAGTCCGAGTTTCATGGGCGATCTATCCTTGCGCTTTTCATCTTCGATAGGCGGTGCGATAAGCTGCGCAATGGAATTCGATGTGCTCCCGGTGACGCGCTTTCAGCAGAACTGCTCGATCCTGTGGTGCGAGCAGACGATGCGCGCGGCAGTGATCGATCCGGGCGGCGATATTCCCGAGATCATCAACTTCCTCGAGCTGATGGATCTGACCGCCGAAGTGGCGCTGGTGACCCACGGCCATTTCGACCATTGCGGCGGCGCGGCGCAATTCGCCGAGCTCACCGGCGCACGGATCGAAGGGCCGCACATCGGCGATGCCCATGTCATCGCCGGGCTGGCTGAATGGGCAGCCGAGCACGGCCTGCCAGGCGCGCGCAGCTATGTGCCGTCGCGCTGGCTGAAGCATGGCGACACAGTGACTTTCGGCGAGGAAACGCTCGAAGTGCTGCATTGTCCGGGGCATTGCCGCGGCCACGTCGCCTATTTCAGCGCGGCAAGGCAACACGCCTTCGTCGGCGACATCCTGTTTCGCGGGAGCATCGGCGCCTGGGAGCATGAAGACGGTGATTTGCCGGCGCTAGTGGATTCAATCCGCAGCAGGCTTTTCGTGCTGGGCGACGACGTCGGCTTCGTGCCCGGCCATGGCGAGCAATCGACCATGGGACGCGAGCGGCTGGACAATCCGTTTGTCGGCGAAGTAGCGATGGCGAAGTGGCGCGCGCGGTTAGGCGGGATGCCTGATCCGGGCGTTCAGACAGCTTCCAGCGCATAGCCCGCCGAGCGCACCGTGCGCACCGGATCGGGCGCGCCGGGCAGTTCGATGGCCTTGCGCAAGCGGCGGATGTGGACGTCGACAGTGCGCATCTCGATGTCGCTGCCAGTGCCCCAGACGGCATCGAGCAGCTGATCACGCGAGAATACGCGGCCGGGATGCTCCATGAAGAAGCGCAGCAGGCGAAATTCCGTCGGCCCAAGCGTCAGGCTCTCGCCGCGCCGCAGCACGCGATGCGCTGCCGAATCGAGCCGCAGATCGCCAACCGTGAGCGCTTCGCCGGCCAGCGCCGGGCGGATACGGCGCATGATTGCGCCGACGCGGGCGATCAGTTCGCGCGGGGAGAACGGCTTGGTGACATAGTCGTCGGCGCCGATTTCGAGCCCGCGCACGCGGTCGTCCTCGCTCTCGCGCGCGGTGAGCATGATGATCGGCACATGCGCGGTCTGCTTGGTCCGGCGCAGCCGGCGGCAGACTTCGATGCCGCTGGTGCCTTCGATCATCCAGTCGAGCACTACCAGATCGGGGGCCTGTTCATTGGCCAGCAGCAGCGCCTCATCGCCGTCGCTGGTGGAGATGACATCATAGCCTTCCGCCTTGAAGCGGAATTCCAGCAGTTCAGCCAGGGCCTGGTCGTCCTCGACCAACAGGAGACGCGGCGCGGGCATCAGCTCGCCGTCCGTTCGTCGCGCTCGGTAAGATAATTACCGGTAGCAGCGTAATAGACCATTTCGGCGACATTGGTGGCATGATCGCCGATGCGTTCAAGGTTGCGCGCAACGAAAAGAAGCTGCGCCGCACTGCTGATCGCCGAGGGGTTTTCGACCATGTGGCTCACCAGATTGCGGAAAATCGAATTGTAGAAGGCATCGACTTTCTCGTCGCGCTCGACGATTTCGACGGCCAGCGCCGGGTCGCGCGCGGCATAGGCGGTCAGCACATCGTGAACCATGCCGGCGGCGATTTCGGCCATTGCCGGGATCAGCGTCAGCGGCTCGAAGCGCTTGCGGTCCTCGATCTGGCCGGTGCGCTTGGCGATATTCTTGGCATAGTCGCCGATGCGCTCGATCACGCCGGCGATTTTCAGCGCGGCGATCACTTCGCGCAAGTCATCGGCCATCGGCGCGCGCAAGGCGATGATCCGCACTGTCAGCTTGTCGACTTCGGCTTCGAGCGCATCGATCAGCTTGTCGCGGGCGATGACCTGATCGGCAAGCTCGGTCGAGCCTTTGATCAGCGCCTCCATGGCCTCGGCGATCGAGACTTCGGCCAGGCCGCCCATTTCGGCGATCAGGCCGCGCAGGCGCGTGATGTCCTCGTCGAACGCCTTGACTGTGTGTTCTGCCATCTCTTGATATCCTAACCGTAGCGGCCGGTAATGTAATCCTTGGTGCGTTCCTCCCGAGGATTGGTGAATATGTCCGAAGTGTCGCCGGTTTCTATGATCTTGCCGAGATGGAAGAAAGCGGTGCGTTGTGAAACCCGTGCGGCCTGCTGCATCGAATGGGTGACGATGACAATGGCGTAGCGTTGTTTCAATTCGTCGATCAGTTCCTCGATCCGGGCGGTGGCGATCGGATCGAGCGCCGAACAGGGCTCGTCCATCAGGATTACTTCGGGATCGACCGCGATGGCGCGGGCGATGCACAGCCGCTGTTGCTGACCGCCCGAAAGCGCCGTGCCGCTGTCTGGCAGGCGGTCCTTCACTTCGTCCCATAGGCCGGCGCGGCGCAGCGAGCGTTCGACGATATCGTCCAGCTCTGCCTTGCCTGCGGCCAGGCCGTGGATCTTGGGGCCATAGGCGATGTTATCGTAGATCGACTTGGGGAAGGGGTTGGGCTTCTGGAACACCATGCCGACCCGCGCGCGCAGTTGCACCACGTCCATCCCCGAGCGATAGATATCCTCGCCGTCGAGCAGTATCTCGCCTTCCACTTTGGCGCCTGCGATGGTGTCGTTCATCCGGTTGAAGGCGCGCAGGAACGTGCTCTTGCCGCAGCCCGACGGACCGATGAAGGCGGTGACCAGGCGGTTTTCGATGTCGATCGATACCTCGTCGATCGCGCGCTTGTCCCCATAGGAAACCGAAACATCGGACGCGCGGATCTTGACGGCACCAACGGCAATATTGGCATCGCCAGCGGTAATAGTGGAATCGACTGTCACCAGCGCCTCTCAAAACGGTTGCGGAGATAGATGGCCACGCCATTCATCGCCAGCAGGAACACCAATAGCACAATAATCGCCGCCGAAGTGCGTTCGACAAAGCCGCGGCTGACTTCATCGGACCACAGGAAGATCTGCACCGGCAGTGCGCTGGATGGCGAAGTGAAGCCGTCAGGCGGGGTGGCGACGAAAGCGCGCATACCGATCATCAGCAAGGGCGCGGTCTCGCCCAGCGCCCGGGCCATGCCGATGATCGTGCCGGTAAGAATGCCCGGCATGGCCAGCGGTAGCACGTGGTGAAACACCGTCTGCACCCGGCTCGCGCCCACCGCAAGCGCGCCATCGCGGATTGAGGGCGGCACCGCCTTGATCGCATTGCGGCCCGAGATGACGATCACCGGCATGGTCATCAGCGCCAGGGTCATGCCGCCGATCAGCGGCGCGGAGCGGTAGTTCGGAAATATCCAGAGAAACACTGCGAGCCCCAGCAGGCCGAAGATGATCGAAGGCACTGCGGCAAGATTGTTGATCGAGACCTCGATCAGGTCGGTCCAGCGGCTGCGCGGGGCATATTCCTCAAGATAGAGCGCGGAAAAAACGCCGATCGGGAAGGCGAGCAACAAAGTCACCAGCATGGTCATCATCGAGCCCTTGAGCGCCCCCCAGATACCCACGGCTTGCGGGTCAGTCGCGTCGCTGCGGCTGAGGAAGCCGAGGTCGAGGCGGCTGACCAGCTTGCCCTCGCGCGCCAGGCTGGCGGCGAGCGGCCGCAGTTCCTCGCGGCCTTCACCGCGAAAGGCGGCCGCCAAGTCGTTGGTCACCGGCACCGAGACATCGACGGTAGACTTGAGCAGGCCGGGATCGGCAATCAACCGGCCCGCGACTTCACCCCAGGCCCCGTCGCCGATTTCGCTCGCAGCCGTTGCCCCAGCGCTCTGCGATGCGGCCATCGCAATGACATCGGGCAGCCCGGCAGCCTTAAGCTTGTCGCGCGCGTCGGTCGCTGACAGCTGGCCGGCATCGATCGGCATCGCGGATTGGGCGAAATCAATCGGGAACCGCAGTTCGGTCCGCTTGAATCCGCCGATTGCGCTGGAGGTCATCGTCAGGATCAGGAATGCCAGCACCAGCGCCGAAAAAACCACCGCGCCAAGCCCGAGCGCGCGGAAGCGCCGCTCCGCCGCATAGCGCTGCTTGAGCCTGGCGGTAAACTGCGCATCCATCGCCTTGGAAGACGAGTTTTTGGGGGGGCTGCTACTCATAGGCTTCGCGGAACCGCTTGACCACGCGCAACGCAATGTAGTTCAGCGCCAGGGTTACCAGGAACAGGACAAAGCCAAGCGCGAAGGCAGACAGCGTTGCGGGATGATCGAAGCTGCCCTCGCCGGTCAGCATGGCGACAATCTGGAACGTGACCGTGGTCATGGATTCGAAGGGGTTGGCGGTCAGCCGCGCGGCGGCACCGGCAGCCATGACCACGATCATCGTCTCGCCGAAGGCCCGGCTGATCGCCAGCATCACGCCCGCGACGATGCCGGGAAGCGCCGCCGGGATCAGCACCCGGCGGATGGTTTCCGATGTCGTCGCGCCCATCGCCAGGCTGCCGTCACGCATCGCCTGGGGGACTGCGGCAATCGAATCGTCGGCCATCCAGGAAACAAACGGAATGAACATGATGCCCATGACCAGTCCGGCGGCCATCGCGCTCTCGCTCGATGCGCTGGAAATGCCGATGGCCTGCGCCGCATCACGCACCGCTGGAGCGACGGTCAGCGCGGCGAAATAGCCATAGACCACGGTGGGCACCCCGGCGAGAATTTCGAGGATCGGCTTCATCCAGCGCCGCACCCCTGCCGAGGCATATTGCGTCAGGTAGATCGCACTCATCAGCCCGAGCGGGATCGCGACGATCATGGCGATGATCGCGCCGATGTAAATCGTGCCCCAGAACAGCGGAATCGCGCCGTAATCGCTTCCGGAATCGGGGCCGGGGGTGGCCATGGGGTCGGGGCCCCAATGGGTTCCGAACAGAAAATCGCCCGGGCTGACCATGGTGAAGAAGCGCCCGGTCTCGAATACCAGCGAAGCGAGAATGCCGAAGGTGGTGAGCACCGCGATCAGCGAGGCCAGCAGCAGCCCCGCCATGATCGCCCGCTCGACTTGCGTGCGCGCGGTGAAATCGGGCCGCAGCCGCAGGAAGGCGATGGTGCCGGCGGCAAAGCCGATCAGCAGGGTCGCGACGATGCCGATGGTGCCATAGAAATTCTGCGCGGCGCGTATCGGCACGGCGAGCCGGCTGGCCAGCGGGTTGAATGCCGCCGCGCTAGGGGAAGTCGCCAGGTTCCGTGCTTCGGCGAGAATGGCATCGCGCTGGAAACCGAAAGCGGGCAATTGCGCCGCAGCGGGCGATTTCAACGCTTCGGCTTCGGCCAAGCCCGGGGTGACTGACGACCAGATCGCGGCAAACAGCAGCGCCGGCGCAATGATCGCCAGCGCCACGAACCAGCCGTGATAGACCGGCAGAGAATGCAAGCGGCGGCCCCCGCTTTGCTGGCCAGCCCGCCGGAAGGTTCGCGCCCGCGCCCGCGCCGCCAGCCAGCCGATCAGGCCCAGGCCAAAGGCCAGGAGTATCGGAATGACAGGTGACACGGGGCGGTTGTTCCTGCGTTCGGTCTTACTTGAGGCCCGCCGGATCAAGCTTGGTCAGCTCAGTGGCGATTTTGGCATTGGCCGCCTGCACGGCGTCAGGCGCGACGACCATCCCGGCCTTGGCCAGCACGCCGTCCTTGCTCCAGGCAGCGGCCCACTGCGCGACATATTCCTTCAGGCCCTTGATCGCAGTGATATGGGCGGACTTCACATAGATGTAGAGCGGACGAGCGCCGGGATAGGAGAAATCGGCAATCGCGGCATAGCTGGGGGCGACGCCGTTCATCGTCAGGCCCTGCAGCTTGTCCATGTTTTCCTCGAGATACGAAAAGCCGAAAATGCCAACCGCCTTGGGGTTGGCTTCCAGCTTCTGGACAATCAGATTGTCGTTCTCGCCGGCATCGACATAGGCACCGTCGCCGCGCACTTCGGTGCAGATCTTGTCGTACTGCTCCTTGTTGCTGTCCTTGAGCGCTTTCATCGCCGGGTCGGTCTCGCAGCCCTTGATCAGGATCAGTTCTTTCAGCGAATCGCGCGTGCCCGAAGTCGACGGCGGGCCATAAACCAGGATCGGCTCGGCAGGCAGCGAAGCGTCGACATCCTTCCAGGTCTTTGCCGTGTTGGGCTTGCCGAATGGATTGGCGGCGATCGCCTGGTAGATGATCGCCTGGGACAGCGGCAGCGAGAGCCCGCCCTTGGCCTCGCCCAGCGTGATGCCGTCGAGGCCGACCTGGACTTCGACGATGTCGGTCACGCCGTTCTTTGCGCAATCGTCATATTCCGATTTCTTGAGACGGCGCGAGGCATTGACGATGTCGGGAAACTGGGTGCCGACCCCGCTGCAGAACAGCTTGATTCCAGCGCCTGTGCCGGTCGATTCGATGATCGGGGAGGACATGCCGCTCTGCGATTTGGTGAAAGCATCGGCAACGACCTTGGCGAACGGATAGACCGTTGACGAACCAACCGCGCGGATCTGCTCGCGCGAACCGCTTTCACCGCCACCACCACCGCAAGCGGCAAGGGCAAGCGTCAGGCAGGAAGCGGCAGCGGCAAAAAGGATGCGACTCTTCATGGTAATTCTCCGGGTTTGTCAGGCTCGCTCTGACTGTGATGCATGACAGGTTTGTGACATAAGGAAAATCGGATGTTGGTCAGAAATCGAACTGCAGACGGGTCTGCAGGAGATTGACCCCGTATTTCTGCTGGTTCACCGGCAGCGCGGAAAGTGGGTTGACCAATGCGGCGACGGGTCCACCCTGAACCTCCACATGGCCGTAATTCACCATGAAGCGCAGGTAGTCCATCGGATACCAGTTGAGCCCGATGAGATAACTTGTTTGCGTGCCACCGCGACCCAACCTCGAACCAAGTGGTGCCAGGCTGGCGGTGCCGGTCGTGAAGTTATTGGTCGGGCCGGAAATCAGCGAGTCATCCGCGAGATCGAGATATTCGAAGCGCGCGGCCAGCTGGAACGCGCCAGATCCCCCCTTGGAGAGCGGATTGAGTACCTTGGTTCGTGCCCAGGTGCCGTCGCCACGCTTGTATCCGCGGGTTTCGCCCGTCAGGAAGTAACCGACTTCGCCGTATGCGCCGAAAAAGCCGGGATTGCTGGTGGGCACAACTGCCGCGTTTCCGCCAATGAAGCTGTTCTGTCCGCTGGCAAGGTCGCCAGCGGCATAGGCACTGGCGCGCAGCCACTGCGCTTCGCCTGCAAAATAAAGGCTCTCGAAAATTCCTGCTACTTCAGCACCCAGGATTTGGTCACTGCGTGCCGCGAAATTACCTGTATCGATGAAGCGGACGTCGGTCAGCTGGCTGTTGGGCCGCGCCCGGTAGCGAGCGATCTGGTTCGTCGAGGGCATCCCGACCCCCGACGATGCTTGGCCGCCAGCATTCTCTGCGAAGTGGCGATACTGGTAGTTCAAACCGAAGTGCAACTGTCCGCCGAGGGCCTTGGGCGCAAAGACCAGCCGGCCTGCGCCAATCCAGCCATTGTTGTCGAGCGAACTGTCTAGGCCATGAGCCGCGAACGCACCCACTTCTGCCCGCCAGTCGTTGTTCTTGCTGCGCCATGACAGGGCTGCGCCAATTCGCCGCGAATTGAGGAATGCATCATTGAATGCAGCCCTTTCCATAAAGGAATTGTTGTTTGAACTCGTGATCTGCTCAAGGCCGTTTAACGTTTCGAAATTACCCAGCCGCAAAAGGAGCGTCGACTTTGGCGGCGCATAGCTGACGAAAAAGTCGCCAACGGCGACGCCCGCGTTGGCAAAATCGGCTTCCGCCTTATAGCCGAAGCCACCCGGCATGGTGCCTTCAAAGCCAAGCCGGACGCGGCGAAGGCGGACACTTGCACCGAGGTTGCGGGTGGCGTCATACGCGCCCGGGGTGCTGATCCTTCCGGCATCAATATGCAGGCGCCCGCGTGGTTTGAAGGACCAGCCATCGCTCGTCGTCAGTTTGGGTGCGCCCTCCCAGGTGATTTCAGTTGCCGGCTTGGCAGTTGCGGTTGCAGGTGCGGTGGCGACCTGAGGCGGCATCGCAGCGAGCGCGGCGCTGTCGGCCTTGGCCTGTGCGGCTGCTGCCTGGCTGCGGGCTTCGACCAGCTGGCCTTCCAAAGCGTCGATCCGCGCAGCCATTGCCTGCATTTGCGCGCGCATTGCGACCAGCTCTTGGCTGATCGCCGCATCGCTGGCGGCGCTGGCGTGCGCGGGCAGGGCCCAACCGGTGGAAACCACCATGGCCAGGGCCGATGCGCGGATCAATCTGGACACTCTGGCATTCCTTTCATTACGATTCGGTGACGTTTTTCAGACGGCAATACGTCTGGTGTATGACATATAAGTGACATCTGGTTGGCGGTGGGGTCATCCCAGCCGCGTGCCTTGCGCAATTGACCTTCCGCGCAGCAGTGCTGAAGTCTCCATGGCGGGACGGCCCGCGCGCTGGATCAGGCCGAGCCGGATCGCGCCGCTGCCGCAAGCAATGGTCAGCGCGTCGTCAAGCACAGTGCCGGGCTGGCCGTGCAAGGCCACCACGTCACCCGCCAGCACCCGGTACCGCTCGCCCTCCAGCTCGAAGAAAGCACCGGGGCCGGGGGCGAATGCGCGGATCTGGCGTTCGACCTCGGCGGCGCTGCGCGAGAAGTCGAGGCGGGCTTCGGCCTTGTCGATCTTGCTCGCATATGTGACGCCATCCTCAGGCTGGGGCACTTCGCTAAAGCCCTGAAGATCGCCCAACACCTCGACGATCAGCCTGGCGCCCATTGCGGCCAGTTCTCCCGTCAGCGCACCGCCAGTCTTGCCGTCAACCGGCGTTTCGGCGCTCAGCAGCATCGGCCCGGTATCGAGTCCGGCCGCCATGCGCATGATCGTCACCCCGGTCGCTTCGTCGCCGGCAAGGATCGCCCGGTGCACCGGCGCCGCCCCGCGCCAGCGTGGCAACAGCGAGGCATGAATGTTGAGACAGCCCAGGCGTGGTGCATCGAGCACCGCCTGCGGCAGGATCAGGCCGTAAGCCGCGACTACGGCAATATCGGCCTGGTGTGCCGCGAACTCCTGCTGCGCCTCCGCGCATTTCAGGCTTGCCGGACAAGACACCGGCACGCCCAGCGCCTCGGCCGCGCGGCTCACCGGCGAGGGCGATAGCTGTTTTCCGCGACCGGCGGGGCGGGGCGGCTGGGTATAGCAGGCGTTGATCTCGTGCCCCGCCGCTACCAGCGCCTGCAATGCCGGCACGGCGAAGTCGGGTGTTCCCATGAAAATGATGCGCAAAGCGGGGGCTTTCAGTTTTGAGCGCCAAGCCCTATCCCCCGCGCCATGGCATCGCAAGAGATCGACGCACTCGCTTCCGCGCTGGCCCGCCTGCCAGGGCTCGGTCCCCGCTCGGCGCGGCGGGCGGTGCTGTGGCTGGTCAAGCGGCGCGAGACGGCGCTGACGCAATTGGTCGACGCGCTGACTGCGGTGCGCGAGCGGCTGATTGAATGCCGGACCTGCGGCAATGTCGATACCTCCGAGCCCTGCGGCATCTGCGCCGATCCGCGCCGCGATGGCCGCGCGCTGTGCGTGGTGGAAGATATCGCCGATCTGTGGGCGCTGGACCGCGCACATTTGTTCGCAGGGCGCTATCATGTGCTGGGCGGGCGACTCTCCGCGCTCGACGGCATCCGCCCCGAAGACCTGACTATCGCCAGCCTGATGACGCGCGTTGCCGCTGGCGGACTCGACGAAGTGGTGCTGGCGATGAATGCGACGCTCGAAGGGCAGACCACCGCGCACTACCTGGCCGAGCGGCTGCAGGAGTTCCCGGTGCGCATCACCCAGCTCGCCCACGGCATGCCGGTCGGCGGCGAGCTCGACTATCTCGACGAAGGCACGCTGGCGCAGGCCTTGCGGGCGCGGCGACCGGTGGGCTGAGAAAACAGGATTAACGACGTTGCAGGCCGGCGGTTAAACGATTATTTACCACGCCAATTCGCCGAACAACCGGGGCTTCGTGCCCAGCGGAGTGTGCCTGATGTCTGTCGCTGCCAACTACCGGCCTGCCAATCAGCTGTCGATCTACAGCCTGCGGATCATCTTTCTGCTGGCCAATTTCGCCTATCAATTCGTGCCGCTGTGGCTGATGGCCTCCACCGGGGCGGGCTGGCCGGTGTTCATCACATTCGGCTTCTTTTTCGTCTTCGTGCCGCTGTTCGATGCGATCTACGGCGATTTCCCCTCGCTGCTGGGCGGCAAGGTCAACGACCGGTTCTTTGCCGGGATGCTCTATATCCAGGCATTCCTCCACTTCGGGGTGTTTGTTGCGGCGATCGCCGTCGCTGCCTCAGGCGCCGCCCCGCTGTGGGCCTCGATCCTGATGGTCGGTGTCATCGGCATGGTCAACGTGCAGTGCCCGGTGGTCGCCCACGAATTTGGCCACAAGACCGGCTGGTTGAACCACCAGATGTCGAATTTCATCTGTGCGGTGGTCGGCATGGGCTATTTCATGCCGCAGCATGTCATGGGGCATCACGTTGCGGTGGCGACGCCAGAGGATTCCGCCACCGCCAAATTCGGCCAGGATGCCTTTTCATTCATCATGGGCAGCTTGGTCGCCGAAGTGCGCGGCGGGGTGGTGCTGGAGGCGGCAAGACTGCGCAAACGCGGTCTGCCGGTGTTCAGCCTGAAAAACGACGTGGTGGTCAGCTATGCCATGGTCGTCGTGATCGCCGCCGCGTTGGCCTTCTGGCTCGGCTGGATCGCGCTGCCCTTCATCCTGCTCCACCACTTCTTCGCCTGGTTCACGCTGATGCTGAATGACTATCTCCAGCACTATGGCATGATGCGCGAAATGCTGCCGAATGGCCGGCGCGAGCCCGCCACCGATATGCATTCGTGGAGCACAGACACGCCGCTGTGCAACCTGCTCGTGCTCAACGTTCAGCGCCACGCCCACCACCACGCCCAGCCGATGCTGCCCTATCAGCAGCTCGAAGACCGGCCTGAAGCGCCGCGCCTGCCGACCGGCTATTTCGGCATGATGATCGTCGCGCTGATCCCGCCCTTGTGGTTCGCGATGATGGATCCGCGCCTTGTCGCGGTGGCCGGGGGGCGGCGCGAGCGGATCTATGTCGGCACGCGCGGGCTTGCCCGGCTCGAGCGGCTGCTGCGCGAATATGCCAATGGGCGCGGGGCGCAGGAAAGCCGGGCTACCGGCAGTGACGGCGCATTGCCTGCTTGACCGGACGCTATCGAATACCCAATTAGCACCCCATGCCTATCAGACCGATCATCGAGATTCCCGATCCCCTGCTCAAGCAGGTTTCCGCGCCCGTCGAAAAATTCGACGACGCCTTGCGCAGCCTCGTCGCCGACATGTTCGAGACGATGTACGACGCGCCGGGCATTGGCCTCGCCGCAATCCAGGTGGGTGTCGCTTCCCGCGTGCTGGTGATCGATCTCCAGCCGGATGACGAAGACGCCGAGCCCGAAGCCTGCACCGCGCACGGCGATCATCACCACAGCCATCAGCCGACCAAGCGCGAACCGCGGGTCTATATCAACCCGGTGCTGTCCGAGCCCGGCGAAGATTTGACCATTTACAACGAAGGCTGCCTCTCGGTTCCGGAAATCTATGCCGATGTCGAACGGCCCTCGCGGGTGCGCGCGCAATGGCAGGATCTTGACGGCAAGCAGCACGACGAGGTGATTGAGGGCTTCCTCGCGACCGTCCTCCAGCATGAAATGGATCACCTCGAAGGCATCGTCTTCATCGACCGCATCTCGCGCCTCAAGCGGCAGATGGCGGTCAAGAAGCTTGAGAAGATGCGCCGCGCGGCGTGATCACCTCAGCAATCCACAGTTGCCTGCACTAAGGCATTGCTCCAACATGCGTTGGTGGTAGATTTGGACTCCACTTAGTCTGGAGGAGCCTATCGACAGCATGTTACGCTGAGGAGCGATTACCCAACCCTCTGACAGACCCCTGTTGCTATACGCATGTGACTAAACAAACGCGTGAACGGCAAATGCCGGTAAGCTGAACGTTAGAAATCAGCCATCTTTGCTGCCCGGAACAAGTATCCATTAGTCTCTGCCTCACTGGCTCAGCCGTCTCTCTGAGAACCAAAAACATACAGCGCAAGGAGCTCGCCATGAGGCGTTCTTACTCGCTGTGTTTGCTGAACGATGGCGTTCTCTGGCTGCTGATTTCAGCAGGTGGTGGTATCATTTGTTGCTCGCCCTGTGGCTTCGCGACAGAGGAAGAAGCCCTCATTGACCTTCAGCGATGGCTGTAAAGCTAAAAGACACGGCGCGCCGGTGGGGTAACCCACCGGCGACTGTGGGGAGATGTTTATGGATTCGCAAATCTACGCCTTTGTTGCACTGTTGCTCGGGCTCGCAGCCGGATCAACGCTCGGCTGGTTCATCGGCTCGCGCCCGGCGGCGGATTTGCGCCAGCGCTTCTTCGACCGCGACGGCGAAGCCCGCGAGCTTGACGAGAAATTCCGCCGCGCGATTTCCGAGCTGGCCGGGGCGAGCGTCAAGGCTGAGCAGGCTGACCGGCTCGCCGCGCAATTGGGTACGGTCGGCGCGGAACTCGCGACGCTCAAGGCCAATGCCGTCCATTTCGATGAACAGAAACGCCTGCTGCTCGAAGCGCAGGAAGGCCTCAAGCGCGAGTTCGAGGCTGCCGGTGCGAAAGTGCTGGCCGGCGCGCAGGAAGCGTTCCTCAAGCGCGCTGAAGACCGTTTTTCCGAAAGCGAGAAAGCCAGCGCTGAGCGGCTCAAGGGCTTGCTCGAGCCCGTGGGGCAGCGGCTCAAGAGTTATGAGGAACAGGTCAGCACGCTCGAGGCCAAGCGCGTCGATGCTTTTGGCCAGCTCACCGGCCAGATCGAGGCGATGCGGGCCGGGCAGGAGCAGGTGCGCGCCGAGGCCGCGCGGCTCGGCAATTCACTGCGCAATGCCCCCAAGGCGCGCGGGCGCTGGGGCGAGCAGCAATTGCGCAACGTGCTCGAGCAATGCGGGCTGGCCGAACACACCGATTTTGTCACCGAGCATTCGATTGATACCGACGAAGGCCGGCTGCGGCCCGATGCCGTGGTCAACATTCCCGGCCAGAAAAAGCTGGTGATCGACGCCAAGGTTTCACTCAATGCCTATCAGGCGGCCTATGAGGCCGGCGATGATGCGACCCGCGACAGCCACATGGCGCAGCATGCGCAATCAATGCGCAACCATGTCCAGCAATTGGGCGCCAAGAGCTATCAGAGCCAGTTCGCCGAAGCGCCGGACTATGTCGTGATGTTCGTGCCAGGCGAGCATTTTGTTGCCGCTGCGCTGGAGTCTGATCCGGAACTGTGGGATTTCGCCTTCCAGCGCCGGGTGTTGCTGGCGACGCCGACCAATCTCGTCGCCATCGCGCGCACGGTCGCGATGGTCTGGTCGCAGGACAAATTGGCGCGCGAGGCTATCGAGATCGGGCGCGCGGGCAGTGAGCTTTATGACCGGCTGGCGGTGGCTGCCGAGCATCTCAAGCGCATGGGCTCGGGCCTCGAATCGGCAGTTGGCAACTACAACAAGTTCGTCACCAGCTTCGAGCGCAACGTGCTGTCCTCGGGCAAGCGCCTGCGCGACAAAGGTATCGAGATCGGCAAGCGCGAAATCGAGGAAGTGCCGCTGATCGAAAGCGCGCCGCGCTATGGCGAGCTTGGCGTGTCTTCCGATGACGTCGGCGCGCTGCTTACGGCCGCGGCGGACAACGATGCGGAAGGGGAGGCGGCATGAAGCGGCTGGCTATTTTTGCACTGTGCGCGCTGTTCGCGGCGCAGCCTGCTCTCGCGAGTTTCACTGTACCTGCAAATCGCCCGGGCGCGTTCGCTCCCCGCGATGATTGCCTCAAGACTCCTGGCGCGCGGGCTTTCAAGGCGACGCTGCGCGGGGCCATTGCCCGGCGCGATGCGCGCGCTTTGGCTCAGCTCGCCGCCGAGGATGTCCGGCTCGATTTTGGCGGCGGCGCGGGCAGGGCGGAGCTGCGCGCCCGGCTGACCGGGCCGCAGGGGCCCGCGCTCTGGAGTGAACTTGCCGAGGCCGCAAATCTCGGCTGCGCGATGAGCGCGGGCGACATGGTCTTTCCCTGGCTGTTCGCGCAGGACCTCGGCGATGTCGATAGCTTCGATGCGCTGGTAACGACAGGCCCGGCCGTCCCGCTCTATCGCCGCGCCGACAGCCGCCTGGCGCCCATCGCGCGGCTCAACTGGCAGCTGGTTATCGCGCAAGGCGACGGTCTGGCAGCCGATGCCGACAAGCGACCCTTGCGCCGGATTTCGGTGATCGGCTCGCGGCTTGAAGGCTATGTTCCTTCCGCCAGCCTGCGCAGCCCGGTGGACTATCGCCTGCTGGTCAGCCGCGCGGGCGCAGGCTGGCGGATCACTGCCTTCGTTGCTGGGGACTGATAGGCGTCAGCTTTCCAGCTGGCGCAGCAGGCTGCGCACGTCGCCGTCCATGTCGGCATCGCGGGTGCGCAGGTCTTCGATCAGGCGCACGGCGTGGATCACCGTCGAATGGTCGCGCCCACCGAACTTGCGCCCGATTTCGGGGTAGGAGCGCGGTGTGAGCACTTTTGCGAGATACATCGCCACCTGCCGCGGGCGAACCACCGCGCGGGCCCGGCGCTTCGATGACATTTCGGTGCGATCGACCCGGTAGAACTGGCAGACCGTGCGCTGGATCTCATCAATTGTGATGCGCCGGCGATTGGCCGAAAGGATATCGGTTAGCTGCTCTTCGGCGAGCTGGAGCGAGACTGCCTGGCCCGTCAGCTGCGCATAGGCGATCAGCTTGTTAAGCCCGCCGACCAGTTCGCGGATGTTGCGATTGATCGTGCGTGCCAGGAATTCGATGACATCTGCGGGCACTTCCGTGGGCGAAAAGCGCGCCAGCCGGTATTCGAGAATTGAGCGGCGCAAATCAATGTCAGCGGGCTGGATATCGGCGACCAGGCCCATCGATAGCCGTGACAGCAACCTCTGCTCCACCCCGTCGAGCGCTTGCGGCGCGCGGTCGGCGGCGAAGACCAGTCGCTTGCCCTCGGCGAGCAGTGCGTCGATTGTATAGAGCAGCTCTTCCTGCGCGGAGGCCTTGCCGATGATGAACTGGATGTCGTCAACCAGCAGCAGGTCGAAGCCGCGCAGCCGTGACTTGAATTCAATGGTCTGGTTCTGCCGCAGCGCCTGGACGAATTCGACCATGAAGCGTTCGGCCGAGCAATAGAAGATGCGGCTGCGCGGATGCGCAGCGAGATAGGTGTGGCCGATGGCGTGGAGCAGGTGCGTCTTGCCCTGGCCGGTTGCCGCCTTGAGATAGAGCGGCGCGAACTGGGGCTTTTCGATCGCCGCCATGCGCTGCGCGGCGTTGGATGCCAGGATGTTCGACGTGCCGGTCACAAAGCTGGCGAAAGTCAGTGACGGATCGAGGCCGATCGGCGCCTGGCCAAGCGATCCCAACTCTTCGCCGCCGCAGACCAGCATGGTGCCGTCCCGCATCGAGCCCGAAGTGTCATTTGCCGCGTTGCGCGATCCGCCGACGCGCAGTTCGGGCATCTGACGCCGGCCGGGGTGAACCGCAACGCGGACATGGCGGACATCGGGACGGGCGATCTTCCAGGCGAGCGACAGCCGGTCGGCGAATCGGTCGGCAACCCAGTTTGCGGAAAATTCGGTCGGCAGGAACAAGTCGAGCGTGCCGGTTTCCGTGCAGAAAGTGCCAAGCTGGATCGGCTTGATCCACTGGCTGTGCAGCTGCTGCCCCAGGTCCTTGCGCAAACCCTGGTTGATGTCGGCCCAGTCAGCAGCAAGATTGATCGCTTCCTGGTCTTCTGGCATCTGCACTTTGCCCCTCTGCCCTTTGCCTTGCCGCACAGCGGCACCGTCAGCTTCTTCCGACGCAATTGCCACCGGCCCCACTCCTCAATCACCATTGCCGTCTCCTGCCGTACGGCAGTGCCGGACGAACGGATCTTCCGCGCCCATCCCCCCCTGGGATGGGACGCCTCGTGCAAAGGCATGTCACGTAAACGCCCGGACCTGATCGGCACCGGGCACTGAGGGTTTATGAGTGAGTCAGAGCAAAGGGCAAGGCGCGAAGTGTAAAAAAAAAGAAATATTTCGCCTTGACAGTTCACAGGGGCCGGAATTCCTTAGTCAAATTTCTAACGAATTGAATTAACTATATATTTCAATCGTGTTACAGAGAATCGCGGGGATTCCAGAGCCTTGGGTTAAGCACCTCTAACCGCGCTGGCCAATCTGGCCAGGCGGTCCCGGGTGGTTAATCGGAATGTTCTATTTTCGTGCCCGGCCTCTGGTGGCGGGTGCCACGAATCAATGGCCGAATCACTGGCCGAATCACCGGCAAATCCCCCCAACGTGATTCGCGGGCAAATCAGATGGCGGCGACGCGCTTGGTCAGCCGCGAGAGCTTGCGTGAAGCCGTGTTGCGGTGAAGCACGCCGCGAGCAACACCGCGCGCCAGTTCGGGCTGAGCCGCCTTCAGCGCCTCGGCCGCAGCCACTTTGTCGCCGCCAGCCAGCGCAGCTTCGACTTTCTTGACGAAAGTGCGGATGCGGCCGAGCCGGTTGCCGTTGATTTCGGCGCGGCGGTCGTTGCGGCGGATGCGCTTGCGTGCTTGTGGCGTATTGGC
>JANPOS010000035.1:0-4615 GCA_031428115.1 Novosphingobium sp. | reverse complement strand
CGGCATTCCCGAGTTCCGCCGCGAATATGAGCAGGACGGCGAGGTCAAGCGGCTGGTCGATCTGGCGATGCAGCTGGAGGGCAGTCCGCGCAACTCATCCACCCACGCCGCCGGTGTGGTGATCGGCGACCGGCCGCTGGCCGAACTGGTGCCGCTCTACCGCGATCCGCGCTCGGACATGCCGGTGACCCAGTTCGACATGAAATATGTCGAGGCGGCGGGGCTGGTGAAGTTCGATTTCCTGGGGCTCAAGACGCTGTCGGTGCTGCGCAAGGCGCTCGATCTGCTGGCGCGGCAGGATATTGCCATCGATCTCGACACCCTCGCCTGGGATGATCCCAAGGTTTACGAGCTGCTCCAGCGCGGCGAGACGGTCGGCGTGTTCCAGCTTGAATCGGAAGGGATGCGGCGCACGCTGTCGGCGGTGAAGCCCAGCAATTTCGGCGACATCATCGCGCTGGTCTCGCTCTACCGGCCCGGCCCGATGGACAATATCCCGCTGTTTAGCCGCCGCAAAAACGGCGCGGAGGCGATCGAATATCCGCATGAGCGGCTCGCGGGCATCCTTGGGGAAACCTACGGCGTGTTCGTCTATCAGGAACAGGTGATGCAGGCCGCGCAAGTGCTCGCCGGTTATTCGCTGGGCGACGCCGACTTGCTGCGCCGCGCGATGGGCAAGAAAGTTCAGGCGGAAATGGACGCCCAACGCCAGCGTTTCGTCGATGGCTGCAAGGTGGTTTCGGGCATTGAGAAGGCCAAGGCGAACGAGCTGTTCGACTTGATCGACAAGTTCGCGGGCTATGGCTTCAACAAGAGCCACGCCGCCGCCTATGCCTTGCTCGCATACCAGACCGCCTGGCTCAAGACGCATTACCCGCACGAATTCTATGCCGCCTCGATGTGTTTTGACATGCACCAGTCGGACAAATTGGCGACTTTCGTCGATGACATGCGCCGCGCCGGATTTGCGCTGGCGGGGCCTTGCGTGAATCATTCAGAGGCCGAATTCACGGTGGAACGCACCGAAGAAGGCCTCGCGGTGCGCTATGCCCTGGCGGGCATCCGCAATGTCGGCGAGAAAGCGATGGATGCGCTGGTTGCCGAGCGCGAGACGGGTGGCGCTTTCACCAGCCTTGAAGACCTGATCCGCCGCGCCCCGCCCGGATCGATGAACCGCCGCCAGATCGAAGGGCTCGCCGCCGCCGGTGCCTTCGATTGCCTTGAGCCGAGCCGGGCGAAAGTCATGGCCAATGCCGATATGCTGCTCGCCGTCGCCGATGAAGCGACCCGCAGCCGTAACAGCGGGCAGGCGGCGCTATTTGGCGGGGATGACCATGCCGAGCCCAGCTTGCGGCTCGCCGAAGTGCCCGAATGGTCGCGCGCGGAGCAGATGGCCAAGGAGCGTGAGAATTTCGGCTTCTATTTCGCCGCCCACCCGGTGGAGCAATTCCGCATGGTGGCCAGCGCCAATGGCGCGCGCTCTTATGCGGCGCTGGTCGCGCAAGGCGTGCAGGGCGGGCGCGCGAACGCAATCATGGCGGCGATGATCGAAGGGGTCAACTGCGGCAAGACGCGCAAGGGCAAGGATTTTGTCCGCGCCGATTTCTCCGACAGTTCGGGCCAGTTTTCGGCGGCCTGCTTCGAGGAATCGCTGGTCGAGCCGATGCTGCGCTGGGCCGCCGAGGGCACTTGCGTGCTGCTGACAGTCGAGCTGGATGCGCCTAGCCCCGACGAGCCGCCGCGGGTCACCGTGCGCGGCGCGCGGCCGCTGTCCGAGGTCACCGGTGCGTTGCGGATGCGGCTGACGATGGATATCGCGCGCCTCGATGCGGTGAGCGAGCTTGCCTTGCTGCTGGAGTTGGGCACGTCCGGGCAGGGCGAGGTGATCGCTTCGCTGCACACCGCTTGCGGCAAGGATCAGCCGGTGCGGCTGGGCCGCGATTTCCGGCTGGATGGCGAACTGCCAGATCGGCTGGCGAAGATCGACGGTGTGTCCAACGTCTCGCTGGCGCCGGTGCGGGGTACGGCAAACTTGCGCCTCGTCGCCTGATTTGCAAAGTGTTCTGCGGTTACTGGTGCAACCAGCTTTGGGGAAAACGCAAAATGCTAGGCGGGATGCAGGATTGGGATCTGCGGGTTACCATGTTGATCGACCATGCGGCGCAGCAGCACGGCACCCGAGAGATCATCACCCGCTATGGTGATGGCAGCGAAGTGCACAGCAATTGGACGGGAATTCGCCGCGACGCGCTGAAGATGACGCAGGCGCTGCGCCGGCTGGGCGTGGGCGCAGGCGACCGCATCGCCACCCTGGCGCTCAACCATGCGCGCCATCTCGTCACCTGGTATGGCGCGGTGGGCGCGGGCGGGGTGCTGCACACGATCAACCCGCGGCTGTTCGACGACCAGCTGGAATACATCGTCACCCATGCCGAAGACCGGGTGCTGCTGTATGATGCGCAGTTCCAGCCCCTGGTCGATCGGCTGAAGCCGCTGTGGCCTTGCGTCGAGCACTATGTCTGCTTCGACAGCGGCGAACATGCAGTGCACTTCGAGGACTGGATTGGCGCAGAAGACGGTGAGACTGAATGGGCCACCGGCAGCGAGCGCGACCCGTGCATGCTGTGCTATACCAGCGGCACCACCGGCAATCCCAAGGGCGTGCTCTACGAACACCGCTCGACCGTGCTCCACGCGATGATGGCGCAGCAGCAGGACGCGCTGGGGATTACGGCGCGCAGCACCATCCTGCCGGTCGTGCCGATGTTTCATGCGGCCAGCTGGAGCCTGCCCTGGGCGGGCGCGGCATCGGGTGCGAAATTCGTCTATTGCCAGAACAACGATCCGGCCATGCTGTGCGAACTGATGCGGCGCGAGCGGGTGGACATGGTCGCCGGGGTGCCGACAGTCTGGCAGATGCTGTTTCAGCATCTCGATGCGACAGGCACCGAACTGCCGCCAATCAAGAACATGGTGGTCGGCGGATCGAAGCCGCCGCGCAGCGTGATCGAGCGGCTGATGCGCAGCGGCGTGCGCATCCGCCACGCCTGGGGGATGACCGAAACTTCGCCGATTGCGACGATGTCGAGCCAGCCATGGAACTGGGAGGACATGTCCTTCGATGAACAGGTCGACACCATGTGCAAGGCCGGTATCGTGCCGTTCGGCGTCGAGATCCGCTGCGTCGATCTTGGCGATTACAGCAAGGTTCTGCCGCGCGACGGCAAAACGGCGGGTGCCTTGCAGGTGCGCGGACCCTGGGTGGTGAAGCGCTATTTCAAGGCCGAGGCGGACGCGACCGGGCCGGATCAGTGGTTCGATACCGGCGATGTCGCGCTGATCGAGCCCGATGGCCGCCTGACCCTGACCGACCGCACCAAGGACGTGATCAAGTCCGGCGGTGAATGGATCAGTTCGGCCGAGCTTGAGGCGGTCGCAATGGGCCATCCGCTGCTTGCCGAAGCCGCCGCCATCGGCATTGCGCATCCCAAGTGGGACGAGCGGCCGATCCTGGTGGCGGTCAGGAAACCGGGTGCCGAGGTCACAGCCGAAGATGTGAAGGAGTTCCTCGCAGACAAGATTGCCAAGTGGTGGATGCCTGATGCGGTCGAATTCGTTGATGAGATCCCGCACACCGGCACCGGCAAGATTAGCAAGAAGGACTTGCGCGAGCAGTTCCGGGATTACAAGCTGACGGGGTAACCTGCGCAAAATCCATCCCGTTTTCCCCTGAGCCTGTCGAACGGGCAAATTGGGAGGGACCGCCGCCGCAGGCGGGTCCAGGGGAGGGAACTTTGACGGATAGCTCTGTGGTGATGCGAATCTGGCCAGGACCGGGATCGTGAGGCCGATAGCGTGCCCCGACGCTTGCGCTCGGGAGTTTTCGGGAAGATGTCCCCCGGACATCTTCTGATTGCGAAAACTGGTCGGGATGACAGGATTACAGCAAATAACTGGAATCACCTAATAAAATATGGCATAATCCACTACACAGCACCTGCACAGGTATGGAATACCGAGCGCTTACGCCGCTAACCTGCACGGATTCTGCACAGTGGAGCGTGGCATGGCGTTTATCACCGACAAAGAGGAGCTGAAATCCGGCCTGATCATCTTCAGGCGCGGCGATGTGGCTCACCGCAATTTCTATTGCCGCATCAAGCTCCCTAAAGAGGATCGCTACAAGACCATTTCACTGCACACGGCAGACCGGGAGTCGGCCCGCGACCGCGCGTTCGATCAGGATGCCGACATCCGGTTTCGCGTGAAGCATGATGTTGCCGTGTTCAATCGTCCGTTTCGGCAGGTGGCGGAAGAGTATCTCCAGACGCAGCAGCGTCGCGCCGATACGGGCGAGATTTCGGCACATCGGGTGAAGACCCTCGGAAATGCCTTCAAGAAGGCGCTCGAAGATTATGTCGGCAGCGCCCAGATTCACCTGATCGGTCAGGACCGTTGGGCGGGGTATCCGACATGGCGGCGGGAAAATGGCAAGGGTCGATTCCGCGAGCATATCAGCGATGCGACAATTCAGTTTGAGATGGGCGCGCTCAACGCGGTGATGAACTTCGCCATCACCAAGCGGCTTGTGCCTACCAGCCACCGCTTTGAAGGG
>JANPOS010000034.1:0-26714 GCA_031428115.1 Novosphingobium sp. | reverse complement strand
ATCAACCTGCCGTTCATCACCGCGCGCATGGAAGGCGGCAGCACCACGCCGCTGCATCTGGTCGAGACGATCACCCGCGCCGATCTCGAAAAGATGGTCGCCGGGCTGATCGAGCGCACCAAGGAGCCGATGAAGAAGGCGCTCGCCGATGCCGGCGTCACCGCCGCGCAGATCGACGAGGTCATCCTCGTCGGCGGCATGACCCGTATGCCGCGCGTGCGCGAAGTGGTGAAGGAGTTCTTCGGCAAGGAGCCGCACACCGGCGTCAACCCCGATGAAGTCGTTGCCATGGGCGCAGCGATCCAGGCGGGCGTGCTGCAAGGCGACGTCAAGGACGTGCTGCTGCTTGACGTCACCCCGCTTTCGCTGGGCATCGAGACGCTGGGCGGCGTGTTCACCCGGATGATCGACCGCAACACGACGATCCCGACCAAGAAGAGCCAGGTCTATTCGACCGCCGAGGACAACCAGCAGGCGGTGACCATCCGCGTGTTCCAGGGCGAGCGCGAAATGGCGACGGACAACAAGCTGCTCGGCCAGTTCGACCTCGTCGGCATCCCGCCGGCGCGGCGCGGTGTGCCGCAGATCGAGGTGATCTTCGATATCGACGCCAATGGCATCGTCAATGTCACCGCGAAAGACAAAGGCACCGGTAAGGAGCAGCAGATCAAGATTCAGGCCTCGGGCGGGCTCAGCGACGCGGATATCGACCAGATGGTCCGCGACGCCGAGCAGTTTGCCGAGGAGGACAAGAAGCGGCGCGAGGAAGCGGAAACCCGCAACAATGCCGACAGCCTGGTCCACGCCACCGAGCGCCAGCTTGAGGAGAACGGCGACAAGATCGATGCCGCCCTCAAGGGCGAGATCGAAGCCGCGCTTGCCGAGACAAAGGCAGCGGTTGAAAGCGGCGATCTGGAAGCGATGAAAGCCAAGACCCAGGCCCTCACCGAAGTGGCGATGAAGATGGGCCAGGCGATCTACGAGAAGGAACAGGCTGCTGCGGCGTCTCCGGGCGGCGCTGCCCCTGAAGCCGACGACGGCGTGGTCGATGCCGAGTTTTCGGAAGTCGACGAAGCCAAGAATTGAGCACGAATGACATGACCTCCATTCGTCATTCCCGCGAAGTCGGGAACCCATCTCCTGAGCTGGCGCTTGAAGCTGCGGCAGGAGATGGGCCCCCGCCTTCGCGGGGGTGACGAGGGGTTGGTTGGGGGGAACCAATGCCAAGTGCTCAGATCGACTACTACGAACTGCTCGAAGTTGAGCGCGGCGCCGATGAGGCGACGCTCAAGTCGTCCTACCGGCGGCTCGCGATGCAGTATCATCCCGACAAGAACCCGGGCTGCGCGGATTCCGAAGCGCACTTCAAGTCGATCAGCCAGGCTTATGATTGCCTGAAAGACCCGCAGAAGCGCGCCGCCTATGACCAGTTCGGCCATGCCGCGTTCGAAAACGGCGGAATGGGGAGCGGCGGAATGGGCGGCGGGCAGGGCGGCTTTTCCGACCTCGGCGACATTTTCGAAAGTTTCTTCGGCGGCGCATTTGGCGGCGGCGGGCGTGCGCAGGCGCGGCGCGGCGCAGACTTGCGCTATGACATGGAAATCGGCCTCGACGAGGCGTTCCACGGCAAGCAAGCCGAGATCGAGATCGAGGTTTCGCAAGCCTGCGAACCCTGCGAAGGATCGGGGGCGGAGCCGGGCACCGGCACGCGGCGCTGCAACCTGTGCGGCGGCCACGGCAAGGTGCGTGCGCAGCAGGGCTTTTTCACGGTTGAGCGGACTTGTCCGACCTGCCACGGGCGCGGCGAAGTGATCGAGCGGCCGTGCCGCTCGTGCCGCGGTGAAGGGCGGATCGATCGCCCGCAATCGCTCGACGTGAGCATTCCTCCCGGCGTCGATACCGGGACGCGGATACGCCTTTCGGGCAAAGGCGAGGCTGGGCCGTTTGGCGCACCGGCGGGCGATCTCTACATTTTCATCCACATCCGCCGCCATCCGGTGTTCGAACGCGACGGGACGACGCTGATCACCCGGGTGCCGATCACGTTCACTTGCGCCGCACTGGGCGGCGAGATTGAAATTCCCGGCCTGGATGGCGCGCGCCATGCGATTTCCATTCCGGCGGGCATCCAGTCGGGCAAGCAATTGCGCAAGCGCGGCGCGGGCATGCCGGTGCTGCAAGGGCGCGGCACGGGCGACATGGTGATCGAGATCTCGGTGGAAACCCCGACCAAGCTGAGCAGCCGGCAGAAGGAACTGCTGCGCGAATTGCAGGAAACCGAAACCGGCGATGAGTGTCCGGATTCGAAGGGGTTCTTTGACCGGATCAAAGACGCCTGGACTGACTTGACCGACTGAGGCGGGCGGAGGGCACGTTCCGCCTGACATCTCAATCCTCGTCACCCTGAACTCGTTTCAGGGCCTATCTCGTCCCGCACCCGGAGCGTGATGTGGCAACCCAAACCGTGGGCTGGGATGCTCACCTGATGGCAACGGGCTTGCGGCCCGATGGGCCCTGAAACGAGTTCAGGGTGACGGTGTGTATGGCCGCAGGTCTGTTTTACGAACGACCCTACAGCCCCCCCTTGTGCTCCACCGCTCCCTGCCCGGCAGCAGCCTTCATCGCCGCCATCGCCTTGGCCGGATCATAGGGCGGACGCAGCCCCAGGACCTCCCGCGCGCGGGCTCTGATATAGGCGTGGAGCTGGCGCAGCTGTTCGTCGCTCAGCCGGGTCTGCGCGGGCATACCCTTGGCCGGATTGCCGATTTTCACATATTGCAGGAAAGTATCGAGCCGCAGCGAGATCGCGCTTTCGCGAAGGTCCGGGGCTGGTGAACCAGCGCCCTCCATGCCAGCGCCGTGGCACGCCATGCAGGCGATGGACATCATCCGCCCGGCCATGACATCAGCTTCATTGAGCACCAGTTCGGGATCGTCGAGCGCATTGACTTTCATGTCGCGCGGCGGGCTGGGGGCAAGCTTTGCCGTGCCGCCGATGGCAAAAGTCAGCAGGCGGCGCGGCTGGGCGCCGTATTTCCAGACGACGTTGAGCACCCGGCTCATCGCCGCCGACGTGCCGCCCCAGCCAACCAGCACCGAGACATATTGCTTGCCGCCATGGCTGAAGCTCATTGGCGCGGCAATGATGCCGAGCCCGGCATTGAAGTTCCACAGGTCCTTGCCGGTGCCGGCGTCATAGGCGTTGAACATACCGTTGGCACCCCCCTGGAACACCAGCCCGCCGGCCGTGGTCAGCGTGCCGCCGTTCCACACTTCGTCACGGGTGACTTTCCACACCTCGCGCTGCGCCACCGGGTCCCAGGCCACCAGATAGCCCTTGCCGTCGCCGGGCGCCTTGACGATGGGCTTGACCACCAGCCCCATGATGTTGACCGCCTCGTCGGTCTGATCGGCGAGATCGCGGCTGAACAGGGTGCCGACCTGATGGACCGGGACATAGACCAGCCCCGTCTTCGGATTATAGCTCATCGCTTGCCAGTTGTGCCCGCCGATGGTGCCCGGCCATATCTCGGTCTTGCCGGTTTCATAGCGGATATTGGGGTTCTCGATCGGCCGCCCGGTCTTCATGTCGATGCCCTTGGCCCAGTTCTGATAGGCCACCGCCTTGGGCTCGTTGAGCAGCTTGCCGGTGTCCCGGTCGAGCACATAGAAAAAGCCGTTGGTCGGGGAGTGCATCAGCACTTTCTTTGGCGCGCCATCGAGATTGAGCGTGGCCAGCACCATGTTGGGCGCGGCTTTATAGTCCCAGGCGTCGCGCGGGCTTTCCTGGTAATGCCACAGGTATCTCCCGGTGGTGGCATCGAGCGCGACGATGCTCGAGGTGTATAAGTTGTCCCCCCCAACGCTATTGGTGCCTTTCGGGTCGCGCTTTTCGGGATCGTAAGGCCCGGCATTGCCGACGCCGATGTAGATGCGATTGGCCTCGGCATCGAACGTCATGCCGTTCCACACTGTGCCGCCGCCGCCTGCAATTTTCCAGAAATCCGGCCCCCAGGTTTTGGCGGCGGCTTCCATGGCTGGATCGCCCGCGTTTTGTTCCGGGCTGCCGGGCACCGTGAAAAAGCGCCACAGCTGCTTGCCGGTTTCGGCATCGAACGCGGTGACGAAACCGCGCGCGCCGGCGTCTGCGCCGCCGTTGCCGATGATCACCTTGCCGTTCATCGTGCGCGGCGCGCCCGATGAATTGGTGAACATATAGGCCGGGCCATCGGGGATCGAGGGTGATGCCCACAGTACTTTGCCGGTCTTGGCATCAAGGGCATTGAGCGTGCCGTCCATCTCGGCAGTGAAAATCTTGCCGTTCTCATAGGCGATGCCGCGATTGCCGCCGAAGTTGAACTTGTCGGGTCGGCGCTTCCAGGTCTCGGGATCGAACTTCCACAAGAGCTTGCCGGTGGCGGCTTCCACCGCATAGACCTCGGCATAGCCACCGCCGAAATAGAGCGTGCCATCAACCTCCAGCGGGGTAGATTCGAGCGTGACTTCCTCGGGCAGGTCCATCGACCAGGCGAGGCCCAGGGTGCCGACATTGGCCGGGGTCAGCTCGGCAAGGCGGCTGTAGCCGGCCTCGTCGGCGGCACCTTGCGGCGCGGTCCAGTTTTCGCCGGTGCCAACGCCTTCCTCGCTCTGCGGGGTTCCGCTTTGGCTGCAAGCGGCCAGCAGCAACGCCAGCGTGGCGGCGGTGGCCAATCGCCCGAATCGCGATCCAGTCCTGCGCATGTCTCTCTCCCGTTGCGCTGCTGTGCGCTTGACCCCGGTAGTGATCCATTGTGGATCGAAGATCAACCGCGAAACCGGCCCGGCTCTTCCAGCGCCAGGCCAAATCGCGCCAGTGCCAGTTCAGCGGCAAGGTGCAGCACCGGGCTTGCCGGGCTCAGCACCAGCAGCGGCAGATCGATCCCGCCGCGCCGTGTGGTTTGCGCCGCCTCGACATAGCGCGGCGCGGCATCGTTCAGCTGCAGCACCAGCGCGACCGGCGCGGCTTCGCAGACCGGGAACGGCAGCAGGCCGAGCCCGCGCACTTCGAGCAGGCCGCGAGTGTTCGGGTGGGGCCGGGCGATCAGCCGTGCGGCCTTGGCCTCCAGCAATAGCGAATCGTCGCCGATCAGCGTGGCGCCGCGATCGATCAGCGCCAGCGCGAGGCTGGATTTGCCGCTGCCGGCTGGCCCTTCGATGATCAGCGCGCGGCCGCCGATGGCAACGGCAGTCGCCTGGTGGGCGGCACTCATAATAGCACGCTGCAAGGGCTCCCCCTCCCCAGCGGGGAGGGGGCTGGGGGGTGGGGGAGCGAGGCGAATGCCGAGCGTCCAGGCGGGCGTCGAACCCCCACCCCAACCCCTCCCCAACGGGGAGGGGCTAGTAGAGCCGGATATTCCACGATAGCACTCATTTCGCATCCGCCCAGGCCGGCAGCACCAGTTCGAGGCAGGCGCCCTGTACATCATCAGTGCCGCGCGCGACCAGAGTTCCGTCATGCGCCTCGACAATCGTGCGGGCGATGGCGAGGCCCAGGCCGCTGTGGGTGCCGAAGTCCTCGCCCGCCGGGCGCAGCGAATGGAACCGCACGAACACTTTTTCGCGCGCCTCTGGCGGAATCCCCGGGCCCTGATCGGTGACACGCAAGGCGATGCTGGCGCTTTCAAGCTCCTCGCTTTCCTCGCGCTGCAAGGTGATGGCGATGGTGCCACCCGGCGGCGAGAACGACACGGCGTTGTCGAGCAGGTTCTCCAGCACGCGTTCGAGCCGCGCGGCATCGCCGGCGACCTGCCAGGGCCCAGCCCCGGCGCTGGTGAGCGCCAGGCGGCAGGTGCCGTTGACCCCGCGCTGTGCGCGCGCAGCGATCAGCGCGCCGACCAGTACGTGCAGGTCGACAGGCTCGAAGGCAGTGCGGCTGAGCTCGGCATCGATGCGGCTGGCATCGGCGATCTCGGAGATCAGCCGGTCGAGCCGCTGGACATCGTGCGCGGCGATGGCGGCGAGCTGGCGGCGCAGCTCGGGCGCTTCGACCCGTTCGAGCGATCCCAGCGCGCTGCGCAGGCTTGCCAGCGGGTTTTTGAGCTCGTGCGCGACATCGGCGGCAAAGCTCTCCACCGCGTCGATGCGGCTGCGCAAGGCGGCGGTCATGTCGGAAATCGCGCGGGCGAGCATACCGATCTCGTCGCGCCGCTCGGGCAAGCGGGGGACCACCACCGCACGGTCGCGCCCCAGCCGCACGCGCACCGCGGCGCGCACCAGCAGCCGCATCGGCTGGACGATGGTGCGCGCAAGGAACAGCGAGAGCAGCACCGAGATAATCAGCGCCGCCCCGACTACAATCGCCAGCGTGCCGCGCGCATCGCGCACGTTTTGAGTGATGTCGGCGGCGTTGCGGGTGGCGAGCAGCATCTGGCCCTGGGTGCCCACCGGGGTCGCCGCGCTGATGACAGGGGTGCGATCGGGCGCGAGGCGCTGGCGGATCGTGGTGGCCTTGGCGGCGCGCGCTTCGGCGATTTCGGGCCAGGCCTTGGCAACTTCGTTTGCCGGTTCGGCATAGGCGGGAACCGGCGGGGTGCCGAGCAGGAAATCCATGCCCTGGTCCAGCGTGCGCGCGGTCTGGAGATACCAGGGCTGGCCAGTCGGGTCGGCGAACCGCCAGGATGGCTCGGCGAGGGCAAAGCTGTCAGCCAGCAGTTCGCCGCTGCGGCCATAAAGCCGCAAGCGGATGCGCTGGCTGGTGCCAACAGCAGCCAGCAAGGCGCGGCGCTGCGCCCGGTTGCCTACTGCGAGCGCGCTGGCAGTGACTTCAGCTTCCGAGCGAGCCAGCAGATAACGCTCGGCGAGCAGCCGGTTGCGGTAGGAATCGAGGTAGAACAGGCTGCCCGCGAGCAGCCCCAGCGCGATCACGTTCACGGCGAGGATGCGCGAGGTGAGCGATACCCCCAGGCTCCAGCGCAGCCTTGCGAAGGGCCGCGAGAACATGCCTGGCTCGCGCCGCGCCATCACTCGGCCTGAAACGAATAGCCGGCACCGTAAAGCGTATCGATTGCGGCAAAACCGCTATCGACGGCGCGGAACTTGCGGCGCAGGCGCTTGATGTGGCTGTCGATCGTGCGATCATCGACGAAGATATCCTCGTTGTAGGCCGCGTCCATCAGCTGGTTGCGGCTCTTGACCACGCCGGGACGCGCGGCGAGCGCTTCGAGGATCAGGAATTCGGTGACGGTGAGCGAGACCGGCAGGGCGTCCCACAGCACCGCGTGGCGGGCGGGGTCCATCGACAGCCGCCCGCGCTGGATCGGTTCGGGCAAGTCGTCAGAGCCCGCCTGGTCATTGCCGGTCAGGACCAGCTCGGTCCGCCGCAGGATCGCGCGAATGCGGGCAACCAGCAGGCGCTGGCTGAACGGCTTGGCGATATAATCGTCCGCGCCCATCGCCAGGCCCAGCGCCTCGTCCAGCTCTTCGTCTTTCGAGGTGAGGAAGATCACCGGCAGTGCGCTTTTCTCGCGCAGCCGCTGGAGCAGTTCCAGCCCATCCATGCGCGGCATCTTGATGTCGAATATCGCCAGGTCCGGCGGGTTTTCGAGCAATGCCTTCAGCGCGGTTTCGCCATCGGCATAGATGCGCGTGGCGAAACCCTCGGCCTGAAGCGCGATCGACACGGCGGCGAGAATATTGCGGTCGTCGTCGACCAGCGCGATGGTCTGGGCCGGGCGCGGCTCGGCGGCGGGGGGATCTGGATCATGCGGATCGGCCATGGGTGCCAAAGGTTAGCCGGACACAGCAGGCAAGACAACGCCGAGCTGAGGGCTGAGCCAGGGGCTGAGCAAGGGACAGGTCGCCGGACAGGGCAGGCGCAGGGTTTGACGCAAATCGGCGGCGCGGCTATGCGCGCAGCGAATCCCGGCTTTATTGCCGGGGCCGGCGATCTGACCAAAAGGCGTTCGCAGCCTGACTCATTCGGGAGACCAACTTGTCCGCCGCTCCGCTCAGCTATTCGCTCGACCGTATGGGTCTCAAAACCTCCGCGACGATTCACGCCAATCTGGCGACGGCCCCGCTGGTTGAGCACGCGCTCGTGCGGGGCGAGGGCAAACTGGCCAAGCACGGTCCGCTGGTGGTGGAAACGGGCAAGTTTACCGGACGCAGCGTGAAAGACAAATTTGTCGTCCGCGACGCAGGCACCGAAAACAACATTTCTTGGGGTGCGATCAACCAGCCGATGAGCGAACAGCACTTCGCCGCGCTCAAGACCGATTTCCTCGCCGCACTGGAAACGCAGGACGAGCTGTATGTGGCGGATCTGTTCGGCGGGTCGCAGCCCGAATACCGGGTCAGCGTCCGCGTCGTAACCCAGCTGGCCTGGCACAGCCTGTTCGTGCGCACCCTGCTGGTGCGCCCGACTGCGGCAGAGCTGGACAGCTTCATTCCCGAGTACACGATCCTCAACCTGCCCAGCTTTCAGGCCGATCCCGCGCGCCACGGCTGCCGCAGTGGCACGGTGATCGCGGTGAATTTTACCGAGAAGCTGATCCTGATCGGCGGCACCGGCTATTCGGGCGAAATGAAGAAGGGTGTGTTCGGCCTGCTCAACTATCTGCTGCCGCCCCAGGGCGTGATGCCGATGCATTGCAGCGCCAATATCGGCGCCGATGGCAAGACCGCAATCTTCTTCGGCCTGTCCGGCACCGGCAAGACCACGCTTTCCGCCGATGCCAGCCGCACGCTGATCGGCGATGACGAGCATGGCTGGTCGGACACCGCGGTGTTCAATTTCGAGGGTGGCTGCTACGCCAAGATGATCAATCTTTCGGCCGAAGGCGAGCCGGAGATCTATGCCACAACCAAGATGTTCGGCACGATCCTTGAGAATGTCGTGATGGATCCGGACAGCCGCGAGCTGGACTTTGACGATAACAGCTTGGCAGAGAACAGCCGCGGTGCCTATCCAATTGATTTCATTCCGAACACGAGCAAGGAAAACCTTGGTCCCGCGCCGTCGAACGTGATCATGCTGACCGCCGATGCGTTCGGCGTGCTGCCGCCGATCGCGCGGCTGACCGCCGATCAGGCGATGTACTATTTCCTCTCGGGCTACACTGCCAAAGTGGCGGGAACCGAGATCGGCGTGACCGAGCCCGAAGCGACGTTCTCCACCTGCTTCGGCGCTGCCTTCATGCCGCGCCACCCCAGCGTCTATGGCAATCTGCTGAAGAAGCGGATCGCCGATGGCAATGCGCAGTGCTGGCTGGTCAACACCGGCTGGGCCGGGGGCATGGCCACCACGCCGGGGATCAAGCGCATGCCGATCAAGGCGACCCGCGCGCTGCTCAACGCCGCGCTCGATGGCAGCCTCAATGATGCCGTGTTCCGCAAGGACGAGAATTTTGGCTTCGAAGTGCCGGTTGCCGTGCCGGGCGTCGAGACCAGGCTGCTCGATCCGCGCTCCTATTGGCCCGATGCCGATGCCTATGACCGGACGGCGCAGGAGCTGGTCGGCAAGTTCGTCGCGAATTTCCAGCAGTTCGCCGAACACGTCGACGAAGGCGTGCGCCAGGCGGCTCCCAGCGCGGCTTGAGCGACCAATGCTCTGGTTTCAACAACAGCTGTCGTCATCCCGGGCTTGACCCGGGATCCAGCTTACTTCTGCGACCTAGCAAAAAGCAGCTGGGCCCCGGGTCAAGCCCGGGGTGACGGCTGCGTAATGACTTCTTGCGGGTTACCGCAACCTGACCGGCACGTAAGTTGCCGGCTGGCCGCGGCGCTGGACGCGCAGCAGCACGGCGACGCGGTTGCCCGCCTTGGCGGCGCGGATCGCTTCTTCGAGGCCAGCAACAGTGGTGATCTCGCGGTAATTGGCCGACAGGATGATGTCGCCCCGCTGGAGCCCCTTGGAGCCCGCATCGGACGAAGGATCGACCACAGTGACCACCAGCCCCTGGGTGTTCTCGGTGGCGCCAAGCTGGCGGGCGATCTGCGGGGTCAGCGGCAGCACTGAGAGGCCAAGCGATTTTTCCGACAGCCCGTCGCCCTGCTTCTTTGGAGTGCGGTTGAAATCGTTAGGGTTTTCGGCCTCATTGGGATCGAAAGTCTGCTGCGAAAGCTCTTCCTCGCTCGGGCGCTTGCCGACCGTGGCGGTGACCGTCATGCGCCGGCCATCACGCACCAGTTCGATCGGGATGCGGCTGCCCGGCGCGATATTGGCGACGATGAACGACAGCGTCTGGTCTGGCCCGACTTCCTTGCCGGCCACCGTTAGCACCACGTCGCCCGGCAGGATGCCGGCGGCCGCCGCCGGTTTGCCAGGCTCGATTGCCTGGACGAATTCGCCCTTGCGATGAGGAATGCCCAGCGAATCGGCGAGGTCTTCGTTCAGCGCCTGGATGCGCACGCCCAGATAGCCGCGCTCGATGGCCTGGCCCTTCATCAGCCGGTCGACGATTGGCGCGGCGGTTTCCGCCGGAATGGCAAAGCCGATGCCGACGCTGCCGCCGGTGGGCGAGAAGATCGCGTTGTTGATGCCGATCACCTGACCCTTCATGTCAAACATCGGTCCGCCCGAATTGCCGCGATTGATCGCCGCATCGGTCTGCAGGTAGCGATCATAGGCCGAGCCTGAACCGGTGTTGCGATAGACCGCCGAGATGATGCCCGAGGTCACCGATCCGCCGAGCCCGAAGGGGTTGCCGATGGCGATCACCCAGTCGCCGACCCGGGCGGTGCGCGAATCGCCGAACTTGACGAAGGGCAGCGGCTTGGGCGTCGTGATTTTCAGCACGGCAAGATCGCTCGCCGCATCCCGGCCGACCAGCCGCGCGGTGTGTTCGGTGCCGTCGGGCATGGTCACGGTGATCGATTCTACCTGGCCCTGGCCATCGGCGACCACGACGTGGTTGTTGGTCACGACAAAGCCGTCGGCGGAAATGATGAAGCCTGATCCGAGCGACTGGGCCTCGCGGGTCTGCGGGCCCTGGCCTTGCCCTTGCTGGCCCTGCTGGCCGCCAAACATGTCTTCGAACGGCGTGCCGGCAAAGGGATTGGTGCTGGCGACGCGCACGCGCTGGCGAGTGGAAATGTTGACCACGGCGGGGGCGAGTTGCTCGGTCAGGTCGGCGAAACTGGACGGCGCGCCGACGCGCGGCACCACGGTCTGCATCTGCTGGGTGTCGTTCTGGGCGACTTGCGCACCGGCGGGAAACCCGGTCGCGACGGTCAGCGAGGCTCCGCCCATCAGCAGGGCTGCGGTTACTCCATAAGCGTATCGCACAGTGATCGTTTCCTTCGGTTTCCATACACCGGCCGCGAGGGCCGGGCGCACCGATACAAGCCGAAATGGCTTAACCGGTCTTGAATGGCCTTGTCTGCGCCGGTATCACTTGCCCCGGAACTGACGCAGGTAGTCGTTGTCGGGCGAGAGGATCAGCATCGAACTGGACTTGTTCTCAGGGTCCGCGAAAGTCGCGTCGTAGCTCTTCATCGCGCGGTAGAAGTCATAGAACGAGGCGTCCTTGTTGAAGGCCTCGGCATAGATTTTCGCCGCATTGGCCTCGGCTTCGGCGCGGATGATCTGGGCATTTTTCTGGCCTTCGGCCCGGATAGTCGTCGCTTCCTGCTCGCGCGCGGCCTGCATTCGCGCGAATGTGCTTTCCAGCGCGCCTTCGGGCAGATCCGCCCGCTTGATCCGCACATCGAGCACTTGCGCGCCGTATTCGCGCGCCTGCTCGTCGAGCCCTTCGCGGATCTTGATCATCGCCGCGCCGCGATCGGCCGTCAGCAGCGACTGGAAGGTGCGCTTGCCCAGTTCCTGGCGCAGCACCGAGGTGAGGATCGGCTGGAGCTGTTCCTCGACCCGCGCGGTGGTCCCCGCAGTGCGCACCATGCGCACCGGATCGATGATGCGGAAGCGCGCATAGGCATCGACTTGCAGCCGCAGCTGGTCGGTCGAGAGCACTTCCTGCGATTCCATCGACACCGAGAGGATCCGCCGGTCGATCCGCACCACGTTCTCGATGAACGGGATACGCCAGGTCAATCCCGCACCGGTCTGGCCGAATTCGACATTGGGCCGGAAGCGGTTGATCACCCGGTTGGGCTCGCCCAGCCGCACGACCACGGCCTGTTCGGTTTCGGGCACGACGATGATCGTCGAGACCAGCGCCAGCGCCAGCGCGCCGACCGCGATGATCGCGGTGCGCTGCGTTTCCCAGAGTTCGCGCAGCATCACTGGCCTCCCGTCACGGTGGCGACCGGCGGAGTTTCCACCGGCGCGGGCTTGCGGCGCAATTCCTGCAAGGGAAGGTAGGGTGTGACCCCGTTCGATTCGACCACCACCTTGTCGTTGTTGCGCAAGACCCGCTCCATGGTTTCATAATAAAGCCGCCGCCGGGTCACTTCCGGGGCCAGGCGGTATTGCTCGTAGACCTTGTCGAACGCGGTCGCCTCGCCTTGCGCGATGGAGAGCACCTGGTTCGCCCAGGCGCGTGCCTGCGACTGGTCGCGCTCGGCCTGCTGCTGGGCGACATTGACGTTCTGGAAGGCGGCGACGACCTTGGCCGGCGGGTCGGTCTTCTTGAGCTCGACACCCTGGATCAGTACGCCCGCCTTGTAGGCATCGAGCACTTTCTGCATGCGGCTCCGCACGTTCTGTTCGATCCGCCCGCGCCCGGCGCCGCCGATGACATCGCTCAGTGCCACTTCGGCCACCGTCGCGCGCATCGCCGCCTCGGCAACTTCCTTCACCGTGGCTGCCGGATCGTCGAGCCGGTAGCGGTATTGCTTGAGATCCTTGATTTGCCAGCGCACCAGATAGGAAAGGTCGACCAGATTGCGGTCGCTCGTCAGCATCAGTTTTTCGGTCTCGTCGTCGGGCATCGAATCGCGCCGTATCGAGGTCACGTCAGTCACATCGACTGACTGGATCGGCCATGGCATTGTCAGCGAGACGCCGGGCCCGATGGTGCGGCTGTATTTGCCAAACGTGCTGACGATGCCCTGTTCCTTGGGGCCGAGCATGTGGCCAACGCTGAAGAACAGCCAGACCAGCACCAGCCCGCCGACGATCAGCGGGGTCCAGCTCTTGCCGTCGGGCCGGGGGGGCAGGCCGGGAAAACCGCCGCCGAAGCCGCCGCCGCCACCGCCGCCCGGGCGACCGCCACCGCCTTTGGGGCGAAACAGGTCTTCCAGATTGGCCGAGCGGCGCGGCGGGGTGGATTCAGGGGGAAGCCAGGGGTTGCGCGGACCGCGCGGCTTGTCGTCGCCCGCGCCGCTTTCGCCGCCGCTGTCGGCCGGACCATCGCCGTCGTTGCCATCGGGGCCAGAGCCCTCAGGCCGACCTTTGTTTCCGCTTCCCCAAGGGCTGCGCCGACCTGCCATGGCCAGGACTGCGCGCGCGATCATTCCACCGTTTGTTTCCATGCGATCCTTTATAGGAACGCGATTGCAACAAAAACAGTGCCTGAGTCTGCTTTTTGCAGCTAGTGGGGGCAAAATCGTATCCGGGGCGAAAATGGACGGCACAGCAGACGACAATTCACTCAAATCGGCGCTGCCGCCGCTGGCGCAAAGCCGGCTGCAATCGGTGCGGCTGGCGGACGGTGTGGCCACCATCGTGCTCGATGTTGCCGGCATGGACAAGCTCGAACGCGAGCGGCTGGAAGAAGCCGTGCGCGCAGGCCTGCTGGGCAAGCCGGGGGTGAGCGAAGTGCGCGTGGCGATGACAGCCGAGCGCGGTGAAGTGGGCCGAAAGCCCCGGATCATCGCGGTCGCCTCGGGCAAAGGCGGCGTCGGCAAATCGACCCTCTCGGCCAATCTCGCGGTGGCGCTGGCGCGGATGGGCCGCAAGGTGGGCCTGGTCGATGCTGATATCTACGGCCCCTCGCAGCCGCGCCTGCTGGCAACCGAAGGCATGAAGCCCGAAGCGCACGACAAGAAACTGATCCCGGTGCAAAGCCGCTATGGCGTGCCGATGCTCTCAATGGGTCACCTGATCGAGCCGGGCCGGGCAATCGCCTGGCGCGGGCCGATGGCGGGCAATGCGCTCTCGCAGCTGATCGACGCACATTGGGGCGACACCGAGCTGCTGGTGGTCGACCTGCCGCCGGGCACCGGCGATGTCCAGCTGACCATGGTCCAGCGTTTCAAGCCCGAAGGCGCGGTGATCGTCTCGACCCCGCAGGACCTGGCGCTGATGGACGCGACCCGGGCGATGCAGCTGTTCGAGCAGACGCAAGTGCCGGTGATCGGCCTCGTCGAGAATATGGCGGGCTACATCTGTCCGCATTGCGGCGAGGCAAGCGATCCCTTCGGCCATGGCGGCGCGGAAAGCGCGGCGCGCGATATGGGACAGGCATTTCTCGGGCGGATTCCGCTCGACATGGCGATCCGCGTCGCGAGCGATGCCGGCGAGCCGCCCGCTGCCGGCGACGGCCCGCAGGCAGAGGCTTTCGCTGCAATTGCCCGGCGGGTGCTGACCTGGCTGGATAATCAATGAACGGGCATTGGCAGTAGCCGCGCGATGGAGCTGACCCGCCGCCAGATCGTCATCGGCACGCTTGCCGCGGGCGGGCTGGCGATTGGCTATGCACTGCGACCGCGCAGCTATCCGCTGCCAATGGTCGCAGGGCGCGGCGAGCATGTCTTCGATGCCTGGATCAAGCTGGCGCGCGACGGGGTGATAACGGTCGCGGTGCCGCAGCTCGAGATGGGGCAGGGGATCACCAGCCTGATCCCCGAGATCGTCGCGGTGGAGCTGGGCGCGGACTGGCGGCAGATCGCGGTCGAGCCCGCGCCGCTGAGCGCGCACTATGCCAACCTGCCGCTCGCCGCGCGCTGGTCGGCGCTGTGGCTGCCGGCGTTTCCGGTGCTGGGCTCGACCCCGGGCGCGCCGATGACCGGGCGCTGGGCGAAAGCTGAGCGCTTCATGGCGACGGCCGACGGCATGTCGCTCGCCGCTTATGAAGCCCCTGCGCGCCATGCCGCCGCCGCCTTGCGCACGTTGCTGGCGATGGCTGCGACCGAGCGCTGGGATGCCGACTGGCGGACCTGCGAAGCGCGCGACGGGTTCATCATCAACGGCGGCAAGCGGCTGTCGTTCGGCGATCTCGCCGATGCGGCAGCAAGCCTGACCCCGCCCGGCAATCCTGAACTTCGCGAAGCGCCTGCGCGCGAAAAGCCCGGGGTCACTGCGGTGGGCACAGCGGGCAAATTTCAGCGGCTCGACTTGCCGAGCAAGGTCGATGGCAGCTTCCTGTTTGGCGGCGACGTGCGGCTGCCCGGCATGGTCTATGCCGCGATTCGCCACGGACCGATCGGGGTGAGCGAACTCGCCAGCTTCGACAAAGCCAAGGCCGAGGGCATTTCCGGGCTGGTCTCGCTGGTCAAGAGCGAACGCTGGCTGGCTGCGGTGGCCAGCGACTGGTGGGCCGCCGAACGCGCGCTCAGCGCCATCGCGCCGACCTTCCGCGCCACTGGCCGCGCCGACAGCAATCGCATCGAGGCCCAGCTCGACGAGGCATTGCTCAAAGGCGAGGGCGAGATGCTCTATGAAGCGGGGGACGCTGATAATCTAGCCAAGCGCCCCTATGCGCTGGCGCTGCGCTATGATGCGGCGCCCGCGCTCCACGCCACGCTGGAGACCGCGACGGCGACCGTGCGGCTGTCGGAAGGCAGGCTGGAGCTGTGGCTGGCGAGCCAGGCACCGCAGGCTGCCGTGCGCGCCGCAGCCGAAGCGGCAGGACTGAAGGAGAGCCAGGTGGTGCTTTATCCGATGCCCGCCGGCGGCAGTTTCGACCGGCGGCTCGAGCACGATCACGCGATCGAGGCCGTGGCAATAGCCAAGGCCGTGGGCAAGCCGGTGCAGCTGACCTGGTCGCGCTGGCAGGAGCATCTGGCCGGCTGGCCGCGAGCGCCAGTCTCCGCAGTGATGGCGGCGAAAGTCGGGCCGGGCGGCGCGATTACAGGCTGGAAGGCGCGGCTGGCCACGCCGGCCAGCGGGCAGGAGTTCGGCCAGCGGCTGTTCGGCGGGCTGGGTGCGCAAGCCGCGATTGCCGGGGCGGGCGAGGCGGGCGATCCCCTGGCGCTGGAAGGCGCGGTGCCGCCTTATGCGATTCCCGATATGGCCATCGAACATGTGCCGGTGCGCATTGCCCTGCCCAGCGGCCGGCTGCGCGGCAATGCCCACGGCTACACTGCGTTCTTCAACGAGTGTTTCATCGACGAGTTGGCCCACCATGCGGGCCGCGAGCCTTTGTCCTACCGGGTGGCCATGCTGGGCCACGAACCGCGACTGGTCGCCTGCCTGCTGCGCGTCGCTGCGCTGGCCAATTGGGATGCCGGCGCGGATGCCAGCGGCCAGGGCTTGGCGTGCCACATTATCGGAGCGGGCAGGATCGCGGTGATCGCCACGGCAAGGCGCGACGAGGCCGGGGTCCGGGTCGACCGCATCGCGGCGGTCGCCGACATTGGCCGCATCGTCAATCTCGACATCGCCCGCCAGCAGATCGAAGGCGGGCTGGTGTTCGGAGTCGGTATCACGCTGGGATCGAGCACCGCCTATATCGACGGCCTGCCCGAGATCGGTCGGATCGGCGGGCTGGGGCTGCCCTTGCTCGGCGATTGCCCTGAAATCACGGTGGAATTCATCGACAGCGAGGCCGATCCCGCAGATCCGGGTGAGCTGGGTGTGGCTGCGGCTGCCCCGGCGATTGCCAACGCGCTGTTTTCCGCCACCGGGCTGAGATTCCGCAAGTTGCCGCTGCTTTCCGAGGACATATGATGAGGCCCGCAGACCACCCGCCGGTAGCCGCGCCGAGGATCGGCGTGCTACTGGTCAATCTGGGCACGCCGGATGCGCCCACTCCCAAGGCGGTGCGGCGCTACCTCAAGGAATTTCTCTCCGACCGTCGCGTGGTCGAATTGCCGGCGATCCTGTGGCAACCGATCCTGCGCGGGATCATTCTCAATACCCGCCCGAAGAAATCTGCCCATGCCTATGCGCAGGTCTGGACGGACGAAGGCTCGCCGCTTGCAGCCGTGACGGCGGCGCAGGCGAGGGCATTGCAGGCGCGGCTGGGGGAGGTTGCCGAAGTCGCCTGGGCGATGCGCTATGGCAATCCGGCGATGGGCGCGGAATTGGCGCGGATGAAAGCTGCGGGCTGTGAGCGTATTCTGGTCGCGCCGCTCTATCCGCAATATTCGGGCGCGACGACCGCCAGTGTAGTCGATGCGCTGGGCGCGGCTTTGGCGGCGATGCGCTGGCAGCCGGCGATCCGCACCTTGCCGCCCTATTACGACGATCCGCTGCATATCGCGGCTTTGCGCGCCGACCTCGCGCGCCAGCTTAACGCGCTGACATTCCGCCCCGACGTCCTGTTGCTCAGCTTCCACGGCATGCCCGAGCGTACGCTGCACCTCGGCGATCCCTACCACTGCCAGTGCCGCAAGACCGCGCGGCTGCTGGCCGAAGCGTTGGCGGACGACTTTCCCGACCTGCGCATCGAAGTCAGCTTCCAGTCGCGCTTTGGCAAGGCCAAATGGCTTGAGCCGGCAACCGACGCGGTGCTCGCCGCCGAAGCGGCCAAAGGCACCCGCGCGCTCGCCATCGCCGCACCGGGCTTCTCCGCCGATTGTCTGGAGACAACCGAGGAACTGGCGATCCGGGGGCGGGAGCAGTTTCTCGGTGCAGGCGGCAAGGACTATGCCGTGCTCGATTGCCTGAACGACAGCGCGGCAGGCATGGCGATGCTGGAGGCGCTGGTGCGGCGCGAGTTGGCGGGGTGGCTGGGATAAAGCGGCTCAGCGCCCTGGTGGTTCCGGTTGCTCCGGGAAGCACCAGTCGATGCCGAGCACCAGCAAGCCAACCGCAACGGGGACTGTGAGTAGACCGGCCACAATGGCGCCCGGCAGGGTGCCAAACAGGTCGACGATGAAGAACAGCAGTGCCGGCAGCCGCAACTGATCCGCGGCGAGATAGAAGCTGTAACCCGCCGCCAAACCGATCAGGCAGCCGAGCACAATTATTGCCCGTTCAAGCATAGCAAAACTCAATCCAGGCACAAACAGGGCACATACCAGTTGTGCGGCTCGCTTACGAAAGTGGCATTGGCGGCGGAGAAGCCCCCGGCGTTGGGCTGAATGTAGTTGTAACCCTGGAAGTCGCAGTAATCCCGCCCTCGCGACATGATCTGCGCATCGATATTGCGGTCGATGATTGCGCCCGAGATCGGATGACGGTTGTAGTTCCAGGCAGCGTGCGTGAGCACGACGCGCGCTGGCGGCGCTTCAGGCCGGGTCCACATCGCCCGAGCGCGTGCCAGTATCTGCTGTTCCAATGCCGGATTGGACTGCGCCGGCGGCCAGCCACAGATTTTCGGGTCGGACTTTGAATAGCTGCCGGGCGTGACAGTCAGGGTGAACTCGCCGGTTGCGACGACATCGCCGACTGCGACCGGCGGCTCGGTGGAGCTGCCATCGAGCTTCACATCGCCGTCGATGTTGATGGCATAGGGGATTAGCTCGAGCTTGATCTGGTGCGTGCCCACGCCCATCAGGCCGCGCCGCGTTGCGCGCGAGAGAAATTCCCGGAAGACATCGGTGCCGGGCTGGAATTTCACGGCGCGGCTGAGCAATTCACCGCGCCACGTGGTCCAGGTTTCGTGATCGCCGGCCTTGCCCCAGATGCGGAAGTTGGTGTCCACGACATTGCCGGCCACTGTAAACCGCGCCTTGTAGCGGGTCGCGCGCGAGACCCAGTATGTGCTTTTGCCGGGAAGTTTGGGCATGAGCTTGGCAATCCCCGGCTCGCGCATATAGACTCGGAAGAAGATCGGATCGCCCAGTTTAAAGCTATTGACCAGTGCGGCTTCGCTCATCTGGTTGCGGTCAAGCTCGGTGCGGGTGAACACGACCTGGCCAAGATGGGCCTGGTGGATCGGATCGGTTATGCCTTGCGCTGGTGATGCCCCTGTCGAGGCTGTGGCAGTAGCCGCCGCTGCCGTGTCGGCGGGTGGCGGGGCCGGTTCGCGTGTGCGCGCCCGCGACTGCTTGATAACTGCGCCCGGTATGGCCCATTGCGCAATCGCCGCAGTGCTGAACACGGAAGGGGCAAGCCCGGTCGCGCCCAGCACCGCCCCCCCGGCTCCGATGACCAGCACTGCCCGGCGGATGCGCCTGGTCCTGGCAGTCTTGAGGCGATGCAGCATCGGGAACACTCCGCAAAAGGATCGAAATCCCGATCCTGATCCCGAATTTGCGTCATGCGCGAAATGACATAGTTATGTCATCCGGTCTTATTCGATCCGCAGCGCCCCGCTCTGCAGGGCCTCGTAGACCGCTTCGGAGCGCGAATGCACATCGAGCTTGCGGTAGATCGAGCGGACATGATTGCCCACGGTCAGCGGCGAGATTGCCAGGATCCGCGCGGTCTCCTTGTAGCTGTAGCCCTTGGAAAACAGTTGGAGCAGATCGGTCTCGCGCCGGGTCAGCGCGGGACGGCCGTCTGCGCCGGCATCGTCCTTTTGCTTGCGCAGCCGCTCGAGCAGATGCACCGCCGCCGCCGCGCTGATCGGTGCGCCGCCATCCAGCGCGGCGGCAATTGCATTCTCGATGTCGGCGGCGCTGCTGTCCTTGAGCAGATAACCATCGGCCCCGGCCTCGATCGTGCGCACCACCGTGTCGCGGTCGCCAAAGCTGGTCAGGACGATGATCTTGGCGCTCCCGGCGGGCTTGATATGCGGGATCAGCGCGGTGCCAGTGCCATCGGGCAGGCCGAGATCGAGCAGGAAGACATCCGCTCCCCTGGCGATCACGGCGGCCGCCGCGCTGATCGAATCGGCGGTCCCCGCAAGCTCCAGCCCGGCCATCGCCGCGATCTGCACGCCCAGCATCTCACGCACGATCGGACTGTCCTCGATGATGGCGACGCGGACCGGCGGCGGCGCTGCGTCGCTCATGGGGTGGTTCCTTCCAGCTGAGCCGGGACCAGCAGCACCAGCCGCGTGCCGGACGGTGTGCTTTCGATCAGCAGACTGCCGCCAATCGACCGGGCACGCGCCCGCATGTTGTCCATACCCCGGCCAGTGCCCGGCCTGGCACCGCGGCCGCTCCCTGCATCGGCGATGGTGATGCTGATTTGCGGGGTGGCACCGTCTGGCTGGGCAATGCCGATGGCAAGCGTCGACGAACCGGAGTGCTTGATGACATTGGTCACGGCCTCCTGCACGATCCTGAAAACCTGGAGAACCTCGCGCGGGCCCAGCCCATAGAGTGATTCGGAAAGCGAATTGTCCCAGCGCAGCTCGATTCCGGCCGCTGACAGACGCGGCTCGATCCGCGCCCTGAATGTGGCGAGCGTGGTGCCCAGCGTTTCACCTCCGGTATCGAGCGAGTCGATGATCAGGCGCAATTCGTCGATGATCTGTTGCAGTCCCTCGGCCAGTTCGGCTTGCGGGATCGGCTGCTTGCGCGCGGCGAACAACAGGCTCATCAGCTGGCCGCCAATCCCGTCATGCATGTCGCGCATCAGCCGCTGGCGTTCGCTGACCAGCGTTTCGCGGCGGGCGAGCTCTGCCTGCCGCGCATAGTTTTCCGCCAGTTCGGTCTCGCGCTCGCGCAATTGCCCGGTGAGCAATTCGTTGAATTCGTTCATCGAGCGGAACAGGCGGATATTGCGGGCGATGAAGGCCACCGGGAAGGCGAGGATCAGGATCGGCAGGCCGTTGACGAGAAAATTGCTCGACTTGGCGAAAAACAGCTGGCGGACGAAATCGGCCGACATCACGCTGATGCACAGCAGCAACAGCGCGGTTTCCCAGTGGCGTTCGTCGCGGTGGCGGGAAAAGTGCCAGGCGAACCGAAAGGCTCCCAGCGCGCCCAGCACCATGCCCGCGCCGTTGGTCAGCGTGACAGCACGGTCGTAGGCGGCGACGCTGCCGTCCAGCAGGCTCAGGTGCGACAGCATCAGCCCGGCCCAGACCACTCCGGCAGCCCAGCCCAGCCAGCGCCACGGCCGGGCGGTCCAGGCATCGACGAAGTACACCCAGGCGACCGGCACAGTCGTGGTCAGCGCGAAATAATAGACCATCCGCGCGCCGGGCGAAAACGGCGGGTCGGTCCAATGATAGTAATGCATCCGCAGGCTCCAGGCCGCCAGCAGCACGAAGACCGCCAGGCCGAAACGCTTCTGCTCCGATCGCCACAGCAGCAGCAAGGCGAGCGCGACCGAGAGCAGGCCAAAGCTGTAGGCCATGACCTGATAGTCGCCCAGAATGTAGTTGCGGTGGGCAAGCAGCCTGCTCGCCTGGGCATAGGGAGCGAGAATTGGCCGGCCCACATCAAAATAGGGAACTCCCGCGCGCATGACGATCAATTCCAGTTGGTTCCCGCCTGTTCTGAGCACATTGGGCGAGATGTAGTGAATCGTCTTGAGGTTGCCATGATAGGTCGGACTTGACAGCTCGAGCCGTCCCTCCTGCCGGGTCCACTGGCGATTGACCCTGATGTGGAAATTGTCGCTGCCGAGTGTTGGCACCAGCGCCAGCCCGTCTTGCGGCACCGTCGCAAGCGTGAACTGCATCCGCACCAGCCGGTAGCCGGGGCCGCAGCAGTCGCTGACCGGCAGTTCGACCGGCCTGAACCGCGCAGTCTCGAAGCCTGCCGGGTCCGGGCCGGGCACCGCCGCCAGCATCACACTGTGCACCGCAATCGCCTCGGGGCGCTTGGCGCTGCCGAACAACAGCGGGTTGATCGCCAGCCAGAACGCCAGCTGCACCGCGATGCAGGCCAGCAACAGGCCGAAGGTGCCGCGCAGCCTGTCGTTTGCGGCGGCACCCAGCTGTCGGACCAACTCCCGAAGTTGCATGATACTCCCCTGGCCGCGCGCTGGCTGTGGTGGCAGACACCACAGATGTGTCATCCGGGATATGACATGAATTCGCAATGCCGGGGCGCAGGGTCTTGATATAAACCCTCTTTGTTCTAGTCCTGTTCACAACAAGGAGTCGGACCACCATGCCTCAAGCCCTATATTCCGTGCGTGAGCCAGACACCGTGGTTGTGCCAGACTGGTCCAGCCCGGCAAACAATGCCACCAAAGACGCTTGTGGCCTGCCGCTTGCGCTGTCGATCTATGCCGACCGGGCGCACTTGCGCGGCACGATCCGCGATGATGCCCAGGCGGCGGGTTTCCGGATTGCCGATTGCGACGGACTTGGCGTTCTGCTGGAGGGCGAGGCGCGGCCGCTTGGCGAAGTGGTGGTGCTCGATTGCCCGCAGGTTTCAGGCGCAGAACTGGCCGCGCTGTCGCGGCTCGATGTGCGTGCGGCGCATTGCGGCGCGCTGCTGATTGTCTCGACCCGGCTTGAAGTGCTCGACGATGTGTTCGGCTGCCTCGACCAGTCCGCGCCGCAGATCCTGATCGAGCCGAGCCGCGCCGAACGCGTGATCGCGCTGGGCCGGGTGCTGGGGCAGCTGTCCGGAATGCGGCTGCGCGAACTGGGCGAGGAAGATCGCCTGATGCTGCTGCGGCTGACCGAGCAGGTCGGCCAGATTGCCGAACGGCTTGAGCGGCTGGATGGCTCCACCCCGGATACCGGCAGCCCGGAGGGTGCCAGGGGCGGGGCAGGCGCCGAAAATGGCGGCAACAGCATCTTCCGTTTCGGCGATTCGCGGCGCGGGTTCTCCGGGCAGGACGAGGACGCCGGCAGCCGCCTGCTGCGCGCCAGCCGGCCGCCGCTGCCCGATCCGCGGCTGGTGCGCCGGATCATCCGCCAGCGCCAGCTGCGCGCGCGTTTCTTCGATGGCGACCTGTTCGGCGATCCCGCCTGGGACATGTTGCTTGATCTCACCGCCGCGCGCGCCGAGCACATGCGGGTTTCGGTCACCTCGCTGTGCATCGCCTCGGGCGTGCCGCCGACCACGGCGCTGCGCTGGATCGGCCAGATGACCGATGCCGGCCTGTTCCAGCGGGTGGAAGACGAAGCCGACCGCCGCCGCGCCTTTGTCGCACTGACCGACAAGGCGGCTGACGCCATGGCGCGCTATTTCGCCGAGCTGGGAGCTGGGGCCGCGAGGATGGTTTAACCCCCTTCCGCCGCGCATCGCCTTGCGCTAAGGCGCGCCCTCCTGGCCGCAGCGCCGGGCGGTTAGCTCAGTTGGTAGAGCATCTCGTTTACACCGAGAGGGTCGGGGGTTCGAGCCCCTCACCGCCCACCATTGCCGATATCTGGTTAGCGGCCCCGATTATCGCGGCCCTGCGAATCGCGGCTGGGCGTCTCGCGGCGGCCCGGCTGGGCGGGGGGCTGCGCGGGGGGAGGCGGGCCGCCGGGCTGCACATTGGCCATGGCCGCCGGCACGATCGACACCCCGTAAAGCCGCCAGCGGCCTTGCAGCCACTGGTAATAGAGATCGAAGCCGATCGCGGTCGGGCGCAAGCCGAAGAAGCCCTTCACATGCAGCACATTGCCGCTCATTATAACCGGCGCGGTCTGATAGGTCGGCGCCAGCAGCATGGTGTTCGACAGATCGACATTGCTCGCCCGCAGGGTCTCGAAGATCTTCGCCAGCCGCGCGGCGTCATTGTTCATCTGGAAGCCGGGCGCGGAAAGGTCGCGCAGTACCGAATAGTTGCCTGCCACGTTGGCATGGTCGACTGCTGCCATGGTCGACCAGATCAGCTTGGCGAGTTCAAGCTCGTTGGGCACGGGCATCGGTGAGGGCGGGGGGAGGGCACCCGACGCGCCCTGGGCCTGCGCCGGGGTGCTTGCGGTGGGCAAAGCGAGCGCCATGCCGAGCAACACTGCCGCCAACGCGTATTTCCCTGAGAACCGGCGCTGGCGGGCAAAAGGCCGGCTTGTCGCCCTGAAATCATGCGGGGCCCTGAATTCATTCAGCATTATCAATTGTCGCCCTTTGCACCGGGCCTGGTGCCCGGCGGTTGCCTGTGCTCATGCCATAGCTGGCCCTGCGTTGCTACCGACAGATTGCCCGGTCCGGCCTCGCCGGCTGCCGGACGGCCCAGGCCAGAGGCCAGGGGTAACCCTGCCGAAGCACCAAAACCCCTATGCAAACCTACTCATTTCATCCACCGATTCGGGCGGACTGCCTCAACCTACATCCTGAACCAACGTGGTAATTCCGATATTAGACAATTCCCAAAATGCTCAATAAGTCATTATTATTACGCTGTTTTTCTTTCGCAACCCCATAGATATGGGGGTTGCTTCCGGATGACTGATCCGGTAACCAGTGTGCTCTTGGAATTTTGACGCGGGCAGCGGGGGATTTTTTATGGTTGTGCAGAATAAGAGCCGTCAGGTTATCGCCAAGGCCCCCCGCACGGGCTTCCTCTCCGTTACAGGCGATGTTGTCGGCTCCCGGCGCGAGCGCAAACGGATCCTGGCGATCCTGCGGCTGGCAACGCGCGTGCTCGGCATCGGGAAGAAGGCCCGCATCGGCCGGCTGGGCTCTGCTTCGGTTTCCGCGCTGCTGGCGGGGCTGGGCGTTGTTGGCGTTTCGGGCGCTGCGATGGCTCAGGCTGATGCCAATGGCGCAATCAACAATGTAGCGCCCAATGTCTCGGTAAGTGGCGGTGCGGTCGCAGCTGGCAAGGGTTCCGTTGCCACCGGCGGTTTCGCGATTTCGGTGGGCGGCTATTCTGATGCAACGGGCACTGGCGCCGTGGCGATTGGTCTTAATGCCAATGCGACCGGCAACTTTGCTACGGCGGTGGGCGGTTATGCCACGGCCATCGGGAATCAGGCCTATGCGGGCGGCTATCAAGCCACCGCGACGGGCGCGAGCGCGATTGCGATCGGCGATGGCGCGACTGCAACGAATGGCTCGGCCACAGCTATCGGACGGGATTCCGTCGCGGTCGGCGGGCTGGCTGTTGCCGTTGGCCCCGGTGCCAATGCTCAAGGAACGTTGGCAACTGCTACCGGCGGCTATTCGTTTGCGAATGGCCAGTGGGCGACGGCAACCGGCGGTTATGCCAAGGCCAATGGTGACCAGGCGACTGCGGTAGGTAATTCCTCCTCGGCAAACGGCACGGCGGCCTCTGCGTTTGGCTCCTTTGCCAACGCCAACGGCGATATAGCGACCGCAACCGGCTACAAGGCTTCGGCCAATGGTGGATGGGCCACCGCGACGGGCGGTTATTCCATTGCCAATGGCACGTTTGCAACGGCAACCGGCGCTCAGGCCAACGCCACGGGTGAGCTTGCGACAGCGACCGGCAGCCAATCGATTGCCAATGGCATCGCTGCCACGGCAACTGGCACTCTGGCTGAAGCAAATGGCGGCTACGCAACTGCGACCGGTTTCAAGTCTGAGGCAAATGGTACGAGCGCGACTGCAACCGGCCGCGAAGCACTTGCCAACGGCACCAACGCAACTGCCACCGGCTATCTTGCGGAAGCCACCGGGATCCGGGCATCGGCTTTCGGCGTTCAGGCCAATGCCAATGGTGCAGCAGCAACTGCTGTAGGCTCGTCTTCCCTCGCGAATGGCGCTTCTGCCTCGGCTTTTGGTGACCTTTCAGTGGCCAACGGCGGCGAGGCTACGGCTGTCGGTGTGGCGGCAAATGCTCAGGGTATTTCTGCCACAGCGGTCGGCGCCAACGCCAACGCCAACGGTGCTGCGGCAACTGCAACCGGCAATCTGGCAAGTGCCAACGGCGCGTCGGCGACCGCAACGGGCGATCAGGCCGTGGCCAACGGCGCTGCGGCCACGGCAACCGGCAATCTGGCCAATGCCACTGGCGCAAACGCGACCGCGACTGGCACTAACTCGCTGGCCAATGGCGTAGCTGCCACTGCGACGGGCAATCTGGCCAATGCCAATGGTGCATCGGCGACCGCCACTGGCGATCGGGCGCTGGCCGACGGACAGTTCGCCACGGCGGGCGGCTACAAGGCTAATGCTACGGGCCTGGCTGCCACCGCAACCGGCAACCTGGCAACTGCCAATGGCGGCAATGCCACTGCGACCGGCAGTGGTGCATTGGCAAATGGTGCGCAGGCAACTGCGACTGGCACTTTTTCGAATGCCAATGGCAGTTCCGCCACAGCGACTGGTGATCAGGCGTCTGCGAATGGCAGTTTTGCCACTGCAACCGGTGCCGCGGCCAATGCCAATGGCACCAATGCAACTGCCACCGGCTATCTCGCCAATGCCACCGGTATCCGGGCGTCGGCTTTCGGCGTTGAGGCAAACGCCACTGGCGCAGCGGCAACTGCCGTAGGCTCGTCGTCCACCGCCAATGGCGATTCTGCCTCGGCTTTTGGTGACCTTTCGGTGGCCAACGGCAACCAGGCAACAGCCATCGGTCTGGCGGCAAATGCGCAAGGCATTTCCGCCACGGCAGTGGGTGTCAATGCCAACGCCAACGGTGCCGCAGCAACGGCGACGGGCAATCTGGCGAGCGCCAATGGCGCTTCGGCGACCGCAACGGGCGACCAGGCTGTGGCCAACGGTGCGACGGCGACCGCAGGCGGCTACAGGGCCAACGCCAATGGCGCCGCAGCAACTGCGACGGGCAATCTGGCGAGCGCCAATGGCGCGTCGGCGACCGCGACGGGCGATCAGGCTGTGGCCAACGGCGCGCAGGCAACTGCCGGCGGCTATAAGGCCAATGCCAATGGCGCAGCGGCCACCGCATTCGGTGCCGGCGCGATTGCCAATGGCGACTCAGCCTCCGCCTTCGGTGAAAACGCCGTAGCCAACGG
>JANPOS010000033.1:0-81893 GCA_031428115.1 Novosphingobium sp. | reverse complement strand
GGGCGAGCCCGAGATCAGATTGTCGCCCTTCTTGACCCAGTCGCCTTCCTGGACGTCGATCACCTTCGACTTGGGGATCAGGTATTCGACCGGATCGCCTTCCTCGGGGATGATCGCGATCTTGCGCTTGGCCTTGTAGTCGCGGACGAATTCGATGCGGCCCGAGACCTTGGCGATCACCGAATTGTCCTTCGGAATGCGCGCTTCGAACAGCTCGGCCACCCGCGGCAGACCGCCGGTGATATCGCGGGTCTTGGCGGCTTCGCGGCTGGCGCGGGCCAGCACTTCGCCGGCCTCGACCAACTGGCCGTCCTCAACCGAAAGCGTCGTGCCCGGCGCCATCATGTAGCGCGCGGCCTCGCCAGATTCCTCGTCGAGCAGGGTCAGGCGCGGACGCAGGTCTTCCTGCTTGCTGCGGCCACCGGCACGGTTCTCGGTGACGACGCGGCTGGACATGCCGGTTGCCTCGTCGGTGAGTTCGGTCAGCGTCTTGCCGTCGATCAGATCCTGATACTTCACAATGCCCAGCTTTTCGGTGATCACCGGCAGGGTGAACGGATCCCATTCAGCCAGGCGTTCGCCTTCGGCAACGATGGCGCCGTCGGCATGGAGCAAGTGGGTACCATAGGGCACCTTGTGGATCGCACGCTCGCGCCCGTCGTTGTCGACCACCACGATCTCGCCGTTGCGGGCGAGGCTGAGGCGGCGACCGCGCTTGTCGGTGATTGTCGGGATGTCGCGGTGGTTGATCGTGCCATCGCAGATCGATTCGAGATGCGAGGTTTCGTTGACTTGCGCAGCGCCGCCGATGTGGAACGTGCGCATGGTCAGCTGCGTTCCAGGCTCACCAATCGACTGGGCGGCGATAACGCCGACCGCCTCGCCGATGTTGACTGGCGTGCCGCGCGCCAGATCGCGGCCATAGCAGGTCGCGCAGACGCCCTGTTCGGCTTCGCAGATCAGCGGCGAGCGGATGCGGGCCGCCTGGATGCCGGCAGCTTCGATCGCGGCCGTGGTCGGCTCGTCAAGCAGCGTGCCGGACGCGACGATGACCGTGCCGTCCTTGTCGGCAATGTCTTCGGCGAGCGTGCGCCCCAGAATGCGCTCGCCCAGCGAAGCGATGACTGAACCGCCCTGGACGATCGAGCGCATTTCCAGCGCGCGCTCGGTGCCGCAATCCTCGATGACGACGACGCAATCCTGCGACACATCGACCAGACGGCGGGTGAGATAACCCGAGTTTGCCGTCTTGAGCGCGGTATCGGCCAGGCCCTTGCGGGCGCCGTGGGTCGAGTTGAAGTATTCAAGGACGGTGAGGCCTTCCTTGAAGTTCGAGATGATCGGGGTTTCGATGATTTCGCCCGAAGGCTTGGCCATCAGTCCGCGCTTACCGGCGAGCTGCTTCTTCTGCGTCGGTGAACCGCGCGCGCCCGAGTGGCTCATCATGTAGATCGAATTGACCGGCGCTTCGCGGCCGTTCTCGTCGAGCGGGGTCGCGCGGATTTCGTCCATCATGGCCGCAGCCACCTGGTCGCCGCAACGGCTCCAGACGTCGATCACCTTGTTGTACTTTTCCTGCTGGGTGATCAGGCCGTCCTGATACTGTTGCTCATAATCGGCCACCAGCGCCTTGGTCTCATCAACCAGAGCGACCTTGCTGTCGGGGATGATCATGTCGTCCTTGCCGAAGCTGATCCCGGCCTTGAAGGCGTGGCGGAAGCCCAGCCCCATGATCGCGTCAGCAAACAGCACCGTGTCCTTCTGGCCGGTGTGGCGATAGACCTGATCGATAACGTCGGCCAATTCCTTCTTGGTCAGCAGATGGTTGACCAGATCGAAGGGCACGGTGTGGTTCTTCGGCAGGCATTCGCCGATCAGCATCCTGCCCGGCGTCGTCTCGAAACGCTTGAGATACTGCTTGCCCTGCTCGTCAGTCTGCGGAACCCGGGCGATGATCTTGGAGTGCAGCGTCACCGCGCCGACTTCCAGCGCCTGATGCACTTCGGCCATGTCGGCCAGCATCATGCCTTCGCCCGGCTCGCCCTGGCGGTCCATCGACAGATAATAGAGCCCGAGCACCATGTCCTGTGAAGGCACGATGATCGGCTTGCCGTTGGCAGGGCTGAGGATGTTGTTGGTCGACATCATCAGCACGCGCGCTTCGAGCTGGGCTTCGAGGCTCAGCGGCACGTGGACCGCCATCTGGTCGCCATCGAAGTCGGCATTGAAGGCCGAGCAGACCAGCGGGTGCAGCTGGATTGCCTTGCCCTCGATCAGCACCGGTTCGAATGCCTGGATGCCGAGGCGGTGAAGCGTCGGCGCGCGGTTGAGCATCACCGGATGTTCGCGGATCACCTCGTCGAGGATGTCCCAGACTTCCTTGCGCTCTTTTTCGACCCACTTCTTGGCCTGCTTCAAGGTCATCGACAGGCCCTTGGCGTCGAGCCGGGCGTAAATGAACGGCTTGAACAGCTCGAGCGCCATCTTCTTGGGCAAGCCGCACTGGTGCAGCTTCAATTCCGGCCCGGTGACGATCACCGAGCGGCCCGAATAATCGACGCGCTTGCCGAGCAGGTTCTGGCGGAAGCGGCCCTGCTTGCCCTTGAGCATGTCGCTGAGCGACTTGAGCGGGCGCTTGTTGGCACCGGTGATGACGCGGCCGCGGCGGCCGTTGTCGAACAGGGCGTCGACCGCTTCCTGCAACATGCGCTTTTCATTGCGCACGATGATGTCCGGCGCGCGCAGTTCGATCAGGCGCTTGAGGCGATTATTGCGGTTGATCACGCGGCGATAGAGATCGTTGAGATCTGAGGTCGCGAAGCGACCGCCGTCGAGCGGCACCAGCGGGCGCAGTTCGGGCGGGATGACCGGGACGACATCAAGGATCATCCATTCGGGCTTGTTGCCCGAATCGATGAAGCTTTCGACCACCTTCAGCCGCTTGATGATCTTCTTGGGCTTGAGCTCGGACTTTGTCGTCCGCAGCTCTTCCATCAGATCGTCGCGTTCCTGAACCAGGTCGAGGCTCATCAGCATGTACTTGACGGCTTCCGCGCCGATGCCGGCGGAGAACGCGTCCTCGCCGTATTCGTCCTGCGCGTCGAGCAGCTCGTCTTCGGTCAGCAGCTGGAAACGCTCCAGCGGGGTGATGCCCGGCTCGGTGACGATGTAGCTTTCGAAATAGAGCACGCGCTCAAGCTGCTTGAGCTGCATGTCGAGCAGCAAGCCGATGCGCGAAGGCAGCGACTTGAGGAACCAGATGTGCGCGACCGGGGCGGCGAGCTCGATGTGACCCATGCGCTCGCGGCGGACCTTGGTGACCGTGACCTCAACGCCGCACTTTTCGCAGACGACGCCCTTGTACTTCATGCGCTTGTACTTGCCGCACAGGCACTCGTAGTCCTTCACCGGGCCAAAGATGCGCGCGCAGAACAGGCCGTCACGCTCGGGCTTGAACGTGCGGTAGTTGATGGTCTCGGGCTTCTTGATCTCGCCGAAGGACCATGAGCGGATGCGCTCAGGCGAGGCCAGACCGATCTGGATCTGGTCGAAAGTCTCGGGCTTGGCGATCTGGTTGGTGAATTTGGTCAGGTCGTTCATTTTTTCGCTCCATCCCCCTCCCGCTTGCGGGAGGGGCTAGGGGAGGGCTTGTTTGTTCTGAGGAATGGCTTGCCCTAACAGGCCCTCCCCCGACCCCTCCCGCAAGCGGGAGGGGAGAATTGCTTACTCGGCAGCCTGCGGCCAGTTGTCCTCGTCCGGATCGACGATCGACGACAGCTCGACGTTGAGGCCGAGGCTGCGCATTTCCTTGACGAGCACGTTGAAGCTCTCGGGAATGCCGGCCTCGAAGGTATCGTCACCCTTGACGATCGCCTCGTAGACCTTGGTGCGGCCGACAACGTCATCGGACTTCACCGTCAGCATTTCCTGCAAGGTATAGGCCGCGCCGTAGGCCTGGAGTGCCCAGACCTCCATTTCGCCGAACCTTTGCCCGCCGAACTGCGCCTTGCCGCCCAGCGGCTGCTGGGTGACGAGGCTGTAGGGCCCGATCGAACGCGCGTGGATCTTGTCGTCGACAAGGTGATGCAGCTTGAGCATGTAGATGTAGCCCACCGTCACCTTGCGGTCGAAGGCGTCACCGGTGCGCCCGTCGTAGAGCGTGACCTGCCCCGAGGTATCGAGCCCGGCTTTCACCAGCATCTCGGTCACGTCCGCTTCGCGCGCGCCGTCGAACACCGGAGTGCCCATCGGCACGCCGTTCTTCAGCAGCTCGGCCATCTCGACGATGTCGCCATCCGAACGGCTGTCGATCTCGGCGTGATAGTTCGGGCCGTAGATGTCCTTCAGGCGGTCGATCAGCGCGGTGGGCGGCGCGGCCGCATCCGGGTTGGGGTTGGCGTGGCGCCAATCTTCCAGCAGCGCGGTGATCTGCTTGCCAAGGCCGCGCGCGGCCCAGCCAAGGTGCGTCTCGAAGATCTGCCCGACGTTCATGCGGCTTGGCACACCAAGCGGGTTGAGCACGATATCGACCGGGGTGCCGTCTTCGAGGAATGGCATGTCTTCCATCGGCAGGATGCGCGAAATGACACCCTTGTTGCCGTGGCGGCCGGCCATCTTGTCGCCCGGTTGCAGCTTGCGCTTCACCGCGACGAAAACCTTGACCATCTTGAGCACGCCGGGCGCGAGTTCGTCGCCGCGTTCGAGCTTTTCCTTGCGGTCCTCGAACTTCTCCTGGATCGTCTTGATGGTCTCGTCGTATTGCGCCTTGACCGCTTCCAGCTGAACCTGGCGGGCATCATCGGCGACGGCGAACTTCCACCATTCCCACTTCTCGACTTCCTCAAGCTCTTCAGGCGTGATTTCCGCGCCCTTCTTGAAGCCCTTGGGAGCGGCTGCGGCGACCTGGCCGACCAGCATTTCGCGCAGGCGGTTGTAAGTCGCACGGTTGAGAATGCCGCGTTCGTCCTCACGGTCCTTGGCGAGGCGTTCGATTTCCTCGTTCTGGATCGCGCGGGTACGGTCATCGATCTCGATGCCGTGGCGGTTGAACACGCGCACTTCGACCACCGTGCCCGAAACCCCGGGCGGCAGGCGCAGCGAGGTGTCGCGCACGTCGGAGGCCTTTTCGCCGAAGATCGCGCGCAGCAGCTTTTCTTCCGGCGTCATCGGCGATTCGCCCTTGGGCGTGATCTTGCCGGCCAGAATATCGCCCGGATGCACTTCCGAGCCGATATAGACGATTCCCGCTTCGTCGAGGCAGCGCAAAGCTTCCTCGCCGACATTGGGAATGTCGCGGGTAATGTCTTCCGGCCCAAGCTTGGTGTCGCGGGCCATGACTTCGAATTCCTCGATGTGGATCGAGGTGAAGACGTCGTCCTTGACGATGCGTTCCGAGATCAGGATCGAATCTTCGTAGTTGTAGCCATTCCACGGCATGAAGGCGACGAGGCTGTTGCGGCCCAGCGCCAGCTCGCCCAGTTCGGTCGAGGGGCCGTCGGCGATGATATCGCGAGCCTCGACCGTATCGCCCACTTTCACCAGCGGACGCTGGTTGATGCAGGTGTTCTGGTTCGAACGCTGGAACTTCTGCAGCGTGTAGATGTCAACGCCCGACTGGCCGGGCTCGATATCGCCGCTCGCGCGGATAACGATACGCGTGGCATCGACCTGATCGACGATACCGCCGCGCAGCGCGCCAATCGCTGCGCCCGAATCGCGCGCCACGGTGGCTTCCATGCCGGTGCCGACGAACGGTGCTTCGGCCTGAACCAGCGGCACTGCCTGGCGCTGCATGTTCGAGCCCATCAGCGCGCGGTTGGCGTCATCGTTTTCGAGAAACGGGATCAGCGAGGCAGCGACCGAGACCAGCTGCTTGGGGCTGACGTCCATCAGCGTCACCAGATCACGAGGACTCATGACGAATTCGCCGCTGTCGCGCGCCGAGATCAGATCCTCGACGAAGCTGCCGTCCGCGTTGAGCTCGGCCGAGGCCTGCGCCACAACGTGCTTCTGCTCTTCCATGGCCGAGAGGTAGACAACCTCCTTGGTCACTTTGCCGTCGATGATCTTGCGGTAGGGCGTCTCGATGAAGCCATACTTGTTGACCCGCGCGAACGTCGACAGCGAGTTGATCAGGCCGATGTTCGGGCCTTCCGGCGTTTCAATCGGACATATGCGGCCATAATGCGTCGGGTGAACGTCGCGCACTTCGAAGCCGGCACGCTCACGGGTGAGCCCACCCGGTCCGAGCGCGGAGACGCGGCGCTTGTGGGTGACTTCCGAAAGCGGGTTGGTCTGATCCATGAACTGCGAGAGCTGGCTGGAGCCGAAGAACTCGCGAACCGCGGCAACCGCAGGCTTGGCGTTGATCAGATCGTTGGGCATCACGGTCGAGACGTCGACCGAGCTCATCCGCTCCTTGACCGCGCGCTCCATGCGCAGCAGGCCGACGCGGTACTGGTTTTCCAGCAACTCGCCGACCGAGCGGACCCGGCGATTGCCGAGATTGTCGATATCGTCAATATCGCCCTTGCCGTCCTTGAGGTTGACCAGCTCCTTGACCACCGCGAGGATATCCTCGGTGCGCAGCGTGGTGACGGTGTCTTCGGCATCGAGCTGGAGGCGCATGTTGAGCTTGACGCGGCCAACGGCGGAGAGATCATAGCGGTCGCCATCGAAGAACAGGCCTTCGAACAGCGCCTCGGCAGTTTCCTTCGTCGGCGGCTCGCCCGGGCGCATCACCTTGTAGATGGCTTCGAGGCCCATGTCGCGGTTTTCGGCCTTGTCGGCCTTCAGCGTGTTGCGGATCCAGGGTCCGGTGTTGATATGGTCAATGTCGAGCAGGTCGAGCTGGTCGATCCCGGCCTTGTCGAGCGAGTCGAGGTTTTCAGGCGAAATCTCGTCGCCGGCCTCGATCCAGATGCGGCCCGTCGATTCGTCGATCATGTCGCGCGCGGCATAGCGGCCGAACACTTCCTCGGTCGGAATCAGCAATTCCTTGAGCCCGTCCTTCTCCGCCTTGTTGGCGGCGCGGGGCGAAATCTTGGTGCCGGCGGGGAAGATCACTTCGCCCGAATTGGCATCAACAATGTCGAAAGCCGGCTTGGAACCGCGCCACTGCTCGGGCGCATAGGGCAGCCGCCAGCCGCCTTCTCCGCGCTTCCAGGCGACGGTTTCGTAGAAATGATCGAGCATCGCCTCGTCATCGAGACCCAGCGCATAGAGCAGCGCGGTGACCGGCAGCTTGCGCTTGCGGTCGATGCGGACGTTGACGATGTCCTTCGCGTCGAATTCAAAATCGAGCCACGAGCCGCGATAGGGAATGACCCGCGCGGCAAACAGGAACTTGCCCGAAGAATGCGTCTTGCCGCGGTCATGGTCGAACAAGACGCCCGGCGAACGATGCATCTGCGAAACGATGACCCGCTCGGTGCCGTTGATCACGAAAGTGCCGTTCTCGGTCATGAGCGGCATGTCGCCCATGTAGACATCCTGCTCCTTGATATCGAGCACGGAGCGGGTTTCGGTCTCGCTGTCGACTTCAAACACGATCAGGCGCAGCGTCACTTTCATCGGTGCCGCATAGGTGATGCCGCGCTGGCGGCATTCGGTGGTGTCGTACTTCGGATCTTCGAGCACATAATGCACGAAATCGAGCTCACTGGTGCCGGCGAAATCGCGGATCGGGAAGACCGAGCGCAGCGTCTTTTCCAGGCCCGAAACGTAACCAGTCGCCGGGTTGCTCCGCAGGAACTGCTCGTAGCTCTCGCGCTGAACTTCGATCAGATTCGGCATCTGCACCACTTCGTGGATGTCGCCGAAGATCTTGCGGATGCGCTTCTTGGCCGTCGAACGGCCAACACTGGCCTGGGTTGCGACGGCGGATTTGGTCTTGCTGGCCATGGGAGAGAACGTGCCTCTTTCGCTGATACGGTTCGAATTCGTCGCGCGGAAATGGCTCAATCAGGGGCCCCATCAAGCGCAAAATGGCCGTGACAGCGCGCGATTCCCCGATTCGGGAAACCACGGCCCACAGCCATTTGCGTCAGATAGAGACCCGGATCGCTTCCATCCGTGGCAGGCCCCTGCGCGTGGACCGCCTTGCTCGAAGCGTCGAGTGAGCGGCGCCTTTAGCCGGGAGCGCCGGCGAAGTCAACGGGAGCGCCCGTGCTGCCTCACGGTCGGTGCCGCGCCGCTCCATGCACAAAAGAGCTTACCCGCAGGACGACTGGCTCCCGCCTCCCGTCAGCCCCGGGGTCAGGTTGCGATCATCGCGCACGACAAAGGCGGCTTCGCGCTTCATCGTCAGCGTGCCGACATAGAATGCGCCGACCTGGCCGCGGTATTCGTAGAACACTTCGGCGAACATCACCGCCGAATTCGCCCGCGCCACGGCCTTCTGCGCACCCGAGCCCAGCCCGGTGATCGCCGGGCCGTTGAGGCCATTGAGCGCGGCGTCGTTGCCATAGGCCGAGCTGCGGGTCAGGCTGCCGCGGCAACGCTGCCACTTGATGAACTGCTTGCCGGTGGTGCTATCGCGCTCAAGGCTGGAGAGGATGATCCGGCTGCGGGTGGCAATGCCCAGCGGCGTACCCTGTTGCAAGGCGCCGAACAACACCGCATCGACATCGGCCTCGCGGATCGTCGGGGTGACGCCGCTGTTGTCGGTCTGGCCGAGCCGCGAGGCATTGTCGGCGACTGACAGGGCAATCTGGCTGACGGTCAGGTTGGCGCTGGTCATGTTGGCGACTTCCGCGCCCATCAGGCCGAGGATCAGCATCATCGGCAGCGCCAGCGCGAACTCCACCGCCGCCGCGCCCCTGTTTGACTGCCGCAGGCGCGCTGACTGCCGCAGGCGCGCCGCCAGCCGGTTCATGCGCAAGTCCCCGCCGCCGAGCCATAGCCGGTCTGGCTGGCATAGGGCTGGTTCTTGCGCACCGCCACCGAGCGCAGCGTCGTTCGCCGCCAGCTGCCCGGCGCGAACGGCACCCTGAACAGCGGATCATAGGCCGCGGTCACGGTGTAGATCACCACATCACCCGCGCCGCCATTGCCGGTGGCCCCGACATCGCGCTCCCAGCCGCCGCTGCGGTTCTCGTCGACATAGCTCTCGCCGCTGCTGCAATTGCCATCGCCATTGACGTCGTTCCAGCGCTCGGGCCGACCGATGTCAGCGAAATCGAGGTAGCTGGAGCGCGTGCCGGTGATCGTCGCACCCGCCAGAACCCGGCCGGCGATGGCGCGGACCTGGGCATCGGCGGCGGCAGTATTGCCGGTCTCCAGCGCCGATGTCCGTGCCGCCTGCTCGACCGCACCCCCCAGCAGGACCTTGCCGTAGATCATCTGGCCGAGGTTGAAGATCTGCATCATCAGCATCAGCATGACCGGCGCGATGAGAGCGAATTCGACCGCGCTTGCGCCTTCCCGGCATTCGGCAAGCCGCGCGGGCAGCCTCACTGGACTACCCGGAGTTCGCCGACCTGCCTGGCGATTTCCTGGAATGCGGTATTCAGCTGCACCGCGCTGTTTGCCGTGAACGCGCTGACCGGCGAGGCGCAGGTCGTCAGGTCTGCATTGGCACCGATGGCAAAAGCAATGGTCCATACCCGGATGCCCTTGGCTTTGACCGCCTCGCACAACGCCAGGAAGCGCGAGGTGTGGCGGCTGTTGTTGCCGGTATAGCCATCATCGGTCACCCGCCGGTCGTGATATTCGATCCCCCAGCTGGTCTGACCGCTGTAATTGGTGCTCAGCTCGCCGTCGCTCATGAAGACGATATGGCGCGAGACATTGCCGCCGTTTGGCGGGACGGCACCCACATTGGCGGCGAAGATGCCGTCAGGCGATGCCAGCCGCGCCCCCCAGACCATGCCGATATCGTGATAGGTCGATCCATCCGGGGTCAGCGCATCGGCATAGCCATCAAACTGGGCCTGGGTCATGGTCGCCAGCAGCTGCGCGGGCCGGGGGCAGGCATAGTCGGCCTTGCCGCCAAAGGACGACGGCGAGGTGGTGGTCAGGGAGCCGCTCGAATTCAGCCGGTAATAGGCGACCTCGGGCCACATCGGCGCCCACTTGCTGCCTGCCGAACTGGTCGGCGCGGAATCGATATCGAGGTCGGCCGCGCTGGGCGAAATCCCGCTGGCGGAATTGTAGGTGAAAGTCGCAGAAGCGCTCGACGAGCGTTCCTCGATGCAGCCAGCCCAGGTCGATGTCTGGTTGGTGCCACTGCGGCCCGTCTGCGTCACGACCGGCTGGAAGGTCTTGTAGACGCCAGTGTTGTAGGCGACCGGCTTGTAGGACCACGACGAGAAGACCTGCGTGTTCTGCGTCTCATAGACCGGCGCGCGCGAGGTGGTCACCGTGGTCACCAGGTCGCGGGTATTGGTGCGCACCTGCATTCTGCGCGGCGACTGGTTATCGGTGATCCGGCGGCAACGGTATTCGCTCTGCGTCTGCGGCTGGGTGGTGGTGGTGATCTGCACTTCGTTGCCCGAGCCATCGATATAGGGCGCGCCGACATCGACTTCGGCAACGCCATCGTTCACCCAGGCTGCCGGGTTGGGGCTGGGCAGCGCGGCATTGCAGGAATCGCGGTCAGGATAGATCGTCGAGCCATGATTGCTCCAGTCGCCTTCGTCGTAGTTGTCGGATTCGTCATCCGAACTCTCCGACGGATCGCCCCAGCCGGTGCGCACGTTGACGTTGCCGGTGGTCCAGTTTGCCGCGCGCGACTGGATGGTGTGGCTGTCGGTAATGTAGGCGGGGTTGAGCGTGTAGAGCAATTGCCCGACATTGACCGACGAGCTGTAGGGCACGAAGCCATAGCGGATCCGCGCGTTCGATCCGGCGGTTGCCGTCGCCAGCGTGGTGCGAAAATTCTTCATCGCCGTGCGCAGCGCCTGGATGCGGGTCTGCGTGGTTCCCGCGAGCGTCCAGTCCATCGAACCGGTGGTGTCGAGAACCAGCATGACATCGCTGTTGCCCACCCCCATCGAGGCAGTGCAGGTGGCCGAGAGCACGAATTCGCGGGCGCCGAAGATGCGCATCACTGTGGTATCGACCCGGGCCGACGCCGTGCCATTGATCGTGTTGCCGCTATCGGCCGCCACGGCCGAAAAGCTGCCATCGCGCGCTGCGAACTGGCCGGCATCGAAATTGATGCCGAAATAGGTCGTCGCCTGGCTCTGGGCAGTCGTGTCGAAGCCGTTGCTGCCAACTGCCCGCCGCCCGGCAAGCACCGCCGCATCACATGCCGCGAGCAACCGGCTCTTGACCAGATAGGCCCGCCCCATATCGACCGCGCCGCCAACCAGCGCTGCGGCGACAATCATCGTCCCCGCCGCCAGCGGCAGCACACTGCCCCCGCTGGCGCGGCCAAGCGAGCGCAACCTGGCAAGAATGCCCTTGAGTTTCTTGCCTGCAATCATGGCTGGATGCGCAAAAACCGCCCGTTCGACTGGTGAATCAGGCCGGTAAATTAGCCGGCAACCATGCAACGGGTGGGCGAGGTGGCGCTAGGGACAACTACTTGGGCGCAGCGAAGGGGAATTTATCCGAACAAGCCGGCATGAATGGCCACGAGTGCGCCCAAGCACTCCCGCGAGCCGGGCTGAGCCTGACCGCAAGTGCGCCCTTTCCGCAACCTTGGAAGAATGCAGGCTTGCGACAGGCACCAGCAATTGCGCTTGGCCCCGCAATTTGCGAATAGGACGCATTCACATTTTCCCGGGAGAAGAGTCATGGCCGAGGCCGACACCACCGAAATGGCCCAGTCCGCCAAGAAGTACTGGTCCGCAGAAGGCTATTCAGAAGGCGGCGTGATCCGCGAGGTGGACTATGCCTCGCAGTCGGGCGGGCTTGATCCGATGTTTGCCGGGATCAAGATCGTCGATTGCGACACCCACATCACCGAAGCGCCCGACCTGTTCACCAGCCGCGCGCCCGCCGCGCTGAAGGACCGGATGCCGCATATCAAGCGCGTGGGCGGGACCGACAAATGGTTCATCGGCGACCGCGATTTCGGCTCGATGGGCGGCAATGTCATCCGCAAGGACAACAACAAGCTGCTCGGCCGGCTCGCCTTCCCCAAGCACGACGATGCCCATCCCGGCGGCCACAAGATCCCCGAGCGGCTGGCCGCGATGGATGACATGGGGGTCTATGCCCAGATCGGCTACCAGAACTCGGGCGTGACCCAGGCCGGCTCGCTGATGAGCTTGGGCGATCCCGAGCTCGCGCTCAAGATCATCCAGATCTACAACGACGCTTCCGCCGAATATCAGGAAACATCCGGCCAGCGCATCTTCAACATGGCGCACTTGCCGTTCTGGGACCAGCAGGCGCTGGAAACCGAAGCCCGGCGGTGTCACGACATCGGCCTAAAGGGCTTCGTGCTGCCCGATACGCCCGAATTTGTCGGCGTGCCCAGCTTCCTCAGCGACTACTGGACGCCGTTTCTTGAAATGTGCGACGCCACCGGCATGCCACTCAATTTCCACCTCAACGCGGCGATTGATCCCAACCGTCTGGCCTGGGACGGCTTCGCTTTCGAGCAGACACTGTCAGTGGTCGCGACGATGTTTTCGATCGGCAATGCGGCGACGCTGGGCAACTGGATCGTCTCGGGCCGGCTTGACCGCCATCCTGGCCTCAAGATCGGTCTGATCGAAAGCGGCATGGGCTGGGTGCCTTTCGCCATAGAGGCGCTGGAACACCAGTTCGACGAAATGCTCGCCGGCAAGCGCGACGGGCTGTCACGCCGCCCGTGGCAGTATTTCCGCGATCACTTCTTCTGCACGTTCTGGTTCGAAAAAGTCGGCCCCAAGCTGCTGCTCGAGACCATCGGCGTCGACAATGTGCTGTTCGAAACCGACTTCCCGCACCCGACCTCGCTCTATCCGGGCGTCCAGGCGCACCTCGTCGATACGCTGGGCGGCTACAGCCGCGAAGTGCAGACCAAGGTGCTGCAAAGCAACGCGACGAAGCTTTACAACCTGCCATTCTGAAGTCCGATATGAACCGGGCTTCGCCGGAAACTTTCCAGCGAAGCCCGCTTCACTATGATTGCGGCATCAGGACTTGGACAAGCCGAGCAACCCGTCCTTAACCAAATGGTAGAGGCGGATGGCCAGGACCGTGGCAGCGGCACCGGCGGCGCAGAGCGCCACATTGGTCGCCACAGCAGAAAGCTGGCCGCCGATCGCCGGAATGGTGCCCAGCGCAAGACCGATCGCAGGCAGCACCAGCACCGCAAGGTACAAGCGAACCGCCTCGTCGGCGGCATAAGCGAGGCCGCCAATCAGACCCAGGGCGACTAGCACGAGCGCGACATCCAAGCCCGGGATTGCCACGAAGCCGGCAACCAGTGCCAGCAATATGCCCAGCGCGCGCGCCAGGTTTCCAATTTTTCCGACCATATCTTCCCTCCTGTTTTGCAATTGGGTTTGCGACCCAGGCAGGAGACTAACGTCAAATTCAGCACTTCAAAACAAAATTAAATATTGCGCGATAAAGCACTGAAAATTTGTGGTATATTTCCACGAATGGAAGCCTGCGCTGCGCAACTGCCCCGCGAACACTCAGCGGCAGGTGCCCCCGCCCGTCAGCTCGACATGGAAATGATCGGCATGGTCGGCATCATAGGCCGGGCCGAGCACGGTGCCGAAACGGCGGCAGGCGCTGGCGTGGATCGTGCGGAGGAATTGCTGTTCGGCAGAAGTGCCCTGCGCCCAGTCCTGCTGGACGCTGATCCGCCGTCCGTCAGCGAGGACGAAGGCCGAAACGTCGATCGCGCCGGCCGTGCCATGGGCTGATAACCGGTCGGTGGCGGCGACATTGCGGCAATTGTAGCTGCCCATGGTCTCAATCCGCGCCAGTTCGCTGCCCAGCAACTGACGCGCCGCGCGGTCGACGCCGTAGCGTGCCCAGCCGGCAAAGGTGTTTGCCATCGGGCAGGTCACGGGCCCGAGATTTTCGAGCCGCAGCTTGGCGTCATCGCTGCGCAGGCTGGCGAGCCGCACGGTGTTCACCTGATTGCAGCCAGCGGAAAAATAGCGGTTCGGCAGCGGCGTGAACGAGGCTTTGGTGGTGCCCAGCTGCGCCAGGCATTGCTGGGCCTGGGGGCTCACTCCGAACGAGCGGATTGAACTGTAGGCAGCATTGGGGCCTTGGGAACAGGCGCCAAGCAAAGCCGCCACGGGCAAGATAGGGGAAATCCAGCGCATCATCAGAGTTTGCGCGATTCTGGTTAACATTTGATTGAGGCCCGCGCCGCGCCATTCGGGCTTTCGCTTGACACGGCTGGTCCCGTCTCTAAGGGCGGCGCCGGGCCCCGCGGTCCCCACGCCGCGCGTGCTCTCTGCATGGAGAGACTTAAATGTCTGTAACACTTCCGGCTCGCAAGCCTGCGCGCCCGTTCTTCTCTTCCGGTCCCTGCGCCAAGCCGCCCGGATATTCCCCCAGCAAACTCAGCGTTGAATCGCTTGGCCGCTCGCACCGCGCCAAGATCGGCAAGACGCGCCTCGCCTATTGCATCGACCTGATGCGCGAGCTGCTCGGGCTGCCCGATACGCACCGCATCGGCATCGTTCCCGGCAGCGACACGGGCGCCTTCGAAATGGCGATGTGGACCATGCTGGGCGCGCGCGGCGTGACCACGCTGGCCTGGGAAAGCTTCGGCGAAGGCTGGGTGACCGACGCCGTCAAGCAGCTCAAGCTTGAACCCACGGTGATGCGCGCCGACTATGGCCAGCTGCCGGACCTCGACAAGGTCGACTGGGACGACGACGTGCTGTTCACCTGGAACGGCACCACCAGCGGAGTGCGCGTGCCCGACGGCGAATGGATCAAGGCCGACCGCAAGGGGCTTTCGTTCGCGGATGCAACCAGCGCGGTGTTTGCTTACGACATTCCCTGGGACAAGATCGACGTCTGCACATTCTCGTGGCAGAAAGTCCTCGGCGGCGAAGGCGGCCACGGCGTGCTGATCCTGGGCCCCCGCGCGGTCGAGCGGCTGGAAAGCTACACGCCGGCCTGGCCGCTGCCCAAGGTGTTCCGCCTCGTCTCCAAGGGCAAGCTCACCGAGGGCGTGTTCAAGGGCGAGACGATCAACACACCGTCGATGCTGGCGGTCGAAGACGCGATTTTCGCGCACGAATGGGCCAAGTCGATCGGCGGGCTGGAAGGCCTGAAGGCGCGCTGCACCGCCAATTCCGACGCGCTGGCCAAGATCGTTGCGGGGCGCGACTGGCTGGGACATCTCGCCATCGATCACGGCACCCGCTCGAAAACCTCGGTCTGCCTGACGGTCGAGGGCGCAGACGAGGCCTTCATCAAGGCCTTCGCCGCATCCCTCGAAAAGGCAGGCGCGGCCTATGACATCGCCGGCTACCGCGATGCCCCGCCGGGCCTGCGCATCTGGTGCGGCGCGACAGTCGATACAGCCGATATCGAAGCACTCGGGCCATGGCTCGACTGGGCTTACGAGACCACCAAATCCACCTGAATTTCCGTTTGTCCTGAGCTTGTCGAAGGACCGTCCTTGCTTGCGGCGCAGCGCTGAAAGTGAAGGACAGGGCTTCGACAGGCTCAGCCCGGACGGACCTGTTTTGCTCCAATTGGAGAATACAAAATGACCAAACCCCGCGTACTCATCTCCGACAAGATGGACCCCAATGCCGCCAAGATCCTCGAGGAGCGCGGCTGCCAGGTCGATGTCATCACCGGCGAAACCCCCGAACAGCTGATCGCCCGCATTGGCGATTATGACGGTCTCGCCATCCGCAGCTCGACCAAGGTCACCAAAGCGGTGCTCGACGCCGCGCCGAACCTGAAAGTCATTGGCCGTGCCGGCATCGGGGTCGACAATGTCGATATTCCCGCCGCATCGGCGCAGGGCGTGGTGGTGATGAACACCCCGTTCGGTAACTCGATCACCACCGCCGAACATGCCATCGCCATGATCTTCGCGCTCGCCCGGCAAATTCCCGAGGCCAATGCGCAAACCCAGGCCGGCAAATGGCCCAAGAACGACTTCATGGGCGTCGAGGTTACCGGCAAGACGCTCGGCCTGATCGGCGCGGGCAACATCGGCTCGATTGTTGCCAGCCGCGCCATCGGCCTGCGCATGAAAGTCGTCGCTTTCGATCCGTTCCTCTCAAACGAACGCGCGGTGGAAATGGGCATCGAGAAAGTGGAACTGGACGACTTGCTCAAGCGAGCGGACTTCATCACTCTGCACACACCCTTGACCGACCAGACCCGCAACATCCTCTCGAAGGAAAACCTCGCCAAGAGCAAGCATGGCGTGCGCATTGTCAATTGTGCGCGCGGTGGTCTGATCGACGAAGTGGCGCTCAAGGAAGCACTCGATTCGGGCCATGTCGCAGGCGCCGCGCTCGATGTGTTCCAGACCGAACCGGCCAAAGACAGCCCGCTGTTCGGCACGCCCAATTTCATCTGCACGCCGCATCTGGGTGCCTCCACCAACGAGGCGCAAGTCAACGTCGCGCTGCAGGTCGCCGAACAAATCGCCGATTTCCTGGTCAACGGCGGCGTCACCAACGCGCTCAACATGCCGAGCCTCTCAGCCGAGGAAGCGCCCAAGCTCAAGCCCTACATGGCGCTCGCCGAGCAGCTTGGCACTCTGGTGGGCCAACTCACCACCGGCGCAATCCCGCGCATCTCGATCCATGCCGAGGGTGCCGCCTCCGAGCTAAACATCAAGCCGATCGCCGCCGCCGTGCTGTGCGGCTTCCTGCGCCAGCAGAGCGACACGGTAAATATGGTCAATGCACCGTTCCTCGCGCGTGAACGCGGTATCGAAGTGCGCGAGGTCAAGACCGAGAAGGAAGGCGATTACAACACGCTGATCCGCGTTTCGGTGAAGACCGACGCGGGCGAGCGTTCGGTGGCGGGCACCCTCTTTTCCAACCGCGAGCCGCGGCTGGTCGAGCTGTTCGGCATCAAGGTCGAAGCCGAGCTTGCCGGCCACTTGATGTACATCGTCAACGAGGACGCGCCTGGCTTTATCGGGCGCATCGGCACGCTGCTGGGCGAAAACGGGATCAACATCGGCACGTTCAACCTCGGCCGCATCGCGGCAGGCGGCGAGGCCGTGCTGCTGCTCTCGCTCGACAGCGCGCTCGGTTCCGAAGTGATGGAAACGGCCCGCAGCCTGCCCGGCGTCAAGCGCGCGATGGCGCTGGCTTTTTAAGTTTGGGGCGGTGCTCGCCGATGTGCTTCGACAAGCTCAGCATGAGCGGGAATTGTGCAATTTCGCTTTTTAGCCACGCCCTTGGCTTATCCCCGCTCAGCCAGAGCCTGTCGAAGGCCAGCCACTGACGTTCGACACGGACGCAACTCCCCGCTAAGGGCGCGAATATGCAAGACAACGACCGCGACCTGCTGCCCGAGGGACTCGAAGACCGCCTGCCGCCGAGCGCCGCCGCAGCCGCGCGCGTAACCCGCGCGGTGCTCGATGTGATGGACGGCCGCGGCTATGACCGCGTCCAGCCGCCGAGCATCGAATTCGAGAAATCGCTCGCCAGCCGCATGGCCGGGATCAGCCCGCGCCGCATGTTCCGCTTCGTCGATCCGGCAAGCCTGAGGATGATGGCGCTGCGGAGCGACATCACCCCCCAGGTCGGCCGCATCGCCGCGACGGGCCTTGGCGGCGCGGCGCGGCCCTTGCGGCTGTGTTATGCGGGGCAAGTCGTGACGATCAAGGGCGACGGGCTCGACCCGGCGCGCGAGCGCCTGCAACTGGGCGCTGAGCTGATCGGCTCGGACAGCGTCGCGGCGGCTGGCGAGATGGTTGCGCTTGCGGTCGAGGCTGCATCCGCGGCAGGCGCAACCGGCATCTCGGTCGATTTCACGCTGCCCGACCTCGTCGATACCCTCGCCGAAAAGGCGCTGCCGCTGGGCGCGGACAAAATCGAGGCGGTGCGCCGCGAGCTTGATGCCAAGGATGCCGGCGGACTGGTCACGGCTGGCGGCGAGGCTTATCTGCCGCTGCTCACCGCAATGGGCCCGTTTGATGCGGCCATCGAACGCCTCGCTGCACTGGATGCTGGCGGCGCGCTGGCCGAGCGCATCGCCGCCTTGCGCGAAGTCGCCGCGCGCGTGGCCGGCAAGGCACGGCTGACCCTCGATCCCTCAGAGCGCCACGGCTTCGAATACCAGTCATGGCTGGGCTTCACGCTCTATGCCGATGGCCTGCGCGGCGCGCTCGGGCGCGGCGGGGCCTATCGCATCCTCGCAACTGATGGCAGTGCCGGGGAGCCCGCAATCGGTTTCTCGCTCTATCCCGATGAACTGATCGATGGACTGGGCGATGCCGGCCTGCAGCGCGACACGCTCTTCCTGCCGCTGGGCCACGATGCAGCGGCCGCTGAACGCCTGCGCGCCATCGGCTGGCGCACAATTGCGGCACTTTCAGATGCCGACGATGGCCGCTCGCTCGGTTGCACTCACCGGCTGGACAATGGCGAAACTGCCGCGATCTGAACCTCGGTACCTTCCCAGACCACGCCCGCATCCTTGGTGCCGATCACGTCGGCCAGTTCCCAGATGTTGCGATAGCCATAGCCGTGAAGGTTGATGAATGTCGGGATGTTGAGCGCCATCGGCGCGCGTTTGAGCGCGATGGGCGCACGGTGATCGCGGAAATTGTTGTTGCAATAGATGTAGATCGGCCGGTCGGGATTGGCGCCGATCACGGTCGCCAGCGCCTCGTCGGTGAAATCGGTGAACGGCAGGTTCACCGCGCCTTTCAGGTGCCCGCGCGCGAAGGCATCGGCGGAGCGGGCATCGAGCAGCAATGCGCCTTCGGCAGCGGCGCGGGCGGAAAATTCGGCCCAGGCGAGGCGGCGCTCGGCGCGGACACCGGCAAGCTCGCCGGTCAGCCTGGAAAAACCCGCATAATCGACTTGCGGATTGACCGGCGCACGCGCCAGCGCGGGCGTTGCGGTGAGCGTAAGTGCGAGTGCGAGGGCAAGCGCGCGGGTTGCAGCCATGGTCGATTCCCTTCCAGATATGACAAGGAACTTCGCAATCGCAGACTTTACCCCGGCTGAATGTCAGGCGCGCCTGCGGTTCAGCTTCCACAGCGACCAGATGCCGACCAGACACCACACGACATTGAGCACCGCCGACGGCAGCGCCCCGTGCCACCAGGTGTTGATCACGAAGCCCGCCGCGCCGACCACATTCATCCACTGATAGGTGCGCGACTGCCCGGTGAGCCGGCCGTTCGAGACGAGAATGTACGAGCCCAGGATGAGCAGCGCACTGATCCAGCCGATGGCTTCGATGCTGTAGGTCAATGTCAAGGCATTCATGCTGCCATTTTGCGCGATGGCTGGATCAATATCTCTGCGGAAATACCCAGCCGATCATGCAAACGGCGGATCATGCCAATCGACAGGCTGCGTTTGCGATTCAGCACTTCGGCGATGCGGGTGCGGCTCCCGATGATATGTTCAAGGTCTTTGCGGGTCAGGCCTTGCTGCTCCATGCGGAACAGAATCGCCTCGACAGGGTCGGGCGGGTCCATCGCGTGGTGCCTGGCTTCATAGACGTCGACAAGCGTTACCAGAACGTCCAGCCGGTCACCCTTGGGCGTGCCCGATGCCGCGCCCCACAGCGCTGTCACTTCTTCCAGCGCCGTTTCATAGTCGGCCTCTGTGCGGATCGGTTTCATCTCAGTTGCCATAGGATACTTCCTTCACATCGATGCGGTCACGCGTCGAATTCAGCCATTGCGGAAAGCCCTGGCTAAATCGCGAGCAGAATCAATCAACCGGACGATCCGGACTTCATCACTTTCGACACGATAGGCGATGATTACGCCTCGCTCGAAGGTGACTGACCTCAAGCCCTTCGATATATCGAAGCGTGGCGTGCCTCGATTGGGGAAGTCCGCGAGCCGATAGCAAGCGGCCTCGACACGGGATAGCTAGGCTTCAGCGATTTCGGAACCAGCACGTTGTGCAATCCAGCGCCCCATTGCCGACATGTCGGCGATGGCCGCTTCCGACAGGATGACTGGGAAATCTGCATTTTCAGCCATTCCCGGCAATATTCGCGCGGATTCTCTTGAAGGCTTCCTTTATCGGAACGTAGGGTCGCGGATCCGCATCGGCCTCGGCCACCTTGGCCTTGATCAGCGCATCAAGCTCCGGCCCTTCGGGGGGGAGGGGTGGGAGCAGGTCGAATGCGCCGGGGGCGGATTTTTTTGCGCGGGATGCCATACCCCGATCATATCAGAACTTGATGGTTGATGCCAAGCGCTTGAACTTCGTGTCCTAGGGGTGAGATGAAATCCTCACTATCTACAAAAGGCACTTATCAACACGCCACATGACGTCACAAGCAGCAGGAAAAAGGTCAATTTAGTATAACTCTCAGCTGCGATTGCGGCACGATTTTGCGCCATCGCCGCCCGAAAACGCATAATCTCTTCCAACTGTCCGGACTCTTCCGAGCCAGACTGATTGGCCTCCGACCATGCGTCCAAAACGGCTTGGTCACTGACATCTTTGTAATGCTTTCGAAAATTAGTCGTCACGTCAGTTGCATTCCTTTTGCCACGCTTCAAGCCGCCAGCTTCCGCAGCACATAGTGCAAAATCCCGCCGTTCATGAAGTATTCGACCTCATTGGCGGTATCGATCCGGCAGAGTGCGGTGAAAGTGAACTGGGTGCCGTCTGCGCGGGTCACCAGCACGGCCACATCCTGACGCGGGGTCAGGCCCGCCACACCGACGATGGTGAAGGTGTCATCGCCGGTCAGGCCGAGCGAGGCGCGGCTCTCGCCGTCCTTGAACTGCAGCGGCAGCACGCCCATGCCGACCAGATTGCTGCGGTGGATGCGCTCGAAGCTTTCGACGATCACCGCGCGCACGCCAAGCAGGTTGGTGCCCTTGGCCGCCCAGTCGCGCGAGCTGCCGGTGCCGTATTCCTTGCCCGCGACGATCACCATCGGGGTGCCGTTTGCCTTGTGCTGCATCGCCACGTCGTAGATCGGCTCGGGATCGCCTGCTCCGAAGCGGCTCATGCCGCCCTCAATGCCGGGGACCATTTCATTCTTGATGCGGATGTTGGCGAACGTGCCGCGCATCATCACTTCATGATGCCCGCGCCGCGCGCCGTAGCTATTGAAATCGGCCTTGGCGACCTGATGCTCCAGCAGCCACTTGCCCGCCGGGCTGTCGGCCTTGATGTTGCCGGCGGGCGAGATGTGGTCGGTGGTGATCGAATCGCCGAGGATGGCCAGCGGCTTGGCCTCGATGATGTCGGTCACTGGCGGCGGGGTCATGGTCAGGCCCTCGAAATAGGGCGGATTGGCCACGTAAGTGCTGCCGGCGCGCCACTGGTAGGTTTCGCTGCCGGTGACCTCGATCGCCTGCCAGTGCTTGTCGCCCTTGTAGACGTCGGCATAGCGCGCCTGGAACATCGCGCGGTCCATGCACATCGCCATGGTGGCGGAAACTTCCTGATTGGTCGGCCAGATGTCCTTGAGGAACACGTCCTGGCCGCTCGAGCCCTTGCCGATCGGCGTGGTGACGAAATCCTCGATCACCGTGCCCTTGAGCGCATAGGCGACCACCAGCGGCGGCGAGGCGAGGAAGTTGGCGCGCACGTCCGGCGAGACACGGCCCTCGAAGTTGCGGTTGCCCGAGATCACCGAGGCGGCGACGATATTGTTCTCGTTGATCGCCTTGCTGATCGGCTCGGCCAAGGGCCCGGAATTGCCGATGCAGGTGGTGCAGCCATAACCGACGAGGTTGAAGCCGATGGCGTCGAGATGCGCGGTGAGCCCGGCCTTGGCGAAATAGTCAGTGACCACCTGGCTGCCGGGTGCAAGGCTGGTCTTGACCCATGGCTTGGGCCGCAGCCCCAGCTCATTCGCCTTCTTCGCCACCAGCCCGGCAGCGACCATCACGCCGGGGTTCGAGGTGTTGGTGCAGCTGGTGATCGCGGCGATGACCACGTCGCCGTCGCCGATGTCATACGCCTTGCCTTCGACCGCAACGCGAGTGTTGGCCTTCTTGTAGGTCTCGGCCATGTCCTGGTTGAACACGTCGTCGACCGCAGTGAGATCGACCCGGTCCTGCGGGCGCTTGGGGCCGGCGAGGCTGGGGACCACGGTGGCCATGTCGAGGCCAAGCGTGCTCGAGAATATCGGCTCGACCGCCGGATCGATCCAGAAGCCTTGCTCCCTGGCATAGGCTTCGACCAGCGCGATCTGGCCTTCCTCGCGGCCGGTGAGGCGCAGATAGTCCAGCGTCTGGTCATCGATGCCGAAGAAGCCGCACGTCGCGCCGTATTCGGGCGCCATGTTGGCCAGCGTTGCGCGGTCGGCGAGGCTCAGCGAGGCAAGGCCCGGGCCGAAATACTCAACAAACCGCCCGACCACGCCGTGTGCCCGCAGCATGTTGGTGGCAGTCAGCACCAGATCAGTGGCAGTTACGCCTTCGCTCAGCGCGCCGGTCAGCTTGAAGCCGACCACTTCGGGGATCAGCATCGAGACCGGCTGGCCGAGCATCGCCGCTTCCGCCTCGATCCCGCCGACGCCCCAGCCGAGCACGCCAAGGCCGTTGATCATCGTCGTGTGGCTGTCGGTGCCGACGCACGTATCGGGATAGGCGACCAATGCGCCGCTCTGATCGACACTGGTCCACACTGTCTGCGCGATATTCTCAAGATTGACCTGATGGCAGATGCCGGTGCCCGGCGGCACCGCGTAGAAATTGTTGAGCGACTTGGAGCCCCATTTGAGGAAGTCATAGCGCTCCATGTTGCGCTGGTATTCGATCTCGACGTTCCGCTCGAAGGCCTTGGGGTGGCCGAATTCGTCGACCATCACCGAGTGATCGATCACCAGGTTGACCGGCACCAGCGGATTGATCCGCGAAGTATCGCCGCCCAGCGTGGCGATGGCATCGCGCATTGCGGCGAGATCGACCACGCACGGCACCCCGGTGAAATCCTGGAGCAACACCCGCGCCGGGCGATACTGGATTTCAATGCCTGATTCGCGCGGATTCTTCTGCCAGTCGACCAGCGCCTGGATATCGGCGGTGGAAACCGTGAAGCCGCCATCTTCAAACCGGAGCAGGTTTTCCAGCAGGACTTTCATCGAGAACGGCAGGCGCGAAATGTCGCCCAGTTTGGCCTGGGCCTTCTTGAGCGAATAAAACGCCACTTCCTTGCCGCCGGCGCTCATCGTGCTGCGGGTGCCGAGCGTGTCCTGTCCGACCTGGGTCATGTGGCTTGGTTCCTTACCGTTTTGAGCTCCTGCAAGGGCGCGCAAATGCTGCGTTGCAGGATAGGGAATCGTCGCGCCGCCGATGCGCGTTCGGCGCTCCGAGGTCAAGAGTCAGTGCAGCGAATGCGGAGCCGATCTGCGCGCCGCGATCCAGCATGCGCCGACGATCAGCGCGACGCCTGCCACCGTCGTCCAGGTCACCGCCTCATCGAACCACAACCAGCCAAACAGCGCTGCCCAGGCAAAACCGGTATATTCGACCGGCAACAGCACCTGGGCCTCGGCGCGGGCATAGGCCCAGCTCAACAGCATCAGCGCGACCACCGCCAGCAGCGCAGCGCCTGCGATGATCCCCAGAACCGGGACTTCGGCCCCCATAACCGCGACCCCCGCAACTTTGGTCCCCACAACTTTGGCCCAGTCCCCCAGCCAGGGCGCAGCGGGGAGCAGAAACAGGCACACGAACAGGTTCTGGAACAGCGCAACCTCGACCGGCCCGGCGACCAGCGCCTGCTGGCGCTGGAGGATCAGGTTCCAGGCATAGAACATGGCGGAAAGCAGCACTGCGGCAATTGCCCAGCCGCTGCCCGGCGGCCCGGCTTCATCGCCCAGCCGCGCGGCGGCGATGATCACGACCCCGGCAAAGCCGACCAGCGATGCAGCGATCGCGCGCGGCTGGATGGTCTCGCCCAGCAGGACCGCAGCGAGATAGAGCGCGATCAGCGGCGCGATGAACGACAGCGCGATTGCCTCGGAAATCGGCATTCGCACCAGCCCCCAGAAAAACAGCGGTGCCATGCAGGCCACCACTGCGGAGCGTTTTGCATGGAGCAGCAGGCTGGCGCGGGCGGGCCCAGTGCGGTTCTGGGCCACCCAGATCGGCAGCATCAGCAGGGTGCCGATCGCATTGCGCAGCACCAGTGCGCTGTAGACCCCGACCGCCAGCGAGGCGCCTTTCATCACCGCATCCATCGTGCTGAAGCTGGCGATGCCGAGGCAGGCAGCCAGGACGGGCAGGAACGGAATGGCGCGGCGCATCGGCCCCGCCTAGGCAATAGCCCCCCCCGAAGCAATTATTTGCGCCAATGCAACTGGCTGACTGCCTCGGCAAATGTAACGGACGCGCCACCTGCCCGCTCCGTTCATCGCATGGCAAGCAGTGCTGCTTGATGAAATGCCCGCAAATTGGCACAAGGAACGGCGCTGCGGCAAATGCATTGCCGCAAAGGGAATCTGGCATTCAAATCATGCGACAGCAGTATTTATCCGGCTTGATGGCCTGCGCGGCGATTGCACTCGTTTCAACGCCGCAGGTGCTTTCAGCACAAGTGGCGCAATCCCCCGCTCCCAAGCCGGTTGTCCAGGGCACGGCGACGCAGGCGCCTGCTTCGCCAGCCACCAGCACCCCCGGGGTTATTGCACCGGCACCTGCCGCATCTCCCGCGCCGATTGCCGTGCCCACGCCGCCGCCTCTGCCCACCGATCCGGTGATGGCCTGGAATATCGGCGATGCGCGCGCGCTGCTCGGGGTGATCCGCAATATCGAGGAGGACGGGCTGATCCCGGCGGACTACCTGCCCGATGCGTTGAGCGAAGCGCTGGCCAAGGGTCCGGGGCCCGAGCTTGATGCGGCGGCAAGCAAGAGCTTCGCCTGGCTGGCCGAAGACCTGCGCGACGGGCGCACGCCGATGACCTCGCGCGCGCAGTGGTTCGCGGTCGATCCCGATGTTGATGTCAATCCGACGTTCAATCTGATGACCAGCGCGCTGGGCAGCCATGATGTCGCCGACGTGCTCGCGGGCCTCGCGCCCACCCATTCCGACTATCAGGCGCTGAAAGCCGCGCTGTCGGCAACCCCGCGCACCGAAACCCGCAAGCGCGCGCAGATCCGGGCCAATCTCGATCGCTGGCGCTGGCTGCCGCGCGACCTTGGCCTGCTCTACCTGATCACCAATGTGCCCGAATTCCAGTTGCGGCTGGCCACGCGCGACCGCATCGTGCGCACCTATCGCACCATCGTCGGCAAGCCGGGTCGCACCGCGACGCCGCAATTGGCCGAAGAAGTCAAAGCGGTGGTATTCAACCCGACCTGGACCGTGCCGCAGTCGATCGTGGTGGGCGAAGGGCTGGGCCGGCAGCTCATCGGCAATCCCGCCTCGGCGCGGCGCCAGGGCTACAAAGTCAGCCGCGCGGCCAATGGCGTGATCACGGTCGTCCAGCAGCCGGGGCCGCGCAATGCGCTGGGGCTGATGAAGATCGACATGCCCAATCCGCACGCAATCTATCTGCACGACACGCCCAACCGCAACCTGTTCAACGCGGTCACCCGCGCGTTCAGTCATGGCTGCGTGCGCACCGAGCGCGCGCAGGAGCTTGGCATGACCATGGCCATCCTCGGCGCTGACATGACGCCTGAGAAGGCCATCGAGCTCGCCGATTCGGGCAAATACACAAAGGTGGAGATGACCAAGACCTTCCCGGTCTACATCACTTATTTCACCATGGGGCAGGACATCACCGGCAAGCTGACCAGCTTCAACGACATCTACTTGCGCGATGCACCGGTGCTGGCGAGCTTTGGCCGCCCGCGTGCAATCAAGACCGGCCAGCGCAGCAGCAGCGAAGCGATCATCAAGCTGGATAACCCGCTCTGAGCGAACGGTTTATCCCAGCGCGGCTTTCAGATCAGCCACCAGATCGGTGCGCTCCCAGGGGAAGAAATCGCCTTCGGGCTTGCGGCCGAAGTGGCCATAAGCGGCGCTCTTGCGGTAGATCGGCTTGTTGAGACCAAGGTGCGTGCGGATTGCACGGGGGGTCAGCCCGCCAAGCTTTTCCAGCCCCATGATCGCCGCTTCGATCTTGTCGTCGCCGACTGTCCCGGTGTCGTGCGTATCGACATAGAGCGACAGCGGCTTTGACACGCCGATCGCATAAGCCAGCTGGATCGTGCAGCGCGTGGCGAGGCCCGCCGCAACGATGTTCTTCGCCAGATAACGGGTGATATAGGCGGCCGAACGATCAACCTTGGTCGGATCCTTGCCCGAGAACGCACCGCCGCCATGCGGGGCCGCGCCGCCATAAGTGTCAACGATGATCTTGCGGCCCGTGAGGCCGGCATCGCCATCAGGGCCGCCGATCTCGAAGCTGCCGGTCGGGTTGATGTGGTATTCGGTCTCGCGCAGCAGCACCGGCGGGATCACGTCGGCGACGACTTTCTTCACATAGGCGTGCAACTCGGCTTCCTTGTCGCCTTCGTCATAGCCGGGCGCATGCTGGGTCGAGACGACCACGGCCGTGGCCGCAACCGGCAGGCTGCCTTCATAGCGCAAGGTCACCTGGCTCTTGGCGTCGGGCTCGAGGAACGGCGCGGCGCCCGAGTGGCGGTCGGCGGCCATGCGCTCGAGGATCTTGTGGCTGTAATAGAGCGTCGCCGGCATCAGGTCGGGCGTCTCGTCGGTGGCATAACCGAACATGATGCCCTGGTCGCCCGCGCCTTCATCCTTGTTGCTGCCGGCATCGACGCCTTGCGCGATATGGGCCGACTGGCCGTGCAGGTTGTTCATGAAAGTCAGCGTCTGCCAGTGAAAACCCGACTGCTCGTAGCCGATGTCCTTCACCGTCTGGCGCACCGTCGCTTCAATCTCTGCCTGCGCCCCGGGCGCCCATTCACCGTCCTCATAAACGCCTTTGCAGCGGATTTCGCCGGCGAGGACGACCAGCTGGGTAGTGGTCAATGTCTCGCAGGCAATCCGTGCCTCGGGGTCTTTCGAGAGGAACAGATCGACGATCGAATCGCTGATCTGGTCGGAAACCTTGTCGGGATGGCCTTCGGAAACGCTTTCCGAGGTGAAGAGATAGTCGCTGCGCATGTGAGGTCCATATCCGTAAGAGATATAAAGAAAGCTTTATGTGACTCCCGCTTTAGCCCCGGCGGCGGCGCGATGCAACCAGGCTTAGCGCGAGAAGAACTATTGCCCAGCCAAGTGGAAGCATATTGCCGGCCCGCGCGAACCAGGTGGGCGAATGCGCCGGGGGGACCATGCCGTCGAGCCGTCCGGCAGCACCGCCGGGCAGGAACTGGCGGACAACGCCATCGGCATCGATCACCGCGCTGATCCCGGTGGTGGTGGCGCGCAGCACCGGCAGGCCTTCCTCCACCGCGCGCATCCGCGCCTGCGCCAGATGCTGTGGCGGGCCGAAGCTGCCGAACCAGCCGTCGTTGGAAGGGTTGAACAGATAATCAGGGCGGTGATTGCGGTCGACCACTTCGCCCGAGAAGATGATCTCGTAGCAGATCTGCATCCCCGCCTTGCCGAGGCGGCCAAGGTCGAGCGTCTGCGGCCCCGGCCCGGGCAGAAAATCGATGGCACCCGGCACCAGCCGCGAGGCGCCCAGCGGCTCCAGCAGCCAGCGCATCGGCAGATATTCGCCGTAGGGCACCAGGTGTGCCTTGGCATAGGAGCCGCGCAATTTCCCCTGACTATCGACCACGGCGACGACATTGCGCGCGCCCAGCAGGCGCTCGCCCTTGATTTCAAGCTCGGTCGAACCGGTCAGCAGCAGCCCGCCCGGGCCCATCACCCGCGCCAGCCGCCCGCGCGCGAGCGACGGATCACTGCCGAACGTCGCGTCCCAATAGAGCACCGGCGGATAGCCATCCTCAAGATAGTCCATCACGCCGGATTCGGGCCACAGCACCAGCCGTTCACCCGGCGGGCGCGGCACGGTCTGGCGCACCAGCCGCTGGAAGTTGTTTTCGAACTCGGCGGGCTCATTGAGCAGTTCCTGCGGGATGTTGGGCTGGACCAGCGAAAAGGGAATGATGCCTTGCCGCGCTGGTGGCAGGGCCAGCGGCACGGTCATCACCAGCGCGGCCATAGCCAGCACCGACGTTGCGGCGATCCGCGCGCGCCGCGCCGTGGAAGGTGCCAGAGCGGCATGGAACGCGCCCGCCAGCAGAACCGTCAGACCCGAGAGGCCATAAGTGCCGAGCCACGGCGCAAGGCGCGCCAGGCCGGGATTGTCGAACGACCCCAGCAGCACCATGCCCAGCGGATTCCACACAAAGCCGGTGAATACCCAGCTGCGCAGCCATTCGCTGACGATCCATGTGGCGGCGAAACCAAGCACCAGCGCCGTCCGGCTGCTCCTGCCGATCAGCCAGGCCCCCAGCACGCCCAGCGCCGGGAACGCTGCCAGATAGGCAGCCAGCCCAACCACCGCGATCCCGCCCAGCCACGCAGGCATGTTCGCCTGATAGGTGAAAGCCGTGGCGATCCAGGTGTTGCCGATGCTGAAATGGCCGAGGCCAAACAGCCAGCCGATCAGCGCGGCCTGTTTCCAGCTGCCGACGCGGGCGATCAGAGCAATCAGCCCCACAAGGCTGAGCAGGGTAAGCGGCCAAAGGTGCAGCGGTGCGAAGCCGCAGGCTGCGAGCCCGCCGAGCGCCAATGCGCTCCAGTTCGGGTGCGCAAAAATGCGCGTCATGATTCGGGCTGGAGCGGCAAGCATGCGACGCCGCTTGTGGCGTGTCAGCCTGCCCCGATCAACCTTCCATCACGGCCTTCGCGGAATTCCTGATCCAGTCGCCGCTGTCGCTTGCCTGCTCGTAAATATCCAGATGCACAATCTTGTTATCGGGATTGAACCGGTAAACCGCGATGACATTCTTGCGGATGAAGTCCGAGCCCCGCGTGTGGCGCTCCTCAATCTCCTGGAACAGGGTCTTGCCCACCTCGGTGACGTTGAACTCAGTGAATTCGAACTGGGTTCCGCCGGCCGCCCAGCCGGCCAGGAATTCGCAGTAATCGACAAAATTGAGCACTTCGAGGTAAGCGCCGACGCGTTTGAAGCTGGCGACATCGATGTATTCGCCCATCGGCTCCCAGTCGGCGGGCGACTTGACTCCAGCGGCAAGGATCTTCGCCTGGCATGCGTTGAAATCGAGCACCACCTGCCGCAGCGGCCCGGGTTCATTGCGCGCAGCACTTGCGGTAACATACTTGGTCATTGTCTGCCTTTCGCTTCCAGCCAGCTGTCCAGCACCGAATGATACCAGGCGAGCCGCACTTCCTGACGGGTCAGGGCCATTTCCTTGAGCCCTGCATTGCGCAGCCCCGCCTGCTGGCGTTGCATCTGGTCGTAATCCTGTTCGAGCGCGAGGAAATAGGGCTGGTGCTCGCCCTCGCCAACTTCCTCGAGCGGTGCGCGCACGGCAGCGCGCTGGTCTTCGGGAAACCACATCAGCCCCATCACCTGCCAGTAACACCGCCCCGGATCGCCGCTTTCATGCGGGGTGCTGATGATCACTGTCGCCTCGCCGGCGCGGATGGTCATGAACAGGTTGGGGAAGACCAGATGGAAGTGGTTGTCGCTCATCTGCACGTCGGTGAGCCCTGAAACATCAAGCCCTTTGGCGCTGAGCGTGTCGCGCGTCGCCTGTTGCAACAGCAGACGCCCGGATATGCCTTCCGGAAACGCCAGCACGCCATCCGCATCGCGGCGCGCGTCCAGCATTTCCTCGAAGCGCGGCAGTACTTCGGTCACCGAAGGGAATGTTGCGGGCAGGATACGGATCGATTCGGCCTGCTGTTCGGGCCCGAAGTTCTCCATGTTGGCCGCGCCGAAAGGTGCGGTCGCCACCGAATGATCGCCGAAGAAGACATAGCGCTCCTTCGATTCGTCCATCGCAGGGATCAGCTCGGGGTGAACCGCCTGGACGTGATAACCTTCCTGGAAAGCGTCCATCACCACTTTCCAGTTGCATTCCAACACCTCGCGCCGGTTGAGCCCGACCGGGGTCATTTCCTCCAGCCGGTAGGGCGCCAGCAGAGCCGCCACTTCCCCGAGGAACTCAGCCAGGGGGGCAGCCTTGGAGTCAGGATTGAGAAAAATGAAGCCGGCGAAGCAATCGACGGGCACTTCGATCAGCCCCAGCTCCTCCTTGGCGCCGACAAATTCCTCGGTGGTTCCCTCGAAATCCGGTTTGGCGGCGGCCAGCAGCGCACCGTCGAGCCCGTAAGTCCAGTTGTGATAGGGGCAGGTGAACCGCGCCGAAGTCCCGCGCCCTTCGCAAAAGGCATTGCCGCGGTGGCGGCAGGCATTGACGAAGCCGCGCACCTTGCCGTCGCGCCCGCGCACCAGCACCCACGACTGATCGAACAGCTTGTATTCCATCCAGTCACCCGCGCCGGGTATATCATCCGCACGGCCCGCGACCTGCCAGCAGCGCATCCACAGCCGCTCGCGCTCGCGCTGCGCGAAATCGCGACACCAGTAACGGTCAGTCGAAACCCGCATGCGGAAAGGCGCGAAATCGATCTCGCGAATCAGTGCGCCTTCATCGACCAGCACACCGGGTCTGGCTTCGGCCATAATCTGGCTCCTCTCCATTGCCGACCCGGCGCGATTGACAAGGCCAGTGGGGCGGCTTCACTCTTGCTGTCATGAAAGTTGCAGTTTTCCACGGCGCCGGCAAGTCAATCACTATCGAGGCGGTCGCCGACGATCCGCTGGGGCCGCACGACCTGCGCATCGAAGTCGGGCGCTGCGGGATTTGCGGCAGCGACGTGTCGCTGACCTCAGGCTCGCCGTTCGACTATGCAACCGGCATGCGGCTGGGGCACGAGACCGCCGGAACCGTGATCGAATTGGGCAAGGCAGTGACCCGCTGCAAGCTTGGTGATCATGTGGCCATCATTCCGCGCGGCTTTTGCGGGGCCTGCCCGCCCTGCCGCGCAGGCCGCGTGCTGTTCTGCGAGACCGGCCCGATGCACATGGGCGGCTTTGGCGAGCGCATGGTGGTGCGCGAAAGCGCCGCCTTCCGGTTTCCCGCATCGCTGTCGATGGCTGAGGGCGCGCTGGTCGAACCGATTGCCTGCGGACGCCGCGCCATGCGCATGGCACGGCTGGAACCGGGCGCGAGCGTGCTGGTGCTCGGCGGCGGCTCGATGGGCATGGCGGCGGTGTTCTGGGCGCGGGCCATGGGCGCCGGGCGCATTGTTGCCGCGACCCGCACCCCGGCCCGCCACGAGACGCTCTGCGCAATCGGCGCCGACGCGGCGGTGACCAGCGATGCGCTCGACAGCGCCTTTGCCGCCCCGCCCGATATCGTCGTCGAAGCCATCGGCCAGCCGGGCATGCTGCACCAGGCCACCGAGCGCGTGCGCCCAGGCGGCGCGGTGGTGTCGCTTGGTATGTGCACCGCGCACGACCCGGTGCTGCCCGCCTTCAATGCCTTCCGCGAAGTCACGCTGCATTTCCCGCTGAGCTACAGCCCTGAAGACTTCATCGAGACCATCCGCGCATTCGATGCCGCGCGCTTTCGCCCCGAACTGATGGTCTCCGAAACCGTGCCGCTTGCCGCTTTGCCCGCCCTGATCGCGGAAATGCGGGGGGTCCACACCCGCCACAAAGTGCAGATCGCGCCCTAGCGATACAAACGGCCAAGACCATTGCGCAGCGGCGCGCGCCCTGTACATAAGTTCAGCATAGAACAAGCCCGCGAATCCGAGAGGTGACTACGTGTTGAAATCTGCTGATGGCGGCCTGCGCGCCGTGCCCTTCCCGATCGACGATCCCGAGCGGATTCCGGTCCAGCGCTATTTCGATGAAGAGTTTTACAGACAAGAACTCGATCACCTCTGGCCGCATGTCTGGCAGAATGCCTGCCGGCTCGAACAGATCCCCGAACTTGGCGACTGGATCGAATACAACAATGTCGGCAAGTCGGTCGTCGTCGTGCGCACCAGCAATGGCGTCAAAGCCTACCACAACGCCTGCCGCCACCGCGGCGTGCCGCTGACCGGCAACCGCGAATTCGCCTCGGGCAACTGCGCCAAGGCCGGCTTCGTCTGCCCGTTCCACGGCTGGCGCTGGAACATGGATGGAGAGAACACGCTGGTTTACGGCAAGCACCTGTTCTCCGAGCGCCAACTGGAGGGCGAGGACATCAACCTCGTGTCCTGCCGCAGCGAAGTGTGGGGCGGCATGGTGTGGATCAACCACGACGACGACGCGCCCTCGGTGAAAGAGATGATTGGCCCCTACGCCGCCAATTTCGAAGCGCACGAGATCGAGCATCTGCGCGCCGAATGGTGCTATGGCACGGTGCTGCCCGCCAACTGGAAAGTCGCGATGGAGGCCTTCATGGAAGGCCTGCACGTGATGCAGACCCATCCTCAGCTGCAACAGGCCGCGCCGCTGCTCTATGACGGCATGTATGTGAAACCGCGCGAGGGCATGTTGCAACTGGCAGACGAGGCGCTGACGCTGCGGGAGAATGTCGACATCCAGGTGCGTTCGATGGAGCTGCTCAATGAAGGCATGGCGGGGATGATCCACGCCAAGGAGGTGGACATTGCCCGCTCGCTGTCAGACGTCGACAATCTCGGAATCCCGCTACCCGAAGACAAGAACCAAGCGCTCTACATGTGGCTGGGTATCGTCCAGGACCAGATCACCAAACAGCTCCAGGCCAAGGGCGAGAAAGTACCCGATCTCAACGCGGTCTCGATGACCCATCGCATCAACGCGGTGGAATTCCTCTTCCCGCACTTTTTCTTCCTGCCCTATTTCAGCAGCTTCTCCGCCTACCGCATCCGCCCCTTGGGTCCGGAATCATGCTTCTTCGAAATCTGGTCACTGACCACTTTCCCCGAAGGTGAAGAGCCCGAACCGGTGATGGAGCCCACCGTGCTGCCCTTCGACAGCCAGGAGTTCCCGCCGATCCCCAGGCAGGACTATTCGAACATCCCGATCCAGCAAAAAGGCATGCACGCCAAGGGCTTCGAATTCATGCGCCTGTCAAAGGATGTGGAAGGGCTGGTGAGCAATTACCAGCGGATCCTGGATGGCTATCTGGCCGGCGTGCCGCAGGATAAGCTGGCACAGGCGCAGCACAAGCTGGGCGGGAATTTCGACGGGCCGATTTTGGAATTGGGGCTTTAACTCCGCCGGATCACCATCCGCTCGCCCTGCATCTCCAGTGTGCCGAGCCGGGCGATCAGCGAGCGGCCGAGCAGGTTTACGGCCAAGCCTTCGATCACCAGCGCATCGACGTCGCGGAATTCCCGGCCGGCGATGGTTATCCGCTCGATCCGCACCGCGGCGCCGTAGCCGACGCCTGATGCCGTCTGGGCAATGGGCTGGAGGTTGTCGGGATCGACCTCAATGCCCAGCCTTTCGGCGTCCGCCAGCGTGAGGGCGACGATGTCGGCGCCGGTGTCGAGCAGGAAGCGGGCCTGCTCGCCGTTGATTTCGGCATTGAGATGGAAGCGGCCCGAGGCATCGCGGGCGAGCTCAAGATCGTCACCGAGACCGCCTGGGTGCTTCTTGCCGACCGCAGCTTGCTGCGCGCTAATTTTGGGCTGATTTGACCGACTGCCGAGCCCCAAGGCGATGACCGCCATGAGGAGCACGGAACCGAAGGCAAGGCCAAGCAGGCGGATCATGGCCCGACTTTACCGGCCAGGTATTACCGCATCGCAAACGTGGTTCTTACGCAGCCTTGCCGTGGAGCGTATCCATGCTGGCGACTGTCCCGGCCTCGATTTCCGCCGCCTTGGCCTCGACCAGCGCGACGATGTGGCTGACGATGTCGGCGTCCTGGACATGGTGATCGGTCAACCCGCGAAGATAGACCATGTGCTTGCCGTTGCCGCCGCCGGTCAGCCCGATGTCGGTCTCGCGCGCTTCGCCGGGGCCATTGACCACGCAGCCGAGCACCGAAAGGCACATCGGGGTCTTGATATGGCTCAGCGCGTCCTCGAGCGCCTGCACCGTGCGGATCACGTCGAAGCCCTGGCGCGCGCAACTGGGGCACGAGACAACGCGCACGCCGCGCGTGCGCAAGCCCAGCGTCTTGAGGATCTCGTAGCCGACGCGCACTTCCTCTTCGGGCTCGGCCGAGAGCGAGACGCGGATGGTGTCGCCGATGCCTGCCCACAGCAGGTTGCCGATACCGATCGCGCTCTTCACCGTGCCGCCGATCAGCCCGCCGGCCTCGGTGATCCCGAGATGCAACGGGCAATCGACCTGTTCGGCAAGCTGCATGTAGGCAGCGACCGCAAGGAAGCTGTCGCTGGCCTTCACCGCGACCTTGTATTCGTGGAAATCGTGATCCTGCAGCAGCTTGATATGATCGAGCGCGCTTTCGACCAGCGCATCGGGGCACGGCTCGCCGTATTTTTCGAGCAGGTCTTTCTCGAGGCTGCCGGCGTTGACGCCGATGCGGATCGCACAGCCATTGGCCTTGGCGGCGCGGACCACTTCGGCGACGCGCGTCGACGAGCCGATGTTGCCGGGATTGATCCTGAGGCACGCGGCGCCCGCATCGGCGGCTTCGAGCGCGCGTTTGTAGTGGAAATGGATGTCGGCGATCAGCGGCACCCGCGCGGCGCGGGCGATCTGGCGGAAGGCGGCGGTGCTCGCCTCATCGGGGCAGGAAACCCGGATCAGGTCGGCCCCGGCTTCCTCGCAGCGGCGGATCTGGTCGATGGTCGCGACCGCATCGCTGGTCAGCGTGTTGGTCATGGTCTGCACCGTGATCGGCGCATCGCCGCCGACGGGGACGGCACCGACCATGATCTGGCGGCTCTTGCGGCGCGCGATATCGCGCCAGGGTCTGATGGAGGACATGGGAGGCCCTATAGGCGCATCGCGTGACGGGCGAAAGACTATAGCGTGATTACAGCATCCGGGAGAACAGGAACTCGTGATCAAGCTGTTCGCCAACGCGGAATGTCACGTCGGCGACCTTGGCAAAGCCACGGCGCTGGTAAAAACGCTGCGCGTCGGTGTTGTCGCAATAGACCGATAGCTGCACTTCATCCGCCCCGCGCGCGGCGCATTCTGCCATCGCCCAGTCGATCAGCGCCGCGCCGATGCCCTGCCCGGTCACCTCGGGGTCGGTGTAGAGCTGCTTGAGTTCGAGCACCCGGCTCCCGCGCGCGTGCTCGGGAAAGCCGCAAGTCAGGCCAAGCTTGCAATATCCCGCCAGTCGTCCGCCCGCCTCCGCCAGCCGGTAGAGCCGCTGCGGATTGGCCAGTTCGGCGGCAATCGCCTCCTCCGACATGGCCTCGGCGAGGAACGCGGCGAGGTCTCCGGCGCGATAGAGCACGCCGAACTTGGCAATGAAGCTGTCGGCGGCGAGCCGCGAGAGCGCGGGAATATCGGCTGGCGCGGCGGGGCGCAGGGTCAGCTGTGTCACTGGCGCGCTCACCCGAACTTGTCCGCCTTGCGCTTGCCCATGCGCATGCCCGCTTCCAGCCGCGCGCGGAGCTGGGTGTAGTAGCATTCGAGGAACAGCCGCTCGTCGCCGCCGCCCACAATAGGCTTATCGGGGGGCCAGCCGATCTTCTTGCAGATTGCCTCATAGACCTGGCGCAGCGAATCGGGGCGCTTCTCGCGCAGCACGCGTTCGAGCGTCTGCAGCTCGAATTCGCCATAGACCGACAGCTCGGCCTCGCCAAAGCGGTAGGCGGGAGGCGCCTGCTGCGCACCGGCAGCGCTCGCCGCCCCGGCCGCCGACATCACCGCTTCGAGCTTGCGTTTCGGGGCTTCGACCACCCAGCTGCCGGCGATGAAGTCGCCGGCGCGCAGGCGGTCCTTGTTGAAGAACGGAAACAGCGCAAAGATCAGGAACCAGGCCGCCGCCACCAGCCCGGCCGCGCCCATGTCGCCGCCATCGCTCGCCGAGGCGAGGAAGACCAGCGGCAGGAACAGCTCGATATCGCGCAGCAGATTGCGCGCAATGACCATTTCCGCCGAAAGCCGCCCGCCATCCCTGGCGGCGATGCGGATCCCGGTGATCCGCTTGCCCGGAGTCGCGCCGCGCGGGCCCAGCTCGAAGAACAGGAAATAGGCGTTGCGGAACAGAAACATCGCCGCAATCCACAGCACCGCGAGGAATTCCAGCGCGCGCGCGGCATTGCCGCCTTCGCCCTCCGAGGCCGCGAACACCGCCGTGCCGCCGGCGACCGAGACCAGCGCCACGGTGGTAACCAGCATCAGCAAGCCAATGAAGATGAGATCGAGCACCAGCGCACCGAACCGCGTGCCCCGGCTGGCAAGAGTGAGCGGCAGCGCGATCCCTTCAGGGGTGACCATGACGCGCTCGCGATCCGAGCGGCGCATCCGGCCTGCGACAAGGCCGGTGGGGAGGCTGGCAGCGTTCATGCCGGCGCACCCTTCGCGGTGGCCGAACGGGCGCGACGAGGCCGCAGCGCATAGAAATAGACCAGCCAGAACATCAGCATGAAGCCGCCAATGGCAAACCGGCCGGGCGTGTTGTCGACCAATTGGCGCGGGAAAGCTTCGAGCACGGCGGCGACGACCATCATCAGCACCACCCCGGCCATCACCGTGGCGGCGCGGCGCCCGGCCTCGGCGGCGGCCTGCGCCACCGGGCGGGTCCCCGGAAACGCCATCGAGCGGCCGATATGCAGCCCCGCCGCGCCCGCCAGCAGGATCGCGAACAGCTCGGTCGTGCCGTGCACCGCCAGCCAGCCGAGGAAATCGATGGTCAGGCCCTGGCCGTGATAGAGCCAGATCATTGCCCCCATCACCGCGGTGTTGTGCACCAGCAGCATCAAGGTCGGCAGGCCGAACGCGAAGCCCAGCGCAAACGCGAGAATCGAGACCTGCGCGTTGTTGCTGAACAGCGAGGCGGCGAAGGTCGACATCGCGTTCTTGCCCTCGTTGCCGAACAGCGTGTCATGCAGCACTTCGCGGCTCGCGCCCGGCACGCGGGCATCGGCGAACTGGCCGGGGACCAGTGCATGATACCATTCGACATCGCTGGCGACCAGCAGCCAGCCGACCGCAACGCCCGCCAGCATGACCGCGAGCGCAATCAGCACATCAAGCCAGATCGCCCGAACCGCCGCGCTCCAGCCGCCGCCGAGGAATTGCCGCAGCCACGCCAGCAGCGTTAAGCGCGGGCCATAGACCAGGAACCAGGCGCGCTGGGCCAGGCTTTCCAGATAGGCGAGCGTGGCGGCATCGAGCGAGGTTTCACGGGCAATCGACAAGCTGGATGCGACCGTGCGGTAGAGCACGGGCAGCGCCTGCACATCCTCGTCTGAAAGGCTGCGCAGCCGGCCCTTTTCCATCCGCGAGACGATGGCTTCGAGCCGGCGCCAGTCGCCTTCGCGCGCCAGCCGGAAACGGTCGGAGCGCAGCGCGGCGCGCTCGATGGCGCCCACTTCGCTCATCCGATTGCTCCCTTGCGCTTGATCGAGAGGTAGGTGTCGATCAGCCGGGTGCCGATCCGGTCATGCGGCGCCTCGACAACATCGACACCAAGCTGCTGCAGTCGCCGGGTCACCAGCGCGCGCTGCTTGAGCAGTGCATCGGCAGTGACCGCCATGGCCAGCGCCTGCATGTCGGCGGGATCATCGGTCGCAATCGTTTCCAGCTCCTCGTCGGCCATCGTCACGAACAACACGACATGCTTGCGGACCAGCCGGCCAATCGACTCGATCATCAGCTCGGCGCTGGTCGGATCAGTGAAATCACTGAACACGACGATCAGCGAGCGGCGCTGCAGCCGGCTGGCGAGAGTCGCCAGGGCGAGCGTGAAATTGGGCTCCTGCGCATGATAGTCGAGCCGCGCCGCCTCGCTTTGCAGGCGGTGGAATTGCCGCGTGTCGGAGATGAACGGCGACATCGCCTCAGGCCGGGCGGCAAAGCCGAACAGCGCCACCCGGTCGCCGCTCTTGAGTGCGACATAAGCGGTGAGCAGGGCAGCGGAAACCGCGCGGTCGATGCGCGGCATCCCGGCGATCGGCGCGCACATCGCCTGGCCGCAATCGATGGCAAAGACGATCTGGTTGTTGCGCTCGACTTCGTATTCGCGGGCAAACAGGCTGACATGGCGCGCCGAGCTCTTCCAGTCGATACGCCGCCGCTCCATCCCCGGGCGAAATTCGCTCAACGCCTCGAACTGGGTGCCCTCGCCGCGAATCCGCCGGGCGACCAGCCCGGTCTGGGCATCGCGCAAGAAGGCCTGCAAAGCGGGCGAGCGGACCGCCGAAATGTTGGGCCAGACGCGCACCTGGCTGGCCAATTCCTGCCGGTGGAGCCGCGCGCCCAGCCCCAGCGGGCCGGTCCAGCGCAGCCATACCGTCTCCAGCGCGCCTGTGCCGCGCCGCGAAGGCACCAGCTTTGCCGCGCCCTGCCAACTTGTCGACGCCGCCTCGAAGCGCAGCCCCAGCTCGCAACGCCCGCCCGGCGCGAGGCGCGGATCGAGCGCCAGCGAGGCCGCCACTGCCCCCGGCCTGCCGCGGGTAATGTCCGCAAGCACCGCCAGCTGGAACGCATCGCCGACCTCGCAATCGTCAGGTGCGATCACCCGCAGGTCCGTCAGTCTGCCTGCGAGGACAGCATCGAGCAGCACCAGCAGCAATAGCCCCAGCCCCAGCGCCGGCGCTGCGATCCACGCAGCCGGCGCGAAGGCGGCGAGCAGCAGCGCGAACGGCGCGGCGAGCGCGATTAGCACTGCGGCGCGGGCGGTGGGGACAATCTGGGGGAAAGCGATGGCCATCGCAGCTATCCTATGGGACAATGCAGCGCGCGGCCTTCGACAAGCTCAGGCTGAGCGGGGTTTGTTCTAAAACCCAAACCCGCTCGCCCTGAGCCTGTCGAAGGGCCCCCGATGACGATGCCCCAATGCCTCACCGCGGCGCCTCGGTCTGCTCGACCAATTCGGCCACCAAGGCTTCGACCTGCTTGCCCTCGATTTCCGCCGCCGGGCTCAGCAGCAGCCGGTGGCGCAGCACCGAGGTCGCCAGCGCCTTGACATCGTCGGGCACGACATAGTCGCGCGCTTCCAGCGCGGCGCGCGCGCGGGCGGCATTGGCCAGCAGCACCGCAGCGCGGGGGCTTGCGCCCGAGGCAAGATCAGCGGCCTCGCGGGTCGCGCGCACCAGCCGGACGATATAGTCGATCACGCTTTCGGCCAGCGTGACCTGCTTGACCGCGCGCGTCGCCGCATTGAGGCGGGCGGCATCGACCACGGCGGCAATGCCGAAGTCTGCGGCGCGCGGCGGTCCGCTCGCTTCGCCGAAGCGGGCGACAATGCGCGTCTCTTCCTCAAGGCTGGGATAGGGCACCAGGATCTTGAACAGGAAGCGATCGAGCTGGGCCTCGGGCAGCGGATAGACCCCCTGGCTCTCGATCGGGTTCTGCGTTGCCACCACCATGAAGTGATCGGCGAGCGCATGGACATCGCCGTCGAGCGTCACCTGGCGCTCCTGCATGGCTTCGAGCAGCGCGGCCTGGGTCTTGGGCGGGGTGCGGTTGATTTCGTCGGCGAGCAACAGATCGCAGAAGATCGGCCCGCGCGTCAGGGTGAACTGGCTGGTCTGGAAATTGAACAGGCTGGAACCGAGAATATCGCCCGGCAGCAGGTCCGGAGTGAACTGGATGCGCCCGAAATCAAGCCCCAGGCTGGCGGCGAAGCATTGCGCGAGGAACGTCTTGGCAGTGCCCGGCGGGCCTTCGAGCAGGACATGGCCCTGTGCCAGCAACGCGATCAGCAGGTGATCGACGGTCTGCGTCTGGCCGACGATGGCCTTGGCGATCTGGCCGCGAATCGCCGCGGCAAGCTGGGCGACTTCGGCCAGCGTCATCGCGGCAGGATCGTTCGGTTGGCTCATGGTTTCAGCGTCCTTTCAAGCGAATGCAGGTCTTGCGCAGCGCGCACGATATCGGTTTCCCGGCGGCTGGCGCGCAAGCGCGCTGCCAGGGTGGAAAAGGCATTTTCCGCCGCCGTGCGCCCGGCCACGGCGCGGTCGATCAGCTTCTCGGTGGCCATGGCATCGGCGGTGCGCGGCAGGGCAAGCGCCCGCGCGAGGCGCTCGCGCACCTGATCCGCATAAGGCCCGGACACCAGATGCCAGCGTCGCGTGCGACGGATGAGGCCGGCAGCGTTGGCGATCAGCGAGGCCTTGCCGAATGCGATTGCGCGGGTGGCCCGGCGCGGCGGCCCGAAGCGCAGCAAGGCCCGCCAGCCCACCGCCAGCGCCGCGATTAACAGGCAGAGCGTCGCAGCCAGGAACGGCGGCGTGAAGGCGAGCGTAAGCAGGTTTGCCGAGCGGCCAAGCCCGTTGAGCGTCAGGTCGAAAGTGACCGGCAGACGCTCCCCTTCCATCGCGGCATCAACCAGATCCAGCGCCAGCCGCGCGCGTGCCTGGTCAGCCATGGCATAGTTGTCGAGCAGATCGGGCTCGGCGACGATCAGCACGGGAAACAGGTCTTCATCGTCAGCATTGCCAGGGTTCACCCCGGCGATGGCATCGAGCATCGGATAAGTGCCGAGATCGTCGAGATAGCCCGCCAGCATCTGGGCATTGCCATCGCGCACCAGCGCCACCAGTCCGCCCGAGGTCATGCTCTGCACCGCCTTGGGTTCGGGCAGGCGCCCGCTCAGGCCCAGGCCGCTGATGCGCGCGCCTTCGCCGCGCCGCTCCTCGATCTTCAGGTCCAGCCCGCCGATCGAGGTCACATCGTTGCCCCACATCGGCGGGCGGGCATCCGACAGATAGACCCAGCCCTTCTGCGCCTTGCTGCCGGCAAGCGCGGGCGGCGCGGGCACTGTCAGCCATTTGGGCAGCACCAGCAGCGTCGGGCCGGTCAGCCGGCGTCTGGTGATGATTTCCTCGATCTCCTTGCCGTCGCCGTAGTGCGGCGGGGTGAGCACCAGCAGGCCGGGATCGTCGAGGCGGCCCTCGCTGCGCGAGCGGCTGACAGTATAGCCGCGCCGCTCGAGCAGATCGGCGAGCGCGGCATAGCCGGTAATCCCCTTGCCGCCGGCATGAGCGCCGCCGTTGTTGGCCGAGCCCGAGGCCGAGCCCGAACCGATCAGCCACAGCAGCGCGACGAACAGCACGCCGCCCAGCAGCAGCAAAGCCAGCACCGCACGGGGATTGAAGGGATTGCCGCCGCTTTCGCTCATGCCGGGGCCTCGCCGCCACGGATGTCCTGCAGCGCGAAATCGGCATAGGCAGCGCGCGCGGCCTGCCAGTCGGCTCCGTCCAGTTCGGCCTGCGCAAACAAGCTGCGTTCAACCCGCATGGCGATCACGCCGAAAGCCCCCCGCGCGCGGAGCGGCAGCTGGGGCAGGCCGGCGATCTCGCGCGCGGTGGTGGCGGGTTGCAGCCAGCCGGGCTGAGCCTCAGCGATGTGGTGCACCGAGCGCTGGAGCAGCAGCCGCGCCGCCTCGCCGAAGCGGCCTTCGGCGGCGAGCCGGTCGGCATCGGCGAGCAGCGCCACAGCCTGCGCACGCACCGGTGCCCATTCAGGCTCAGGCTCCGCCCCGGGCCTGCGCCGCATCGCCAGCAGCGGCTGCACCACCAGCCGCCAGAGCAGGAAGACAACTCCCAGCAGCAACAACGCCAGCAGCACTTTTTCCATCACCGGCCACGACATGCCAATCGCCTTGCCGAGCGGCTCAAGCAGCGCGCGCAGCCATTCGCCCAGTTGGGCCAGCCAATCGGGGGTCTTGGGTGGCGGTGGCGGCGGGGGCAGCGGGGCATACTGGATGTCGGATGTCGCCCGCATGGCTTCCCAGTCGCGCAGGCTATCGTTTGGCATGATCGATCCCGCAATTGCCGGACTGGGCCGGTTCACCCCTGCTAGGTGCCACGGCACCGCGCCGGGCGCAAGCTGCGGCGGTTAACCACGCCGGTCAGTGTTCTTCGCCCGCGCCCCTCACCCTCTGGGGCGGGCCTGCGCATAAGTGCCCAGGATGCGGATTTCCTTGCAGTGGAAGGCCAGCTCAGCGAGCGCGCGGTCAAGCGGCGGATCACCCGGCGCGCCTTCGATGTCGGCGAAAAAGGCGGTCGCGGCGAAGCTGGCGCCATGCTGATAGCTTTCCAGCTTGGTCATGTTGACCCCGTTGGTGGCGAAGCCGCCCAGCGCCTTGTAGAGCGCGGCGGGAACATTGTTCACTTCAAACACCAGCGTGGTCATCGCCGGCCTGCCGGCAAGGCTCGCCGGATCGAGCGCCGTTTTGGCCAGCATGACGAAGCGCGTGGTGTTGTCGCTCGCATCCTCGACGTTTTCGGCGACGATCTTCAGACCATAAAGCTCGGCGGCGATGCTGGGGGCAATCGCGCAGGCCTGCGGATCGCCCTGCTCCTTGACGAAAGCCGCCGCGCCAGCCGTATCGGCATAGGCCATCGGCACGATGCCGCGCGCGCGCAGATAGTGGCGCGTTTGCCCCAGTGCCTGCGGGTGGCTGTAGGCGGCGGCAAACGGGCCGTCGCCAAGCCCCATCACGCTGTGATGGATCGCCATGAAGTATTCGCCGACAATGCTCAGCCCGCTTTCGGGCAACAGGAAGTGGATATCGGCGACGCGGCCATGCTGGGAATTCTCGATCGGGATGATTGCCCGGGCCGCCAGCCCGTCCTTCACCGCATCGAGCGCATCCTCGAAGCTGAAGCAGGCCAGCGGCAGGCACTGCGAATCGTATTCCAGCGCGGCGCGATGGCCGTTGCACCCGGGCGCACCTTGAAAAGCCACGGCGCGCGCCGGATCGGCAGCGGCAGCGGCGTGCATTTGCGCCACCAGGGCGAGAGCGGGCTCGGGGAAACTATGCATTGCGGGCTGGCGCTTAGGGATTATGCGCAAATCCCGCAATGGGCCTTGCACTGGGCCAAAGCCGTCACTAGAGCGGCGCGCAATTGGATGATCCATTTCCCACGGGGCCTTTTTCGATGGAAGACCGTTTCAACACCATCGCCGGCTGGACGCTGTTTTCGGGCATCGTCGCGCTTGGCCTCGCCAGCATCAGCGGCCACCACTTCGGCGCCGACAAACCGCATCGCCCCGAAACCATGGGCTACAAGATCGCCGGCGTTGTCTCCAGTCAGGGCGGCGCGGTCGCCGTGCCGATCGAAACGCTGCTCGCCAGCGCCGATCCCGCCAAGGGCGAGATGACCTTCAAGAAGTGCGCTTCGTGCCACACCATCGCCTCGGGCGGTGCCAGTGGCATCGGTCCCAACCTTTACGCCATCATGGGCAAGCCGGTCGGCAAGCATGTAGCGGGCTTTGCCTATTCGCCTGATCTGGCGGCCAAGGGCGGCAACTGGGACTGGACGACGATGAATGCCTGGCTGCTGAGCCCCAAGGCAATGGTTTCGGGCACCAAGATGACTTTCGCAGGTCTTGAGGATGGCCAGGAACGCGCCAACCTGATGGCATACATGAACGCGCAAGGCTCGAACCTGCCGCTCCCCGCCGCTCCGGCTCCGGCAGCTGCGGCCGCAGGCGCGGCGGCTCCCGCCGAAGGTGCGGCGGCTGCCGATGCGGCAGCGGCAGCGGCAGCGGCAGAGGGCGCAGCAGCGGCACCAGCCGCGAAGTAATTTCTGATCCAGGCAATATAATCGAGGGCGGGGCTGCGGCTCCGGCAGCTTCGTTTATGGCGCGCCCTTGAAGCCTTGCGCAATAACATACCATTCCGACGAATCCTTGCGGCTCGCGGGCGGCTTGGCATGTTTGACCGTGGTGAAATGCCGTTTGAGCAGCGTCAGCAATTCGGCATCGGTGCCGCCGGCCAGCACTTTGGCTACGAACGCCCCGCCCGGCGCAAGGGTTTCGATGGCAAAATCCGCCGCCGCCTCGACCAGACCCATGGTGCGCAGATGGTCGGTCTGCTTGTGGCCGACGGTGTTGGCCGCCATGTCTGACAGCACCAGATCAGGCGGCCCGTCGAGCGCTGCTTCCAGCGCGGCAGGGGCCTCGTCGGCCATAAAGTCCATCTCGAAGATGGTGACGCCCTCTAGCGGGTCGGTGGGCAACAGGTCGATTCCGGCAATCGCCGCCCTGGGGCAACGCTGGCGGACAATCTGGCTCCAGCCGCCCGGCGCAATGCCGAGATCGATCACCCGGACCGCGCCTTTGAGCAGGGCAAACCTGTCATCCAGTTCGGCCAGCTTGTAGGCCGCGCGGCTGCGAAAGCCTTCGGCACGGGCCTTCTTCACATAGGGGTCGGCAAGCTGGCGCGTGAGCCAGCGGGTCGAACTGGCGGTGCGGCCCTTGCCGGTCTTGAGGCGCTGGCCCGCAGTCTTGTCACCCCTCATGGTCCCACGCCCCTCACAAGCCTTCTCGCCGCGCACGCATGACTTCGGCGCGCAGGCGCTCGCCTTCGCCATTGGCGGCGATCAGACTGCGCAGGATGCCTTCGCGAATGCCGCGATCAGCGACCCCCAGCCGGTCGGCCGGCCAGAGGTCGAGAATGGCTTCCAGAATGGCGCACCCTGCGACCACCAGATCTGCGCGCTCGCGCCCGATGCAGGGTAGTTGCTGCCGCTCGGCGATGGACATGGACGAAAGCTGGGCGCTGATCGAGCGCATCGAGGCGGCGGGCACGATCAGGCCATCGACTGCGCGCCGGTCGTATTGTGGCAGATCAAGGTGGAGGCTGGCGAGCGTCGTCACCGTGCCGCTGGTGCCCAGCAGGCGCAACATGCCGCCGCCCAGTGCCGGACCACCCTGGGCCAGCTTGCCCGAATCAGCCGTGCGCTGGGCAAAGCTGGCGAAACTTGCGGTCACCCGGTTGCGCATTGCGGCATAGCGTAGCTCGCGTCCGGCCCGGTCGTCCGCTTCCGGGCCAAAAATCTCGGTAAGCGAAACCACGCCCCAGGGCACGCTTTGCCAATCGAGGATATCCGGCACGGTGTCGGTGCTCTCAATCAGCACCACTTCGGTTGAACCGCCGCCGATATCGAAAATCATCGCGGGGCCATTGCCGGGCTCGAGCAGGATATGGCAGCCCAGCACGGCAAGCCGGGCTTCCTCGCGGGTGCTGATGACATCGAGCGAGATGCCGGTCTCGCGGCGCACGCGGGCGATGAAGAGATCGCCGTTGCTGGCTTGCCGGCAGGCCTCGGTCGCGACCGAGCGGGCAAGATGAACATTGCGGCGGCGCAGCTTGTCGGCGCAGACATGCAAGGCACCGAGTGCGCGGTCCATCGCCGCCTCGCTCAGTTCGCCGGTTTGCGCCAACCCTTCGCCCAGCCGCACAACCCGGCTGAAGGCATCGACGATCGCGAAATTTTCGCCGGAGGGCCGGGCAATCAGCAGCCGGCAGTTGTTGGTGCCCAGATCGATTGCCGCATAGGCTTGCCGCGCCGCCGGCATATGCCGCGCGTTCACAACATGGGGAATCGGGGCCTGAAAGACCGCAGCCTGAGAAACCGGGACTTGCGAATCGCCGTCGGCCTGCGCCGGCGCGGCCCCAGCGCCTTGTGTCGCCTCGGCCCGCATTGCCGGCGGAAATGCTTCCGCCATGTTACTTGCACTCTTTATTGTTTTCGCGGGCGCCCGCCCCCGTACCTGAAGCTGTTTCTAGCCGCCCGGCCCATTCTCGGCAAGCCCGAAGCCTTGACGCCCCCCACCGCCATGCCTAGAGGCCTCAGCCGATTGCCCCGTCGTCTAATGGTAAGACACCGGTTTCTGATACCGTTTATCGAGGTTCGAGTCCTCGCGGGGCATCCAGTTGGCTCGGGCTGAGCCTTTTCCGCCACGGTTTGGTCAAGATTGCATTGCCCGCCGGATCGGGCAAGAAGGCGGCAATGAACGAACCCGAAAAACGCCTGACGCGCCGCCGCTTCTACAAGGCCGAGCAGGAAGCCAGCTTCGCCGAGACCTTCAAGGTCGAGACCCCGCAGACGCAGGACCCGGCCTACCGCCTCGCTTTCCGCGACACCGATTTCCTGCTGCGCGACGAGCTGCGCCCGGTGCGTTTCCAGCTTGAATTGCTCAAGACCGAAATGCTGCTCGACGAGGCAGGCATCGGCTCGACCCTGGTGGTCTATGGTTCAGCCCGCATCCCCGCGCCCGAACAGGCCGAAGCCCTGGTCGCCGCGGCGCAAGACCCCGAGGCGCGCAAGATCGCCGAGCGGCTGGCGGCCAAGGCGAGATACTATGACATCGCGCGCGAGCTGGCGCGGCTGGCAAGCAGCTGCGGCATTGTCGAGAACGGCATGCGCCAGTTCGTCGTCTGCTCGGGCGGCGGCCCGTCGATTATGGAAGCGGCGAATCGCGGCGCGAGCGAGACTGGCGCGGATACTATCGGGCTCAACATCGTGCTGCCGCATGAACAGGCGCCCAACGCCTATGTCACACCCGGCCTTTCGTTCCAGTTCCACTATTTCGCGCTCAGGAAAATGCACTTCCTGCTGCGCGCCAAGGCGGTCGCGGTGTTCCCCGGCGGTTTCGGCACGCTGGATGAATTCCTCGAACTGCTGACCCTGGTTCAGACCGGCAAGATGCGCCCCGTGCCGATCCTGCTGTTTGGCCGCGAGTTCTGGAGCAAAGTGATCAATTTTGACGCCATGGCCGATGAAGGCGTAGTCAACCGCGAAGACCTGAAGCTGATCAGCTGGGTGGAAACCGCCGAGGAAGCCTGGGCCGAAGTGACGCGGTTCTATAGCCTAGATTAGCGTCCGCGCCACATCCCCCAGCCGCGCGGCGACCCATTCCGGTTCGGTCAGCATCAGGTCGTGGCCGGTATCGATATCCCACACCCGCCCTGCCGAATTGGCCATCAGCCGCGCCATGGCGCGCCCGGGAATGGTTTCTGTGCAGATGATGTGGCTTTCCGGGATCGCCCGCATTGCCGCCTCGTTCCGCAACACCAGCCGCCATGGCCACCGCCGTGAACCAGCACGAATGTTGCCATGCCTGTCTCTCCCTTTGTCTGCTGACCTGCACATAAGCCACTTGCCCGCCCCCGCCAATCGGGCAAGAACGCGCGGAGAAACTGAACTGGGAGAATTTGCCGTGAACCGCCCCTCAAGCCGCCATCTCATCGCATCTGAACTGCTCAGTGCACTCGAAAACTTCCCGCCGATGGATTTCGGCACGATGCCGATCGAGGCGTTTCGCGGCGGCATGGCCGGGCGCGAATTGCCGCCGTTGCCGCCGGCACTGGCCGCCGTGCCGTGTGCGGAACGATTCATTCCGGGCGCACCGGGCGATCCCGATGTGCGCGTGCTGCTTTATACGCCGCCGGGCGATGCGACGGGGCTGCGACCCGGGCTGCTCGAAATCCATGGCGGCGGCTATGTCATCGGCAATGCCGAGATGAGCGATACCGCCAACCGCATGCTGGCGCTCCAGCTGGGTTGTGTCGTCGTCGCGGTCGACTATCGGCTCGCGCCCGAAACCCCCTGGCCCGGATCGCGCAATGACAATTATGCGGCGCTGTGCTGGCTGGCGGAAAATGCCGCCGCGCTTGGCGTCGATCCGGCGCGCATCGCGATTTCCGGCGGCAGCGCGGGCGGTGGCCACGCGGCGGCGCTGGCTTTGCATGCCAGAAACCAGGGCGGCCCAGCAATCTGCTTCCAGCTGCTCGAATATCCCATGCTCGATGATCGCACTTGCGCCGATCCCGAACCGCATCCCTACACCGGCGAATATGTCTGGACGCCCGAACGCAACCATTTCGGCTGGAAGGCGCTGCTGGGCATAGAGCCGGGCAGCGACGGCGTCGACGAGACTGCCGCCCCGGCGCGCGCGAAGGATCTCTCCGGCCTGCCGCCAGCCTTCCTCCACATCGGCACGCTCGACCTGTTCCTCGAGGAGAATCTTGAATACACCCGCCGGCTGACGCGCGCCGGGGTGCCGGTGGAACTGCATGTCATTCCCGGCGCCTATCATGGCTCGGGAATGGCTTTCGATGCGCCGCAATCGAAGTTGGCGGCGGACCTGCGGCTGAAGGCACTGGCACGGGCGCTAGGGGTAACACTCGCCAGCTAAGCGGAAGGCCTCTCGGGCATAGTCGAGCGGGCTGACCCCGGCGCTGATCCGGCTCTCACTGGGGCATTTGACTTCGATAGGCGCGGCCGCAGGCAACGCGGCGACGATTGCGCGCAAGGGAAAGTCGCCCCTGCCCGGCAATTGCCGGTCGTGCACTTCGTCAAAATAGGCCTCGGAAACATGCAGCCCGTGGCCATCGTTGAGTTGGCCATAGAGCAGCATGGCCGGGTCCAGCGCAGCGACATCCGCCGCGCTGCCGCCGCTACGCATGAGATGCATTGGGCAGATCCCAAAGCCCAGATTGGCCGCGCCGACCTGCTCGACAAACCATTTCGCCTGCCGGAGGCTCTTGCAGCCCGGCGTCATCTGGCAAAATTCGAGCGCGACGATCATGTCCTCCTGCGCAGCCAGATCGCAGAACCGCCCGATCAGATCGACCGCACGGGCAGGATCGGGCTCGAACACATGGCTGATCGCATGGCGCGCGCCCAAAGCACGGCCCAGCGCCAGCCCCGGCGCATAGTCGGCCAGGTCGAGATCGGGCTTGAGCAGAAAGAACTCGGCATTGACCATTGCGAGACCATGCGAATCCAGACGCTTGCGCACTTCGCGCTCCAGCGCCGGGGTCACCGTGGGGAAGATGAATTTGCCCTCCTGCCCGGCAAGCGGCACATGCGGGGCATGGGTGAACAGGCTGACCGCCTGATAACCGCAACAGCCCGCGATCTCGATCAGCTCGAGCGGTCCGACGTCCATCGCGGTGAGCTGATGCAGGCCGAGCGGGCGCATGTGCTCAGATGCCGAAGCGCTGCTTGATCGCGCGGTAGCGTTGGGTCAGCATCAGCGCGCGCTGCTCGGCAGTCACCATCAGCGTTCTGTCTGGCAAATGATCCAGCACGTCGGCCCGGCTGACCAGCTTCGCGCGGAAGGTCGCCGCGTTCTGGCTCATCAGGTTGCGGTAGCCGAGGTTTCCGGTCGAAAATTGCTGGGTATCGAGCCAGTTGTGCACCCCGGGATCGTCGTGCGCCATGACGAAGCGCACGACACCGTCGGTATCGACGTGGGTGCGCGCCGGGGAATAGCTGACCGGGCGATAAAGGAAGTCCATGCTTTCAACAAAGAACCCGCCCATGCCGAACAGCCAGAAGCCGTCGTGCCAGTCCATCTCGACCACCAGGGCTTCGTTCGGCGCGAGCTTCCAGACCATGTTCGCCGCCATGCGCCCGCGCCTCACATCGTCGGCGCTGTTGGCGCTTTTGTCGGCGGGGAACACATTAGGCTGTGCGGGATCGCAGACCCCGCCCGAGGTCGCCCATGAGTGATCGGGCCAGTCGCGCATGATGCCGCTGACGAAATCGCCCGCCCATTGCATCGCTTCCACCATGCGTTCGGCGCCAGGCACCGGGCGCGGACTATCCATGCCAATGCGCTCAATAGTCAGGCTGGTGGGCAGTTCGCCCCAGGCATCGAAAGCTTCACGGATGAACAACTTGCGGCTGCCTGGCGTGGTCGGCAGCCAGTTCTTTTCGCGGGCTGGCCCGCCGATAAACAGCTCGAAATTGCCCTCGCTGTCCGCATCAATCTGGGCCCCCAGGATATTGCATTCGGGCGTGTCGCCGAAGGGCTCGTGCAGCGGCGCGAAGTCCGTGCCGGGAAGCTTCGCGGGCCTGGGCCCCTGCACGGTCAGGTTGAACCAGCGCGCGGTGCCCTTCTTGCCCGTGATCCGGTAGGCATGTTCGCCCGAGATCCACGCCTGGCGATAGGTGAAATCGCAGACGTCGCCGCCCAGCTTCATGTTGGGATGGGTGAAGTAGTGGATCTGCGGGTAGGCAGGGTTCTTGGTCTCGAGCGCAAGATCGAAGGCCTGCGCCAGGTTCTGCGTGAGGAAATGAAAGCCGTCCGCCCGCATGATCGGCTCCGCAGGATTGGCCGGTTTGAACACCAGATCGCCCGCCGCCTTCAGCCGGTCGCAGAAGTCTGCCCAGCCGCCTCGCAGCATTTCATCCGCCGGTCCGTCGCCATAGGCCATGGTTATGCTCCGAGTTTCACGAGGATTTCCGACAGGCGCTCCGCCGCGCGGGTCGATGCAGCCCGCGCGCCTTCGGCGACAATCCTTGGCCCGACCAGCTCAAGGTCGAATACCCCGGCGTAGCCCAGTTCAAGAATGTCGCCGAGCAGGCCTTCGAGCGGGATCATGCCATCCCCCGGCACCGCGCGGCACGGGACCGTGCGATCACCCGAGACATAGTCGCTCACCTGAACCAAGCCGGTGAGCGGCATGGCGCGGGCGAATTTTTCCCTGAGGCCGCCTTCGAACCAGCAGGCGTGCAGTTCGATGCACACGCCGATCCCGGCGATCTCGGCAAGGCGAATGGTATCATCGAGCGTGTGGGCCAGATGCATGTCGACATTCAGGCTGCCTGCGGTCTCAACCAGCAGGGTAACGCCCTTGTCGCGGGCCGGCGCAAGGCAGGGCGCAACCACTTGCGCAAACCGCGCCGCCGCTTCGTCCCAGCTCAGGTGCCCGCGCCCGCCGCTGACGAGATAGATGTGCGGCGCACCGAGCGCGGCGGCGATGTCGATGGCCTGGGTCAGGCTTGCGCTGGCGTCTCCCCGGTCAAGCTCGAGGTTCGATCCCATGGCCAGCGGATGATTGACCACCGCCGCGCGCGCGCCCCCCGCCGCCAGCGCCAACTGCGCTTCTTCCAGCCCGCCCGGCTGCATCAGCTTGGGCGTGACAAGAGTCACGTTCTGAACGCCGATGGCGCGGCAGTGGTCGATAAACGCCGTCGTGCTCGCATCCATGAAAGCAACCTGATGGAGGTTCACGCGGGGGTGCATGGCTAAATTCCTCCCCGGCACGGGGAGGGGGACCATCCACAGGACGGTGGAGGGACACAGGCCAGTTCAAACAACGTTGGTAACCCGGGCCATGCCGCACGTGCCCCTCCACCAGCTTCGCTGGTCCCCCTCCCCGTGCCGGGGAGGAACATCACCGGCGCACCTCGATATCCACCCCATACCGCTCGCGGAAAGGCCGGAACTCCTCGTTCAATTCATCGATATCAAAGCCCGCGTCGGTCAGCAGGCTGGTTGAATAGGCGAACTTGCCGTGGCGGTCGCCCTTGTTGCTGGCGAGGTAATCGCGCATCGCCGTCTCGGCCTGAGCAGTCAGCTCGCGGCCGGTGAAGGCATAGTAGCCGCGGATGGTGCCAATCGGATCGGCGACGAAATCCTTGTATCGCACATGGTGGATACGCGGATCGCTCAGCAGCGGGTTGGTCATCGTGTTCTCGATCGACATGCGCAAGCGCAGCATATGCATTTTTGCCTCGGCCGCCATGTCGATTGGCCCGACGATGCCTTCCATGATGTCGCGCATCATCGCGGTCGAGGATGCGGCGACCTGGACCGGGTCGCGGTGAAGCCAGACCAGCGTCGCATCGGGATAGGTCTCGAAGAATTCCTTGAGGCGGTGCCCGTGAAAACCCTTCAGCACCCAGTATTTCTTCGGGCGACTATACTGGAACGACTGGAGCATCATCTTGTGCAGCCGGTTCTGCGCGGCGCTGTCCGTCGGCAGACCCATCGACAGGTTCTGCATCGGCACGCGCCACCAGGCGGTCGGCGTCATCACCCGGAAATCGAAAGCCCATGTCCGCTCGTCCTCGGGCAGGCCAGCGCCGAGCATGTCATTATAGGGATGGCAATGCAGCCATTTCCGCATCTTGAGGTTGATCTCGCGCCACTCGTCGTCGGCCTGTTCGATACGCGGGTCATCCAGACCTGTCGTGCCGGGCGGCGGCGAGGGGTGCATGACCTCCCAGAAGCGCAGCGCCCGCGCATCGGGATCGGCCGCCATCAGCGCATGCATCAAGGTGGTGCCCGAGCGCGGCTCGCCAGTGGCAAACATCGGATGGTCGATCACTTCATCGGCCAACGGATAACGCTTGAAGTCCGCGAAGAAACGCAGGCGGTCGCTCAGCAGCCAGTGGATGTTTTTCGCAGCTGCCTTGCGCCCGGCGTCGTCCATCGGGATCGAATTGATGTGCGCCACAGCCAGCCCGAAACGCGCCGTGAAGCTGGCATCGCCCCAGTCACTGAAGCCAGTCTCCGCCTCGGCGCGCGCCAGAATGGCAGCGGCGTCGAGTTCGCTCATGCCGCACCTCCGCAGAGCCGCATCACTTCGTCCTCCACCGCGAGCACTTTGCCCGCCGACTTCGCGGCGAACTTCGCGCCCGCCATGCCGCCATAGTCCATCACCTTGAACACCCGCATCCCGGCATCGGCGAAGCCCTTGAACTTGGCGGCGACATCGGCGACCGTGCCCACCGGGAAGATGTCGCGGATCGCCCGGGTATCGAGATCGTCGCAGAACTGGATGATCCGTTCGCGCGACAACCGCACCGGATCGAAATCCTGGATGCCGCGCCAGTCCGGGCCCATCGGGTGATCATAGCCGAACTGGCGCAGGTCCGCCGCTGTCAGCATCAAGATGATCGACTTGACCATCGGCTGCTGGAGCATTTCGGCGACTTCTTGCTCGTCGCCGACCAGGCAGATCTGCGTCAGCGCGGGCACGAAATGGCTCATGTCGCGGCCCTTGGCCTCGCCCGCATCGAGGATCACCTTGAGCTTGGCGGCATAGTCTTCGGGCGTATAGGTCCCCGCCGGCCACCAGCCGTCGGCCTGCTCGCCAGTGATCCGCAGCATCCTGGGCCCGACCGAGCCCAGCCAGATCGGCGGTGCCTTGCCGTCATAGAGTTCGGTATCCATGCGGGCGTGTTCGAGGCGGTAGAACTGCCCTTCGAAATCGACTTTGCCCTCGCTGTGCCACAGCAGCTTGATCACCGTGATCGCTTCCTCCAGCCGCCCCACCGGCTTGTCGAAATCGAAGCCATAAGGAACCGTGTTTTCGAGCTCGCCCGAACCGAGCCCGAGGATAAAGCGGCCTTTCGACAGGTGGCTGATGGTCAGCGCGCTTTGCGCCAGCAGCGAGGGATGGCGGCGCACGGTATCAACCACGCAAGTCGCCAGCGGCACGTTTTTGGTCAGCACTGCGGTCGCCGCCGCCACCGCCATGCCGTCAAGATGCCGGTGCGGGCTGGGCGATGACAGCGCGAGGTCGGTGAACTCCGGGGTCCAGATCGAATCGGGCCAGAAGCTGACCATGTGATCGGGCAGCCAGATCGAATGATACCGCCCCGAATCATACCCGGCCGCCATGTCGATGCCGAGCGGCAGGGTGGTGCGCAGGAAGGCTGCGGGCTGGACTTTCATGGCGTGCTTCTCTCCCGGGGCGGGCTTCGGCCCGCTGTGCTTGTGTTCAATGTGGCGGAGCAATGCGCGATTCGCCAGTGGCTTGTTTTCAGCGCGCTTGCCAAGCTTGCTGGCGGCGGGAATAGACTGCACCCATGCGGTTGAACTGGGACGAAATCCGGCGGCGGGCCAAGGCGTTCAGCGAAGACTGGAAGGACGCGCATTACGAAAAGGGCGAGACGCACAGTTTCTACAATGCCTTTTTCGAGATTTTCGGGGTCAATCGCCGCGCGGTAGCCGTTTATGAAAAGCGCGTGCAAAGCCTCGACGCGAACAAGCGCGGCTTCATCGATCTCTATTGGCCGGGTGTTCTCATCGTCGAGCAGAAGAGCGCCGGGCGCGATCTGCTTGCCGCCTCGGCGCAGGCCAGCACCTATTTCGACTGGCTGCCCGAGCGCGATCAGCCGCGCTACATGCTGGTCTGCGATTTCCAGCGCTTCAGGCTGACCGATCTCGACGACAACGGGCGGGAGACCGCCTTCGCGCTGGCCGATCTCTACAAACATATCGAACAGTTCGATTTCATCCTCGGGCGGCGGGTAACCTTCACGGCGCAGGCCAACGTCACCGTCAAGGCCGCCGAACTGATGGGGCGGCTGCATGATGCGCTGGAGGACAGCGGCTACACCGGCCACGATCTCGAACAATTGCTCGTCCGCCTGCTGTTCTGCCTGTTCGCCGACGATACCGGCATCTTCCAGCCCAAGGATATCTTCCTCCAGCTGATCGACAATGACACCGCCGAGGATGGCAGCAATGCCGGGCGGCTGCTCAGCGAACTGTTCGATGTGCTCGATACGCCGGAGGACCAGCGCCAGGCCGGGCTGTCGGGCGAGCTGGGTGCCTTCCCCTATGTCAACGGCGCGCTGTTTGCCGGGCATGTCCGCACCCCGGTGTTCGACAAGAAGATGCGCGCGCTGCTGCTCGATGCGGCCAAGCACGATTGGTCCGGCGTCAGCCCCGCCATATTCGGCTCGCTGTTCCAGTCGGTGATGGATGCGAAAGAGCGCCGCGCCAAGGGCGCGCACTATACCACCGAAACCAATATCCTGAAGGTGATCGGGCCGCTGTTCCTCGACGATCTGCGCGCCGAGCTGGAAAAGCTCAAGCTGCGCAAGAACCGGAATGCGCTGATCGAATTCCAGCACAAGCTGGCCCGGCTGACCTTCTTCGATCCGGCCTGCGGCTGCGGCAATTTTCTGGTGGTGGCTTATCGCGAGATCAGGCGGCTGGAGCTGGATTGCCTGAAGGCGCTCTATGGCAAGGACGCAATGGACGTGCGGCTGCTCAGCCAGGTCACGGTCGGCCAGTTTTACGGCATCGAGTTCGAGGAGTTTCCCGCGCGGATTGCCGAAGTGGCGATGTGGATGGCCGATCATCTGGCGATGAACGAATTGAACGAGGCGTTCGGCGGCAATGCCGCCAACATTCCGCTGAAGGACTCTGCGCATATCCGCCACGGCGATGCGCTGGAGGTGGACTGGAACGATGTGATCCCGGCGGGCAAGTGCCACTATATCATGGGCAATCCGCCGTTTGTCGGGGCCAAGTTCCAGAGCGAATATCAGCGCGCGCAGGTGCGGCGGATCGCCAATCTGGGCGGGTCTGGGGGAACGCTCGATTATGTCGCCGCGTGGTTCATCAAGGCCGGGCAATACCTCAACGGAAAATCCTCCCCCAGCTTGCTGGGGGAGGGGGACCATCCGCAGGATGGTGGAGGGGTGGCGACGGCGCAGCCGTCGCCTTCGGCGACGCCCCCTCCACCACGCCCTGCGGGCGCGGTCCCCCTCCCCGAGACAAGCTCGGGGAGGATTTCCAACCCCCGCATCCGCATCGCCTTCGTCGCGACCAATTCGATCACCCAGGGCGAGCAGGTCGCCCAGCTGTGGCCGATCCTGTTCGATCGCTGCCATCTGGAAATCATGTTCGCCCACCGCACGTTCAGCTGGGGCAGCGAGGCGCGCGGGCGTGCGCATGTCCATGTCGTCATCATCGGGCTGACCCACCGCGACAATGAACCGGCGGAGAAGCGGCTGTTCTCCTATCCGGATATCAAGGGCGATCCGGTCGAGAGCCGCCATGCCGCGCTGACCGCCTATCTGTTCGATGCCAAGGGCGTGGCGAACCGGCATTTGGTGGTTGCTGCCTCCCATAGCGAGATCAACGGAGCACCTGAGCTACGCTATGGATCACAACCCATTGATGGTGGGCACTTGATATTCGACCATTTGCAACGTGCCGAGTTCCTTTCAAAAAACCCAGGTCTGGCTGCATACGTTCGGCCTTTCATCGGTTCAGTCGAATACATCAATGCTGGCGAGCGCTGGATATTGGCACTTCAAGACGCAACTCCAGCCGAGATGCGCACTTCCGACGTCAAAGCAATTTTGGAACGGGTCAGACTCTTTAGGCTGGAGAGCAGTCGCCCTGCAACTCGCGAACTTTCGAAGAGTCCTTCAGAATTCGCATTCACGACAATTCCGAAGACTCCCTTTTTGGTTGTGCCTGAAGTTAGCTCAGAACGCCGCCGCTATGTTCCAATCGGCTGGCTGGAACCACCGACCATTCCAAGCAATCTGGTGCGAGCGTTGGAACACGCGTCTCTATGGCATTTTGGAGTGCTGACGAGCGCAATGCACATGTCTTGGCTTGGTCATGTAGGCGGCAGGTTAAAGAGTGACTTTCGTTACTCCAACGCCCTCGTCTACAACACCTTCCCCTGGCCCGTCCTTCGACAGGCTCAGGATGAGCGGGGTGGAAATGCCCAGCGCGGCAAAATCGAAATGCTCGCCCAAGCCGTGCTCGATGCCCGCAGCCTCCACACCACCTCCAGCCTCGCCGATCTCTATGATCCCGACACCATGCCGCCGAACCTGCGCAAGGCCCACACCGCGCTCGATAGCGCCGTGGACCGGCTCTACCGACCCGCCCCCTTCGCCAGCGACCGCGACCGGGTCGAGCATCTGTTCGGGCGCTATGAGGCGCTGGTCAATCCGCTGGAACGCATCGGCATCGCCAAAAACATGCGCGTATCGCGCAAGGGGGCCAAAAACGTCCTCGTGGCGCGCAAGGCCTCGGCGGCGCGCCAGCCTTGACTGATGGAATGGTCGCCATCCCCGGCGGCACTTATGCCATGGGATCGGCGGCCTTCTACCCTGAGGAAGCGCCGGTGCGCCGGGTGCGGGTCGATGGCTTCCGGATTGATGCCGCGCCGGTGACCAATGCCGGGTTCGCCGCGTTCGTCGCCGCGACCGGCCATGTCACGTTCGCCGAGATCGCGCCTGATCCACAGGACTATCCCGGCATGCTGCCCGAGCTGGCGCAGCCCGGAAGCCTCGTGTTCGAGCCGACGCCCGGCCCGGTCGATCCGGCATCGCTAAGCTGGTGGCACTTCCGGCTGGGCGCGAACTGGCGGCAACCGCTGGGTCCGGGCTCCACGCTGGCCGGGCTGGAGGATCACCCCGTTGTCCACATCGCCCACGCCGACGCCGAGGCCTATGCGCTGTGGGCGGGCAAGGAACTGCCCAGCGAGGCCGAATGGGAATGGGCGGCGCGCGGCGGGCTGGAGGACCAGCACTATGCCTGGGGCAATCAGCTCGCACCCCAGGGCGCGATGCTGGCGAACTACTGGCAAGGCCCCTTCCCGCACGACAATTCGCTCGCCGACGGCTGGCTGCGCACCTCGCCGGTGAAGCACTACCCGCCCAACGGCCATGGGCTTTACGACATGATCGGCAATGTCTGGGAATGGACCGCCGACTGGTTCACAGCCCCGAAAGTGGAGCAGAAGCGCGCCGGCCACTGCTGCGTCCCCGCCAATCCGCGCGGCGGCACGCGCGGCGGCAGCATCGTCAAGCGCGACCCGATCAAGATCCCGCGCAAGGTGATGAAAGGCGGCTCGCACCTTTGCGCCGAATCCTATTGCCAGCGCTATCGCCCGGCAGCGCGCTATGCCCAGCCGGTTGATACTTCGACCGGGCATCTTGGCTTCCGCTGCGTGGTGCGGGAAAGTTGAACACATGTTCAGCAAACGGTTGACTCGCCGCCGCCCGCGCGCCAACCGGAAAGCAATGAGGAAGCGAGGATGGCCATGACCAAAAGGCTTGCAGGCAAGGTCGCGCTGGTAACCGGCGCATCGTCGGGGATCGGCGCGGCGGCGGCGCTGGCGCTGGCGCAGCAGGGCGCAGACGTGGCGATCTCGGCGCGCCGGGCGGACCGGCTGGCGCAGCTGGCGGCGAAAATCGAGGCGACTGGCGTGCGCGCGCTGGTGCTGCCGGGCGACATGGCGGTTCAGGCTGATGCGCTCGCTGCCGTCGCTGATACTGTCGCCGGGCTGGGCCGGATCGACATTCTGATCAATTCCGCCGGCGTCATGTCGTCGGGCGGCATGGAGGGCGCGGACCTCGCCGACTATCGCCGGGTGGTGGACATCAACCTGATGGGCACGGTCTATACCTCGTCGGCCGCCGTGCCGCATATGCTGGCGCAAGGCGGCGGTGACATGATCACCATCAGCTCGCTGGCGGGCCGCAAGGGCGGGCCAATGACCAGCGCCTATTCGGCGAGCAAGCACGCGGTCAATTCGATGACCGATGCCATGCGCCAGGAGCTGGGCGGCAAGAACATCCGCGTCACCATCCTGATGCCCGGCGCCACCAAAACCGAGGTCGGCGATTCGATCCCCGATCCGGGCTGGCGCGCGGCGATCCAGGCGCATGTCGCCAAGGACGGCGCGGTGCTTCCGCAAGAAATCGCCGAGGCCATCGTGTTCATCCTGACGCTGCCGCGCAATGTGAACGTCTCGGAAATCTGCATTCGCCCGACCATTGATACGTCGGCTTAGGAGAGCAAGAATGGCAGGAAGACTTAGCGGCAAGATCGCCGTCATCACCGGAGCCGGTTCAGGCATGGGCAAGGCCATGGCAGAGATTTTCTCCGCCGAAGGCGCAAGGCTGGTGCTCGCCGATATCAGCGGCAATCAGGACGTGGTGGCAGCGGCAGTCAATGCCGCGCACGGCGGATCAGGCAACGAGCCGGTTGCGGTCGGCGTGCACTGCGACGTGTCGAGCGAGGCGGACGTGCAGGCCATGATCGCGGCGGCCGAAAGCACTTTCGGTCGGCTCGACATCCTGTGCAACAATGCGGGCTTCGGCGGCCCGATGGCACCGTTGCACGAACAAACGCTGGAGACCTGGGACAAAGTCCACGGCACCAATATCCGCGGCGTGTTCCTGGGCATGAAATACGGCATCACTGCCATGCTCAAGACCGGCGGCGGGGCCATCGTCAACACCGGCTCGGCATCAGGCGTGGTCGGCTGGAAGCACCACGGCGTCTATGGCGCGGCCAAAGCCGGGGTGCACCATCTGACCAAGATCGCCGCGCTGGATTATTCAGGCCACAACATCCGCTGCAATTCGATTGCGCCGGGCACGATGTGGACCGGGCTGGTCGAGGCATCGAAGACCCACGCCGAACCGCCTGAAGGCCAGTTCGTGCTCGCCGGGATTCCGCTGGGCCGCTGGGGCCTGGCGCTCGACATCGCCAATGCCGCGCTCTATCTGGCCAGCGACGAGGCGGCTTACGTGACCGGCGTCACCCTGCCGGTCGACGGCGGCTATTGCATCGGCTTTTCCGGCATGGGCGCCGAGCGGCCCGGCGTGACCACGGTGAATACCGACGGAAGCTGAGGCCGCTCACGCATCGAGATCAGGCATCGACGGGAGCGGCTTGATACTTTCATCGACCCACAGATACTCGGTGTAGTGCCCAAGGCGCTTGCGGGTGTCGACATAGGCGAAGCACAGCTTGTCGTCGTCGCTCGGCTCGGGCGGGAAGAGGTAGGCGAATTCGTCACCGCTTTCACGCACTTCGGCGAGCAGCGCGCGCCATTCGGCAATCCCCCCGCGCACCGCGATGGCGATGTGGTGGAAATTGATGATGTGCCTGGAGAGATCAACCTCGTCGGTGTAGATCTCGATCGCGCCCGAAACCGGCTCGATCAGTTCGAGCTGGTTGCGCCCCACGTTGCCGAACGCCGCGCGGATTTTCAGCGGGCGCAGCTTGCCGAATGACAGCACTTCGACCTCGGCATCGGTCGTCTCAAAGTGCTCGATGCCGAGCTCCGTCTTGCAGTGCGCCATCGCCGCATCAAGGTCGCGGGTGATGTAGCTCATCTGGAACAGGTTGGCGTAGTGCGCGGCGATGGTCATCGAACTCAGTCCTTCACGGGTATGTCGTAGTCATCGATGTAACCCTTGAAGCGCTCGCGCACAGCCTCTTTCGACAGGCCGTATTCGGCGAGGTCATAGGCATGGCTGCCATGCTTGCCCTTGGGATTGGCATCGAGATAGCCCTGCATTGCCGCCTCGACGTCGGGCGTGAATTCCAGATCGAAGCGTTCGTAGATGCCGCGCACCACGCCGAGCGGATCGCGCACCGTATCGGCATATTGCACCTCGTGGATCGCATCCGCGCCGTGCTTCGCCTTGTACGCCTTAGCGCGGGCGATCATGATCTCGAAAGTGTCAATGAAGCTCGCGCCAATGCCTTTGAGATCAACCTCGTCGCTGTAGATCGCACGGACGTATTTGATCAGGCTGCAAGCGGAACCCACAACTTCGGCGGGATCGCGGTGGGTCATCACCAGCCGGGCATCGGGATAAATTTCGGTCAGTTCGTTCAGGAACAGCGGGTGCCACGGGTTCTTCAAGGTCCAGCGCCCGCCCGCATGGTGCTGCAAGGCCTGGAGCGTGCGCTGGTGATAGCGGAAGGCGGGCATATAGTCGGCTTCATGCAAAAACCAGTTCCGCCATGAAGGAATGTCGGCCTGCGATTCGTAGACCTGCGCGCAGAAACTCGGCGTCATCAGGAACTGGCACTCGGTCGGGCTGTCGGCCTCCTCGTAATGGATCGCGGCGATGTGCGGCATGTATTTCAGCGCTTGTCCGTTCTTCGCGACCTGCGCGTCATAACGCGGTCCGGCGTGGAGTTCTCCCGGCTGCGCGGGCGGCATCGGATCATAGATTTCCCAGCGCAGGAAACTGCGCGTGGCGGGGTCGGCGGCGAGCAGACCCACCGCCAGGGTCGTGCCGGTGCGCGGCAGGCCGAAGACGAACACCGGTTTTTCAACCCGCCGTTCGAGCAGTTCGGGATGGCGCTTGAGCCAGTCTTCAACCCGCATGCGGTTGGCAAGCGTCGCGACCACATCGGCCTGCATCATCTCGGCACCGCGCGGCGTGAACCGTGCCTCATTGGCATATGCGTCTAGCAGCCGCCCCAATCCGTCCAGAATGGCGGGATCGCCAAAATCAGTCAGCCCGGATTGGGCGCTGGCGGCGGCGATAACTTCTTCGACAGTCATGTTGTAATTTTCCGTTTTCAGCCGCGCACGCCATGCTATCAATCGCACGAGAAATGCAAGCCGGATGCGAATCCGCGCTGGGAGACCGCCAGAATGACACCCGACAACCGTTTTCTCGATGATCTGGTCGAAACCGCGAACCGCGTCGAACCGGCGCGGGTGACCGACAACGCCGATGCCGAGCAGTGGGACGCGAGCTGCGACGTGCTGGTGGTCGGGGTCGGCATGGCCGGGGTCTGCGCTGCCTTGCGCACGGCTGAAGACAGAAGCCTCGACGTGATCGCCATCGACCGCTTTTCCGGCGGCGGTGCCAGCCAGCTTTCTGGCGGCGTGGTCTATATGGGCGGGGGCACCCCGGCGCAGCAAGAAGCCGGGGTCGCGGACAGCCCGGAGAACATGGCCAGCTACCTCGGCTTTGAGACCGGCAATCTGGTGCGCGGCGACACTGTGCGCCGCTATGCTGAGGCAAGCGTGGGCTTCCAGGGCTGGCTGGAGAAATACGGCGCGCGCTTTGGCGGGCCGGCAACCGACGAGAAGACCTCCTACCCCAACGATGCCTCGCTCTATTTCTCGGGCAATGAAGTGACCGAGGCGGGCCGCGCATTGGCCAGCCCGGCGCAACGCGGCCACCGCGCCAAGCCGGCAAGCGGGGGCGAGCCGATCAAACTTTCCGGGCAATACCTGCTCCCGCCGCTGATCCAGTCGATGGAGCGCCAGCCCAATGTGCGCTTCTTCCGCCAGACCCGCGCGACGCGGCTGGTGGTCGACAAAGCGGGCGCGGTGGTCGGGATTGAGGCACTGCGAATTCCGGCAGGCTTTGCCGCCTGGCGTCATGCGAAATACATCGGCCTGGTCAGCAATATCGCGATGACCGTGATGGGTTTTGTCGACCGGTTGAAGGGCTCGATTGTCGCGCTGGAAAAGCAGGCGAAGCCGCTGCGCATCCGCGTGCGCAAAGGCGTGGTGCTCTCGTCCGGCGGCTTCATCTACAACCGCGCGATGATGGAAAAGCTCGCACCCGAATATTGCCTCGCCTCGCCGCTTGGGACGATTGGCGACGATGGCTCGGGGATCAAGCTGGGCATGAGCGTCGGCGCGAAGACCGACAGTCTCGAGCGCATTTCGGCCTGGAAATTCCTTTATCCGCCCGAAAGCTTCACCAAGTCGGTGTCCATCGACGGCAATGGCAGGCGGCTGGTCAACGAGGAATTCTATGGCGCGCGCACCGGCGAGGCCCTGTTCAGCCAGGCCGGCGGCCGGGGCTGGCTGATCCTCGACCAGCCCTTGTGGAGCGATGTGGTCCACGAAATGCACACGGCCAAGAAGATGTTCTTCCAGAAGGTGCAATATCGCGCGATCGAGAACGACTATACCACCAGCGCAGACAGCCTGGCGGAGCTGGCCGCCAAGATCGGCGTGCCTGCCCCGCAGCTCGCAGCGACGATTGGCGAATACAACCGGCGCATAGACGCGGGCGAGAGCGACGAGACCGGCAAGCAGGCGAAGCTGCGCCGCAAGATCGAGACCGGGCCGTTTTACGCCAACGATATCGGCACCAGCGCCAAGATGTCGCCGACCTCCTCGATCACCGTCGGCGGGCTGGTGATCGACGAGGATACCGGCGAAGTGCTGTCCAACGCAGGCGGCAAGGTCTCCGGGCTCTATGCCGCCGGACGCACGGCGGTGGGCATCTGCTCGCATTACTACGTCAGCGGCTTGTCCCTTGGCGACTGCGTCTATTCGGGCTGCCGCGCGGCTGAGACAATCAAAGGCAATGGCGGCTCGGCGGCGCTTGTCTGACCCAAGGGAGAGAACGATCATGGACCTCACAACGGCAAAGCACGCCTTCATCACCGGCGGCGCCAGCGGGCTGGGACTGGGCATGGCCGACGCGCTTGGCGCGCGCGGCGTGCCGGTGACCATTGCCGACATCGACGCCGAAGCGATTGCCGAAGTCGTCGGCGCGCGCGGCAACAGTTTTCGCGGGGTGGTGCTCGATGTGCGCGACCGCGATGCCTGGGCAAGGGCCAAGGCCGAAGCGGAGGCCGCCTTCGGGCCGGTCGACGTGCTGATCCTCAACGCCGGGATTTCGCCCAATGGCCGGCCGTTTGCCGAGATGGACCCGGAGAGCTTCGACCGCATCCTGGCGATCAATCTGGGCGGCGTCGCCAACGGCGTCTTCGCTTTCGCCGCCGACTTTGCCGCACGCGGCAGCGGCCAAATCGTGCTGACCTCCTCGCAGGCCGGGCTGGTCACCACGGTGCCCGGCGTTGGGGCCTATTCGGTGGCCAAGTTCGGCGTTTCGGCCTTGGGTGAGCAATTGCGGCGCGAGATGGCCGGCCACGGCGTCGGCGTCTCGGTGCTGTGTCCGGGCTATGTTCAGACCAACCTCGGCGCCAACACAGTCAAGATCGGCGGCGACATCCGGCAATACTCCGGAACCATGCCCAGTTCCGAAATCACGCCCCGCGAAGTCGGCGAGATGGTGGCGGACGGGATCGAACGCGACGCCTCGCACATCATCACTCACAAGCAAGTGCTGCAGGGCGTAGAGGAACGCTTCGCTGCGATTCGCGAGGCTTGCGAGTACAGGCTGGTCCATTGAGCGCAGCCCCAGCCGAGCCGCGCCGCAACCGGGGCTTTGACGATACCCACCGCGAGATGATCGCGACCGCCGTGCGGCTGATCGCGACAAGCGGCGTCGAGGCGTTGTCGATTGCGGCCCTGGCGCGCGCCATGAAGATCAACCGCACCACGGTCTATTATCATTTCGACACCCGCGAGGCGCTGATCGGCGCGGTCAAGGAATGGGCGGCGGGCGAACTCGCACGCGGCATGGACGTGGGCGACAGTGCCCACGACCGGATCGGCCATATCAGCCATTTCGTCCTGGAAAACCCGGAACTGATCAAGTTGTGGATCGAGGACTTCGTCACCGGCAAGGACATTCGGCAGAGCTACAGCCGCTGGGACGAACTGGTGAGCGCGATGGCTGCGCGCTTTGCCGCGAGCGGCGAGGAGATCGACGCGGAAGTCTATTGCGTGATGCTGCTGTCCGCCTCGATCATTGGCCCGCGCGTGTTCGCGAACAGCGTCAATCCGGGCGCGAAGGTGGCCGATGTCGTCGCGCGGTTCCTGCAAGAGGAGCACCGCACCCTGCGCCGCGACGGGCTGGCCTGACGATCCGTGATCAGGGAATGCAGTTGCATCTGCACCGGCTTCGGGCATGACCAGAGCAATTGGCAAGAATTGCTGACCGGGAGAGAATGATGCCGACAGGATTTGCGGTTGGCTGGCGACAGGTTGGCGTCTGCTTCATGCTGCTGGCGGCGGCGGGGATGATCGCCTCGACCTATTCGCTGGTCGCTGTGCCGCTGGCGAAGGAGTTTCAGCTCAGCCGGGCGATGGTGATGACGACCATGACGGTGCTGTCGGCCACTTGCGCGCTGCTCGCGCCGCTGCTCGGCAGTGTGATGGACCGGGTGTCGGTGCGGGGGCTGATGATCTTTGGCGGGCTGTGCCTCGGCGCGGGCTATGCGGCAATGTCGCTGGCCACGTCTTTCGTCCAGATCCTGGTGATTTTCGCGGTGCTGGTCGCGCCGGCCAATGTCTTGCTGGGCCCCGTCGCCGCCACGGTGCTGCTGTCGCGCTGGTTCGCCGAGCGGAGAGGCCGCGCGGTTGGCTTTGCGATTGCCGGGGTGGCGGCGGGCGGCATGGTGTTTCCGATCATCATCCAGAGTCTGCTGAATGCACATCAATGGCGCGAGGCCTTGCAGCTGCTCGGGCTGGTGCTGGTTGTCTGGACCGTTCCCGCTGCCTTGCTGGCGATCGACCGGCCATCCGATCGCGGGCTCCATCCCGATGGCGCTGCCGAACCGCCCGCGCAAACGCGCGAGGAGATCGCGCGGGCGCCGGTGACTGTCGCCGAATTGCTGACCGATCCCGCCTTCTGGATGATCGCCTTCACCGTGGCTATCGTCACCTCGGGGATGAAGGGCATGATCACCAACCTCGCCCCGCTGGCGCTCGACAACGGGGTCTCGGCGGGCAAGGCGGCAACGCTGATCTCGATCTTTGCCAGCTGCGGCTTCATTGCAAAAATCGTCTTCGCCACTTTGTCCGACAAGCTCGGTCCCCGCATCCTGATGTTCGCTTCGCTGGGCGGTTTCGCGGCCGGCATGGCGCTGTTGACTCTGGCGGGCGGAGGCTATGGCGCAATCGCGCTTGGGGTTGCCGTGATCGGCCTGTTCGGCGGGATGATGGTGCCGATCGAGAGCTTCCTTGCGCCGCGCGTCTTTGGCCTGCGCGCCGTAGGCAAAGCGATGGGACTGCTTTCGGGCGTTATCCTCGTCGCGCTGCTGTCCACCCCGCCGCTGTTCGGGCTTATTTTCGATCTCACCGGCAGCTATACCGGGATTTTCTGGACGTTCTGCGGGCTCGCGCTGCTGGCGCTGCTGTGGGTGCCGGCCATGCGGTTGAGCCCCCGCGAGGGCGCCAAGGCGCAACCGGCAGCGCAGCCGCAGCCAGCCGAATAGGCCTTATTGTGCTCGCGGTGCGCGGCGGCCCGAGAAGATCGACGGCGCGCGTCGGCGTGGCTTGGCCGGAGCGGCAGCGGGGGCCGGCATGTATACCTGGCCGCTGCTGCCCTCTTGCGCCGCCTGGGCAGCGATTTCCTGTGCCTCTGCTTCAGTCCTGCCGACTGACGACGCCGGATAATACTGCAGCGCCCGCGCCCCAACGATGACCTCGCCGCGCTTGGGCGAGCGGCCCGAGAAGAGCGCCGGGGCTATGGTTTCGACGCGCGGCGGCACGATTTCAATCTCGCAGTCCTTGCGGATCGGCCGGCCAGAAAACATCGAGGGAACAAAGGCCTTGCACTGGACCGCCACGGGCCGGCCTTCAGCAATATCCTGCTCGAGCTTTTCCCACTCGGTCTCCGCATAGCCGCGCCTGCGCCCGGTGAGGATCGAGGGCGGGCCGAGGTGAACCGGTGCGGGTGCCGAAGCTTCCGGCGCGGCAAGCAACAGGGGGGCAAACATCAGCATGGCAGTCATCATCGAATCGACTCCGGAATTTCAGGTGCGCCGCCCGGACATGGCCGGAGGCGGCGATCAGGCGGATTGTTAGGCGAAGCAGACAGGCAAGGCAATTGCAACCTCCCGGCCCGGCAAAATTCCGACAGCCCTGTTGTGAAAGTTGGTGAGCCGGGTTATTCTGCGGCCAAACCGATCAAGCTAGGATGCCCGATATGGCCACACTCCTGCCCGCAGGCTTCGAGAGCCTTGAGCCATTTGCTGGCAGGTTCGCGGTCGCCGGGACTGCGGCGCGCGCGCAGCTGCGGTCCGACACCAGCGCCGCGGAACGTCAGGAGTTTTACGACGCGGCGAACGGAAGCATCGCTCCGGCACTCGAATTGCTCGACACCAAGCGGCTGGACGAACTGGATGAGGCCGAAGAGCGGCTGATGAACCTGTGCCTCGCCTTTGCCCACATTGCCCTGGCGGTCGAGATCCAGGGGCCTGACGAGGCGCGCCACGCCGGCCTGCGCGCGCACATGAAGATCGTGCGCTCGACCGCCGACCGGGCAGCTTGAGCATGGCCGGGGTCAAGTCGCTGGAACAGCGCCTCGACGAGGCCGAATCGCGCACCGCAATTGCCGAACTCATCCATGCCTATGCGCGCTTCATCCGCCGCGACCAGCCGGATCAGGTCCATACGCTTTTTGCCTCCGGCGGCACTTTCGAAGTGCGCGACGGCCACCCGGACAGCGGCGAGTTCACTGTGCGCAGCCACTATGCCAGCCCGCAGGAAATCCATGACCACCTCGCCCCGAACAAGGGCAAGTCGCATCCGGTGCCGCTGATCCACAACCTGATCATCGAGCTGGATGGCGACACCGCGAGCGCCAACTGCGTGATGGAAGCGCAGATCTATGGCACTACCCACAGAGTTATCGGCGAATACCATGACAGCTTTTGCCGGGTTGACGGCAATTGGCGCTTCGCCGCGCGGATCTACACGATTTTCAGCGGAGCTTCGCAGGTCTGAAAGGGAGGGCAGCTCTAGCCGCGCTCCTCGACCGTTACCCCGCCCATCATAAAGCTCTCGGCCGGGCCCTTCAGCATGCTGATCGGGAACACCGGCTCGACTGCGCTGACCGCATCAAGCATGGCGACGTGTTCGGGCGCAAACGTGACATCGAGCGCGCCGAGATTGTCATGAAGCTGCTCAAGCGTGCGCACCCCCATCACCGGCGAACAGACCGCAGGGCTGAGCAAAGTCCAGGCCAGCGCGACCTGCGCCGAAGTGCAGCCAAGCTCCTTTGCCACAGCTGCGACCACATCGGCGACATCGAGCGCGTGTTCGGAGAGCCGCCCCGTCATCACGTTCTGCCCCTTGCGGCTGCCATAGTCGATTTCCGCCGTCAGGTCGGCGCGGGTATATTTGCCCGAAAGCACCCCGCCGCCCAGCGGCGACCACGGGCAGACCCCCATGCCCATTTCGCGCGCCATCGGGATCATCTCGCGCTCCACCGTGCGCTCGGTCAGCGAATAGGAGATCTGCAGCGCGGCAAATTGGCTCCAGCCGCGCAGCTCGGCAATCGCCTGCATCCGGCTCGCCTGCCAGGCCGGGGTGTCCGAAAGGCCGATGTAAAGCACTTTGCCCGCCCGGACGAGGTCATCGAAGGCGCGCAGGATCTCGTCCACCGGGGTACGGAAGTCCCACATGTGGAGGTAGTAGAGGTCGATATGGTCGGTCTTCAGCCGGCGCAGGCTGTCTTCCAGCGAATGGACCATGTTCTTGCGGTGGTTGCCCGCCGCGTTGGGATCGCCGGGCCGGGTGGTGAGCGCATACTTGGTCGAGATCACCAGACTGTTGCGGCGGGGGGCGATCATCGGCGCGAGCCATTCTTCGGACCCACCCATCTGGCCATAGAAATTGGCGGTATCGATGAAATTGCCGCCACGTTCGACATAGAGGTCGACCATCGCCTTGGCCGCTTCGGGCGTCGATCCCCAGCTGCCGGCCTCGACCCCGAACGTCATCGCGCCCAGCGTCAGCGGCGAGACGCGCAGCCCCGAGCGGCCCAGCAGCCGGTATGCGTCGAGCCCTGTGGTCATTATCGCTCTCCCGATGATCGCAACTGCGAGTCGCGTGCAGGCTACACAATCCGTTGAACTGACCGCAATGCAGGTTCACACTCGCCTTCGATAACGCACGAGCGATGCGAGAGGAGAGCGCCATGGCAACTGCCGCGTCGGCAAGGGATGCGGAAATCGCACACGAGGCCGAGGCCTGGATGAACGATCCCTACGAGCACTTTGGCCATCACAACACTAAGATCCATTCGCTCGACCGCGATCATGTCGAAGCCGTGCAGCTAGCCGCGATGCAACAGCGCTTTGCCGAGCGGATGGAGCAGGTGCAGATGCTCAAGAAACTGGCTGATGGCCAAGGCATCACCCGGATCGGCAGTTTCAACGACATCGCCCCGCTGCTGATGCCGCACGATGTCTACAAGAGCTATCCGGTCTCGCTGCTCGCCACGCAGCAGTTCGGCAAGCTCAATCAGTGGCTGGGCAAGCTGACCCGGCATGACCTCGGCGGCGTCGATGTGTCGGACTGCGATTCGATCGACTCATGGCTGAGCAAGATTCGCGACGAGACTTCGCTCGATGTCGGTGCCTCGTCGGGCTCAAGCGGCACCATGTCATTCTACCCCAAGTCGAAGCGCGACTATTTCCTCTCGATGTGGGGGCTGCGGGTGCAGCTGGCGCAGAAGTTCGGCGAGGATCCGAAGCCCGGCGACATCGATGACAAGATCCACTCGATCATCCCGCTCTACCGCGATGGCCACGCCTCGATGGGCGCCTTCGGTAAATATTCGTGCCAGGCCTTCGCGCTGGGCGATCCTGCCTTCTGGCACTACTGCTTCGACATGAAGCTCTCCTCCGACCTGATGTGGCTCGCCGCGCGGCTGCGCGCAGCGGCCGCCAAGGGCGATGCCAGCAAGGTCGACGTGCCCGAATCATTGCTCGCCCGGCGCGGCGAATGGGAAGCGCAGCAGGCGGGCATGGGCGACCAGCAGCTGGAATTCGTCAATCGGATGATCCGCGAGCTGTCTGGCAAACGCGTCTTCGTGATGAGCACCTCGAACCTGCTCTATGCCGCCGCCAAGCGGGGGCTCGAGGAAGGCCTCTCGGGCGTGTTTGCGGCCGATTCGGTGTTCATGGGCGGCGGCGGTGCCAAAGGCGTGCCGCTGCCGGATGATCTCGAAGAAGTGATCTGCAAATTCTTCAACACCAAGCGGATGATCGCCTCTTACGGCATGACCGAGATGAACAGCTTCTCGGTGCTGTGCGATCACGACCGCTATCACCTGCCGCCCTGGGTCACGCCATGGTTGCTCGATCTGGAAACCGGCCAGCCGCTGCCGCGCAAGGGCAAGCAGACCGGCCGCGCCGCTTTCTTCGACATGACGGCGGAAAGCTGCTGGGGCGGGCTGGTCACCGGCGATCTGGTGACGATCGACTGGGATCACCCCTGCGAATGCGGGCGCAGTTCAGTGGCGCTGGAAAAGACCATCCAGCGGGTTAGCGAAGCGCAAGGCGGGGATGACAAGATCACTTGCGCGGCGACACCGGGCGCGCAGGCCGAGGCGATGGAGTTTTTGACGGGGTTTGGGGGGTGAGGGGCGTGACCAGACAAATTCCAGTCTGGTTATGCTGCGATCTTCGGCGGGAAGAAGAATAACGGTTCGGCTTGGATCGAGGCGGTTCCGCGAATGGCTCGCAGTCCTGGTTGATCAGGGGCCAAATCAAGCACGAAAGTGACGCCAAGAATCATGATTTCAAACAGTGGGTAGGTTAGAGCGGGCTGCGCTAAATCTGACGCAAGTCGCCCGCTCCAGTTCTCTGTTGCCGCATCGTTAAAGGCTGAAAACCGGTTCCCACTTTTCAGCACGATGCTCTAGCCGTCAACGTCGCCGTAGCCTTCCGGCGGCTGGATCGTGTCTTGCCGTTCGGTCAGCAGTGGGCGGAAGCTGGGGCGGCTCTTGAACACCGAATACCAGCTGCGTGCCTGTTCGTGGCTCGACCAGTCGATGCCGCCAAGATAATCGGCGACCGAAATCTGTGCGGCGGCGGCAAGGTCTGCCAGGCTCATCGTCGCGCCGGCCAGCCAGGGGCGGCGGTCGATCAGATAGTCGATGTAGTAGAGGTGTTCGTGCGCCAGCTTCATAGCCTCGCGCAGCGCGCGCGAATCGGGCGATTGGCGCAGCACGATGCGCTTCTTCATCCGTTCAAGCAGCAAGGGCCCGGTCACGTCCTCAAAGAAGTTCTCGTCGAACTGCGCGACGAGGCGGCGGATCTCGGCGCGCCCGGCTGCGGTGCCGGAGATCATGGCGTTGCGGTCAACCGTCTCCTCGAGGTATTCGCAGATCGCCCGGCTGTCGCACAGGGTGATGCCCTTTTCGGGCTCGTGGAGCACCGGGGTGCGCCCGGCGGGGTTTAGCTGGCGGAACTCGTCGCGCCCCTCCCACGGGTTTTCGCGCCACAGCTCGTAGCCGATGCCCTTTTCGCTCATCAGCAGGCGCAGCTTGCGGCTGAACGGGCACAGCGGGAATTGATAAAGTTGCCACATGAGCCCAGCCTATGGCCCAAGCCGCTCGCCAAGGTCCAGTCAGCGGGATCGGGAACGAAAGGCGATTCAGGTGGATAACGTCAATCAGGACCAGTCGTGCCTCGCCCGTCCGGTGCTGAGCATACCCAGTGCGCCCACCGCCATCAGCGCCATGACCAGCATCAACACCGCATCATAGCTGCCGGTGCGGTCGTGCAGCCAGCCTGCTGCAAACGGCCCAATCGCAGCGAACAGCGCGCCGAAAGTGATGATCCCGCTGAACAGCGTGCCAAAGGCCCTGAGCCCGAAATGCCGCGTCGCCTGATAGAGCACCACGTCGATTTCCGCGCCGGTCGCAAGGCCGAACATGCCGACTATGGCAAGCAGAACTCCCGTCCCCGGATTGCCCATCATCAGCAAGGCGGCCGCGATGACCGGCAGCAATTGCGTGCCCATGCCGATCACGTGGCCAGGCAAGCGGTCGAGCAGAAAGCCGACGCCAAGCCGCGCGCCAAGCCCGACAATCCCCATCACTACAAACAGGCTTGCTGCATCGGCGGCTGCGATGCCTTTCTCGCCCAGCATCAGCATCAGGTTGGTCGCGATGGTCATGTTGTAGAACGAAAAAGCGGCGAACGAGATCACCAGGCCCCGGAACGCCCGGGTCTTTATGCCTTCGCCGAAAGTCAGGCCGCTCAGCGCCGGGCCGGCTGCCGCCGCCTGCGTGCGTTGAGGCGGATCGCGGAAATAGAGCAGGGTCAGCGGCAGGGTCACCGCCAGCCAGATCGCGCCCAGCGCCATGAAACCGTGCTGCCAGCCAATCGCCGCGATCAGCCAGGTCGCAAGCTTGGGCTGGATCATTGCCGCCAGCGGCGCGCCCGACAGTGCGACCGCCAGCGCCAGCCCCCGCGATTTGTCGAACCGGGCGGCGATCGGACCGGTCCACACCGTCGCCTGCACCAGCACCACGCCGATCGCGATGGCGACCCACAGCAGCCACCAGTTGGCCGTTGTCCCTGTTGCCGTGCCCAAGAGGGCGAAGGCCCCAGGCAAGGCAAACAGCCCGGCAATCGCCACCCGCCGCGAGCCGAAGCGATCGATGATCAGGCCGACCAGCATGTTGAGAAAGATGCCGAGGAACATCGCCACGGTGACGCCGAACATGGTTTCCGCGCGGGTCCAGCCGAATGCCTGTTCGATCGGCCCGGCAAAGGCGCCGAAGCCATAGCTTTGCAGGCCGATGGTCGAAAAGCCGATCATCGCCGCCAAAGTCAGCGGCCAATGCGCGCGCCATTCGGCGCTGGCTGTGCCAGGCCCTGCGGTGGTGCCGTTCATGGATCAAGCTCTCCCGGTTGCTTTGCTCTGCCTATCAGGAAGTGCATGGACGGCAAGAGCAGCCCGGACGGCGCACAGCAACGCTTAAACCAGGAGATAGTCGGGGCGGCCGGCGCGTTCGCGCCAGTAGCCGGTCTCGTTAATGCTGGCGCCGCTGGCAAAGCGGATGTCGCCGGGCATGGCGGCGCGGAAATTGACGAAACTGAGGCCTGCGGGCCCAGCAGTGAAACTGTAGAGCGTGTCCGCCGCGATGGCGATTGCGGTGCCCGGGCCGAGCAGCTTGTGGCCCAGCCGCATCGCGCCGTTAGTGACGAAAATGATTTCGTCCTCGCTGTGTGAATGGATGCCGCGCGCGGCCTGTTCAGGGGTCAGCTCCATACCGCCGGGGAAATGATTCTCGTGTAGCCAGACGGCACTGCCCGGCCAATCGGAATCGGCATGGAGCCCGCCACTGACCCCGCTCGCTCCTGGCTCGGCCGCCATGCGGGGCACCCGTTCGGCGGGCAGCAGACGCACAGTGCCAAGTCCGCCTTTATCCGCCGACCCGGCGAAGCACAGCACCAGCGCCTCTTCGCCGCCCGCGCCCGCAAGTTCCAGCGAAGTTCCGCGTCCGACAACCGCGCTTGATCCCGCAGAGAGGCCCACCCCGCCGGCCACCACCGCGCCCCGCCAGACATAGGCCGCGCAGTCGCTCGCAATGGGGCTGATCACCAGCCGTTCGCCCGGTTGCAGACTGTGGAGGTGCAGATGGATCGGATCGCCCGCGCTATCGAAATAAGCCGAGCCGCGCGCCTGTTCGCGCAATCTCACCGCTACTTTTGCCATCGCCCGTTCTCCCGTCCGCCCGGATCATTTCAACACCCGGGGGCAGCCAAGCGCAAGCGCCAATAGGCCGTCAGGGCGCGAGCTCGAACTGCACGGTGACCGAGGCGCTGAGCGATACCTCCCCCGCCGCGACCGGCGGCGCGCCGCCAGCATCAGCCGCCATGGCCCGCGTGTTCATCATCTGCGGTTGGGGCGCATAGCCGCCGGCCTCGCTGATCGAAAGAATGCGCAGCACTTTCAGCCCGGCAGCGCGGGCATAGAGATCGGCCCGCTCGCGCGCTTTTTTCATCGCCGCGACGCGCGCCTCGTCCAGCGCCTCGTCGGGATTGTCGATCTGGAAGCCGGGCCCACCCACCTGATTGGCACCGGCGCTGACCAGCGTATCGATCACCCGGCCGAATTCGCCGAGCTTGCGCTGGCGGACATTCACCGTGTTCGACACCTGATAGCCGACGATCAGCGGCTGTTCGGGCTCCATCGTCCCGTCGGGCCGCGGGCGCTGGGGTGCATAGACCGGGTTGAGGCTGAGATTGCTGGTCTGGATGTCCTTGTCGGCGATCCCGCCGCGCTTCAACGCAGCGATGACCCGGTTCATGTCGGCGGAATTGGCGGCGAGCGCTTCACCTGCGGTCTTGCCAGTACTGGTGACCCCGGCGGTGAACAACGCAAGATCGGGCTTGCGTGCCGAGCGGCCCTCGGCGCTGACCGTCAGGAGGGTATTGCCAGCTGCCATTGCTGGCGCGGGGCCGGCCTCGTGTGCCCCGGCCATTGCGGGGACCGCCAGGCTGGCCAGCGCCAAAGCAGCGAAAAATGTCGGTTTCATGGGCGATGCTCCTTGGCATAATTCCTGCTGCCTAAGACGGTTCAGCTTTCGCAGCACTGAACTGATCGCAGGCCGTAACCGAACAGGGGGCTACAATGTTCCCTCTATCGCCCGCGCTGCTGCTGCTGGATCTTCCGCGCGGCTGATCGGCCGTCCGATGACCAACATGCTCGCGCCTGCATCGCGCGCCTCGCGCGGAGTCACCACTCGCTTCTGGTCGCCAGCAGAGCCAGCGACGATCCGCGTCTGATCGCCCGGCCTGCTGGTCGCGGGGCGCAGGCCGGGGACCACCAGGAAGCCTTCCTTCCACTGCTTGTGGATGGCAGCAACTTCGTGGCCCGAGCAGACGATCCCGTCGAGGCCCGAAACCTGTGCGAGTTCCGCCAGGCGCAGCGTCTGATCGTGCGGATTTCCGGCGATGCCGGTGCGTGCCAGATCATTCTCATCGAGACTGGTCAGCACGGTCACCGCGACGACCTTGCAATGCTCGCCCGCTGCCGCCTTGGCATCTTCCATCATCGCGCGGCCGCCGGCAGCGTGGATCGTCACGATAGCCGGTTCAAGCACATGGATCGCCTGCATCGCCGAGGCAACCGTGTTGGGAATATCGTGGAGCTTCAGATCGAGAAAGATCGGCAGGCCGAGCTTGTGAATCTCGTGAACCCCGTGATGGCCATGGGCACAGAAGAATTCGAGCCCCAGCTTGAAGCCGCCAACATGGTCCTTGACCTTGCGGGCCAGCACTTCGGCGGCATCGAGACGGGGGAGATCGAGGGCAAGGTAAATCGGGCTAGTCATGTCAGGGCGTCTGGCTTTCTGGCGCGGGGGGCGGAGTGGCGGCTGCGAGCTGGGTGGTCGTGGCGACCGGCGGGCTTGGCGTGTTCGCCCGCACCGAATTTTCCAGCAGATTGATCCGGCGGTTGAGCCGCCACTTGCCGGCCTTCGACAGCAGCCACATTGGCAACAGCCCCAGCAGGAACGAGACGAGCACCAGCGCCGGCAGCTTGGTTTCGAGAATCAGACCTTCCCAGATCTTGATCTCGACCGGATTCCAGTTCCCCAGCGAGAACAGCAGCAATGCGACGAACAGTAGCACCCAGACAACGGTGCGGACGATCTGCATGGCATTCTCCCTCTTGTGGTCATCGGGCGAAGTTAATCAGGCTTGCGCCGATGCTAAGCGCGAATTCGGACGAAGGGAAGGCTAGCTCGCTTCGCCGAACACGCGGGCAAAAATCCGGTCCACGGCCTTGAAGTGATAATCGAGGTTGAACTTGTCCTCGAGCGCGGCCGGGCTGAGCGCCTTGGCCACTTCCGGGTCGGCCTTGAGCAGCTCGAGCAGCGACAGCGCGCCGTCGCTCTCCCACACTTTCATCGCGTTGCGCTGGACAAGGCGGTAGCTGTCGTCGCGGCTGAGGCCGGCTTGCGTCAGCGCGAGCAAGACGCGTTGTGAGTGGATCAGCCCGCCCATGCGGTCCATATTCTTCTGCATGCGCTCAGGGTAGATCAGCAGCTTGTCGATCACGCCCGTAAGCCGCGCGAGCGCGAAATCGAGCGTGATGGTTGCATCCGGGCCAATATAGCGTTCGACCGAAGAGTGCGAGATGTCGCGCTCGTGCCACAGCGCGACATTCTCCAGCGCCGGGGTGACCGCCGCACGCACCACGCGGGCCAGCCCGGTGAGGTTTTCGGTCAGCACCGGGTTGCGTTTGTGCGGCATCGCCGATGAGCCCTTCTGGCCGGGCGCAAAATATTCCTCGGCTTCGAGCACTTCGGTGCGCTGCAAATGGCGCACCTCGGTGGCGAGGCGCTCGATCGAGCTGGCGATCACCCCCAGCGTGGCAAAAAACATTGCATGGCGATCACGCGGGATGACCTGGGTGGAGACCGGCTCGATGGCGAGGCCCAGCTTGTCCGCGACATAGTCTTCGACCGCTGGATCGATATTGGCGAAAGTGCCCACCGCGCCAGACATGGCGCATGTCGCGATTTCGGCGCGCGCCGCGATCAGCCGCGACTTGCAGCGGGCGAATTCGGCGTGGGCCTGTGCCAGCTTGATGCCGAAAGTGGTCGGCTCGGCATGGATGCCGTGGCTGCGGCCGATGGTGGGGGTGTATTTGTGCTCTTCGGCCCGGCGCTTCAAGGCGGCGAGCAGCGCATCGAGATCATCCAGCAGGATGTCGCTGGCGCGCGCCAACTGGACGGAAAGCGTGGTGTCGAGCACGTCGGAGCTGGTCATGCCCTGGTGCATGAAGCGCGCCTCAGGGCCAACCTGCTGGGCCACCCAGTCGAGAAACGCGATGACATCGTGACGGGTCACCGCTTCGATGGCGTCGATCGCGGCGACGTCGATTGCCGGACTGGTTGCCCACCAGTCCCACAAGGCCTTGCCCGCGCTGGGCGGGACAACGCCAAGCTCACCCATCTTGTCGGCGGCGTGGGCCTCGATCTCGAACCAGATGCGATAGCGCGCTTCTGGCTCCCAGATGGCGGTCATGGCGGGGCGGGCGTAACGGGGGACCATGGCTGCACTCCAATTGACTGGCCGAATGACTGGCCGATTGATTGCTTTGCCAGAGCCGTTAGGTGACAGACCCATGGACAGCAATCCCCCGCAAGACCAGCGCCACTTCGCCCCGGCCACCCTGCGCAATCGCGCGGCCATTCTCGATGTGTTGAAAACGGTGCTGCCAGCTTCCGGGCTGGTGCTTGAAGTGGCCAGCGGGACGGGCGAGCATGCGATGTTCTTTGCCGGGGAACTGCCCGGCCTGACCTGGCAACCCTCCGATCCGGACCCGCAGGCACGCGAGTCGATTGCGGCCTGGCGGGAGGCGGCGGGCCCGGCCAATCTGCTGGGGCCGCTCGCGCTCGACGCTGCCGCTGCCGACTGGCCGATTGCAGGCGCCGACGCGGCGGTCTGCATCAACATGCTCCACATCAGCCCCTGGGCTGCGGGCGAAGGTCTGATGCGTGGCGCGGGCAGATTGCTGCCCCGGAGCGCGCCGCTGGTGATCTATGGACCGTTCCGCCGCGATGGACAGGCGCTCGAGCCGAGCAACGCAGCTTTCGATGCGGACCTGCGCGCGCGCAATCCGGCCTGGGGGCTGCGTCTGCTGGATATGGTTGTGGCCTGTGCCAGCGGCGAGGGGCTGATGCTTGAGCGGGTCGTCGAAATGCCAGCCAACAATCTCGCTGTGGTGTTTCGCAAGATCTGACGCTGGCGCTGCGCCGCAGGTGTTGCCGGGTAGGGCAATCGCCGCTAGGCTCTGCGGACCATGAAAGAGCTTTTCCAGCACGTCGCGATCACTCCGTTGAGCCAGGCTCCGCATCTCGGCCGCGATGCGGTCGAAACGCGCGCGCAAGGCATCATCGTGCGGGTCGCGGTCAATTTCCTGCCCGAACAGTCGCGGATCGAGGCGGGCAAGTGGTTCTGGGTCTATCATATCCGCATCGAGAACGAATCGGGGCAGACCGTGCAATTGCTCACGCGTCACTGGCGGATAACCGATGGGCGCGGCGCGATCAGCTTCGTTGATGGCGACGGCGTGGTCGGCGAGCAGCCGATCCTCCAACCCGGACAGAGCCACGACTATGTCTCGGGCTGCCCTTTGCAAACCCCGATGGGCAGCATGGAAGGGCATTACGGCTTGCGCGGCGAGGACGGCAGCGAAATCCGGGCCTCGATTCCCTTCTTCCCGCTCGCGGCGCCTGCCACGGCGGGTTGAGCCTTCGACAAGCCCGGGATGATCCTTCGACAGGCTCAGGATGAGCGGATGTTGGTGGATGGGGCCATTCCATAGGCCCGCTCAGCCTGAGCTTGTCGAAGGCCCCGCGCCGCAATAGGGTTGTTGCATGAAGCGCACCCACTTGCCGCTCAACGCCCTGCGCGTTCTCGATGCCGCCGCCCGGCACCTATCGTTCACCCGCGCGGCGGATGAGCTGGCGGTAACGCCTGCCGCAGTCGGTCAGCAGATCCGTGCGCTCGAGGATTTGCTCGGCGTCGTGCTGTTCCGGCGCACCAGCAAAGGGTTGGAACTGACCGAAGAAGCCAGCGCCGGCCTCGAGGCGCTGCGCACCGGCTTTCTCCATTTCGAAGACGCAGTGCAGGCGATGCAGGCAGGCCAGTCAAGCCATGTCTATACCATCGCCGCCCCGCGCGATTTCTTCGCCGCCTGGCTCGCCCCGCGCCTTGCCGCCTTTCGCGCCGCCAATCCCGATGTGCGGTATGCGCTGGTCGATGGCGAGATGACCGATTTCACCGAGGCCAATCTCGATCTTGCGGTGCGCTGGATCGAAGGCCCCGATGATCTCGAAGGTGTGCAGATCGGCAGCGCCGAGCTGGTGACCGTGGCTGGCGAGGGCGGCGGCGACGATTGGATCGCCTGGCCGGGCGATCTCAATCCTGGCGGCAGCGGCGCCGGGGCCCAGCCGCCGCTGATGGTCGGCGATGCCGGTCAGGCGCTATCGGCAGCCGCTGCCGGCATGGGCCGGGCCAGGGTTCCGGCACTGCTCGCAGCAGGGCTTGCCGGACGTCAGAATATCGCCGCAGGCCCGCCACAGCCCAGCCGCCGCGCCTATTGGCTGGTCGCGCCCTTGCCGCAATGGCGCCAGAAGAAGGTCAAGAGTCTGGTCGCATTCCTGACCGAGAGCTAGATCCGCTCGGCCTCGGCGATGGCGTCGCTGGCGCGCAGCGATCCGACGATGCGGGTGAGGTGCGCAAGATCGCTCACTTCAAGGTCGACTTCGTAAGTCCCGAACAATTCGTCGCGGTTCAGCATTTCGAGGTGGACGATGTTCGCCCGGTTGCCGGCAAAAATCCCGGTTGCCTCGGCCAGCGTCCCCGGCCGGTTGTAGAGCACGACACTGAGACGGCCGACCGCGCCGGTTGATCGCTCGCCCCAGGACAGGTCCAGCCAGTCGGCATCGGTGCCGCTGACCAGCGACATGCAGTCGATGGCATGGACCTCGACGCCGAGCCCCGGCAGCTTGAGCCCGACGATGCGGTCGCCGGGGACTGGGTGGCAGCACGGGGCAAGGTGGAAGGCCATGCCCGGGGTCAGCCCCTTGATCGAGATCGCGCGGGCCTGCTGGGGCCAGTCTTCCGGGTCGGTCAGCCCCCTGGCGCTGCCGGGCACCAGTGCCTCCATGACGTCGCGGTCCGACAGCTTGGCCGAGCCGATTGCTGCCATCAGCTCTTCCTCGCTGCTCATCGCCAGGCGCTTGGCCGCTGCGGCGATGGCCTTCTTGCCAACCTTTGACGGCAGGCGTCCGGCGATCTCGTCGAACAGTTTGCGGCCGATAGCAGCGACCTCCTGCCGCTCCTTGGCGCGCACTGCCCGGCGAATCGCGGCGCGCGCCTTGCCGGTGACGACAAAGCCCAGCCATGAGAGCTGGGGCGAGGAGTTGCGGCTGCGGATGATCTCTATCACGTCGCCGGTGCCAAGCGCGGTGCGCAGCGGCACATGCCGGCCATTGATTTTCGCCCCGACCGCCGAATTGCCGAGATCGGTATGGACCGCATAGGCAAAATCGACCGAGGTCGCGCCCTTGGGCAGCTGGTGCAGCGCGCCTTTGGGGGTGAAAGCGAAGATGCGGTCCTGATAGATGGCGAGCCGGGTATGCTCGAGCAGCTCGTCGGCATCGTGGCTTTCATCGACGATCTCGATCAGGTCGCGCAGCCAGCCAACCTGGCCGTCGGGCTGGTCGCCCTGCTTGTAGGCCCAGTGCGCGGCGAGGCCGAATTCGTTGGTGCGATGCATCTCGCGGGTGCGAATCTGGACCTCCACGCGCATCGAGTTTTCATAGATAAGCGCGGTGTGCAACGAGCGGTAACCATTGGCCTTGGGGGTGGAAATGTAGTCCTTGAAGCGTCCCGGGATCATCTGCCAGGTGGTGTGCAGGACGCCGAGCGCGCGGTAGCAGTCTGCCGGGGTCTCGGTGAGCACGCGAAACGCCATGATATCGGTAATCTGCTCGAAGGAAACATGGCGCTCCTCCATCTTCTTCCAGATCGAATAGGGATGCTTCTCGCGGCCCCAGACCTCGACGCGCAGCCCCGCCTCGGCGAGTGCCTGTTTGATCGCCAGGGCAATCACATCGACCTGGCCGCCATCCTGTGACCGGATCTGCGCGAGCCGTTCGGCAATCGTGGCATGGGCTTCGGGTTCGAGCTGTTCGAAAGCGAGCAGCTGCATTTCGCGCATATATTCATACATGCCCACCCGCTCGGCCAGCGGCGCGTATATATCCATCGTCTCGCGCGCGATGCGGCGACGCTTGTCGGCGCTCTTGATGAAATGCAGCGTGCGCATGTTGTGCAGCCGGTCGGCGAGCTTGACCAGCAGCACCCGCAGGTCCTCGCTCATCGCCAGGAAGAACTTGCGCAAGTTTTCGGCTGCACGCTCGTTTTCGGTCAGAGTCTCGATTTTCGAGAGCTTGGTGACCCCGTCGACCAGCCGGGCAACCTCCGGCCCGAAGTTCTCCTCGATCTCCTCGATGGTCGCGAGAGTATCCTCGACGGTATCGTGAAGCAGCGCGGTGACGATGGTCGCCTCATCGAGCTTCAGATCGGTCATCAACCCCGCAACCTCGATCGGGTGGCTGAAATAAGGATCACCCGAAGCGCGCTTTTGCGAGCCGTGCTTTACCACCGAATAGACATAGGCGCGGTTGAGCAGTGCCTCGTCGGCATCCGGATCATACGCTTTGACGCGTTCAACGAGTTCGTACTGGCGCAGCATGGTGTTGCCAGATGAACGCTGACTGCGCCTCAGGGCAAGCGGAAAGGCGCTGGACCCGCGGTTTGGTCAGCCGAACGGCTGCTGGCAGGCGCTCAGCTCCATACCGCTTCGGGCGGCAGGCTCATCAGGATCGCGTCGATATTGCCGCCGGTCTTCAGGCCGAACAGCGTGCCCCGGTCATAGACCAGGTTGAACTCGGCATAGCGCCCGCGCCATTCGAGCTGCTGCTGCTTTTGTGCGGGCGTGAACGCCAAGCCCATCCGGCGGCGCACCAGCACCGGGAAAACTGCCAGGAAAGCCTCGCCCACCGCGCGGGTGAACGCGAAATTGGCCTCCCACACAGCTTCGCTCTCGCATTCGAGGTGATCGTAGAAAATCCCGCCGACGCCGCGGTGCACCTGGCGGTGGGGGATGTAGAAATAGTCGTCGGCCCAGGCCTTGTAGCGCTCGTAATAGGTCGGGTTGTGCGCGGCGCAGGCGGCGCGCAATTCGGCGTGGAATTCCTCGGTATCCTCGTCATAAGGCAGCGGCGGATTGAGGTCCGCGCCGCCGCCGAACCAGGCCTTGGTGGTGGTCAGGAAGCGGGTGTTCATGTGCACGGCGGGGACATGCGGGTTGGCCATGTGGGCGACCAGGCTGATCCCGGTCGCCGAAAACGATGGTTGCTCGGCGCTGGCGCCGTTGATCGTGCTGGCGAAATCGGTGGCCAGCGCGCCGTGGACCGTCGAGATATTCACCCCCGCTTTCTCGAACACCTTGCCTTTGATCACGCCGCGGGTGCCGCCTCCCGTTTCGCCGGCCGCTCCGCCTTCCACTGCGTCACGTTGCCAGGGCGTGTATTCAAATGCCGCATCGCTGCCGGCTTCGCGCTCGATCGCCTCGAACTCGGCGCAGATGCGATTGCGAAGCTCCTCGAACCATTGCGCGGCGCGGGCGGTATAGGGGTTCCAGTCAGTCATCAGCCGCCCCTTGCCAAGCGAATTGGCTTGCGGCAAGGAAAAGCCATGGTTCCCTTTTCGTTCCCAGACTCTTTCGGCTTTAGCGGTCAGGAAATGCGGCTGGTGCAGGGCCGCGCGCTGTTCTGGCCGCGCGAAAACGCCCTGCTGGTCGCCGATCTCCATCTCGAGAAGGCCAGCTTCTTTGCCGGGCATGGCCAGCTGCTGCCGCCCTATGACAGCCGCGAGACGCTGGAACGACTTGCGCTGGCCGTGCGTGAGACCGGCGCAAGGCGGGTGTACTGCCTCGGCGACAACTTCCACGACGCGGGCGGCGCGGTGCGGCTGGAGCCTCATGCGGCGGGAATGCTCGCGGCGCTGACCAGTGCGCTCGACTGGGTGTGGATCGCCGGCAATCACGATGGCCGCGAAGCCGTCGTGGCCGGGACGGCGGTGGAAGAAATGGCAACCGGCGGCCTGATCCTGCGGCATCATGCGCGCCCCGGCGAGCGAGGCCCCGAGCTTTCCGGCCATTTCCACCCGCGCCTGATCGTCTCTGCACGCGGGCGGCGGATCACGCGGGCTTGCGCGGTGCGCAGCGAACACCGGTTGATCCTGCCTGCATTCGGCGCGCTTACCGGCGGAATGGATGCCGCCTCGCCCGAGATCCTTGCAGCGATGCAGCCGGCCACGGCGATTGATGCACTGGCCGCTGCGCGCGGCAGGCTGGTGGAATATCCGCTGTGGCGCGGTGGGGACTGCATCACTTTGAAATCCTCTTTTTGTAGGGGCCGCGCACCTTCGGAGTCTGCTTAGCGTCAATCCGCTCAAGGATGGCTTCAAACCCCATGAACGTATCTGCGATACCAGCTTGCATCGCTGGCGTCATGCGC
>JANPOS010000032.1:0-38873 GCA_031428115.1 Novosphingobium sp. | reverse complement strand
AATCTGCGCGGCGTGTTGCAGGTCGGCGGCGATCCCGCAGCCATTGCCCGGGCGCAAGCAGCGGCAGACCAGACTGGTGACCCCAGCCGCCACCAATGGCGCGCAGACTGGATCGCCGCAACCCATGCGCAAGCTGACGTCGCAATTCCCGAGAACCATCCCGCCGCAATGCCCGCAGCAATGCTCGCCGCCGCCTGGCGGAGCGACCGTTACGGGGATGCCGCCTCCGCGTTTTCACCAGCTTGCGAGGTTCGCTGGCCAGCCAATCGCAAGGGCTGTGGTCGCGGATACTGGATCGGTTGCCTGATGCAGATCAGGGGCGCACTGCATGACGTATCCTTCCGGCTGGAACACATCGCGGCGCGTCCCCTGCCTGGCAGGGAGGTCGCCGTTGCGCTGCGGTGGGCGCTGGCGGGCCGGCATGGCGGCATCGGCATCTGGGGTCCGCCGACCGGCCGGGAGCTGCTGCTATCTGCGGTGTCGCACTACCGGCTGAGCAGCGGGGCGATCATCGAGGATGTCACCGTCTTCGATGAACTCGCGGTGTTGCGCCAGGTCTATGGCGGACTTGGCGCATGAACGCTCAGTTCTGCGGCAAAGCCGGCGTCAGCAAGCGCACCGATCAGCTTGTCGCCGCTGTTCGCATCGGCAAGTTCGATCATCATCAGCAGCACTGTGGCCTTGGCATTGAGCGCCAGGCTGAGGCGGTCGTGGCTCACTTCAATGACATTGGCGCCTTGCGCGCCGATGATCGCTGTCAGTTTGGCGAGACTGCCGGGGAGATCGCCCACCGAAACCTTGAGGCGGCAGAGCGTCCCCGAACGCACCAGGGCCCGCAAGGCGACCGATGAAAGGATCCGCAAATCAATATTGCCGCCGCATAAGGGGGTGACGACACGGCGACCTGCGAACATTTCGGGGTGCTCAAGAATGGCGGCCAGGCCGGCCGCTCCTGCTCCTTCGACCACGGTCTTTTCGATATCCAAAAGCAGCGCAATCGCCTGCTCGATCGATGCTTCTTCGACCAAAAGGATATCATCGACCGCGCCGCGAACTATCTCGCGCGTCAGCTTTCCTGCGGTCTTGACCGCGATCCCTTCGGCGATGGTAAGCGCATCGGCACAAGGCAAATCATTCCCGGCCAGGGCCTGGATCATCGAGGGGTAGGCGCGCGACTGGACGCCGATCACCTTCGTCTTCGGCGATAATGCCTTGATTGCGGTTGCGATGCCGGAGATCAAGCCGCCCCCGCCAATCGGCACAAGAACAATATCTGGCGCGGTCATCTGGGCCAGTATTTCAAGTGCGATGGTTCCCTGTCCGGCGATGACATCCAGATCATCATAGGGATGAACAAATGTCTGACCCGACGTGCGCGCCCATTCCTGGGCTATCTCCAGCGTCTCCGACAGATTGGCCCCGACCAGTTCAACTTGGGCATCGTGGGATCGGGTGCGCGCCACTTTAGTATAGGGCGTCCCGATGGGCATGAAGATCGTGGCAGGTGCACCAAGCCTGCGGGCGTGATAGGCTAGGCCCTGCGCGTGATTGCCGGCCGACATGGCGCACACGCCCACCGCGCGCTGTTTATCTGACATGGTGAGCAAGCGGTTCAGCGCACCGCGTTCCTTGAACGAGGCGGTGAACTGCATGTTCTCGAATTTGAAGAACAGTTCGCAGCCGACTATTGCTGAAAGTGTGTGGCTCTGGATGCAGGGCGTCAAGCTTATCGCATCAGCGATACGGCTGTGGGCAATTCGGATATCAGCGAGCATTGGCCCAGGCATCCAGCGCCTCGCGCTTTTCAGGCTTCCAGTCATGCCGCTTAATTCCTCTCAGCGGGCCTGTCATGCTGATACCTTGGGTATCGTTTGTGGTCAAATACTGTCGGATAGCGTCGGGAAGGACTGGACAATATATATAGTTATATCAATGCTTTGACTAAACGGATACCATCCAAAAATCTGCACCGGCAACTGTTTGCAATCAAGGGGCCATGGGTTCGAATCCTCTAGCCGGCACCTTTTTTTCAATGACCCAGGCGGTGGAGGCAAACCACCACCGTTTTGCAGAATCCCAGCGGTGCACCATACTCGCGCCAGACGCTGATCGCAGGCGTGGTCCGGTTACCCGGCCCGATCATGGCCTCGTTGCTTCCTCGGGTATGTCGGCCTGTTTCCAGCTGGTGGGTCTCCAGACGAGCGGCCAGAATTCGTATGGAACCATGCGGCAGCGGTCGTAGCGGCGGTCTTCGATCATCGCGAACTCGGCACCCGTAAAGCCCAGCTTGAGCCGGCGGCCGCAGCCATCGTTGCCCTGTTTCGGGAGCTGGATCTCGAGCAGCGACTGGGCATTCAGCCCGGCATAGCTGTGCATATGCACCAGGCCCTGGCTGTCGCGGATATTGAAGATCACCGGCTCCTTGCCGTCTTCCTGCAAGTAGATTTTGTGCCCTTCGGGGCAATCGGCAGTCCACACGTGATGCCGCGGGCCGACGCGTCCGCCTTGCGGATTGTTGACATAAGTCCGCATATCGCACGACAGCCGGACATAGTCGGGCATCGACCAATCCACATGCTGGCTGCGCAACGTCACGTAGTGATATTCCTTCATCCACAGCGATTCCTCTTCGGCAGTGAGGCGCGGGCGCAGCGGATGCTGGAGCCGCTCCATCTGGCGCAGCAGCCGCCCAAGATCGCCGCGCGGCATCCGCAGATTGAGCCGCCCGGAGTCGCGGACTTCCGAGCCGGGCCAGCGTTGCAACGCGGCGATGATCCGCGCGGCGGCTTCCGGCGAGGCGGAATATGCCCCGTCGGCATCGGCTCCGCCCAGCCCCAGCCGCAAGGGCTCCGGCCTGCCCAGCGAGCCGCGCGCGTGGAGCCGCCAGCCATGGTTCGGCGGCGGAATGCCGAGGCTGCCCAGCGAATCGATGAAGACAAGCCGCAGCTGGAGCGGCGCGGCATTCGCGGCACCGCGATCAATCAGCACCACCGCGCGCGCGCCCATGCCCGAGCGACGCGCCCGGGCCACGCCGATGATCCGGCAGATGCGCGAGCTGTTGCATTGCAGCGTCCAGTCGCCGGCGTTGTGCGGCGTTTCCAGTTCACGCAAGTAGGCCGGCATCTTGCCCTTGGGCCAGCTTGCCGCCGAGGCCGCCTGCGCGCCGAACAGCAGCGCAAGCAGCGCGATCGCCAGGCGTGCGATCATGGCCCGCTGTCCGGCGCATTGAACACGGCGGCGCGGTAGGTCATGAACCAGCCCTTGGGGCCGATGCCGGTGCCGCACACGGGCATGATCCGCCGCTCGACCAGTTCCATCCCGTCCACCCCCCAGCCATAGGCGCGGTAGATGCCGCAATCGTCAGGGCTATTGCCTCTATGTTGGCCGAAAAAATGGGTCACGCGCAGGAAGCCTGTACTTTCCTCGAACCAGCTGTTGTAGGGCGTCACCGCGCTGGCGCCGTCAGTGAACTGGACTGGCTCGGGCGGTGCACCTTGCGGCCCGGCGGTGAACCAGAAGCTGACCGGGTTGAGCCCTTCGCTGCCGCATCCGGCGCGCCAGAGCAGCTTACCGCCAAAACCGCTCCAGGCTTGCAGCGATTCGCCCATGTGGCCAGCTGGGCAGCGCCTGGCGACATCGGCGAGCGCCGCTGGGACGCCGATATCTTCTATGAGCGGAGCCGGGATCGGGGTCACCGTTGCGGTGCTGCGAGGCTGCGGCGCAGGCAGCTCGCGCCAATGCCTGAACACGTCCATGACTTTGGCAAAGCCCTGGCGCGGGATATGATAGCGCACGGCCTGCTCGGACCTGTGCACCGGGTCAGCCGCGCCGCGCTTCAGCAGCTCTTGGGTCAACAGGTGCACCGCGAGTGGCGAGAATACCTCAATTTCCTCGCCACCGCGCAGAATTGCAACCGACTGTGCATCTGCAATCTCGGCCCCGAAAATGAATTGAATGTGCGCGCGTTCGTCGTCCCCGGCGTCATCGCGCAGTGGCGCGATCGCGATGCAGACGCGCTCGTTGCTGCAAGCTGCAACCCATTGACCGGTGTGGATCGCGCTGCCCTGAATCGCGGCCGCCTCTGCCAGCGGCGGCGCATTCGCGCTCGCGCATCCGGGCAACACTGCCAAGGCCAGCGCCAGTGGCCAGAATCGCCTAAGCATCGGGTCTGGCTCCTGCGGCGGGCATGGGGCGATTCGAGATCACGCCGCATATCGCCACTGGCCCGGCCAGATGCCAATCCCACACTTATGGCACCCCCCGGCCGCGGGTCGGCGCGCCTGCCACATTTAGGGGATTGCCTAAAGACCATCCTCGCTTACCAAATGCCTTCCCCAACAGCGGACAACCGGCATTCTGCCGGGGCCACCCTATCGAAGGAAATTTCCATGAAGCCCGCTATCGCACTTCTGCCGGCCCTTGCCCTCCTGTCAGCCTGCGGCAAGGCCGATGGCGAGCTCACCCCGGGCAACTGGAAGAACACCATGCAGATGACCAAGTTCGACATTCCCGGCGCTCCGCCAGAGATCGCGCAGCGCGCCAGCGTGATGCTCGGCAAGTCGCAATCGAACGAAGTCTGCATGAGCGCGGCCCAAGCCAAGATGGGCGTGCGCGATTTCTCTAGCTCGATGCAGCAAGGCGAATGCAAGATGGAAGATTTCAAGCAGGGCGGCGGCGCGATGAGCGGCAAGCTGGTCTGCACCAGCGGCGCCATGGGCGCGATCACCATGGCAATGAACGGCACTTACACGCTGGAAAAGGTCGAAATGACCATGGGCGGCGAATTGAACCAGCCCCAGCTGCCCGGCGGCAAGGCCAACATCGAAATGAAGATCACCAGCGAACGCGCGGGCGACTGCAAGAGCTGATCGCCCGCAGCTTACTGGAAAGCGGCATCAGTAAAGATCGAGGGTCGCCCGGCATTAATGACACACGAGCGATCCCTCACCGCTCCGCCAAGTCAACTCGGCGCACCCGGATGCGCGCCATGCTGCCCCGGCATTCGGGCATCACCCGCTGCTCGGCCAGGCGGAACTGCTTGCTGTCCCAGATGAAGCGGTCGACCCGCCACAGTCGCCATAACGCGGTGGAGGATGCGGCTTTCGAACACACGCTCGCTGTCCAGCCAGCCGGCATTGACCAGCACATTGCCCGCCCCTTTGGTGAAGCGGCAGCTTCACACAATCCGCCCCGCCCCGCGACCCCCACATTCATGGGATGCAAGTCCGCAGGTGAAAAAATCGAAACACGCACCCCCTGTCCCTAAGTCGCGCTTGCCCCCTGCGGCGATATCGCTAGAGGGAAAGCTAAATCGCACACCGACGGACAGGGCATTATGGCGACCTTCACTCTCCCCGCGAACAGCAAGATCAACGGCAAGGGCCGCCAGTTCAAATCTGAAGGCGCGGTCCGGCCGAAGCAGTTTACGATCTATCGCTATGATCCTGACAGCGGCGAAAACCCGCGCTATGACACCTATGAGCTCGATCTCGATGCAACTGGCCCGATGGTTCTCGACGCGCTGATCAAGATCAAGTCCGAAGCCGATCCCAGCCTGACTTTCCGCCGTTCGTGCCGCGAGGGCATTTGCGGCTCGTGCTCGATGAACATCAACGGGCGTAATGCCCTGGCCTGCACCACCGCCATCGATGACCTCAAGGGCGATGTGCGCATCACGCCGCTGCCGCACATGGAAGTTATCAAGGACCTCGTCCCCGATTTCACGCACTTTTATGCGCAATATGCCTCGATCAAGCCGTGGCTCCAGACCGTTTCCACGACGCCTTCTGGCAAGGAACGCCTCCAGTCGCCCGAACAGCGCGAGAAACTCGACGGGCTCTATGAGTGCATCCTGTGCGCCTGCTGCTCAACCTCGTGCCCCAGCTACTGGTGGAATTCGGACAAGTTCCTTGGCCCCGCGATCCTGCTCCAGGCCTATCGCTGGCTGGCCGACAGCCGCGACGAGATGACCGGCGAGCGGCTGGATGAGCTGGAAGACCCCTTCCGCCTTTATCGCTGCCACACGATCATGAACTGCGCCAATGTCTGCCCCAAGGGGCTGTCGCCGGCCCGCGCGATTGCCGAGATCAAGAAGATGCAGGCGGAACGGCACGTCTGAGCCGGAAGGCCCGGCCATGGCCGATGCCCCGCAGCTGACCAATTTCATGTGCACGCCGGACCCGGACAATCCGGGCTGGCTGCGCTGGCAGATTGCCAATCCGGCGTGCTTCAACGAGGCTGTGCTGGGCAAGCAGCTGCTGCGCGCGGAAAGCGACATGAGCGCGCGCCTGCGCATCGTTCCGCAAGTCCCGCTGCACATCAATGCGGCCGGCAATGTCCACGGCGCGATCACCCTTGCCCTGGCGGATATCTCGCTGTTCGCCGCCATGTATGTGCTGCGCGGGCTCGACGCCGGGCGCGCGGTGACGCTGGACCTGACGGTGCAATTCATCGGCGCGGGCAATGCCTCCAGCCCGCTCGATGCGGTGGTCGAGCTGCTGCGCGAAACCGGCCGCCTCGCTTTCCTGCGCGGACTGGTGGTTCAGGGCGATGATCTTGTCGCATCGTTCACCGGCACCGTGCGCAAGCCTTCGCAGCCATGACCGGCCTGATTTCCCGCTATGAAGCGCTAGTTGCCTCAGGCGAGCTCAGGCTTGACCCCGAACAGGCCGCCGCCGCCGAGCGGCTCGAGCAGCTGCAGCGCGAGTTGGAAGGCACCAGTGGCAAGACCGGCCTGCTTGGCAAACTGTTCGCCAGGAAGTGCGCGAACCCGCGCGGGGTCTATCTGTGGGGCGGCGTCGGGCGCGGCAAGTCGATGCTGATGGACCTGTTCCATGACAGCCTGAAGATCACCGAAAAGCGCCGGGTTCACTTCCACGCCTTCATGCTCGAAGTCCACGCGCGGCTGCGCAAGGAGCGCGAGAAGGAAGAAGGCGATCCGATTCCGCCGGTTGCGACCGCGATTGCCGCCCATGTCCGCTGTCTCGCGTTCGACGAGATGGTGGTGAACAATTCAGCCGATGCGATGATCATGAGCCGGCTGTTCACGGCGCTGATCCGCGATGAAGGCGTGACCGTGGTCACCACCAGCAACCGCGCGCCTGGCGCGCTCTACAAGGACGGGCTCAACCGCGAGCACTTCCTGCCGTTCATCGCGATGATCGAAAGCGAGCTTGACGTGCTGCCGCTCAATGGCCCGGTCGACTACCGGCTCCAGCGGCTTGCCGGCCTCGATACCTGGCATGTCCCCTGGGGCGAAGAAGCCACTGCGCAAGTGCGCGAGGCCTTCTTCCGGCTCACCGACTATTCGCCCGAGGACTATGAGCACGTCCCCTCGGCCGAGCTTGATCTGGGCGCCAAGCACAGTGAGGGCGCGCGCAAGCTGCATGTTCCCAAATGCCTGAAGGGCGTCGCGGTGTTCAGCTTCAAGAAACTGTGCGGCGAAGCGCGCGGCGCGGCGGACTATCTGGCAATTGCCCAGACATTCCACACTGTGATCCTTGTCGGCGTGCCCCGAATGGGGCCGGACAACCGCAACGAAGCCGCGCGCTTCGTCACGCTGATCGACGCGCTCTACGAGAACAAGGTCAAGCTGTTCGCCACCGCCAATGCCGAACCGGAAGAGCTTTACGAGGCGGGAGACGGGCGCTTCGAGTTCGAACGCACGATCAGCCGGCTCAAGGAAATGCAGAGCGACGACTATTTGGCGGAAGGCCATGGCGAGGCTTGAATCGTCAGAATGCCGCACCATCTCTGAGCTATTCCAGCGATAACACCCCGCTGATGTGGATTGCCAAAATGATCGAAATCAGACCTTTCGCCAGCCTCGGCCATGCCGACCACGGTTGGCTCGATGCCCGCCACCATTTCAGCTTCGCAGACTACCGCGACCCTGCCCGCATGACCTGGGGCGCGGTGCGGGTGTGGAACGATGACACCATCGCCCCGCACACCGGGTTTGACCCCCATCCGCACAATGACATGGAAATCGTCACATTCGTGCGCACCGGCGCGATCAGCCACCGCGACAGCCTGGGCAACGAAGGCCGCACCGCTGCGGGCGACGTCCAGGTGATGAGCGCGGGCACCGGCATCGTCCATTCCGAACACAACCGCGAGGACGTGGCGACAACCCTGTTCCAGATCTGGATCCTGCCGAGCCGCAAGGGCGAAGCGCCCGGCTGGGGCCAGCGCACATTTCCGCGCGGGGAACGCGCCGGTCGCTGGGAGATCGTCGCCAGCGGGGATCCGGATGGTGACGGGGCGCTGCCCCTGCGCGCCGACTCCCGGGTGCTCGCCGCTCAGCTCGCCGCCGGCGGCAGACTGGAATACGCCGCCGATCCAGCGCGGCACTGCTATCTGGTGGCAGCGACTGGCCGCTTGCTGGTCAATGGCGTGGAAGCCCAGGCGCGCGATGGCGTGGCGATCACCGGCGAGGTGGCGATCACGGTTGAGGCGCTGGACGACGCGGAAATTGTGATGGTCGACACGGTTTAGGGCGTTGTGCTTCTATTCTGCACCACTTCTTCGTCATTGCTTCGCTGCGCTCGCAATGACGAATGATTCTGATTTTCTGCAAACTGCTATAGGGCGCTTTACGCCAAACCTAAATCAGACCCGCTCAGGCTGAGCGGGACTTCGTATGATTTGTGTCAAATTTTCCGCATCAGGCTCCGGCTCAACCCGTCATGGCCAGCCGGTTCTGTGCTGAAACCAGCCGCAGCATCAGCTTGAGGTCTTTCTCGCCCAGGCCGAGCGCCGCATCGGCCCACAGATCGACGATGGCGTAGAATTCTTCTAGCGGTACCGGCGCGCTGATGCGCATTGCCTTGCGTGCTGCGACGAGGCCCGAATGGCGACGGCCCGATTTCTCCATGAAATCGCGGGCCGCGGCAACGCCTTCGCCCGGCTTAGCCAGCGCGTGGACGATGCCCAGCTCATACATTTGCTCGGCCGAATATGTCTCGCCCGAGAGGATGATGCGGTCAGCCATCGCCGTGCCCAGCTTGCGCGAGAGCAGCGGATGCGCGCCCATGCCCGGGAACAGCCCGAACATGACTTCGGGCAGGCCAAAGCCCGAACCGCGTTCGGCAATGATGAAATCGAACGACAACAGCGCCTCGAACCCGCCACCCAGTGCCTTGCCCTGCACCAGCCCGACCGTGAGCATCGGCAGGTCGAGCGCGCGGATATTGCGATCAAGGATTTCCACACAGCGCCGGCCATAGCCGACCAGGCCATCGCGGTCGCCGGCGCGGATCATCCGGGAAAACAGCTCCAGATCGCCCCCGAAGCAGAACACACCAGACGCACGGCTGCCCAGAATGAGGTAATCGAGCGCCGCCCGGCCGGGACCGAAGGCCTGCGCAATCAGGCCCTGCCAGGCCTCGAAATCGGCAAGCATTGGCGGGGTGAAGCTGGGGCGACCCTTGGGGCGCATGAAGGTCCACAAGGCGCGATGATCGCAATCGTAGAGCACGTCGAGCTCACCCAAGGCAAACAGCCGCTCAGGCAAAGCGAGCCGCTGCGCCGATTGTGTCAGCAGCATATCTTCAGGCCCAACCAGCGGTATCGCCGGGCTATCGCCCGAGTATCCATCTGCATTGTCCCGTTCCAGATCGTGCAAATGCCGATCCATAGAAAAACCCCCTGTTTGTGCAACCCGCCAAGGTGTCTGATCGGCAATTTCCTTTGGCTCTGCAAGAATCTAGGCCAGCAACTTCACCTTTGGCAAAGGATATTTCCACCTTATGCGATGAAAGGATTCAGGCGGCGGCCAAATTGCAACGATCGCGCGGTAAATTGCCGTGGTCCGCCGGAACCAGTGCCATTGTCGGACGGATGCACGGGTCATGTCTTAACACCTGACCTGGCGGCAACTGTATCAGCCTGATATTCCGAGTCTGATCAGCGACTTGTCGAGCATCATCATTTGCCACAACAGCCGCGAGCTGTCGCGCTTTCCGGCAATGTGGGCTTGAGCAATCTCGTCTATTCGCGCCAGATCAAACCAGCCCAGGCGGGCAATCGCGGAACTTCGCGCAATATCGCGCGCCGCGCCCGCCAAAGGCCCGCGCAGCCACTGTGCGATTGGCGTGACGAAGCCCTGTTTCGGGCGAAACAGGATATCATCAGGCAAGTAGCGCCGCATGGTCTGCTTGAGCAGCCACTTGCCCTGCCCGCCGCGCACCCGCATTGCCTCGGGCAGGCGCGCAGCGAATTCAATCAGCCGGTGGTCGAGCAACGGCTCGCGCGCCTCGAGCCCCACTGCCATGCTGGTGCGATCGACCTTGGTCAGGATATCGCCCGGCAGCCAGAACTTGAGATCGGCATATTGTGCCCGGTCGAGCCCCGAACGCGCAGGGGCATGGGCCATGACATCGAGCAAGGCCTGCTCCGCGCGGTAGTCGCCCCGCAGCCGCTTGAAATCGGCGGTATAGAGCGCATCGCGCATGTCCGGCCCGGTGACCGACAGGGCATGGGCATAGGCCTCCTCGCTGCTCGCGGCGAGCGCCAGCAGCGTGGTCTTGGCGCGCAGCTTCTGCGGCGCCCAGTCGGCCTTGGGATAGATCGCGCCCAGCGCGCCGAACACCGACCGGCGCAAGGCGGCGGGGAGCATCCCCCTCACCCGGTCCTCGTTATGCAGAAAGACATGCCGGCGATAGCCCGCCAGCGCCTCATCCGCCCCGTCGCCGGAGAGGGCGACCGTCACGTTCTCGCGCGCCAGTTGGCACACCCGCCAGGTCGGCAGTGCCGAGGCATCGGCGAAGGGCTCGTCGAACATCCAGGCGAGGTGATCGATCTGCTCGAAGTCGCCCGAGCCGACCATGCGGCTGCGGTGGTCGGTATGGAAACGCTGGGCGACCGCACTGGCATAAGTGCTCTCGTCGAGCGCCGCCTCGTCGAAGCCGATCGAACAGGTCTTGACCGGACTGGCGCTTGCCTCCGCCATCAAGGCGACCACGCTGGAGCTGTCGACACCGCCCGACAGGAACGCGCCCAGCGGCACATCGGCTACCATGCGAGAGGTCACGGCATCGCGCAGCACATGCAGCAGCTCCGCCTCAAGATCGGCCGGTTTGCCCTTGTGCCGCTCGGCAAACGAGACATCCCACCAGCGGCGGGGGGCAGGCATCGGCGCATCGCGTTGCAGCCACAGGAAATGTCCCGCCGGCAGCTTCTCGACGCCTTTGAGCATCGCGCGCGTATCGGGCACATAGCCCCAGGCGAGATAGTCTTCGACCGCCAGCGGATCGACCTCGCGGCGCAGCAGCGGATGCGCCGTAAGCGCCTTGAGCTCAGACCCGAAGATCAGGCTGCCATCGCTCAACCGGGCATGGAACAGCGGCTTCACGCCAAGCCGGTCGCGCGCCAGAAACAGGCTGCGCTGCTCCAGGTCATAGATCGCGAAAGCAAACATGCCGTGCAGGCGTTCAAGACAATCGGGACCCCAGCGCTGCCAGGCGGCGAGGATCACCTCGCTGTCGCCATCGGTGTGGAACGCCGCGCCCAGCGCCCGCAATTCGGCGCGCAGTTCGCGGTAGTTATAGATCTCGCCGTTAAACACCAGCATCGCGCGGCCATCGCTCGATGCCATTGGTTGGGGCGAACCGGCCAGATCGATGATCGACAGACGGCGGTGGCCAAGTCCGATCCCCGGCGCGGTCCACACCCCATAGCCATCAGGCCCCCGGTGGGAGATCGCATCGCACATGCGCTCGACCCGCGCCGGATCGACCGGCTTGGGCGTGGTGAGATGAAAAATGCCTGCAATTCCGCACATGGAACTGGGATGCCTAACGGGATTGGGTGATGCGGTCCACCCAGCTGCTCAGCGGTCCGGTGGATTGCCGGAACGCTGCAATGGCTTCATCGGCCGGTTTGCCCGGCGAACTTTCGGCGGACAGGATCAACATCGCAGTTGGCCGGGTGCGCAGAGCCGCGCGATCGGCCATGTTGGCAAGCGCCAGGCGCGGCGCACTGCCGGTCAGCAAATCGCCGGTGCGGTAGGCGGTGAGCGCAAGGCGTTCTGTCCGGCCCGGACCAAGCAGCCAATCGGCTTTGCCCTGCACCATGGCCGGCCCCGGCTTGAGCCAGGCCCAGCCGCTGTCCGCACGCAGCGCGCCTTCGCCAAAGCCAGTGGCGCGCTTGCCTTTGGTTTGCGAGCCATAGAGCGCGATGAACACATCGACCCGCCGCCCCCGCGCATCGGCATAGCTGCCCAGCAGGCGGTGATCCGCCCCGCCGGCGCGCGGTTCCCACCAGGCGCGCGGGGCATAATCAGCACGGGCCCAGCCTTTGACTTGCGGCAGAAAGATCTGCCTTGGCAGCGGCGCGGACAGCCGCTCGGCAGCGCCCGACCAGGCGAGCATGAGCGCGACAATCGCGGCAAGGCCCACGGCCATGCGCAGCGCATCAGTGCGCCACTTCTCCAACCGGCCGAGCAACGGCGAGGCGAGCAGCGCGTCCGGATCGATCAGCGGATCGCCGGGCGGGCGGTCGAAGAAACGCCAGCTGGCGACCAGCGTCGCCGCGATGACGACGCCGAAAAACACCCAGCCATAGACAATGTGGTCAATGCCAGCAGCGCGCTCGATCCCGACATATTGCGCGGCAAAGATCGTCGCCCAGGCGCGCGCACCGTTGGCGACAATCGGCACGGTGAGCGCGAAAGCGAGGAACGCCGTCCGCCGCCGCCAGTCGCGGAAGCAAACGTGCGCCGTCAGCACCGCGAAAGCGAGCATGGCGATGAGGAATTTGACCCCCGAACAGGCCTCGGCGACTTCGAACAGCCCGGCGGGCGTATCGATGAACACGCCGTCGATGCTCGCGGAAATCTGGCTGAGGTGCACCAGACCCACGGTCATCGCCGCGGTCACCATCTGCATTGGCGGCACCAGTTCCTCGCCGAAAGGCACCAGGAACAGCATATAGCCCAGCGGGAAGATCAGCCCGGCGGACACTCGCGGCCCCCACAGCGCAGGCACGGCGGCGACCAGCAGCGAGACTGCGCCGATCTGGCGCAGGATGGCGAGTCCCGCGAAACTGCCCAGCAGCCAAACGGCGGCGGCGGCCGCAAACAGCACCAGCCCCGGCCACCACGGCAAAGGCGACAACCGCGCCAGGCCGCCGGCGCGCTGTTGCACCAGCCAGGCGATGATTGGCGGGACCAGCAGGATGTGGTTGTAGGTTGAAATGTCCCACCACTGGGCGAACATGTCGGCCCAGTCAGCATGAAGCAGCGCGATCAGCGCACACCAGACCGCGCCGAGCTGCGCCAGCGGGCGCTGCCAGGCGAGCGGCGGCGGGGTCAGCGAAGCAGGCAGGACGATCCGGCGGACCAGCCCATCAGGCGGCATGGCGCGCGGCCCGAGTGGCCCATCCCATGATCTCGGCCAGCGGCGCGAGCGCGGCCTGCCAGCTCATTTCCTCGCAAACGAAGCGCCGCGCGGCAAGCCCCATTATCCGGCCGTGACGGGCATCGCTGAGCAGGTTGATGGCGGCGGCGGCCAGCTCTTCGTCGCTGCTGGCGATAGCGAGCTGCTGACCGTGGACGCCGCCGATTCCGGTCGCAGCGCCAGGCGTCAGCACGACGGGCAGGACCATTGCCATCGCCTCAAGCACTTTGTTCTGCACCCCGCGCGCGATGGTCAACGGCACGATGGCAAGGTCCGAAGCCTTGAGCCAGGTGCGCATATCGGGCACCCGGCCCCAGACGTGCACGCCATCGACCCCGTGCCGTTCCTCCAGTTCGGCAGCGGGCCGGCGGCCGACGATGTGGAAGCTGGCATCGGGAAATTTCTGGCGGATCACCGGCAAAATCGAGTCTGCCACGCGGATCGCTGCATCGATATTCGGGCGATAGTCCATCTGGCCAGTGAAGATCAGCCGGGGATAGGCAAAAGCGCCAAGACCCGGTTCGGCCTCGACCTGAGCCGGATCGAACCAGACGCTGTCGATGCCGTTGGCCAGCACGCGAACATCGGCCCGCGCCAGCTCGGCCGGCGCCAGGCGCGAGCGGAACAGCTCGGCCTCTTCTGCGGAAATCAGCAGGCTGACGTCGGCGCGAGCGGCCAGCCGGGCCTCTTCCGCGCGCAACAGCCGCGCCTCGCGCGCGTCGATCCAGCGGATCACGCCGCCGGCCTTGGCGGCATAGGCTTCGAATTTGGCCGAATCGACGTCGACGAAATCGATCACCACCCGCCCGGCATAGCTCTCCGGCAGATACTGGCCCATCTGGCCGGAAAAGACGTAGATCGTCGAGATCGGATGCTGCGCCAGCACCTGTTCGACATAGGCGGCGAGCTGCGCATCGTGGAACGCTGTCAGGCTCACCGGGCGGCGGGTGCTCAGCGCCTGTATCCCGGCCAGCACCAGCGGCTTGGAACGGCGCACCAGCTTGTAGCTCCGCGCCAGTGCCGCCAGTTCGACCTCCTCGCCCATGTCGGAATCATCGTCGGCGAAAGTGGCGATATGCACCGGCGCGATACGCGCGAGGCGCTTGACCACGTGGTGCGAGCGGATCTTGTCGCCGCGATCAGGCGGAAACGGGATGCGGTGGGAGAGGAACAGGATTTCGCTCATCAGCCGAGCCCCTGCGCGATCAGGGGGCCAATGCGGCCCGCCAGCGCCAGCGGCAGCTTGCGCCACAGCGCGATCTGCAAGGCATGTTTTGCGCTGGTCGGATCGGCATCGCGCGGCACCGCGCCGTCGGCAGTCCAGCAAGCATAATCAAGTGGTTCGGCCTCAAAGCCCCAGTTACGCTTGAAGTCATGGGCACCGCTGCCGGTCTTCGAGCGGCCGAAGTCGAAATGGGTGCAGAGCTTGCCGCGCGCATGCAGCATCAGCTCGAAATACATCCGGTCATTGGCGCGCAGCCGCCGCGCTGCCCAGACGCCGCCGCCCCAATAGGGCATCACTGCGCCGTGGTGATAGAGCGACAACACGCTGGCGACCGGCGCTCCGGCGTGGGAGACGGTCAGGATATCGGCATCCTCGCCGAAATGATCCAGCACCGCATCGAACAGACCGCGCGGGAACACCGGCGTGCCCAGGTTGCGCACGCTCTCGGCATAGACCGCATAGTGCGCGGCGCGATCAGCCTCGCTGGTGCCGATGGTGATAGTCAGGTCCTGCTCAAGTCCTTTGCGAACTTCAGCACGCTGCTTGCGCGGAATGCTCAGCAGTTGTGCTTCGTCATCAGAGGCCAGCGGGGCAATGAAGCCGCAATGGCTTTCGCTGCGGATCGCCCAGCCGACACGGCCCTGCGGCAGCTCGCCGCCGCGCAGTTCGATGGCCGGGATCGACAGCCGACCAGCCAGTTCCTCGGCCGCCGCAAACAGCCGGTCGGCATCCATCTTGCTGCCTGCAATCAGCCCACCGCCGACGGCAAAGCCGCTCGAGGCCAACAAGCGGCCGAAAATCGGCGAGTGGATCGCGTTCAGCGGCAGATAGCCGGTCATCGCGCCGTGCCGTTCGGCCAGTAGCGCCATGGCATCGTTGCCCGTGCCTTGCGCCACGGCCTTCAGCCAGGCGGGGCGATGGAATGGGGTCGCCTGCGGCTGCTCGCGCAGCCAGGCCTCGATCCGCGCGCACTCATCGGGCTCTCGCAGATCAGCCAATCGCAAGTCGCCGCGTGTCTGGATGAAAGGCGCGTTCATGCCGCGAGCGGCCCGGCAAGTGGCCCGGCGAGTGACAATTCGCGTGCGGCGAGCACATCCATCCGGCCCCAGCGGAAATCGAGCACCAGCTGGCGCAGCTTGCCCGCCATGCCATCAAGATTGGTATAGTGGCGCAGCCGCGATTTCAGCGGTGCGCTGTTAACCCGGGGCTGCTCGGGGTCGATCTCCCACGGGTGGAAATAGAACACCGCAGGGCGGCCGTCGCGCTGATTGACCTGACGGATCGCCCAGCGCGAAAAGCCATAAGGCAACACGCGGAAGAAACCCCCTCCCCCCGCTGCCAGCCGCTTTCCGGCGAACATCGCCGTGGTAACCGGAATTTCGATCAGATCCGACCACGGCAGCGGCTTGAAGGCAAAGCGCGGCGCCTCGCGCCAGCCATAATGATCGTGGGCAATCGGCGCGACGCTGGAACTATAGGTGAAGCCTTGCTCGGCGAGCACCATGTAGGCCCAGGGCGTGCGCTGGTCGATCGAGAAGCTGGGCGCACGGTATCCGCTTATGGCAACCCCGGCGGCATCCTCGATCGCCTTGCGGCTGCGCGTGATGTCTTCGGCAAAGCTCACCCGGTCCATACGAAACACGCGCTGGTGATCCCAGCCGTGACTCGCCACTTCATGGCCGCCCGCAACGATACGCTGCATCAAGGCGGGATGGCGCTGCGCCACCCAGCCGAGCGTGAAAAACGTCGCCTGGACCTCGGCCTCGGCGAAGAGATCGAGGATCCGCGCGCAGTTATCCTCAATGCGGTCAGCCAGCCCGCCCCAGTCGCTGCGGTCGATCACCGATTCGAAGGCGCCGACCTGGAACCAGTCTTCGACATCGACGGAAATGCCGTTGGCAGGCAGCTTGGAATTCACGGGGGCCAGGCTCCGCTGGGCAATCAGGCGGCGACGCGCTGGCTTTCGCCGGCCTCGATCCACTCGATCAGCATGGTCAGTGTATGGCGGATAGTGCGGTCCTGCTCGAACATACGCCCTTCCAGCGTCGCCAGCCGTTCGGCGATTTCCGCCATGTCGGCTGTATCAACGTGGGCGGCGGGCTGGTGCAGGGCTTGCGCGGCATCGCCGGCATTGGCGAGTTCGAGCACGGCCTGCTGCAATTCGTTGATCTGCGCGTCCCGCTGCGCCAGCGCGCCTTCGATCTGGGCGAGCGCAGCGACTTCGGCAAGATCGCTTCTGCCGCCAGACATGACCATTTCGGCTGGCTGCGGAACAACATGCGCTGCGGCAGGCGCCGGGGCTGCGGCGGCCGGGGCCGGCTGGTTCTTGCGGTGGAGCGAGAGCGTGCCGTCCTCGGTCAGCTCGGAAAGCACCTGGCCGAGCATCGCCGCGTCGATCCGCGTGCGCTGGTCAACCGCGCCAAGCAGCAGCAGCCGGTTGGCGATCTGGTTGATCCGGCGCGGCACACCGCCCGAAGCGGTGTAGATTTCAGCGAACACGCGCTGATCGAAGGCGGGATTGCCTTCCCAGCCGACGCATTTCATGCGGTGTTCGATATAGGGCTGAACCTCGGTCGATTCCATCGCCTCAAGGTGGTGCGCCGCGATCACGCGCTGGCGCAGTTGCTCGAGCTGGGGGTGTTCGTGCAGCGTCTCGCGGAATTCCGGCTGGCCGAGCAGCAGCGTCTGCAGCAGCGGATGCGAGCCAAGCTGGAAGTTCGACAGCATCCGCAGCTCTTCGAGTGCGCCGATGGTCAGGTTCTGCGATTCGTCGACGATCAGCAAGCAGCGGCGGCCGGCGCGGGCTTCCTCGTGGAGGAAGCTCTCGATCGCGCCCAGCGCGGTCGCCTTGTCGTGGCCATCGATGAGCAGGCCGAACGACTGCGCGACGACATGGACCAGTTCTTCGCCGTCGAGCTTGCTGGTGACGACTTGCGCCGCCGTCAGCCGCGCCGGATCGATGGTCGACATCAGGTGCGCAACCAGGGTCGATTTGCCCGAGCCAACCTCGCCGGTGATGACCACGAAGCCCTCGCCCTGCGCCAGGCCATAGCCCAGATAGGACAGCGCCTTGCGGTGCGTCAGGCTCTCGAAATAGAAGGCCGGATCGGGAGTAAGCTGGAAAGGACGCCCTTTGAGCCCGTAAAAATCATCAAACATGGTATGCCTCCGTCAGGCTTAGAAGTTGTAGCGCAGGCCAACGAGCGCCGAAGCCGCCCACTGGTCTTCCAGCGGTTCGCTGCGGCTGATCCCGTCGATACCCAGCGCCGCCGTCGCGGTGAGGCGATCGGTCAGGTTGCGGTAATAGGCGAGGCTTGCGCCCAAAGCAGTCGCGTTGCCATCCAAGGTCGCTCCGCTTTGGAACCAGTTGGCATAGAGATTGACTGCATAGCGCGAATTGCGGTCGATCCGGCCGTTGAGATAGGCGGCAAGCCAGATGTTCTCGTCGATCACGCCGTTGGCAGCGGCCAGCACCGTGCCCGGCGCGGCGATGAACTTGCGGCGGTCGTAGCCCGCGCCGATCCCGGCGGAGATGCGTCCGAGGTCGAGGTTGTAGCTTGCGCCGATGCCGCGTGCGCGGAATGTCGCCGAGCGTACCGAGCCGAGTGCGCCGTTGAGGCAATTGCCCGCCTCCACTGCGGCAACGCAGCCCGAGACATCGCCCGAGAGCGGATTGCGGTTGACGCTGAATTCCGCCGGCAGCGCGGCAAGCGCTCTGTTCACCTGGCCGCCGAAGCCTGCGACGTTGTCGTAGACCCGCACGTTCAGCGAACTGCGATCATTGGGCGCATAGGAGAACGTGCCGTAGTAACTCGTCGTGCCATAGCGGCGACCGACATGCGCCTCCAGCTGGGTGCGGCGGCTGGGCCGCCACATCACGCCCGCATCCCAGATCAGCCCGTCGGCCTTGTAGGCAATGGTGCGCGGGGTGCTTTTGTCGGTGACGAAGCGGCCGCCGCTGACGACGGGAACCCCCGCGCCGTCACGCAGCGCATCGCGCGCCGAAATGGTAACGTCTTCATAGCCGACGCCCGCCATCACCGCGAAAGTCGGCGAGACCGGCAGCGTCAGGTCGAGCCGGGCGTGCATGTCTTCCACTCGCTGGTCGAGATTGGATATGTCTTCGCGGTAGTAGCCCGCGCCCGCACCAATGCCGACCGGCAGCACCGTGCCCGCCTTGGTCGCGATGTGGATCCCGGCGTCGTGGGCAACGCTCTCGTCGAAGATGTCGAACACCGGCTGGCCGGGCGCATTGGAGAGCGCGTCGGAGCTGTCGACCTTGGTATAGCCGATGCGATAATGCGCGCTGACATTGGCATCGCCCATCCGCGTGGTCAGCGTCGGTCCGGCATAGACCGAATAGACCTTCGAATTGGCATCGCTGTCGCCGACCGGGCCCAGCACGGCGGCGCCGCTCTGCTCCACGCGGGTGCGTGCAGCCAGCACGCCGGCGTCGAGCCGCAGCGTCTGCGGCACGATCGACAGATAGCCGCGCGCGATGCCGCTGATGGTATCGCCGCTGCCGGCATCGCCCCAGCCGATCCGCCGTTCATAGCGCAGCGAGAGCGAGGCGGCGCTGTTGCGCCCGGTGACCGTGGCATCGACCCCGGCGGCGACCTGGCTGTAGGTCAGCACGTCGCTGCCCGGCGAAAGCTGGGCCGAGACGACCTGCTGCGCTTCGATATAGGGCGAGATATGGCTGCCACTGCGGCCGCCCCGGGGGCGCTCGCCGCGGCTGCCGGATGTGCCGCGACCATCCGCCGCACCGGCGCTTTCGCCGCCGCCGGAAGGATCGCCATAGTCCATCGTCTGCGCCGCAGCAGCCAAGGGCGCGAGGCCGAAAGCGAGCACTGCGAAGGCCGCAGCCAGTTTGCCACTAGAGACTTTGGGAGTGTGCGTCATGCTGTTCATCCCTTGTAACCGTAGTAAGTGCCGAAGCGGCGTCCGCTCGGGCTGAAGTTGGCTGCATTGAGCAGCAGCTGAATGTTGGGGCAGGCGGCGAGCAGCGAGATCGCGTCTTCCAGCGCGCCTTGCGCAGTGGAATCGGCGCGCGCGACGACCACTGCCTGGCCGACATATTGCGCCAGCTCTGCCGCAGGCGATGCGGCCAGAGCAGGCGGCGAATCGAAGATCACCATGCGGTGCGGCGCGCCCTGGGTGAGGCGGCCCAGCACTTCGGCGGTGCGCGCTGAATTAAGGTATTCGCTGTCCGAATTGGTCGCATTGCCCGCAGGCAGCACCCACAGCCCCGGCACGTCAGTGCCCAGCACGAGGTCGGCGACATCGAGCGAGGGATCGACCAGCGCATCCATCAGCCCCGGCCCGCCGGGCAGACCCAGCGTGCTGAGCACCGAAGGCTTGGCGAAGTCGGCATCGACCAGCAACACTTCGGCCTCCTTTTCGGCGGCCATCGAGAGCGCCAGATTGACCGAGCAATAAGTCTTGCCCTCGCCCGGCAGCGGCGAGCAGACCAGCACGCGCTGGGTTTTCGGATCCTCGGCATCCTCCTCGCGCAGCTGCGCCGCCATCAGCAGCACCTGCCGCTTGACGATGCGAAACTCCTCGAGCAGCCCGGTGACAGAGCCTTCGGGCACGATCATGCCCTGATCGCGCAGAAGCTTGCGGTCGATCGGGTGATGCGTGCCGCTAAAGACCAGGGGTTTAGGCCGCGATTTGCGCGCAGGAAGAGTGACCAGTTCGGACGAGGCCTCGACCACATCCGGGGCAGCGGCAGACTTTTGGCCGACCGGGGCCGGTGAAGCTGTGATGCCCGAGATATCTGCGCCCAGATCGCCCATCGGCATACGGCGAGCCCGGTTGGCCAAGCGCGGCGCAACGGCGGGCAGCACTTCGGGCACCGCCGGCGGCAGGAAATGCCGCAGGTCGAAGGTCTCGACCGCGCGTTCGATCGACGAATTTGCGCCCTTGCCGCCATCGGCGGAAGTTTCAGGCGTGAGCGGGATTTTTCTGTGTTCGGTCATCACTGTTTCCCTCACGCCACCATGCCGACCTGGATCATCTCGACGACCAGCAGCAGAGCGAAAATCCCGACCAGCGCGCCAGCTCCGGCGATGAACTGGCGTTGGCGGCGGCGGCGCAGCTCGCGGCTGGCCTCGTTGAGCACTTCGGTGATCGTGCCGAGCACTGGCAGGCCGATCGCGCTCTCCAGCCGGCTGCTGGTCGAGAACGTCGCCCGCAGCTGGCCGACCGCGAACGCCGCAGCCGCACCGGCACCAAGCCCGACAATCAGCACGCCAAACAACAGCAGCGGGCGGTTTGGCGCGAACGGTGCGCGCGGCGTGGTCGGCGGGTCGACCACCTGGAATTTCACTGAATTGCGCTCAGTTTCGACCTGGCCGCGCAGCCGCAGCTGTTCACGGTCCTGCAGCAATTTGTCATACTGCGTCTTGAGCACATCGTAGTCGCGGCTGATGCGCTGGGCTTCGGCGGCGAGTTGCGGATTGCCGAGCTGGTTGGACATCAGCCCGGCGATTTCGCTCTGCAACGCAGCACGGCGCACGGTGAGCGACTGGACGTTGGCCTGCCGCTCGGCCTTGATCGATTCGAGCGAGGAGTAGGCCGGATTCGGCATGCCGCCGGCATTGACGCCTTCACCCTGGGCCTGGATCCTCAGCGAGGCGACCTGGTTCTTCATCGAGATGACATCGGGGTGGTTATCAGTCAGTCCGCGCGCGCGCATTCCGGACAGCTCGGCGGTGGCCTGAGCCAGTGCGCCGCGCGCACCGCCAGCCGGACCACTGACGGCAATCGTCTGCGGCGTGCCGGCCAGCTGGCCGTTGATCGCCGCGAGTGCTGCCTGGGCTGCCGCCATATCACCTTCGATGCCGCGCAGTTCGGCACGCGACGCTTCAAGCCGCTGCAGGGCTCCGGCGCCGCCCTGGACCATTTCAGGGTGCTGTGCCTCAAAGGCGGAGCGGCGCGCTTCGGCGGCTTCCAGCTCTTTCTGGCGATCGGCGAGCTGCTGGTTCATGAATTGCAGCGTCTCGGTCATCTCGCCGCGTCCGCCGGCCATGTTTTCCTCGCGGAAGATGTCGATCATCTTCTGCGCGATATCCTGCGCGAGCTTGGCGTTCTGGGCTTCGGACAGCGAACCTTCGCTCGCGCTCGCGGTGATCTCGAACAGGTTGTCCTGCTGGCTGACCACCTTGATCTTCTTGACCAGCCCCAGCACGGCTGATTCCATGTCCTTGGGGGTCTTAACGTCATCGCCCAGCTTGGTCGAGCGCACGACCTTCTCGAGGTTAACCGCGCTGGTCAGCGTCTGCTGCACCCGGTCGATGTTGCGGCGGCGGTCCTGCAAGCCGATGCCGATCTGCTCGGCGAGCGCATCGTCAAGCTGGACGAAAATGCGCGCGCGCGACTGGTAGCTGTTGGGCACCATCGCCACCACCAGCCAGCCGAGCAGGCAAACTGCCCAGGCGACGCCAAGCGCCAGCCAGCGCCGGTTCCAGACGCTGTAGATCGCTGCGCGAAGTTCGTCGTAGATCGAATTCATTGCTGGGTGTGCCTCGCTTCGCCGCTCAGAACATGCTCTCGGGGATGATGATGACATCGCCCGGCTGGAGCATCACGTTGGCCTGGCTGTCGCCCTTGCGGAGCAGGTCGCCGAGCCGCAGCGCAAATTCACGCTGCGCGCCGCGTTCCTTGTCGAAACGGATCAGCCGCGCGCGGTTGCCGGCGGCGAACTCGCTGAGCCCGCCCACCGCGATCATCGCGTCGAGCAGGGTCATGTTGGCGCGGTAGGGCAGCGAGGCCGGCTTGCCGGTCGCTCCGACGACGCGGACCTGCTGGCTGAAAGTGCCGGCAAACTTGTTGACGATCACCGAGACCAGCGGATCCTGGATGAATTGCGACAGTTGCAGCTTGATATCTTCGGCCAGCATCGACGGAGTCTTGCCCACGGCCGGCATGTCGGTGATCAGCGGCGTCGTGATGCGGCCATCAGGGCGCACCTGCACGGAGGCGCCGAGCTCGGGATTGCGCCAGACGAACACGGTGAGCTCATCGAGCGGGCCGATGACATATTCCTCGCCCGGGCCTTCCTGCATCGAGACAAATGAGGCGGGCGGCAGCTGTGGACCCGCACTATTCCCGGCGCATCCGGCAAGCGCCAGGCTCGCCATGGCGCTTCCAGCTAGCAGTCGGGAAAAGCGATTGAGCAACATCGGGCGTCATCCTTTCGGCGCCAGCCCGGCAAGGCCGCAGCAAAAGCCGCAGCCTGCAGGTCTGGCAATTGCAGCCTGCTATCGCCAAAAAGGGTGAACATTGCGTTAGCCTTGACTGGAAAACGCGGATTTACGCGGCTTTTCTCGCACTTGTCCCGATTGGGGACAGACGGGAGCGCCGGCGTTAAACCAACATTTCGCGCGCCGGACCTTGCCCCAGGAACGCCGCCGGGCTGGCGCTGGCGCCGTAAGCTCCGGCACAGAATACCGCGACCAGATCGCCGACATCGGCGCGCGGGAAATTGGCTTTGTCGGCCAGCCGGTCGAGCGGCGTGCACAGGCAACCCACCACCGAAGCCTCTTCATCCGGCGCCGCATCGAAGCGGCTGGCGATAGCCACGGGATAGTTCCGGCGCACGACAGTGCCAAAGTTGCCCGATGCCGCCAGCTGATGATGCAGCCCGCCATCGCAGATGAGGAAAACCTCGTCGTGGCTGACCTTGCGGTCGACGATCCGGGTCAGGTAAACCCCAGCCTCGCCAACCAGATAGCGACCCAGCTCGATGCAGAAAGCGGTCTCGGCAAGACTTTCCGGCAGCTTGGCCAGGGCATCGCCCAATCGCTCACCGACCAGGGCCAGATCAAGCGGAGCATCGCCCGGGAAATAGGGAATGCCAAATCCGCCACCGAGGTTGCAATGCGGCAGCGCCGCGCCGCTTTCCTCGGCGAGGCGCGCTGCCAGCGCCAGCGTCTGGCCTTGCGTATCGGCAATCGCTTCGGCATCGAGCGCCTGGCTGCCGGCAAAAATGTGAAACCCGCGCCATTCGGCCCCGGACGCGATGATCCGGCGCGAAAGTGGCCCCACCCGTTCGGCATCGATGCCGAACTGCTTGGCACCGCCGCCCATCTTCATGCCCGAGCCCTTGAGGTCGAATTCAGGGTTCACCCGGATCGCGAGCCGCGGCACTATGCCAAGGCGTTCGGCAATCGCCAGCGCGCGGGTCGCCTCGTTTTCAGATTCGAGATTGAGCGTCACGCCGCAGGCAATCGCCGCCTCCAGCTCCGCGTCGCGCTTGCCCGGCCCGGCGAAGCTGATCGCCAAGGGATCAATCCCGGCCGCGCGGGCAATCTCAAGCTCTCCGCCTGAAGCAATGTCGAAGCCGTCAACCAGTTCAGACATTACTCCAAGAACCGGTCTGAAAGGATTTGCTTTCAATGCATAATGCAACGCCACGCGCGCTGGCATGGCTTGGCGCAATGCCGCGACGCGGCTGCGGATGAGCTCTGCCGAATAGACGAACAGCGGCGTGTCGCCGACGCGTGCGACAAGCTCGCTCGCCCGGATGCCGCCGATTGCCAGTTCGCCAGCAAGCGCGCCATAACCGGCAGGGATTGGCCCAAGCGGCTTCACGCGGCGAGTTCCTGCTGCAATCCATCGCGGTCAATCTTGCCATTGGGCCCGATCGGCATGGCATCGCGCCAATGAATATACTTAGGTTGCATGAAGTTTGGTAATTCCTGCATGAGTTTACGTGGGAGTTCTTTCATCGCTTCTAAATTACCGGGAGCCGCGCGCACCACCAGGTGCACCGCCTGCCCCAGGCGCTCGTCGGCAATTCCCAGCGCGACGGCTTCTGCCACAAGGCCAGTCGCCAGCGCCGCCTCCTCGATCTCCTGCGGACTGATCCGGTTGCCCGCCGACTTGATCATCGCATCGCGCCGCCCGGCGAAATAGAGCAGCCCTTCGGCATCGCGCCGCACCCGGTCGCCCGACCAGACCGCCATGCCGCCATAGCGCGATAATGTCGGCGCCGGCTTGAACCGCTCTGCTGTGCGCGTCACATCCCGCCAATATCCCTGCGCCACCAGTGGCCCGCAATGCACCAGTTCGCCCTCCTGATTGTCCGCTGCGAGACTGCCGTCGTCGGCAATCACCAGCACTTCGGCATGCGGAATCGCCTTGCCGATCGAGGTTGGGTGGCTGTCGATCAGCGCGGGATCGAGGTATGTCGAGCGGAAAGCCTCGGTCAGCCCATACATAGCGAACAGCCGCGCGGCAGGAAACAGCCTGCGCAAACACCGCACCAGATCAGGGGTCAGCGCGCCGCCGCTGTTGGTCAGCCGGCGCAGCTTCGCCGCAGTTTCCACCGGCCAGTCGAGCTCGGCCAATTGCACCCACAAGGGCGGCACGGCGGCGAGCGTGGTGATGGCATGCCGCTCCACCGCCTTGAGCACATCGCGCGGTGCCAGATAGTCGAGCGGGGCGACGCAGGCGCCAGCATACCAGGCCGAAAGCAGCTGATTCTGGCCATAGTCGAACGACAGCGGCAGAACGCCAAGCACCCGGTCATCGGCCTCCAGGCCAAGATAGCCGGCGACGCTTTCGGCTCCCAGCCACAGGTTGGCATGGCTGAGCATCACCCCCTTGGGCCGCCCGGTCGAGCCGCTGGTATAGAGGATCGCCGCAAGTTCGGCGGGATCGGCCTCGGAAGGGCCTAGCGCAGCAAAGCCTCCGGCCGCATCCCACAGCCCTTCTTCGGCAAACAGCACGCCGCCCGAGGCATCGCCCGGATCTAGCGAGGCCAGCCTCGCCTGGTTAGCAATCAGCAACGCGGCGCCGCTATCGGCCATGATGTGGGCGACTTGCGCGCGCTTCAGCAGCGGGTTGATCGGCACGTGCACCAGACCGGCCTGGGCCGCCGCCAGCGGCATCAGGCAGCTCGTCTTGCCTTTGGGCAGCCATGTCGCCAAGCGTGCGCTCTTTTCCGGCACTTGCGCCTGCAGCCATGCCGCCAGCTCGCCGACACGCGATCTTAAGTCTTTGAAGCTAATCACAGCATCGCGCAGCAACAGCGCCGGCGCGTCGTCCGCCCCCCGCAACGCGAGATGGTCAAGCGGCCGGATCGGACTTGGGGGTTCGGCGCGCGTCAAGGTTTTGGAACTCCAGTGAAGGCAGATCAGTCAAGTGGTTGCGGTCACATATCACGCCGATCTTAAAGAAGTGCAATGCGACGAGGAGCTTGCCCGGCTGCTCGGTGTGGAAACCAGCGCGACCCCGTTCGACCGCCTGGCATGGTGGCAGGGGCTGGTGAGCCATTGCGGAATTGATCCGCTGCTCGCCGTGGCGCAGGACGGTGATGACCGCGCGGTGCTGGCGCTCAGTTCCTCGGGCGGCCGGATCGAGGCGCTCGCCAACTGGTACAGCTTCCATGTCCGCCCGGTCATCTCGCCTGGCGCAGACCGCACCATGCTGCTCGGTGCGATTGCCGATGATCTTGCGACGCGCACCGGCGCGCTGTCGCTGGCGGGCCTGCCAGCAGAGGACGGGTCTGCCCAGGCCATGGCAAGTGCCTTCCGCAAGGCCGGATGGCTGGTGTTCTCGGAAACCTGTGACCAGAATCACGTGCTCCATCTGGGCGGCCGCACTTATACCGAGTATCTGGCCGAGAGACCCGGCCAGCTGCGCACCACGCTGAAGCGCAAGGCAGTAAAACTCGATTGCGAGATCCACGAGACCTTTGATGCTGACGTCTGGGCCGATTATGAAACGGTCTATGCCCAGAGCTGGAAGCCGATCGAAGGTTCGCCCCACTTCCTGCGCGATTTCGCACAGACCGAAAGCGCCGCCGGGCGTATGCGGCTGGGCATTGCCCGCCATGACGGTCAGGCGATCGCGGCGCAGCTATGGACTGTGGAAGGCCGCACCGCCTTCATCCACAAGCTCGCCTACCTCGCCGATAGCAGCGCACTTTCGCCCGGATCGGTGCTCAGCGCCGCCCTGTTTGCCCATGTCATCGACCATGATCTGGTGACCATGATCGATTTTGGCACCGGCGACGACAGCTACAAGCGCGATTGGATGGAAGCCGTGCGTCCGCGCTACCGGCTCGACATGTTTCGCGCCGGAAAACCTGGCAATTGGCCCGCAATCGTCCGTTTACTGGCGCGCCGGCTTGCCCGCCGTGCAAAGCATGGCTAGAGGCGCGCGACCGACGCACCCTTAACTTCGGGACCATCATGCGCCAGACGACTGACCACAAGCTTCGCAAGATCCTGACCGATGTGCTCGGCCTCAAGCCCGGACAGGCCGACGGCTTCACCGCCAAGACCGGTCTGTTCGGCCATTTGCCTGAACTCGATTCGATGGCCGTCGCCGGCCTGCTCACCGAAATGGAAGACCGGCTCGATATCGTCGTCGAAGATGACGAGATCGATGGCGAGCTGCTTGAGTCCTTTGGCTCGCTGCTCGCTTTCGCCCGAGCAAAGCGCGGTGAGGACTCTTAATTGCAGCCGCTGATGTGGCCCTGCCCCCGCCTGGACGGTTCAACTGGCGAGGAATTGGCGCTTGGCTGTGATGACTTCCGCCGTTGGCGGCTGCTGATCGTCCCCGCCCTGTTCGACGAGGCCAACCGGATGCGGCGCTTCACCGTGGAAGTCATGCGCCGGCTCGATGCCGCCGGGGTCGACAGTTTCCTGCCCGATCTGCCTGGCTGCAACGAGAGCCTTGCGCCGCTGGACGAACAGACGCCAGCAGGTTGGCAAGCGGCGATGGCGGCAGCGGCGAAGCATTTTCGCGCCAGCCACGTGCTTGCCATTCGCGGCGGCGCGCTGGTCATGCCGGGTGGCCTGCCGGGCTGGCGCTATGCCCCGACCAAGGGCGCCGGCGTGCTGCGGCAGATGCTGCGCGCACGCATCCTGGCGGCGCGCGAGGCAGGGCGTGAGGAAAACCAGGAAGGGCTGCTTGGCGAAGGCCTCGAGCATGGCCTCGAGCTTGCGGGCTACCGGCTGGGACCGGAATTTCTTCGCCAGTTCCAGTCCGCCGTGCCGCAGGTGTCGGCCACCGTGTCGGAAATCGATCAGGACATGCTTAGCGGCAGCGGGCTGTGGCTGCGTGCTGAACCAGGCGAAGACCGTGCAGGCGCCGATGCGCTCGCGGCGATCCTGGCGATCGGGATCAAGGCATGAGCCGGCGGCATTTCAGGTTCGCCTGCGAAGGCGCTGAGCTTGCCGGGTCGCTGGACACGGGCGAGGGCAGCACCGGCCTGTTGATGATCACCGGCGGCAACGAAGTGCGCGCGGGGGCCTGGAACGGCCAGGCATTGCTCGCTGCGCGGATCGCCGCAGCGGGTTTTCCGGTGCTGCGCTTCGACCGACGCGGGATCGGCGACAGCGACGGCCCGCCCGGCGATTTCCGCACCAGCGCGCCCGACATCGCCGCCGCGCTCGCTGCATTCCGCCGCGAATGCCCGGCAGTCACCCGGATTGTCGCCATGGGCAACTGCGACGGGGCCAGTGCGCTGATGCTGGCCAGCGGGGCGGGCTGTGACGGCCTGATCCTGTCCAACCCCTGGACGATTGAAAACGAAGACGCCCCGCCGCCGCCCGATGCCCTGCGCGGGCACTATGCCAGCCGGCTGACCGATCCGGCGGCGATTCTGCGCCTGCTGCGCGGCGGGGTGAGCCTCAAGGGTCTATTCCGCAGCCTGATCGGCGCAGTGCGCCCCGCGCCGCCGCCGAGCGGTCTGGCGCAGGACATGGCAGCCGGTCTGGCGCAGTTTTCGGGTGACGTGCGCTTGCTGATCGCGTCACGCGACCGCACCGCGCAGGCGTTTGTCGCCGCGTGGGACAAGAACGATCCGCGCCTGCGCACCTGCGCCGGAGCAAGCCACAGCTTTGTTGAGGCAGAGGCGCGCGAGTGGCTGGAGGCGCAAGTGCTCGAAGTGTTGCGGGGCTGAGGTCAGCGCGCGGCCTTCGACGGGCTCAGGCTGAGCGGGATTCACGCTGGATCCATTTCCAAGGCCCGCTCATCCTGAGCCCGTCGAAGGATGCCGCGCAACGCCTAACCCGCAACCTTCTCCTTTGCCGCCGCAAACTCGCGCTCCGCCAGGAACCGCTCGGCATCGAGCGCGGCCATGCAGCCAGTTCCCGCCGCTGTCACGGCCTGGCGATAGATGTGGTCCATAACATCGCCGCAGGCAAAGACGCCGGGAATGGCAGTTTTCGGCGTGCCAGGCTCGACCAGCAAGTATCCGCTTGCATCCATGGCGAGTGTGCCCTTGAACAGTTCGGTCGAAGGCGCGTGGCCGATGGCGACGAAAGCGCCCTCGGTGCCGAATTCGCTTTTCTCGCCGGTCACCGTGTCGGTCAGAGCGAGGGCGGTCAGCCCGCCGGCCAGCGGATCGCCAAGGAAGCGGTCGACTTTCTTGTTCCACAGCACCGAGATCTTCGGATTGGCGAACAGGCGGTCCTGCAAGATCTTCTCCGAACGCAGCGTTGAGCGGCGGTGGATCAGTGTCACGTCAGGCGAATGGTTGGTGAGGTAGAGTGCTTCCTCGACCGCGGTATTGCCGCCGCCGATCACCGCGACTTTCTTGCCGCGAAAGAAGAACCCGTCGCAGGTCGCGCAGGCTGAAACGCCCTTGCCGCTCAGTTCCTCCTCGCCCGGGACGCCGAGCCATTTGGCAGCCGCACCGGTGGCGATCACCAGCGTTTCGCCTTCATAGATATCGCCGCTGTCGCCGACTGCGCGGAACGGCCCCCCACTTTCCTTGGCCCCTGACAAGTCAACCGAAGTGATTGTGTCCCACAGCATCCGCGTGCCGACATGTTCGGCCTGCGCCTGCATTTCCTGCATCAGCCAGGGCCCCTGCACGACATCGCGGAAGCCCGGATAGTTCTCGACGTCGGTGGTGATGGTCAATTGGCCGCCGGGCTGGAGCCCCTGGACGACGATCGGCTGCATTCCGGCGCGCGCGCCATAGATTGCGGCGGAGAGGCCAGCGGGGCCGGAACCGATGATGAGCATGCGGCTGGTGTGAGTTGTCATGTAAGGCCACATAGCAAGCCGCAGCGGCATTTCCAGCGAGAATGGCTTTACTCCCCCATGATTTGACTATGGCCAGCAATTGACCTTCGCCGCCGGTCAGCGCATTTGGCACGGCATGACACCCGCTGGACCCACATCGCAAAGCTTCATCTCCCAGCGGCTGCGGCTGCACTATGCCGATTGGGGCAATCCCGACGCACCGGTGCTGATCCTGCAGCATGGCGGGCGCGACCACTCACGCAGCTGGGACTGGGTGGCGCAGGAATTGCGGCATGACTGGCACGTCATCGCGCCCGACCTGCGCGGCCACGGCGACAGCGCCTGGTCGCCCGACGGCAACTACATGATGGACGCCTTCGTCTATGATTTTGCCCAGCTGGTCCACACGCTGGGCCAGGAGCAGGTGAGCATCATCGCCCATTCGCTCGGCGGAAATGTCGCCACACGGTTCACCGGGCTATATCCGGATAAAGTGCGCAAGCTGGTCAACATCGAAGGGCTCGGCCCATCACCGGAAATCCGCCGGCAGATCGAGGCGAAGGGTCCAGCCAGCCGACTGCGCGAATGGATTGCCGACAAGCGCAAGGCCGCAGGCCGCCTGCCCCGGCGCTATGATTCGCTGGAAGCGGCCTATGCCCGGATGAAAGGGGAAAATGCTTTTCTCAGCGACGAGCAGGCGCGCCATCTCACGGTGCACGGGGCAATCCGCAACGAGGATGGCTCCTACAGCTGGAAGTTCGACAATTATCTCAATGTCTGGACGGTCGGCGATATTACCTACGCCGATCAGGAAAGGCTGTGGCAGGAGATCACCTGCCCGATACTGCTGCTCTATGGCTCTGACAGCTTTGCCTCAAATCCCGAGCATGACGGACGGCTGGCGCATTTCAGCTCCGCGCGGGTGATCGAATACGAGAAGGCCGGGCACTGGCTGCACCATGACCAGTTCGATCGCTTTATGGGCGATGTCCGGGCTTTCCTCTAGGTCTCGACCAGCACCTCGGCCAGCTTGCCTCGCAAGGCATCGTCCACCCCCAACACCGCGCCCAGATAGCCATCCAGCGAGCCGTGCTTCTCGGCGATCGCGGCAAAGGCGCTTTCAAGGTATTCCGGCTCGACACCCATCACCACGCGCACCACTTCCTCGTCGAGGTCTCGCGCCAGCGCCTTGATCGTCTCGGCCCCTGCCCTGATCCGCGCCTCGACATCGCCCGCGCTGTTGGTCAGCACATAGTCGGCGATAATGTCGTCGCGGTGCACGCCTGCAGCGAACTGGATCATCGCAACCGCAATGCCAGTGCGGTCCTTGCCGGCCATGCAATTGACCAGGCTTGGTCCGCGCGCCTCGGCCAGCACGGCCAACTGGCTGCGAATCATGGCGATCAGTTCCGGTCGGAAGGCGATGTGGCCATAGTTGCGGCGCATACCCTCGCGGGTTTCCGCCGCCGAGCGCCGCCGCGCTCCAGCCGCGCCGGCAATATGCGGGGCAGCGTGCTTTTCGTCACCTTCTGGCGCGGCGCCAATCGTGAGGGCGGGCGAATGCACCGGGTCATCGCTGAGGAAAATCCGCGCATCGAAGTCTTGCGGGCGGCGGCAGGGATGCGTCTCGCGCTCTTTCGAGCTGCGCAAATCGAACACGTCAGCCAGCCCAAGCGCGGCGATTTGCGCGAGGTCGTCGTCGCTGGCGCCGTGATGCTGCCCCGAGCGCCACAGCAGCCCGCGCTTCAGCCGTCCCCCGCCAGCGACCGCATAGCCGCCGAAATCGCGGAAATTGTGCACCCCTTTAAGGCGCAGAACGCGTGTCTCACTCATGGCTGAAAGGTTCCGGTTGCCGATGCTAGCCGTGCTTAGTATCGCTTGTAAGTTGCGGATAGAGGAAACTTCAGCATGGCGCTCAAGATTACCGACCTGGCCCCGTCCATCGGCAGCATGGTCGAAACCGATGAGGCGACGCTGGTCAGTGGCGCAGCCAGCGCCGAGATCGCCGAACTGGTGCAGCGGCGCGGCGTTCTGGTGATCCGCGGGCTGGCGATCGACGACGAACAGCAGCTTGCCTTCACCCGCACGTTGGGGCCGGTACTGGATGACAAATCAGGTGAGGTTTACAAGGTAACCTACGATCCACGCGAGAGTCCTCTCGCCCATTACACCGCTGGTAATTTCTTCTGGCACATCGACCGCACCGATGCACTGGTGCCGCCGTTCATCACCATGCTCAACGCCAAGTGCCTGTCAGCTGCCGGCGGCGACACGTTCTTCGCCAACACCTATGCAGCCTATGAGGCGCTGCCGGATGCCGACAAGGCGCTGATCGAAGGCCTGAAAGTAGTCCACAAGGTCGAAAGCTCGTTCCGCCATGTGCCAGAGCTCACCGAGCAGCAGCGCGCCGACTTCCGCACGCACACGCCCACGGAGCACCCGCTGGTCTGGCGCCACCGGAACGGGCGCAAGTCGCTGATCACCAGCACTTCGGGTGCCAGTGTGGTGGGCATGGATGCCGCCGAGGGTGAGGCCTTGCTCCAGCGGCTGATGGATTGGGCGACGCAGCCGCAATTCGTCTACCGCCACAACTGGCAGCTCGGCGACATTGTCATGTGGGACAACACCGGCACGATGCACAAGGCCGAGCCCTATGCCGAAGACAGCGGCCGCCTGCTCCACCGCACTACCGTGCTGGGCGACGAACCGTTCGATCCTGACCGCGCGCTGGCAGCGTGACTCAGCGAAACAGCAACACGGCGGCGCCAATAGCCAGTCCGGTCCAGACTGCCACCATCGCCAATGCCGCCTGGCGGGCCGGTCCCGGCCATGGCGTGTTTCGGGCTGCTATCCGGAGTTCGTCCAGCAGCGCGGTCGGCATCAGCCGCAGCGCCAGCCATATCCCTGCAGGCACCAGCAACAAGTCGTCAAGCAGGCCCAGCACCGGAATGAAATCAGGGATGAGATCAATCGGGCTGAGCGCATAAGCCGCAATACCAGCCGCCAGCAGCTTTGCCACAAGTGGCGTGCGCGGATCGCGCGCAGCGAGCCAGAGCAGCGTTATCTCGCGCTTCAGCGTCCGTGCCCACTGCCGCAACCGTTCCATCATCCGCCCCGCAGCAATTGCACCCCCCAGTCGCGCTCGAACAGGTAGAGCAGCAGCCGCGCCGCCTCGCCGCGCGCGCCAGTGAGGCCACCATCCCGCTCGATCAGCAGCCGTGCGTCGTCATGTGCCAGCGGCAGCAGCCGGGTGATCTGTTCGAGGTTGGCGACGCGAAACGGCGTATCGCCCGATTGCCGCGTACCCAGCAATTCGCCGCCGCCGCGCAGCCGCAAGTCCTCCTCGGCGAGGCGGAAGCCGTCTTGCGTCTCGCGCATCAGCGCCAGCCGGTCGCGCGCGGTTTCGGACAGCGCGCCCCCGCGCAGCAGCAGGCAGGTCGACTTGCCCTCGCCGCGCCCGACCCGGCCGCGCAGCTGATGAAGCTGGGCGAGGCCGAAGCGCTCGGCCTGCTCGATCACCATCAGCGTGGCACTGGGCACATCGACACCAACCTCGATCACCGTAGTCGCCACCAGCAGCCGCGCCTGGCCAAGCGCAAACCGCTCCATCGCCGCGTCTTTGGCCTCGGGGCGCAGCTGGCCGTGGACCAGCACGGCGGTCTCGCCGAAGCGCAGCTTCAATTCGGCATGGCGCGCCTCGGCAGCGGCTATGTCTTCGGTTTCATGCTCGCGGACCATTGGGCAGACCCAATAGGCCTGTTGGCCGCTCTCCAGATGCCGTGCCAGCGCGCCGACCACGTCCTCCATCCGCTCGATCGCGACCACTCGCGTGTCGATCGGCTGACGGCCCGGTGGCATTTCGTCGAGGCGGCTGACATCCATTTCGCCATATTGCGCCAGTGTCAGCGTGCGCGGGATCGGGGTGGCGGTCATGGCGAGGCAATGCGGCGTGCGTTTGCCCTTCTGCGCCAGCATCAGGCGTTGGCCGACGCCAAAGCGGTGCTGCTCGTCGATCACCACCATCGCGAGGTTCCTGTAGGCCACGGTATCCTGAAAGATCGCGTGGGTGCCGACGATGATCTGGATCGAGCCATCGAGCAGCCCCATCAGGATCGATTCACGCGCGCGGCCCTTGTCGCGCCCGGTGAACAGCGCGATTTCCACCCCGGTGCCGGCCAGCATCGCAGAGAGCGTCGCGTAATGCTGGCGCGCGAGGATTTCGGTGGGCGCCAGCAAGGCAGCCTGCGCGCCCGCCTCCACGGCGATCAGCATCGCCTCCAGCGCCACCACCGTCTTGCCCGAGCCGACATCGCCTTGCAGCAGACGCAGCATCGGTGCGCCCTGCGCCAGATCGCCCTCGATCTCGGCAATGCTCCGCTGTTGCGCGCCGGTCAGCGCGAATGGCAGATGCAGCCGACCGCGCAGTTGCCCGTCGCCCGCCAGCGGCGTGCCGACTTTTGCACGGTTGGCAGTGCGCACCAGCATCAGCGCAAGGCTGTTTGCGAGCAATTCGTCATAGGCCAGCCGGTCGCGCGCCTGCGCATGTTCCCCCTTGTGCGCCAGCAACAGGGCATCGCGCCAGGCCGGCCATTGCTCGCGCTCCAGCAGCCCCGGCTCGATCCATTCGGGCAGGTCCTCCAAGTGCCCGAGCGCCTGATCCACCAGTCCCGCCAGGCGCCCCTGCGTCAGCCCATCGGACAGAGCATAGACCGGCTCGGTCAGCTGGCCGAGCAACGCGGCGCTGTCCTCGCCGACATGGTCGGGGTGGACGATCTGCAGCATGTCGCCATAGCGGTCGAGCCGCCCGGCGACCCAGCGCCTTTCGCCGAGCGGCAGCTGTTTCTTCGCCGAATGGGATGCCCGGCCGAAATAGGTCACCGCGCAGACATTGCCTTGGCCATCGGCGGCGAGCACGCGCATCGGCCCGCGCCCGGTGGAAGTGCGATATTCGAGCGGCGTAAGCGCGACGATGATATTCTCGCCAACGCCCGCCTCGTCGAGATCGGCCACCGCCCGGCGCTGCACGAAGCGATCGGGCAGATGATAGGCGAAGTCCTTGACCCGCGTCAGGCCGAGCTTCTCCAGCGGCCGCGCCAGCCCCGGCCCCACGCCCTTCAGCGAGCCGGCTTCGGCAAACAGGGGATTGAGCCGTTCGGGACGCATCGCACCTCATAGCCGCGCCACAGACTATTTTGCCACAATTTGATGCAGCGCATGGCCGAAAGCGCTCTTCGCGCGTTGATAGCAGGCAAGACGCACCCCGCGCCCGCATTTTTTCACTCAGGAGACTGCAATGCTGCTGCCCCATGGAACCGTCATCGCCATCATCGATGGCCGCAACTTCGAGCTTTACCGCAACGGCGGCAGCGAAGCCGAGCCGGACCTCGCCGCGCTGCCATCGCCGGCGCTTGACAGCAGCAATCACAGCGGCGGCGGCCACCGTTCGAGCCCGGGCAACCATGCCGACAGCCAGGTCGAGGAAGACGCCCACACCATCGCCGCAACCGAATGGCTGAACCAGCAAGTGCTGGGCCACCACATCGCGCAGCTCGTCGTCTTCGCGCCGCCGCGCACGCTCGGCGAAATGCGGCACCACTATCACAAGCAGACCGAGAAGGCCTTGCTCAAGCAAGTGCCCAAGGATCTGATCGGCAAGCCGCCGGGCGATATCCTGATCGCGCTGCGCGAGAAGAACTGAAGGCAAACCTTGTCATGTCCGCCGCCGTGACCTAGCGGCGGCGGAATGCAAGACGCCGCCCTGCCCCCAGCTGATCGCCTGCGCCGCATTCGCTTTCGCGCCTGGCATCGCGGCACGCGCGAGGCGGACTATATGATCGGCTGCTTTTTCGATCGCTACCACGCCACATGGGGCGAAGCGGAGATCGTCTGGTTCGAGGCACTGCTCGAAGAAGACGATGTTGATATCATGGCCTGGGCACTGGGCACGCTGGACATTCCCGAAGCCTTCCGGAGCGAGCAGATGACCGCGATGTGCAAGCTCGATTACGTCGAGATTCCGCGGTGAGCAGGTCCGACCGCCTCGAACGCCTGGACAACCGCCGCGCGCTGCTGGAGGCCGAATACAAAGCGGAGCTGCTGGCTGCGCTGAACAAGGCGGCGGCGGGATCATGGGGGCTGTTCGGCCACAAGTCCGACCGTGCAGCCCGCGCTGTCTGGGATCCGATTGTCAGGGACTTGTGCGACCGGGGCGAGGAAATCGACCGTTTGCGCGATGATCTCGGCATGGAGCCATTTCCCCTCCACAGTGAATTCGAAGCGTCGCGCGGACCAGTTTCACCGCAGGCGCCGGGCGAGCCGAAGCAGGCCAGGGCATGGCTTGACCGCATGGCGAAGAGCGCCTGACCAAAGCGCCGGCGATGAGCCGGGCTAGCGGTTCGACAGGCTCGCCGCGAGCGGCTAAGGGCGTTGCGAATCTCCCGTAAACCCGATCAGAGCGAGCCTGCCCAAGGCCGCGTGCTGCGATTGCCTATGCCTGAAAAATGCCCGACCTGAACCGCATCCTCTCGGCGAAGACTCCGCTCACCCTCGCCGCCGTCGCGCGGGGTGCGCAGCCGCTGGTGCTTGCCGATCTGGCGCGCACCGCCAAAGGCCGGGCGGTATTCATCGCGCCCGATGAAGCAGCGATGCGAGCGATCAGCGAGACGGCAGCATTCTTCGCGCCCGAACTGGACGTCATCGAATTTCCCGCCTGGGACTGCCTGCCCTATGACCGCGCCAGCCCGGCGCTGTCGGTCAGCGCGCGGCGGCTGGCGGCGTTGCACCGGCTCCAGATCGCCCGGCAGGGCCCGCAGCTGTTCGTCACCACGATAAACGCGCTCACCCAGCGGGTGCTCACTCCGTTCCGCATCCGCGAATCGGTGCGACTGCTCAAGACCGGGATGGAAATCAGCCGCGAAAGCCTGATTCAACTGCTCCAGCGCCAGGGCTATTCGCGCACCGATACCGTGGCGGACGCTGGCGAATTCGCGGTGCGTGGCTCGATCTTCGACATTTTTCCGTCAGGTCTCGAGCAAGGTCTGCGCCTCGATTTTTTCGGCGACGAGCTCGAAACACTGCGGCTGTTTGACCCCAACAGCCAGCGTTCGGTCGGCAGCGTCACCGAGCACTTGCTGCTGCCCGCCAGCGAGGCCCTGCTGGATGAAGACAGCGTCAAGCGCTTCCGCACCCGCTACCGCGAGCAATTCGGCGCGAATGCCACCTCCGATCCGCTTTATCAGGCGGTGAGCGACGGACGGCGGCTGGCGGGGATGGAGCACTGGCTGCCGTTGTTCGAAGAACGCATGGTGACGCTATTCGACCATCTGGGCGGTGATGACCTGCTGCTGATCGACACTGCCGCAATGGGCGCCGCAGAAGAGCGGCTGACCGACATTTCAGACTATTTCGCATCGCGCAGCGAAACCTCGGGCAAAAGCGCCGGTTCCTATCGCCCGCTCGAGCCTGCCGCGCTTTATCTGTCCCGCAGAGAGCTCGACGCACAGTTAGCAGGTTGGCCGGTCCACAAGAGCGACATTTTCGCGCAGCCCGAAAGTGCCGGAGTGATCGACTTCGGCTTTGCCGGCGCGCGCGATTTCACGCCTGAGCGCGCGCGCAATTCAGGCGGTTCGGGCGAGAATGTCTATGCGGCAGCCGCGAGCCACCTCCACAAGGTCGCCAAATCCGGCCGCAAGGCCATTCTCGCCGCCTATTCGGAAGGCAGCCGCGCGCGCATCGTCTCGATCCTCGGCGAGGCACAGGCCCCCGCCCCGGCACTCGCCGAAACCTGGCAGGAAGCGCTGGGGCTGGCCGCCAGGGGCGTGCCGGTCGCGCTCGTCCTGCCGCTGGAAACCGGCTTTTCCAGCGACGAAATCGAGCTGCTGACCGAGCAGGACATTCTCGGCGACCGGCTGGTGCGGCGCAAGAAGAAGCGCAAGGACGCCGACGCCTTTCTCGCCGAGCTTTCCGCGCTCACTCCGGGCGATCTGGTGGTCCACATGGAGCACGGCATCGGGCGCTATGAAGGCCTGCAATCGATCCCCGTCGGCAAAAGCCCGCACGACTGCGTGATGCTGAGCTATGCCGGCGGCGACAAGCTGTATATCCCGGTCGAGAACATCGACGTGCTCAGCCGCTTCGGTAGCGGCAACGAGACCGTCGCGCTTGACCGCCTCGGCGGCGAGGCATGGCAGCGCCGCCGCGCCAAGCTGAAGGAGCGCATCCGCGAGATTGCGCACGAATTGCTGCGCACTGCGGCGGCCCGCGCGCTGCGCACCGCGCCGGTGCTGCTGCCTGAACAAGCCAGTTATGACCAGTTTTCCGAACGCTTTCCCTGGCAAGAGACCGAGGATCAAGAGCGCGCGATCGAACAAGTGCTGGCCGACCTTGGCGAAGGCAAGCCGATGGACCGGCTGGTTTGCGGCGATGTCGGCTTCGGCAAGACCGAAGTCGCGATGCGCGCCGCATTTGTCGCGGCGATGGCCGGACAGCAAGTGGCACTGATCGGCCCGACCACGCTGCTCGCCCGCCAGCACCATGCCGGGTTCGTGGAACGCTTCGCCGGCTTCCCGCTCAACGTCGGCCGCCTCTCGCGGCTGGTACCCGAAAGCGAGGCGCGGGCGACCAAGGAAGGCCTGACCGACGGCACCATGGACATCGTCATCGGCACCCACGCACTCCTGTCAAAGTCTGTGAAGTTTAAGCATCTTGGCCTTGTTATTGTTGATGAAGAGCAGCACTTCGGCGTTACCCATAAGGAAAAGCTCAAGCAGCTGCGCGCCGATGTCCACGTCCTCACACTCACCGCAACGCCGATCCCGCGCACGCTGCAAATGGCGATGTCGGGCCTGCGCGAGCTTTCCACCATCCAGACCCCGCCGGTCGACCGCCTGGCGGTGCGCACTTATGTGATGGAGTGGGACAACATGGTGATGCGCGAGGCCCTGCTGCGCGAGCATCATCGCGGCGGACAGAGCTTTATCGTTGTGCCGCGCATCGCCGACATGCCCGATCTGGAGGAATGGCTGCGCAAGACGGTGCCGGAAGTGAAATTCGTCGCCGCGCATGGGCAGATGAGCCCGAGCGAGGTCGAAGAGCGGATGAGCGCCTTCTACGAGGGCAAATATGACGTGCTGCTCTCGACCACCATCGTCGAATCAGGCCTCGATATTCCCAACGCCAACACCATCATCATCCACCGCGCCGATCGTTTTGGCCTCGCCCAGCTCTATCAGCTGCGCGGCCGCGTTGGCCGCTCGAAACTG
>JANPOS010000031.1:0-51695 GCA_031428115.1 Novosphingobium sp. | reverse complement strand
ACCGGCTGGTTCTGGTTGTTGACCAGATGCAGCATCGCCAGGGTTATGATGAAGGCGAGGAAAAACCAGTTCGCCACATAGATTTGCGGCTCCTTGCGCTTGACCAGCGTACCGAAAAAAACCGCGAGATAGGAAACCCACACGACTGTGAGCCACAGGTCGACGTGCCATTCGGGCTCGGCATATTCCTTGCCTTGCGTGACTCCCAGCAAATAGCCAGTGGCGGCCAGCACGATGAACAGCTGGTAGCCCCAGAAAACAAAACGGGCGAGACCCGGGAAGGCGAGCCTCGCCCGGCAAGTGCGCTGGACGATGTAGAAGGACGTCGCGATCAGCGCATTGCCTCCGAATGCGAAAATGACAGCAGAAGTGTGCAGCGGGCGCACCCGGCCGAACGTGGTCCACTCAAGATCCAGGTTGAGCACCGGAAAGGCCAGCTGCAGCGCGATGAACAGCCCCGCCAGGAACCCCGCCATGCCCCAGAACACCGTGGCGATGATGCCCCAGCGCACCGGATCGTCGTCATAAAGACCCTGATCGGGCGGGCTGCGCAGCACGCCGCGTGCAATCGCCGTATAGTCGGCGCCACTCAGGCTCACCCACATGCAGATGCACGCCGCAATCGCAACGATCCCCATGTGAACGGCAAAAGCGGTGTCCGCAGCCGCAGCGATACCAAGCGCCCCACCGCTTGACTCGTCATTGCGAGGCCGCAGGCCGAACGTTGGTGTCTGTGCGTCAGACGATTGGTATGAGCTGCAGGCGGGCTCAGCCCGCCTCTGCCTCCAGCGCGGCGCGGTCGAGTATGACGACCTCGCGGCGCGAGGGCAGATCGACGATGCCATCTGCCCTGAGACGGGTGAACTGGCGGCTGACGGTTTCGATCGTCAGCCCCAGCACGTCGGCGATCTGCTGGCGCGAAAACGGCAGGTTGAGCACCCGGCCTGGCAGGCTGAAATCGACCTTGCAGCCGGGTTCCACCAGCCGCTCGTCCATCTCGAGCAGGAAGCTGGCGAGCTTTTCGCCTGCCGACTTGCGGCCCAGCAGCAGCATCCAGCGCCGCGTGCGATCAAGCTCGCCCAGCGTGCGATCGAGCAGCTTGTGCTCCAGCGCCGGGTGTTCGCGGGCGAATGCGTCGAAATCGCGCCGGCTGAACACGCAGACGCGCGCATCGGTCAGCGCAGTTACGCCATAGCCATTCGTCGTGCCGAACGGGCGGCCAATGAAATCGGACGGATAGACCACGCCGACAATCTGTTCGCGCCCATCCTGGGTGCCGGTCGAAAGTTTGAGCGCGCCTTCGATGACATTGGCGACGAGGACCGAATCCTCACCCTCCCAGATGAGTGATTCGCCCGCCACGAGATTGCGCCGCCTGCCGATGGCATTGAGCACTTCGAGCTCGCGGTCATCGAGGCCTGCGCAGATGGCGCGGTTGCGCACGACGCAAAGATCGCAATTGGACATGGCAACGACCTAGCAGGCCGAACTCGCGCGGGCAAATGCGGTAAATGCCTGCAAAACCGGCCTTGTCGCGCGCGCGGGCTGCATTTTTGAGTTCAATCAAGGCGCTTGCCGCTGCGCGCTGCCTGTCTGGCGCTGCGAACAAGGTGGGGGGCTTCTGTTGCCCGGCGCCCCCCGTGCCGCTGGAATCCGTTCTGTTGCCCGGCCGGCCCGGCCGCGTTCTGACTTTGTAACTTCAGGGCGTTAGCCCCTAGAATTACGCTGCGAGAGCAAGTGCTTCGTTGTCGTTGGCACTTATTGGGTTTTGAGCCTTGAACGGGTTACTCAGCCCGGGCAAAAACTGCGCTTTTGAACACACGTCGATCCTAGTTCGGCCCCGCCAGGTCCCTCGCAAATGCGAGGGATGTGGTGGAGCCGCCGGGTACCGCCCCCGGGTCCGCTGCGTCTATTACACGCCGCAATTTATCACCATAGCCGGGCGAACCCGGCAGATCCTATATAGGGCTTCTGCGATTAATGTGAAGTGAGCGTCGCTTGCCCTGCTGTTTTTCAGCGAATCGCGGGTCTCGGTCAGCAGATCGACCTCGCTCGGCCCCGCTGCAGCCGCGGGCGGCATCGCCTTGACGGCCTGGCGCACGATCATGAAAATGACGCAGGCCATGATCACGAAATTGATCACTGTGGTCACGAACGAACCCCTTCTATTTTTCGGGCTAAGCCACTGGAATGTCGACCATTAACCGCAATTTACCACAAGCCGACAGACAGTTGCGCGCATATTCGCACCGGTTGCGCTTGAACGCGGCCCCCGGCGCGCTACATTCGCCCGGCACGGGCACAATCCGCCCGGCGCATTGGAGGCCACACGATGTCCGCAGTCCGTTCCGCACGCACCGGCAAAAGCGCCGCGCGCTTCGCTTTCGTCGCGCTCGCCGCCACCAGCCTTTCAGCCTGCGGCATCAATTCGGTGCCCACGGCAGAGGAAAACGCCAAGGCCAAGTGGGCCGACGTGCAGGCCGCATTCCAGGAACGCGCCAACCTCGTGCCGAATCTCGCGTCGGTCGCCAAGGGTGCCGCCGAGCAGGAAAAAGCCATCCTCACCGGCGTGGTCGAAGCCCGCGCCAAGGCGACCTCGATCCAGGTTAACGCTGGCGATCTTTCCGATCCCGCCAAGATGGCCCAGTTTTCAGCAGCGCAGAACCAGCTTTCAGGCTCGCTCGCCGGCTTCGGACGCCTGCTGGCCAATGTCGAGGCCTATCCCCAGCTCAAGAGCATCACCAACTACCAGATGCTGCAAAGCCAGCTGGAAGGCCAGGAGAACCGCATCCGCGTGAGCATCCGCGACTACAACGAGGCGGTGCGCGACTATAATACCCGCGTGCGCACTTTCCCCGAGATGTTCGGCGCGATGATCCGCGGCGCCAAGGCCTATGTGCCCTATCAGGCCGCGACCCCGGGTGCCGAAGTCGCGCCAAGCCTTGAAGGCAAGATCTGAGGGCAAGCATAGCGCTGTCCAAATTCCGTTTGTCCTGAGCTTGTCGAAGGACCGCTCTTCTTTCTTGAGGCACGGCACCATGCCACAAAGAAAATGCAGCCCTTCGACAAGCTCAGGGCGAGCGGTTTTGGGAATGTTGCAGGCTCTGGCGTGCCTCCTCACGGCGGCATGGCTGCTCACTTCCATACCGGCGCGCGCACAAACTTTCCCGCCGCTCACCGGCCGGGTGGTCGATGCCGCCAATATCATCCCCGACGATGTCGAGGGGCGGCTCACCCAGAAACTCGCGGCGCTGGAGACGCAATCGCGCCGTCAGCTGGTCATCGCCACCCTGCCCAGTCTCGAAGGCTATGAGATTTCCGACTATGGCTACCGGCTGGGGCGGACCTGGGCCATCGGCTCGAAGGACAAGAACGATGGCGCGCTGCTGATCATCGCGCCGAATGAGCGCAAGGTGCGGATCGAGGTCGGTTATGGCCTGGAGGGCATTCTCACCGATGGCCTCTCATCGCTGATCATCCAGAATGATATCCTGCCGCGTTTCAAGGAAGGCGACATGCCGGCGGGCATCGAGGCGGGAGCCGATGCACTGCTCACCCAGCTGACCCTGCCCGAAGATCAGGCGCGCATTGCCGCCGCGCAGGCCGAATCGGCGAAGCTGGCACAAGGCGATGGTTCGATCGTGCCATTCCTGTTTTTCGGCTTCATGTTCCTGTTCGTCTTCGTCCTGCCGATGTTCATGCGCGTGGCGCGCGGGCGCGGATACCGGCCGTCTGGCCTTGGGCCGGTGATCCTGTGGACTGTCGCCGATGCCATCGCCAGCGGGCGCAGCAGCAGCAGCGGCGGCAGTTTTGGCGGCGGCGGTTTTTCTGGCGGCGGCGGCAGCTTCGGCGGCGGCGGCTCGTCGGGCAGCTGGTAGGAGTAGCGTCATGGCCAGCCTTGTCGCAATGACTGATGCCGACCGCGCCCGCGTCAGCGAGGCCGTCTCCGCTGTCGAACGGCGCACCGCCGGCGAAGTAGTCACCATCGTCACCCGGCAGTCCGACGACTATGCCGAGATTGCCATGCTGTGGTCGATCCTGGTCGCCTTCCTGGCGCTCGCCGCACTGGCGCTGTTCCCCGACTTCTATCTCGGGATCTATGACCGGCTGACCGGCGGCTGGGTGCAGGAATGGCAGCCGCGCGGAGTGTTCGCGGTCGCCTTGCTGGTCGCCAGCCTCAAGTTCGCCGGCATGTGGCTGTTGCAGCTGTGGCGGCCCTTGCGGCTGTTCCTCGTGCCCGGCCCGCTCAAACATGCCCGCGTCCGCGCCCGCGCAATCACCTGCTTCAAGGTCGGCGCTGAACGGCGGACGCATGGGCGCACCGGCATTCTTATCTACCTCTCGATGCGCGAGCGCCGCGCCGAAATCGTCGCCGACGAGGCGATTGCCGGCAAAGTCGCACCGGAAGTCTGGGGTCAAGCGATGGCGGCGATGCTGGCGCATATCCGCGAGGGGCGGATTGCCGATGGCATGATCGCGGCAATCGGCGAAGTCGGCGATGTGCTGGCCGAACACTTCCCGCTTGCTGAAGGCGATACCAACGAACTGCCCGACAGGCTGATCGAGGTATGACCTTTCGACAAGCCCAGGATCAGGACGAGCCCGAGAACACCGTCTGGCAAGGCAAATTCCTTACCGCGAAAACGCGCGGCAAGTGGGAATATGTCAGCCGCGCGCGCGGCATCCGCGCTGCGGTGATCCTCGCCATTGACGAGCACGATCATGTCATTCTCGTCGAGCAGTATCGCATCCCATTGGGCCGCGCCTGCATCGAGCTGCCTGCGGGCCTCGTCGGCGATGACGATTCGCTTCAAGGCGAGGACGCCACCGCCGCCGCCGCGCGCGAACTGGAGGAAGAGACCGGCTACCACGCCGCGCGGATGGAAGTGCTCGGCGAATTCTATTCTTCGCCCGGCATGGTCAGCGAAAGCTTCACCCTGCTGCGCGCGCACGGCCTGACCAAAGCGGGCCCGGGCGGCGGCACCGAGGGGGAGAGCATCACCGTCCACCGCGTGCCGCGCCGCGAGATCGGCGCGGCAATCGCCGGCTGGCGCGAACTTGGCTATGGCATCGACACCCGGCTGCTGCTGCTGCTCGCGCCGGACATTCTGGGGAGTGGGGCATGAGAGTTGCGGGCAAGAAGGCGCTGGTTACCGGCGCGGCGCAAGGGCTGGGCGCGGCGATTGCGCTGAAGCTGGCGCAGGAAGGCGCGAAAGTGCTGCTGACCGACATTAACCTGGCTGGAGCCGAGGCGCGCGCGGCTGAGATCAATGCAGAATGCGGCGCGGGAACGGCCTTTGCCTGCGCGCACGATGTCACCAGCGAAGAACAGTGGCAGGCGGCGCTGGCCATGGCTCAGGACAAGCTCGGCGGCTTGTCGGTGCTGGTCAACAATGCCGGGATCGGCAAGGGCGGCACAGTCGAATCGACCAGTCTTGAGCTGTGGCGCCAGACCATGGCGATCAATTCGGATGGCCCGTTCCTGGGCTGCAAATATGCCCTGCCGCTGCTGCGCGAAAGCCAGCCTGCTTCCATCGTCAACATCTCGTCGATTGCCGCCTTCACCGCCGATCCGTTCCTCGCCGCTTATAACGCGTCGAAAGCGGCGGTGTGGATGTTGAGCAAATCAGTCGCGCTCTATTGCGCGCGCGCTGGCTGGCAAATTCGCTGCAATTCGGTGCACCCGGCTTTCGTCGCCACCGATATCCTCGAAGGCTTCCGCACCGACAAGTCACGCCCGATCGAGGAGACGCACGACAAGCTGGGCTCGGTGATCCCGATGGGCCGCATCGGCACGCCGGAGGAAGTGGCGCTCGGCGTGCTCTATCTCGCCAGCGACGAGAGCAGCTTCATGACCGGATCGGAGCTGAAGCTCGATGGCGGGCTGAGCGCGGCTTGAGCCCTCCCCGGCACGGGGAGGAATTATACCAACCGCCCCATCCACTGACTCGTCATTGCGAGGAGGCGAAGCCGACGCGGCAATCTAGGGGCGGCGCTAACCAGCCCTGGATTGCTTCGGCCTACGGCCTCGCAATGACGAAGATTTGGGGCAGCTCATAAGGCTGTTGGTATTACAACGTCTTGATGATCGCCGAGAAATCGAGCGCGCCATTGCCCGCTGCGTTGAACGCCTCGTAAAGCTCCTTCGCCCGCTCGCCCATCGGGGTCTTGGTCCCTGATGTGGCCGCAGCTTCCATCGCCAGCTTGAGGTCCTTGAGCATCAACGCAGTGGCAAATCCGCCCTGATAGCCGTTGTCCGCCGGACTTTGCGGGCCGACGCCGGGGACCGGGCAATACGCGGTCATCGACCAGCACTGGCCCGAGCTTACCGATGAAATATCATAGAACTTCTGGGGATCGAGCCCGAGCCGTTCGGCCATGGCGAAGGCCTCTGCGGTGCCGATCATATGAATGCCGAGCAGCATGTTGTTGCAGATCTTGGCCGCCTGGCCTGCGCCCAGCACCCCGGCATGGATCACTGCCTTGCCCATTGCCGCAAGGATCGGCTCGGCGCGGATGAAAGCACTGTCGGTGCCGCCGACCATGAAGGTCAGCGTGCCGGCATCGGCCGCCGCGATACCGCCCGAAACCGGCGCATCGACCATTTCATAACCCGCTGCTGCCGCTGCTTCGCCGACGCGTTTGGCGGTCGCTACATCGATGGTCGAGCAATCGAGCAGCACCGCCGATGCAGGCGCATGGCCGATCACGTCATCACCATAGACCTGCTCGACGATAGCGCCGTTGGGCAGCATCGAAACCACTGCATCGACGCCTTGGACCGCCTCGCGCACCGCAGTGAAAGTCTCGCAGCCATTAGCCTGCGCCTTGGCCAGTGCTGCTTCCGCCAGATCGAACGCACGCACGGTGTGCCCGGCCCTGACCAGATTCGCGGCCATCCCGCCGCCCATGTTACCCAGGCCGATGAACGCGATTTTCATGGCTCTAGCGCCCTTTCCACACGCCCGCGCGCTTTTCGATGAAGGCGTTCATGCCCTCGGCCTTGTCGTCGGTGGCAGCGAGGATCTGGAACACCCGGCGCTCGTGGATCATGCCCTGATCAAGCATGGTCTCGAATGCGGCATCGATCAGTTCCTTGTTGGCGAGCGCGGCAAGCGGCGGCATCCCGGCGATCTCGGCTGCGACCTTGAGCACCGTGTCGATCAGCTCATCGGCTGGCACGACGCGGCTGACCAGGCCCGAACGCTCTGCCTCGACGGCGTCCATCATGCGGCCTGTCAGGCACATGTCCATAGCTTTCGACTTGCCCACCGCCTTGGTCAGGCGCTGGGATCCGCCCATGCCGGGGGCCACGCCCAGCTTGATTTCCGGCTGGCCGAAGCGCGCCTTTTCCGAGGCGATGATGAAATCGGCCATCATCGCCAGTTCGCAGCCGCCGCCCAGCGCAAAGCCGTTCACCGCCGCGATCCAGGGCTTGCGGACCAGCTTGACGATGTGGCTGGTCCACTTGCCGAAGAAATCCTGCGCATAGAATTCCGCACCGGACTTCTCGGCCATTTCCTTGATGTCTGCCCCGGCGACGAATGCCTTTTCGCCAGCCCCGGTGATCACCGCGCAGCCCTGCGACCGGTCCGCCTCGAACTTGCCGAACGCATCAATCAGGTCTTCGAGCACCTGGCTGTTGAGCGCGTTCAGCGCCTGCGGCCGGTTGATCGTGATCAGCGTGACGGCACCGCGCGTTTCGACCAGCAGGGTTTCATAGCTCGCGCTCTTGTCGGTATTCATAGCGGCTTCCATTCCTCATCGGCAGGCAGGGGCGCGAAGATCGCCTCGATCATCGCTTCGGTCACGCCCTCTGGCGTTGCCGGGTTCCAGCTTGCATCACCCGTCTTGTCGACGATCACCGCACGCACGCCCTCGGCGAAGTCCGGCAAGGTCAGCACGCGCGACGCAATGCGGTATTCCATCGCCATGTAGTCATCGAAGCGGTCGAGCCGGCGCGCCTTGGCGAGCTGGCGCAGCGCGACCTTGCAGGCCTGCGGGCTCTTGGTGCGGAGTGTGGCGAGTTCCTTCTGTGCCCATTCGCCCGGATCGCTGGCCAGCGAGGCGAGCACGGTTTCGAGCACGTCGGAGTGGAAATGCCTTGCAATCAGGTCGGCGTTGGCGGCGATGCGCGGATCGGGCGGCGTTTCGCCCAATTGGCCCAGCACTTGGGCGATTACCTCGCCGCGCGCGATGCGCTGCTTGGCTTCGTCAATGCGCGCCGAAGGCACAAAATGCGTGGCGAGCCCCGCCCACAGGCATTCCGCACCATCAAGCCGCGCGCCGGTGAGCGCAAGGAACTGGCCGATGCGCCCCTTGAGCCGCGCCAGATACCAGCCGCCGCCGACATCAGGGAACAGGCCGATACCGGTTTCGGGCATGGCGAAACGGGTGTGCTCGGTGGCGACGCGGAAGCTCGCCGGCTGCGAAATGCCGACCCCGCCGCCCATCGTGATCCCGTCCATGAAGGCAACGATCGGCTTGGAATAAGTGAACATCAGATGGTTGAGCTGATATTCCTCGTAGAAGAATTTCCGGCCCGATGCGCCGCCATCCGTCAAAGCCGAATTGCGCAGGAAGGCGATGTCGCCGCCGGCGCAGAAGCCGCGGCCCTCGCTGTGATCTACAATCACTGCGCGCACTGCGTCGTCTTCCGCCCAGTCCAGCAGCGCATCCTTCATCGCCGCGTCCATCGTGGCAGTGAGCGCGTGAATCGCTTTGGGGCGATTGAGCGTGAGGAAGCCCGCGATGCCCTCGCGGCGGATGATCATCTCATCAGTCATCACAATCCTCCCCGGCACGGGGAGGGGGACCATCCGCAGGATGGTGGAGGGGCACAAGCGGAGTGTTCTGATGGTGAGAGGTTGCGCCCTACTGCGGGTGCCCCTCCACCAGCTTTGCTGGTCCCCCTCCCCGTTCCAGGGAGGAATTTCAGGTGTCCGCTCATTTCAGCAAGTCCCGCCCGATGATCATCCGCATTACCTCGTTTGTGCCCTCAAGAATGCGATGCACCCGCAAATCACGCCAGAAGCGCTCGATCGGATAGTCCTTGAGATAGCCATAGCCGCCGAACATCTGCAGCGCCTTGTCGACGATCTCGCTGCCGCTGTCCGAAGCGAGCTTCTTGGCCATCGCGGCAAAGCGCGTCTTGTCGGCTGCGCCTTCGCTGACCTTGGCGGCCGCCAGATAAAGCAGCGCGCGCGCGGCTTCCAGATCGGTCGCCATGTCGGCAAGGGTGAACTGGGTGTTCTGGAACTGGGCGATGGCTTGGCCGAACTGCTCGCGGTCTTTCACATAGGCCACGGCCTCGTCAAGGCAGCGCTGCGCGCCGCCGAGCGAACAGGCGCCGATGTTGATCCGCCCGCCGTCGAGCCCGGCCATGGCGAACTTGAAGCCGTCGCCTTCCTCGCCGACCCGGTTGGCCACCGGCACGCGGACATTGTCGAAGATCACTTGCGCGGTGGGCGAGGCGTTCCAGCCGAGCTTCCTCTCCGGCGCGCCGAACGAGAGGCCTGCCGCGCCCTTTTCGACCAGCACGCAGGAAATGCCCTTAGGCCCGTCCTGCCCGGTGCGCACCATTACGGCATAAAGATCGTTGACCCCGCCGCCCGAGATGAACTGCTTGGTGCCGTTGATGACGTAACTGTCGCCCTCCAGCCGCGCGGTGGTCCGAAGCGCCGCGGCGTCCGATCCCGAGCCGGGCTCGGTCAGGCAATAGCTGGCAATCTTGTCCATCGAGACGAGGTCCGGCAGAAAGCGCGCCTTCACCTCGTCCGAAGCGAAGCTGTCGATCATCCACGCGACCATGTTGTGGATCGAGATATAGGCGCTGGTCGCCGGGCAGCCATAGGCCATGGCCTCCATGATCAGCGCCGCCTCGAGCCGGCCGAGGCCAATGCCGCCGCTTTCCTCCGAGACATAGATCGCCCCGAAACCCAGCTCGCCCGCCGCCTTCCAAACGTCGACCGGGTAATGGTGATCTGCGTCCCACTTTGCCGCGTGCGGCGTGATCCGGTCGGCAGTGAACTTCTGCGCCATGTCCTGAATGGCGAGTTGGTCTTCGGTGAGGGAGAACTGGGTGGTCATGATTCAGCCGACCAGCGCGATGATATCCTTGCCGAACAGCTCCTCGTCGCTCGGCAGCACCTTGGTCACTGCCAGCGGCTTCGAAACCCAGGTCTCGTTGATCAGGTCGCGCCAGGTGATGTTGTTGTTGGTCGAATTGCCGCCCCACGAGCCGCAGCCGAGCGAGAAGGTCTGGCGCATGCCGTTCCACAGGTTGCCCGAATTGGAGGCCGACTGCGGCTGGTTGACCATGACCCGGCTGGTGTAGGTTTCATTCGCCAGCTTCATGATGTTGGCATCACTGGTCGAATAGATGCCGCACGAATGCCCCCGGCCCTGATAGCCCTGAATGCCATTGGTCAGCGCAATCGCCTCATCGATGTCCTTCGCGCGGTAGAGCGCCATGGTCACGGTCATCTTCTCGCCCGAGAAGGGATGCTCAGGACCATAACCGGTCTCGGGAACGATAAAGAACTGCGCGTCCTCGGGCACGTCGAACCCGGCGTAGTTGCCGATGAATTGCGGCGTCTGCGCGACGATCCTGGCGTTGATCACGCCATCAGTCCAAAGTGAAGCCTGCAACTTGGCCTTGGCCGCATCATCCAGCACCATGCCGCCCTTGGCCTTCAGCCTGGCGAGCATCGTATCGTAGATTGAATCGAACAGGATGACGGAATTGTCCGATGAGCACGAGGCCGCCAGATCGAGCGTCTTGGAAATGCGGATTTTCTCGGCGGCGTCATCCAGATCGGCGGTATCGTCCACCGTGATCACCGCATTGCCCGCGCCGACGCCCAGCGCCGGGGTGCCCGAGCTGTAGGCCGCGACAACCATCGGCGCGCCGCCGGTGGCCAGGATGCGGTCGCACTGCTTCATCACCTCGTTGGTCTTCTCGACCGAAGGGGTTTCAATCGCGATCACCAGATCGGCCGGCGCGCCGAGCTTGACCAGCGCCTCGCGCATCAGGTCGCAGATCAGCTTGTTGGTCAGCTTGGCGCGCGGATGCGGCGCGATGATGATCGAATTGCGGCCCTTCACCGCCGAGATTGCCTTGATCACCGGCGTCGCCTCGGGATTGGTCGAGGGCGACAGCGCGCCGATCACGCCGATCGGCTTGGCGATCTTGACGATATTGCGGGCCTTGTCCTCCTCGATCACGCCCACCGACTTGTCGCCCAATATGTCCATCAGCGTCGCGCGGGTCTTGCGGAATATCTTGAGATACTTGCCGTCGTAATTGCCCAGCTGGGTCTCGTCGACGGTGTGCTGGGCGATCTTCTTGGCGGTCGCTTCCTTGGCCACGGCCCAGACCATGCCGCGGATCAGGCGGTCGACCTGCGCTTGCGTATAGTCCGCGATCTCGGCCTGCGCCGCGCGGCTGCGGGCGACGAGTTCTGCAACTTCCCGGGCTTCGGGGGTGTCGGCAATCGGTTGGGCAGCGGCCATGATGAACCTCGATGTTGGATTTAATCGAACGGTTAAGCCCCTGCAACTTTTGGCACCGCCAGGCAAGATGATTCGCCCGTGCGGGCGCGCCCGCGAACAAGGCAGTTGCCCTGCCCGCGCGGCTTCGCCATGAAGCGGGCGAAGCCAATGCGAAGGGGCAGGCGTGAGCGACGTGACTATCGATCCGGCACAATTCCGCGCAGTGCTCGGCGCCTATCCCACCGGCGTCTGCGCCATCACCGCGACCGGCGCGGACGGCGCCCCGCTGGGCATGGTCATCGGCAGCTTCACCTCGGTCAGCCTCGATCCGCCGCTGGTCGGCTTCCTGCCCGGCAAGAACAGCGCGACCTGGCCGCAGATCGAGGCAGCGGGGCATTTCTGCGTCAACGTGCTCGCCAGCGACCAGATGGAAGCCTGCCGCCAGATCGCCGGCAAAGGGCCGGACAAGTTCGCCGGGCTGGATGTCGCGCTGTCGGAGCATGGCCACCCGGTGATCGCGAATTCCATCGCCCGGATCGACTGCCAGGTCCACGGCGTGATCGACGCCGGCGACCACTGGTTCGTGCTGGGCAAAGTGCTCGCGCTGGAAAGCACCCGCGACGACGACCCGATGCTGTTCTATCGCGGGCGCTATGGCGGGTTTGCGGGGTAGGGTCCTGAACCAGAAGTGCGTTCTATAACTTCTTCATCATGCTGAACTTGTTTCAGCACCCATTGCGCCTCTCGCCCAGTGTCCAGTTCCGACACGCAACGGCGCGGTTTTCCTGCGTCACAGAGCTTTGGCGCGAAACGAGAAATGGGCCCTGAAACAAGTTCAGGGTGACGAATTTCTAGTGGTGTGAACTTCAGATTCACCACAAAAAACATTTTGCAGGAAATCAGAATCATTCGTCATCGCGAGCGCAGCGAAGCAATCGAGGGCGGTTTGCGCGGCTCTGGATTGCTTCGCTGCGCTCGCAATGACGAAGCGCTGGTGCGGATCAAGCGCACCACGCCCTAAACCACCCCCGCCAGCGCCTTCTGCCGCCTGCGCTGCACCGAAGAGCCTAGCCCGATCGCCTCGCGGTATTTCGCTACGGTGCGCCGCGCCAGGTCGAAGCCTTTGGCCTTGAGCAGGTCCACCAATGTATCATCCGAAAGGATCGTCTTGGTATCTTCGGCCTCGATCAGCTGGCGGATTGCGGCTTTGACCGCCTCGGCGGAGGCCGCGCCTTCGCCGTCCGCGCCGCCGCCGACGCCTGAGGTGAAGAAGTATTTGAGCTCGAACGTGCCGCGCGGGCAGTGAAGATATTTGTTCGAGGTCACCCGGCTGACGGTCGATTCGTGCATGCCGATGGCCTCGGCCACCGCGCGCAGGGTCAGCGGCTTGAGCTGCGCGACGCCGTGGCGGAAGAAGGCGTCCTGCTGGACGACGATCTCGCTCGCGACCTTGAGGATGGTCTTCGCGCGCTGGTCGAGCGCCTTGATCAGCCAGTTGGCGTCGGTCAGCTTTTCCGACAGCCAGCCGCGCTCAGCCTTGCCGCAGGCCGCTTTCAGCTCGGTGTAATAGGAGCGGTTGACGATCAGGCGCGGCAGGGTCGCCTGGTTGAGCGCGATGGCCCAGCCGGAAAACTGCCCCTTGGGATCGATCGCCGGGGTCAGCAGCACATCGGGGGTGACCGGCTCGACGCCAGCATCGCCGAAAGCCAGCCCGGGCTTGGGATCATAGCCGCGCAGCTCGGCGAGCATCTGCGCGAAGTCCTCGTCGTCGACGCCGCACATGCGCTTGACCCGCGCAAGTTCGCCGCCGGCGATGAGATCGAGGTTGTCGATTAGCCGCGCCATGGCGGGATCGTAGCGGTCGGCCTCCTGCGCCTGGAGCGCGATGCATTCGGCAAGGCTGCGCGCGCCGACGCCGGTCGGATCGAATGTCTGGATCAGCGCGAGGGCAGCTTCCGCATCGGCCAGATCGACCCCCAGCCGTTCGGCGATCTCGCCCAGCGGCATGGGCAGATAGCCCGCCTCGTCGAGCTGGCCGACCACGTGCCGGGCAATCGTGGCCTGACGCGCGTCGCGGCTCGCCGGGCCGATCTGGGCTTCGAGGTGCTGGGCAAGGCTCGCCGCGCCCTCGCCGCGTTCGTCGATGCCGGGGCCATCTTCGCTGCCGCCGCCAGCCCAGGCATCGCGGCCCCAATCGGCGTCGAAGCTGTCGCGGTCGCGGTCGAGCGCAGCCGGGTCGATATCGAGCGGGCGGTCGTCGGCGGCGCGGCCTTCGCCGATCAGTTGGTCGGCGGGGGAGGTTTCGAGAGTGGTGCGGCGGGCCTCCTCGGGCGGGGCATCCGGCGCGTCTGCGGGCGCAGCCTCGCCCAGATCGAGCAGCGGATTGGCATCGAGCGCCTCGCCGATGAAGGCCTCGACCTCGAGGTTGGACAGCGCCAGCAGCTTGATCGCCTGCTGCAATTGCGGCGTCATCACCAGCGACTGGCCCAGTGCGACTTTGGGCCGCAGGTCGAGGCGGGGGCCCATAGCCATAGGGCTTACAAGGTGAAGCCTTCGCCCAGATAAAGCCGCCGCACGTTTTCGTCGGCCACCAGCGCTTCCGGGCTGCCGGCAAACAGCACCTGGCCGCCATAGATAATGCAGGCGCGGTCGACGATATCGAGCGTCTCGCGCACGTTGTGATCGGTGATCAGCACGCCGATGCCGCGCTTCTTGAGGTCGATCACCAGATCGCGAATGTCGCTGATCGAGAGCGGATCAATGCCGGCGAACGGCTCGTCGAGCAGCATGATCGAGGGCTTGGCGGCGAGCGCCCGGGCGATCTCGCAGCGCCGCCGCTCGCCGCCCGACAGCGCCATGGCGGCGCTGGACCGCAGCCGGGTGAGGCCGAATTCGCTGAGCAGCCGCTCCAGCTCCTCGGCGCGCACCGCGGCATCGGGCTCGATCAGTTCGAGCACGCAGGCAATGTTCTGCTCGACCGTCATGCCGCGGAAGATCGAGGTCTCCTGCGGCAGATAGCCGAGCCCCAGGATCGCGCGGCGATACATCGGCAGCTTGGTGATATCGACCCCATCGAGCAGGATGCGCCCGGCATCCGGCCGCACCAGCCCCATGATCGAATAAAAGCAGGTGGTCTTGCCTGCGCCGTTGGGGCCGAGCAGGCCGAGAACTTCGCCCTTGCCGACCGAGAGCGAAATGTCGGTGAGCACCGCGCGCTTGTCATAGGACTTGGCGATCGAGACCACTTCAAGCCCGCCCTGTGGAAGAACGGGAGGAGCTGCGGGCCGGGGGCGTTCTGCCTCGGGCGCGCTTTGCGAAAGGGCGGTCATTTCATCCATAACGCTCGCCGCTTAAGCTGGCCGCCCGGCAACGGCAAGCGGACTTTCCGCTATTCAGGCATGAATTGGCAGGTTTCATGCATGGGAGATTACAGGCCGCTCGTGACAAGAAGGTTAACCGCACTTGATCGCAAAGCCATTCGGTGATTTACTGCTGCTTAATAAATAGGGGAGCGCCAGATGGTCAGTTTCGAGCCGCGCAGTTTTCTGCCGCCGCAGCGCACATCATCCGTCAGCAGCAAGTCAGCCAAGACCCGAATCGTGGACTGGCGCCGCAAGATGAGCGATCATATCGCCTATGCCCTGCTGGTTTACACCGGGCTGCAGATCTTCATCACGATGGGCGCGCTGAAGTCGCAAAACGGATCGCTGCTGCCCTATTTCGCCCTCATCATCCTGGTCGCTGCAATTATTCCCGCCTGCCGCACGTTCGAGCGCCGCTGGAACCGGCTGAGCGATGTCCAGGCGCACGATCCCGACCTGGCACCATACTACAGGCGTGATCGCAAGATGCTGTGGCTGCTGGCAATCGGCCTGCCGTTTCTGCTCACCGGGCTGTTCAAAGGTCTGGCGTTTCTTTTTTCCTGAGCCGACTTACTGAGATTGTTTCGCCAGCGAGGTCCGTATAGATCGACGCTCCGCGCCGCAGGGCGCCAAGGAGTGTCAGTTCCACCATGCTCAGTCTCGAAGCCGCCAGCGCCAGCGTCCAGGCCCTGATCGAACGCGCCCGCCGCGCCGGGGCCGATGCCGCCGATGCCGTGATCAGCGCCAACATGTCGGAAAGCGTCTCGGTCCGCCTTGGCAAGCTCGAGGATGTCGAGCGGTCGGAAAGCGAGCACATTTCGCTCCGGACTTTTGTCGGCCAGCGTTCAGCCTCGATCGGCTCGTCCGATCTCAGCGACAGTGCGCTGGACGAGCTTGCCGCGCGCGCCGTCGCCATGGCGCGGCTGGCACCGGAAGACCAATACGCCGGCCTCGCACCTCAAGCGATGTTGTCCAAGGGGCCGTTCGCCGACCTCGACAGCCTTGATCCCGCCGAACCGAGCCCCGCCGCCTTGCGCGCTAAGGCCGAAGCAACCGAAGACGCCGCCCGTGCGGTCACTGGCGTCACCAATTCGGAAGGCGGCAGCGCCGGTGCGGGCTATGGCCTGTTTGCGCTGGCCACCAGCCACGGTTTCGCCGGGGCTTATGCCACGACCAGCCGCTCGCTTTCGGCCAGTGTGGTCGCCGGCGAAGGCTCAGGCATGCAGCGCGACTATGCCTGGCGCTCAACCCGCCACGGCGCGGACCTGCCGACTTCTGAATATATCGGCCGCCAGGCAGGCGACCGCGCGGTCGCCCGGCTCGGTCCCGGACGCGTCAAGAGCGGGCAGATGCCGATTGTCTTCGATCCGCGGGTTGGCGGCTCGCTGATCGGTCATCTGGTGGGAGCCATGGCCGGGCCATCAATTGCGCGCCGGTCGAGTTTTTTGTTGGACCGGCTCGACGAGGATATGTTCGACAGCCAAGTGATTATCGCCGACGATCCGCTGCGCCCGCGCGGCCTGCGCTCGCATCCGTTCGACGGTGAAGGACTTGCCGTGGCCCCGCGCAATCTGGTCGAGCATGGCCGCATCACCGGCTGGCTGATGGACAGCGCCTCCGCGCGCCAGCTGGGCCTGGCCCCAACCGGCCACGCCGCGCGCGTCCACGGCGGCGCGCCAGGGGTTGGCACCGGCAATCTCCACCTCGCCGCCGGGAGCGTGAGCCCGGCGGCGCTGATGGCCGACATTGCTGACGGCATCTATGTCACCGAACTTATCGGTATGGGGGTCAACGGCGTGACGGGCGATTACAGCCGGGGTGCCTCGGGCTACCGCATCGTTCGCGGCGAGATCGCCGGGCCAGTGGCGGAATTCACCATTGCCGGGAACCTCATCGAGATGTTCCGCGCGCTGACCCCGGCGGACGACCTCGAATGGCACCGCCCGGTCAATGTGCCGACGATCCGGGTGGACGGGATGATGGTGGCGGGGGATTGAAGGGGGTTTACGGATTCCAATGCACGACGCAGCCTGCCTTGACTCGGAATGGGGTTCGGTTTGCTTCAAGCAACTGGCGATCAATACTGTTCATGAGCGCGAACTGATAAATCCCCGGCTCTTGAAAAAGCAGCTGCGGCCTGTCCTCACCCGGGACCAATGCATTAAAATTTCTTACGGTTACGAGAAAATGCGGGCGTCTCTTGGCCCGCATCCAATCAATCGTTGTCGATGGAATGATGAGATCAATTGCCTCCAGCTCGTCGGGATAGGACTGATATACTATCCGCAATCCGCCGTCAGGAATGATGACTGCCAATACACCCTCTCGCGATGAAGCACTATTTGGCAGCGTGATTTCCAACGCCGCCCCATTTCCAGTCAAAACTGCAGGGGCGCATTCAATCCCTGACGAGTTTACAAAAGGCATCCGAGCCAATCGGCCGCTGAATTTGGGGACGCTTTGTGTAAGATCGTATCCTTGCGTTGCGATTGAGAAATTAGTTTGGAGAGCGGCCAACAAGTCGAACCCTGTTTGAATGGCCGTTTGTTCGCCATTGGCTATTGTCCGCTCCTTTTCCGCTTCGGAGAGCGTCCGATGATCGCCAGCCGAATTCTGGCACGCAGCCAATGCGAGCAGCAGCAACAGGTTTAAACAAAATTGGCTCTTTGCCATTGGACGGAGCCACTTCGCTCTAGGCCGCCATGCGCTCACGGCTTCAGCGGAACTGGATATGGAGGTGATCATCCTCGACGCCTACCGATTGCACAGAAGGGTGCCTCCGAATTGCGGCTAAAACACCGGCCGGAGGCATGCGAATATCGATTGCCCGTCCTCGCATGTGACGCGAGAGGTAGATTCCCCGCTTCATCTGATCATTCAATTCGCCGGCCATGGCACCGATAATCGCATCGCGGCCAGCGCGGCCGTTTCGGCCTCTATCAAATGCCCTTCGGACCTCGCCATGAGCAGCGCGATTGGCATAGCGGGGGGGATTACCTTGCAGATAATTGTCATACATTGCAATTGCTTGCCGTCGCGCATCGCGTTGTCCACTCGAAACGTGAATCCGGTGTCCAGTTCTTAGACTCACGGCATCGGCCAGTGCATTTGCTCGCTCTGCTACGTCATCCGGCAAATCGAGACCCGCACTGTGCCTGAATCTGAAGACTGATTTGGCAGCAGGCTTTACGTTAGGCTTCGGACTGGGAAGGTCTATCCGCACGGGGTACCCCGGTGTCGTCTCAGGAATTCTGTTTCTCACCGGGTAAATGGTTCGACTGCTGCCGCGGCCGCCTGCAAAACTTGTGCTGCCGCCCCCACCCGGACCAAACGTAAATCGGCCGTCGTCAGGGTCATGGTAGGGATTGAACTTGCGCTGAAGCTGAGGGAGAAAGACCTCCGGTCTCAGCATCCGACCGGTGCGTAGATAGAAGCCGCTGGCAAGCTCTTCGGCCAGATCAAGTTCAGAATTTGTACGCTTGGAAGACATCAGGAACCTCGCTGGAAATCGCGAGGAACATTTCACGAACAAACCAACATGTCAAGAAATTAACCTAATTGGCTCCTTTCTAAACCAAGACCCCCGCCAACTCCCGCCAAGCCGCGCGAGCACCTTCCAGCCCGCTGCCCGAGATCACCTGGATACAGACATGGTCCGCCCCGGCGTCGTGGTGCGCTTTCACCCGCGCGGCAATTTCCGCCGGGCCGCCCCAAGCGAACAGGCCATCGATCAGCCGGTCGCTCATCGTGGCGATGTCTTCGTCGGTGAAGCCATAGCGCTTCCAGTTGTTGGCGTAGTTAGGCAGCTGGGCATACATTTGCAGCGCGCCGCGCGCGAGCGCCCGGGCAGTTTCGGGGTCGCTTTCCAGCACCACGCCCTGTTCGGGCGCGAGCTGTTTGCCTGGGCCCAAAATGGCGCGGGCGGCGGCGGTGTGTTCGGGTGTTGCCAGATAAGGATGCGCGCCGCCGGTCTTGTCGCGGGCGAGCGCCAGCATCTGGGGGCCGAGCGCGGCAACGCAGAGCGCATCGCCGGGAAGGCCGGCGGCCAGCGCCTCATCGAGCCACTGGCGGGTCTTGGTGATCGGCTTCATCCAGTCCGCGCCGATCAGCATCGCATGGCTGACCCCGACGCCAAGCCACACCCGCGCCTGCCGCTCGGCCGATTGCCCCTTCCACCAGGAGGCGACATCGGCGGCATTCTGCTTCCAGATGTTGATGATGCCAGTGCCCAGCACGATCCGGCTGGTCTTCGACAGCAGCCTGTCCACATCGTTCAGCACCTGATCGTCGATCCCGCCCGGAATCCACAGCGCGCCATAGCCCAGCGCATCGAGCTCGATTGCCGCTTCATCAATTGCGGCAGTGTCGCCGAAGCGCAGTTCCGTGGCCCACACGCCAACGCGCCCGATCTGGGGTATCATTGTTGTCTCTCCCGAATGTCTGTCAGCGCCGATCCTGAAGCGTCGGCGCCAATGCCGCAAGTCCGATTGTGCTAAAGCCAGCCGATCCGGCGAAAGCGCAGCCACAGCCCGCCGCAAATCGCGAAAATTCCGCCCACCACGGCAAAATAGCCATAGCGCCAGCGCAGTTCGGGCATGACATCGAAATTCATCCCGTAAATCCCGGCAATCGCGGTGGGCACGGCAAGAATCGCCGCCCAGGCCGCGAGTTGCCGGGTCATCGTGCCCTGGCGGTGCTGTTCGAGCAGGTGTGCGGTCTCGACGATCGAATCTAGCGTTTCCTTGAGCCCGCGCATCCGCGTGAGGCTGCGCCGGACATGATCGAGCACGTCGCGGAACCAGACCATCGCCGAAGCATCGACCGCCGGCAGCGCGGTCGTCGCGAGCCGGTGGCACACTTCCTCCATCGGACCGACAATGCGCTCGAACCGGCGCAGCTGACGGCGAAGGCGGAATATGCGGCGAATCGTGGAGGGTTCGGGGAAGGCATCGATCGCCCGCTCCTCCATGGTCTGCACCGACATTTCGAGCTTTTCGAGGATCGGCTGATAGCCGTCGGCAATGAAATCAAGAATGGCATGAGTGACAAAATCGGGGCCCTCGGACAGTCGATCACAATCCGCCTCAAGCCGCTGGCGCAGCGCGGCATGGGCACGGGTCGAGCCAAACCGCACCGTGATGATAAAATCGTTGCCCAGAAAGATTGCGGTCTGACCGAATTCGATCCGCTCGCCTTCCTCGATCGCGGCAGTGCGGGCGATGATGAACAGCTGTCTGCCGTAGATCTCCAATTTGGGCATTTGCGCAGGATTGAGCGCATCCTCCACCGCAAGCGGATGCAGGCCGAACTGCTGGCGCACCTGATCAAGCATTTCGGCGGTGGGTTCGGCCAGGCCCAGCCAGTCAAACGTGCCCTGGGGCTGCGCTGGCCTGGCCATGCCGTCCAACGTCAGTTGCGCGTCTTGCGGTTTGCCATGCACATAGCGTCGATAAGCGATCACAGTCATGCCCCGCTTGTGGCAAAGCGCGTCGCGGCTGGCAATCCGCCTGCGTTGTTCTATTGGTCTTGCGATGAGCCAGACAGCGGGACCATTCGATGTGCTGATCGTCGGCGCCGGGATTTCCGGCATCGGCATGGCAGCCAAGCTGGCTATGCGATGCCCGGGCAAGCGCTATCTGCTGCTCGACCGGCGCGAACAGCCGGGCGGCACCTGGGACCTTTTTCGCTATCCTGGCATCCGCTCTGACAGCGACATGCATACATTCGCCTATCAGTTCGCCCCCTGGCGCGACGAAGAGACGATTGCTCCGGCGGCAAAGATCACGGCCTATCTCGGCCGCGTCGTCGCGGACTACGGCATTGCCGCGCACATGCGTTTCGGTCGGCGCGTGGACAGCGCAGACTGGGACAGCAACACGTGGTTGTGGCGAGTCAGCTCGCACCTGGCGGACGGCAGTATCGAAGCAGTGTCCTGCCGGTTCCTGTTCCTTGCCACAGGCTATTATGACTACGACGATCCGCATGACGCCGCGATCCCGGGGCTCGCCGAATTCAAGGGCGCGGTGATCCATCCCCAGTTCTGGCCGGAAGAGTTCGACTTTACCGGCAAACGGGTGGTGGTCATCGGTTCGGGCGCGACAGCAGTCACGCTCGTTCCGGCCATGGCCGAAATGGCGGGGCATGTGACAATGCTCCAGCGCACGCCGACATGGTATGGCGTGCGCCCAGCTCGTGACCGCTTCGCCAGCTGGGTGCGGCGCTTGCTGCCGGAGAAATGGGCCTGGAAATTCAACCGCGCCCGCGCCTTGCGGCTGCACGAATTCCTGTTCAACCGCGCCCGCAAGGATCCGCAGGGCTTCGGCGGCATCCTGAAAGGCATGGTGCGCAAGCAGCTAGGCGAAGCGTGGAACGAGGCTGACTATTCACCGCCGTATAATCCGTGGGAACAGCGGCTGTGCCTGGTTCCGGACGGCGACATGTTCAAGGCCATCCGTGAAGGACGGGCGAGCGTCGTGACCGACGAAATCGCCAAGGTCACCGGCGATGGCATCGAACTGAAGGGCGGGCGCAAGCTGCAGGCCGACGTCATCGTAACCGCCACCGGGCTGCGCCTTTCGACTTTCGGCAAGATCGCCGTCAGCCTCGATGGGCGGCCTGTCGATGCGCCGCAGCACTACTGGTACCGCGACTGCATGCTGTCGAACGTGCCCAATTTTGCCGTCATGTTCGGTTATCTCAATGCTGGCTGGACCTTGCGGGTCGACATCGTAACCGACTGGCTGTGCCGGCTGCTGGTGCAGATGGACGCCAGGAACCAGGATATCGCCACGCCGCTGCTTCCCGGCGATCACACGCTCGCCCCGGACCAGCCCTTCGACATGTTCTCGTCCGGCTATCTCCAGCGCGGCAAGCACCTGATCCCCATGAGCGCGACGACATCGCCCTGGCGCATCCACATGAACTACCGCGAGGACAAAGCCGAAATGGCAAGTGCGCCGATTGACGATGGCGTTCTGCACTTTGCGAGCGGCCCCGCTTTGCCCTAACGCCTGCCCATGGCCGAATCACCCAATAGCCCGGGCCGCATTTTCACCGCCGCGCTGATCGTCATCGGCGACGAGATCCTCTCGGGCCGCACCCATGACAAGAACATCGCCCAGGTCGCCACCTGGCTGGGCCTGCAGGGCATTCGGCTGAAGGAAGTGCGCGTCGTCGCCGACGATACCCCCGCGATTGTCGAGGCCGTCAACACCTTGCGCGCCCGCTGCGACTATCTGTTCACCACCGGCGGTATCGGCCCAACGCATGACGACATCACCGTCGATGCCATCGCCGAAGCGCTCGGCGTCGGGGTCACGGTCCATCCGGAGGCCCGCGCCATCCTGGAGGCCTATTATGAGACTCGCGGCGGGCTCAACGATGCGCGGCTGCGCATGGCGCGGGTGCCCGAAGGTGCCGAGCTGATCCCCAACCGCTACACCGGTGCGCCGGGTATCCGCGCGGGCAACATTTTCCTGATGGCCGGCGTGCCCCAGATCACCACCGGGATGCTCGATGCGCTGTCCGGCACGCTTGAAGGCGGGGCTATGCTGCTGTCAGAGACTATCGGCTGCTGGGTGCAGGAAAGCGAAGTCGCCGTGCTGCTGGGCGACACCGAAAAGGCCCATGTCACTTGCCAGATCGGCTCCTACCCATTCTGGAAAGACGGCAAGGGCGGCGCCAATTTTGTCATCCGTTCGGTCGATGGCACAGATCTCGCCGCCTGCACCCGTGCGCTGGCCGAGGCGCTGGAGGCGATGGGCAGGCAGGTCGTGCCGGGTGGGATTTAGGACCGCGGCGATGACGCTGGCAACCGGAGCGGCTCTGGCCAGTGCCTGCGCGCCAGGCGGACACGGGGGCCTGCTCTCCGCCTTCGAGGCACATCTGGCAGCGCACGACAGCGCGACCGAAGCGCTGCGCCAGTGGTGCGCCGCGCAAGGCATCGCGGTCGATCCCAGGATCACTGCACAATTCATTCGCGGCCGCGACGAGCCGCCGCCCGAGGGGCTGCGCGCACGGCTGGCAGTCGGCGCGGACGAGCCGCTGGGCTATCGCCATGTGCGGCTCTCGTGCAATGGCACGGTGCTGTCCGAGGCGCACAACTGGTACGTCGCGGCGCGGCTGACGCCGGAAATGAACCGGGCCCTGGCCGAGAGCGATACGCCCTTCGGCAAGGTCGCCGCGCCGCTGAATTTTACCCGCGAGCCGCTGCCCGCGCCCGGCCCGCAAGGCCCGGCCTGTCCGGAGGGCATTGTCACCATCCACCGCGCGCTCCTGCGCCTGCCGGGTGGCCCGCCGCTGGCCATGGTGGTCGAATGTTACACTGCCGCCAATCTCGCAGGCCCAAAGACGATGGCCGATTGATCAGGGCGCAGGCGCCGCCACCGGCGTGCGCTGCGGTGCGCCTTTGTCGAGCGTGTAGGTGATCAGCAGTTCGGCCGGCCGCCGGCCCAGGTTAACCCCGTTGTGCGCAGCGCCCCGCGGCATCATGAAGCTATCGCCCGCGCGCAGCACCCGGCGCGGCTCGCCGGGCGTATCCAGCGCCATCGTGCCGCTCAGCACATAGGCGATCTCGACCCCGGGATGCACATGCCAGCCCGACGAGCCGCCGACTGGAAACGTCCGCCGGATGACCTGGACTTCCTGCGCGCCTTTATCCTGCGGCACATCGAGCGAAGCGACCGGGAACTGCGGCGGCAGGGCCGCAGGCGCGGCGCCGACCAGCATCGCCGCCGCCGCCAGGGCACAGGTCACTCTGTACTGCATCTGCATCTCTCCTTTGGCCGCGCGTCACACCTTCAGCGAATCCGCACCCGCGATCGAAGTGCGGTGCATCATCCGCCCGCAATCGGGATCATAGGGGATCGCGCGGTGCAATGCCGAAGTGTTTTCCCAGATGACGCGGCTGCCGATACCGGGTTTGATCTCCTCGAAGCGGATGGTCATGGCATTCTCCCGTTGCATTTGCTGAACAGTCGTTCAGCACAGCGCGACGTACCGGTCAAGCACCGCGCACCAAGGCCAATCCGGGTGACACAGGTGACACAGTGTCACCCTGGTGTTACCCGCAGGAAATCTTCGGTAAATCATGGTCTTGCGCTGTAAAATGGCCCGCAAGGTGACAGATTACGCTGTTTTCAAAAAAACTTCTGGCGGATGGGTATGGGGCGAGGTTTGGCGGGCTGCGAGCGTGACAGATCGAGGCAGTGTAGGAAAGCAGGGAATGCGGCCTGCTCAGCGCTGCTTCTTGGCCGTTGTCGCGGTGAAATCGGGATCCTTGTTCGCCACCCAGTCGACAAATTTGCGCACGCTGGGCTCGGCCAGCAGAGCTTCGACATCCATGCCATGGCGCTGCAGCTCTGAATTGGTGAAATTGGTGATCAGCGTCTGCTGGCAAATCGGATGCATCGGCACGACATCGCGCCCGCCCCGGCTTTTGGGCACCGGATGGTGCCAGACAATGGTCTTGCCGGCCGGCCGCCCGCACAGCCAGCAGGCTACAATCTCCGCTGCAACTTCCTCCTCGCGTTGCAAATGCCCATAGGGATCACGTTTTGAACTCTTGTCGGCCATGCGTCTGCCCCGATTTGTAATGGTCCGCCTTTAGCGGGTTGGACGCGGAATAGAAGCAGCACGTGCTGACGTGCCTTCACCAAGCGGCTATGGGCCTGCCATGCACATGCCTGCTCCCGATTCCCATGGTCCCCTGCTGGTGGCGGCGCTCTATCGCTTCACCCGGTTCGAGCACTGCGAGGAACTGAAAGCGCGGCTCGAGCGCCTGTGCCGCGAGCAAGCGATCCGCGGCACGCTGTTGCTTGCCCCCGAAGGCATCAACGGCACGATTGCCGGAACCCGCGAAGCGATCACCAAAGCCTTGGAGGCCATTCGCGCGCTGCCGGACTGCGCCGACCTCGACGTCAAACTGTCGGGCGCATCGGCCATGCCATTTCACCGGATGAAAGTGCGCCTCAAGCGCGAGATCGTCACCATGGGCCAGCCCGGGATCGATCCCCGGGCAAGCGCGGGAACCTATGTCGAGCCGCACGAATGGAACGCGCTGATTGCCGATCCCGGCACTATCGTCATCGACATGCGCAACGACTACGAAGTGGCGGTAGGCACTTTCGCCGGCGCGATCGATCCGCAGACCACGAGCTTCCGCGAGTTCCCCGCCTGGTTTCGCCGCGAGCGCGAGCGGCTGCTGGGGGCCGGCCACAATCCGGACGGCAAGCCGCCAAAAGTCGCCATGTTCTGCACCGGCGGGATTCGCTGTGAGAAGTCCACGGCCTTCCTGAAGCACGAGGGCGTTGGCGAAGTCTTCCACCTCAAGGGCGGGATTCTGAAATACCTGGAGACGATTCCCGCAGAGCAAAGCCTCTGGCAGGGCGAGTGCTTCGTATTCGACCAGCGCGTGACGATCGGCCACGGGCTCGCCCAGGGCAGCTTCAGACTTTGTCACGCCTGCCGGCACCCGGTCAGCGCAGATGACTGTGCGTCTCCGCTGTTTGAGGAAGGCGTAAGCTGCCCCGCGTGCCATGCCGGACGGACCGAACAGCAACGCGCATCCAGCCGCGAACGCCACCGCCAGGAATTGCTCGCTGCCGCGCAGGGCCGCGCGCACATCGGCGCGGTGCTCACCAGGTCAGCTGGAGACCTCGACCCATGACCCGGCAGAGCGACCCCGTGCTCTACAGCTTTCGGCGCTGCCCTTATGCGATGCGGGCGCGGCTGGCCTTGGCAGTGAGCGCAACGCAGGTTGAACTGCGCGAAGTCAGGCTTTCCGCCAAACCGCAGGCGATGCTCGACGCTTCGCCCAAGGGGACCGTTCCGGTGCTCGTCCTGCCGGGCGGGACCGTGCTCGATGAGAGCCTCGACATCATGCGCTGGGCGCTGGCAAGGTGCGATCCCGAAGGCTGGCTGGCGCGCGATGACCCAGACCTGATCGCGATGAACGACGGCCCGTTCAAGCGCGACCTCGACGGCTACAAGTATCCCGAACGCACCGGCGCGGCCGCACCTGCGCATCGCGAAGGCGGCCTCGCGTTCCTGCGCGAAATTGACGCGCGACTGGCTGTTTCAGTCCAGCTTTGCGGGGCTGACCGCGGGCTGGCGGACGCGGCGATCATGCCCTTCGTGCGCCAGTTCGCCGCCGTTGACCGGGAATGGTTCGACGCGCAGCCGCTGCCGCATCTCCAGGCATGGCTCGCCGCACACCTGGCCTCCAGCCTGTTCGAGACGATCATGGTGCGGGTGGCACCCTGGTCGCCGCAATAGCCGCTTTTTGACTTGCCCCAACAGCAAAAGACCGGAGGTTTCCCCCCGGCCTTTTCTGGCGTTTGCAAAAAGCCGCCCTCAGGCAGCAGGCAGCATTAGCCGCCCTGAACCGACGCGACGTCGATCTTCAGGCCCGGGCCCATTGACGATGACAGGCCGATCTTCTGGAGATACTTGCCTTTCGCGCCAGCCGGCTTCGCCTTGACAATGGCATCGACGAAAGCATCGAAATTGGCGCGGATGGCCTCATCCGAGAAGCTCATCTTGCCAATGCCGGCGTGGATGATGCCGGCCTTTTCGACGCGGAATTCGATCTGGCCGCCCTTGGCAGCTTTCACCGCTTCGGCGACGTTGGGCGTGACCGTGCCGAGCTTCGGGTTCGGCATCAGGCCCTTGGGGCCCAGCACCTTGCCGAGGCGTCCGACGATGCCCATCATGTCGGGCGTGGCGATAACGCGGCCATAATCGAGATTGCCGGCCTGCATGTCTTCCAGCAGGTCTTCGGCGCCAACCTTGTCGGCCCCGGCAGCGAGCGCCTTTTCGGCGTTCTCGCCCTTGGCGAAGACAGCAACCTTGACGTCCTTGCCGGTGCCCGAAGGCAGGGTGACCATGCCGCGGACCATCTGGTCGGCGTGGCGCGGATCGACGCCGAGGTTGAGCGCAACTTCGACGGTTTCGTCGAACTTGGTGGTCTTGACCTCGCGCAAGGTCTTCAGCGCCTCATCAACGCGATAGAGCTTCATGTTGTCGCCGAGCCTTGCAGTCAGGGCCTTGCGGCTCTTGGAAATCTTGGTCATCGGATCAGCCCTCCACAACTTCGAGGCCCATCGAACGGGCAGAGCCTTCGATGATCTTCGTTGCCTGTTCGATATCGTTGGCGTTGAGATCGGCCATCTTCTGGGTGGCGATCTCGGCGAGCTGCGAGCGGGTGATGGTTCCGGCAGAAAGCTTGCCCGGCTCCTTCGAGCCCGACTTGAGGCCAGCGGCCTTCTTGATCAGGAAGCTGGCCGGCGGGGTCTTGGTGACGAAACTGAAGCTGCGATCGGCGAACACGGTGATCACCGTCGGGATCGGCATGCCCTTTTCCAGATCCTGCGTAGCAGCGTTGAACTGCTTGCAGAATTCCATGATGTTGACACCGCGCTGACCGAGCGCAGGGCCGATCGGCGGCGAGGGAGTGGCAGAGCCGGCTGCGACTTGCAGCTTGATATAGCCTTCAATCTTTTTGGCCACGGAGGGCCTCCTTTCTTCCTGTTGGCTGACGCATATTTCAGCGGCAGGCCTCAGAGTGAGCGGTCAGACAGATGCCGTAAGGCATCCTCCCGCGGGATATCCTCCAGCCGGAGCGGAGGAAGCGCGCGATTAGTCGAAGGTGCGCGCAATTGCAATGAAAATGGATGTGAATTCAGGAAAGCACGAAATCGGCGTGTGCCTTAAGCTCCCTCCGCGCACCCTTGTGCCCTAGGGTGCAAAGCATGACCTTGACGCCTTCGCGTCGAACGAACTTGAATGCAGGGACAAAATCACTGTCGGCAGTCACGACGACCACAGCGCGAACCATGTCCCGGAGAGCCAATCGGGCCATGTCGAGACCAATGCGGATATCGACGCCCTTCTGATTGATATCCAACCGGAAGTCGCGATCCTCCAAAGCTCTCGGCTCCTTCGACAGCTGCTGCACTGACTTCGGTTTAAGAATCCAGCCTTGTGGCGTCAGTCGAGTTTCACCCATGCGGAGCGCGAATCCGGGCCGAAGCTCAAGCTGATCATAGAGGCTCTGCGCATGCTTAGCGCGTTCGGTCTGAGCCAGATGGTAGGTCTCGCCTGAAATCGGAAATGACAAACTTTCCTGCGAGGGAGGCGCATCATAGAAATAGGTGCGCAGCAATTCGTAATTGCTTAGTTCAGCATGTGACCGGATATCGTCGCAAAGCGCAACAACGTCATCGGCTTTGGCCGGTTGCTTGAGCTTTTCCTGGAGCTTCTTGGTAACGAAGCCGCCGTCGAGCAGAATGGCAAATTGCGCTTGGAACATACAAAAATGGAGCCAGCCGACCCAAGCAACGCTTTTGCGCCACATGAAAGGATCGGCTGGCTCACTTGTTTATCTCTACGAACTCGGAAAATATCTAACGCAAGGCCCTCAGAATGTCAAGATTTTTGCATGTTCGTGCCCGCATTTAGGATTACTTCGACAGTTCGACCTGCTCGAAATCCAGTTCCACCGGGGTTGCCCGGCCGAAAATCGACACCGCGACCGTAACGCGGTTCTTGTCGAAATCGAGCTCTTCGACCACGCCGTTGAAGCTGGCGAACGGCCCGTCGAGCACTTTGACCGAATCGCCGATCTCGTAATCGACCGAGATGTGCTTCTTGGGCTCGGCGGCAGCGGCATCGCGGGCGCCGAAATAACGCGCGGCCTCGCGGTCGGAAATCGGCTGGGGCTTGCCGCTGGAGCCAAGGAAGCCGGTGACCTTGGGGGTGTTCTTGACCAGGTGATAGACATCGTCGGTCAGCACCAGCTTGGCCAGCACGTAGCCCGGCATGAACTTGCGCTCGACCTGGACCTTCTTGCCGCGCTTCACTTCGGTAATCGTCTCGGTCGGCACTTCGACCGATTCGACGAGCTGGGTCAGCCCCATGCGCTCGCCTTCGGAAATGATCGAATCGCGAACCTTGTTCTCGAAGCCTGAATAGGCGTGAATGATATACCAGCGGGCCATAGGTCTCTCTTGAATTAAGGTCAGGCGAGCGACAGCAATTGCTGCACGACCCAGCCGAACAGCGTGTCGACGCCGAGGAAGAATATCGCGAGGACGGTCATCATGATCGCGACGAAAATGGCGGTCGTGGTCGTTTCCTGGCGGCTGGGCCAGATAACCTTGCGCGCTTCGGCCTGCACCTGGCGCATGAATTCGCCGGGTGAGGTGCGCGATTTGGCTGGGCGGTCTTCCATCAAATGCTCCTGTCTTCCACCATAGGTCCAGCGCCGCCCCGGCCTGTTTGCCGGGAGGGGCTTGATGTCTCCGATGTCGGAAGTTGCCTGCGATCTAGCGCCCGGCTGGCACTTTGGCAAGACGGGCCATGATGCTGCGCGATGTGCGATGCACGATCACCGCGCCGGGCGGCAAATGCGATGGCGGCACATGGCCGATATACCACAGGTAGTCAGCTCCGCGCGCCGGAGCAAACTGGCTGAGATCAGGCCGCGCGCCCGGCGCCAGCAGAATGCGCTGCGAGGGGTCCTGAAAGCCCGGCCCGCCCGCACGCATCTGCAGCATGTGCACCCCCGGCTCGGCGAAATGACTGTTGACCAAGGCGTCGCGGCGAAGCGTCGCATAGCTGGGCACATGCTGGAATGTGTCGGTCTTCCACGCGCCGGTATCGGTGGCGACCGCAGCGGCAATATGCGCGCCGCGCGGCACATGATCGAGCGCTTGCAGCATCGCCTCGACATCGCGCGATTCGTCAGCCCAGGCGCTTGCCGTAACGCCAAGGCGCACCACAAAGAGCAGCGCCGAACACCACAGGATCAGACGCGGCGGGGCCCAGTCGATCGCCAGACATCCGGCGCTCAGCGCCACCGCGATCAGCCGGTAATCAGTGTAGTCGCCCCCGCCCAGATGGCGCGGCAGGACCAGCGACAGCAGCGCGAAGGCCACCGCTGCCCACGCCAGCCGACCATCCCAGCGGCGCGTCGCGGCCGCGAGCGCAAAGGCCGCAAGCAGCGCGCCCAGACTGTAACTGTCGAGCGTCCAGTCGCGATCGCGCAAGGCCATGAGCCAGATCAACCGCTTGAACTGGAGGACATTCTCGGCATTGGCGAACAGGCCCAGCGGCCCGCCTGCTCCGGCGAGGAGCGTGAGGCCGGGAAACACCAGCGGCCATGGCGCGAGCACCGCCTTGAGGCTGCGCTGGCGCTGCCATTCATAGCCGAACACCAGCACGCCGAGCACCCCCCAGCCGGCGAGATGGCACAGCCAGACCAGCCATGCGGCCGGTATCATCACCAGCCACCGCCAGCGCCGGTTTTCCAGTTTCACCCACAGCGCGAAGGCCAGCAGCGCGAGAGCGAAAGCCAGGCTGAAGTTGAGAAAGCCGATCACCAGCGCCGGCGACCAGATTGTCGCGAAGGCCAGCATGGTGCCGACGCCGATGCGGCGGCGCAGCGACCATTCGGCCGCGATCATCGCCAGGCCGGTGAGCGGCGGGATGAGCCCGGCGATCAGCCGCGCGGCACCCTCCAGCCCGAAGATTTTCGCCAGTGGCCAGATCAGCAGATCAGCCCCCAGATTGCCCGTCCAGCGCCAGGTGAAGCCGTAATAGCGGCGCAGCCACTCGCTCGCCCCGCCATCGAGCATGACGTGATAGCGCGCGAGGTGCGAGGGGAAATCGGTCATCTGCGGGCGCGCGGCGACCAGCACCGGCAGGCACGAGAGCAGCGCGAGCAACACCGCCAGCCACAGCGCCTCGCGCCGGCCCGCCGGGGCCAGCAGCCAATGGCCGCGGATTGAGTCCAGCCGCCCGATCATTCCCTGTTTTGCCTCCCGGTTACGGCCCGAACCTAGCGCGCCCACCGAGCACGCGAAAGGCCCGTTTCGCAATTGCAGCATTCGTGCTTGGCAATGGCTTGCACTTGTTGCAACCTCTGCCGGTCTGGAGATGGAATGCTGGCTGATTCGTGCGCTAAATTCGACGAGATGAGCACAGGCGATGGCGCGGTGCGCAGCGCCTATCGCGACTATCAGATATGGCTGGACGAACAGCAGCCGGGCTGGCTGCGCCAGCAGAGCGAGGAAGCCGAGCGCTTCTTCCGCCGCACCGGCATCACCTTCAACGTCTATGGCGCGAATGACGGCGAGGAGCGGCTGATCCCGTTCGATGTCGTGCCGCGCATCATCGCCGCCGCCGAATGGCGCAAGCTGGAGCGCGGAATTGCCCAGCGGGTGCGCGCGCTCAACGCTTTCCTCCATGACATCTACCACCGCCAGGAGATCGTCCGCGCCGGCCGCCTGCCCGAGCGGATGATCGCCACAAACCCGGCGTTCCTGCCCCAGATGGTCGGGTTCGAGCCGCCTGGCGGCATCTACACCCATATCGTCGGCACCGACCTGGTGCGCACCGGGCCGGACGAATTCCTCGTGCTGGAAGACAATGCGCGCACGCCTTCGGGCGTCTCCTACATGCTCGAAAACCGCGAAACCATGATGGCGATGTTTCCCGAGCTGTTCACCCGCATACCGGTACGCAGCGTCTCGGACTATCCGCGCCGGCTCGCGCGCAGCCTCGCGGCCTGCGCCCCGGACGAATACTTCACCAGTGACGCCGAGCGCCCGGTGATCGCCGTGCTGACGCCGGGAATCTACAATTCAGCCTATTTCGAACATGCCTTCCTCGCCGACCAGATGGGCGCAGAACTGGTCGAGGGCGGCGATTTGCGCGTGGTGGGCGGGCGCGTCGCCATGCGCACGACGCGCGGCTACCAGCCGATTGACGTGCTCTATCGCCGGGTCGATGACGATTTCCTCGATCCGCTGTCGTTCAATCCCGCCAGCGTGCTGGGCGTTTCGGGGATCATGGATGTCTACCGGGCCGGCGGCATCACCATCGCCAATGCGCCGGGCACCGGCATCGCCGACGACAAGGCGATCTACAGCTACATGCCCGAGATCATCGAGTTCTACACCGGCGAGAAGCCACTGCTCGGCAATGTGCCGACCTGGCGCTGTGCCGAGGCTGATGCGCTGGCCTATGTGCTGGAAAACCTCGCCGAGCTGGTGGTCAAGGAAGTGCATGGCTCGGGCGGCTATGGCATGCTGATCGGGCCGACCTCGTCAAAGGCGGAAATTTCCGCTTTTTCCAGGAAGCTCCGCGCAAATCCGGAGAACTATATTGCCCAGCCCACGCTGGCGCTGTCGACGGTGCCGATCCTGACCAAGGCCGGCCTCGCGCCGCGCCATGTGGACCTGAGGCCCTTCGTGCTGGTCTCGCCGAATGGCATCGACATCACCCCGGGCGGCCTCACCCGGGTGGCGCTGAAGGCAGGCTCGCTGGTGGTCAATTCGTCGCAAGGCGGGGGCACCAAGGACAGCTGGGTGCTGGAGGACTAGCGCGTATGTTGGGCCGCACTGCCAACGGCATATTCTGGATGATGCGCTATCTCGAGCGCGCGGAGAATACTGCGCGCCTGCTCGACGCGGGCTTTCGCCTGGCGCTGACCAAGGGGCAGGTCGCGGCGCGCGACGAATGGCGATCGGTGCTGGTCACCACCGGGCTCGACGCGAAGTTTGACCTCAAGCACGGCGATTCGACCGGGCCGGCGGTGACCAATTTCATCCTGCGCGATCCCGGCAATCCCGGCAGCGTGCTGGCGATGTTCGAAGGCGCGCGAACCAATGCGCGCACCGTGCGCACCGCGATCACGCGCGAGGTCTGGGAGGCGACCAACGAAGGCTGGATGGTGCTGAGCGACCTGCTGGCGCGGCCGGTCAAGGCGACCAACCTGGGCGAAGTGCTCGCCGCGATCCGCCGCCAGACCACCCAGGTGCGCGGCGCGATGGACGGCACCATGCTGCGCAACGAGATCTTCAATTTCGCCCGGGTCGGCACGTTTCTCGAGCGCGCCGACAACACCGCGCGCATCCTCGACGTGAAATATCACGTGCTGCTGCCCTCGGTCAGCTGGGTCGGTTCAACCCTCGACAACACCCAGTGGGAAACCGTGCTGCGCTCGGTGGCGGGCGAGCGCGCCTATCGCTGGCTCAACGCCGGCCAGATGGACGCGCGCGGGATCGCCGAATTCATTATCCTCGATGGCCGCTTCCCGCGGTCCTTGCGGTTCTGCTTCGACAAGCTGGGCAGCAACATGGCGAGCCTGGCGCGCGAATATGGCGAAGTGACCCCGGCCCACGATATGGTGCGCGATGCCGGCGCGCGGCTGCAGGCCGCGACGCCTGATCGCATTTTCGAATTCGGCCTGCACGAGACCATCATCGCAGTGATCGCCGGAACCCGCGCGATTGCCGATGCCATCGCCCACGACTACCGGTTTACCGCCTGATGCAACTCGCGATCCGTCACACCACCCAATACCGCTTCGGCACGCCCGCCTCCCACGGACTGCAACGGCTGCGGCTGCGCCCCAAATCAACCCACGGCCAGTCAGTGATCGAATGGCACATGGAGCTTGAGGGCGCGCGGCTGGAAGCCGAATATGACGACCAGCACTGCAACCAAACTGCGCTGGTTTCGGTCGATCCGGGTGTCGAAGCGGTGAAGATCACCTGCACCGGGCGGGTGATGACCAGCAACAAGTCAGGCGTGATCGGCCACCATTCCGGTTTCATGCCCTTGTGGTGCTTTCGCCGCCAGACCCCGCTCACCGCGCCGGGGCCGAAAATGCGCGCACTCGCCGCGCGGCTCGGCGGCAGCGGGGGTGGCAGCGACCGGCTGGCGCTGCTCCACAACCTGTCGCAACAGATCCACGATTCCGTTGCCTATGAAATCGGCTTCACCGACGCCGAAACCACGGCGGAGTCGGCGATGGCGGCGGGGCGCGGGGTCTGCCAGGATCACGCGCACATCTTCATCGGCCTGGCGCGCACTTTCGGCATTCCGGCGCGCTATGTCAGCGGCTATCTGATGATGGATGACCGCATCGATCAGGAGGCGGGGCACGCCTGGGCCGAAGCCTTTGTCGATGGGCTGGGCTGGGTCGCCTTCGACGTATCGAACGGTATCTCCGCCGACGCCCGCTACGTCCGCATCGCCTCGGGCTGCGATTACCGCGAGGCAGCGCCTGTGACGGGGATAACCTATGGCACCGGCGACAGTGCGCTGACCGTGAGCCTTGCCGTCGAGCAGCAAATAGCCGAGCAGTAGCCGCGCGATTCGACGCCAGAGGGGACGTTTCGAGTGACATATTGCGTGGGCATGATGCTGGACCGGGGCCTGGTCCTGATGAGCGACACCCGGACCAATTCGGGCGTCGACAACATCTCGGTGTTCCGCAAGATGAACCACTGGGAAGTCGAGGGCGAGCGCGTCATCGCGGTGATGGCGGCGGGCAACCTCGCCACCACCCAGTCGGTGATCAGCCAGCTTGAAGAGCGCGGCAAGACCCCGGCCGAACGCCACAATTCGCTGCTCGAGGCGCCGACCATGTTCCAGGTGGCGGGGCTGGTGGGCAAGCTGCTCAACGACACGATTCTCGCCCAGACCGTCGAAAGCGGCCAGACCGGCAGCGCCCAGTTCACCGCGACGATGATCGTCGCCGGGCAGATCCAGGGGATGCAGCCGCGCCTGTTCCTGGTCTATCCCGAAGGCAATTTCATCTAGGCGAGCTTCGACACGCCGTTCTTCCAGATCGGCGAGACCAAATACGGCCGGCCGATCCTGCTGCGCGGCTCTGACCGCACGATGAGCTTTGAAGGCGCAGTCAAGCTGATGATGGTCAGCTTCGATTCGACGCTCAAGGCCAACCTCTCGGTCGGCTTGCCGCTCGACCTGCTGGTGCTCGAACGCGACCGGTTCATGCCGCTCCACGAAAAGCGCGTCACCGCCGACGATCCCTATTTCAAGGCGATCTCGTCGGGCTGGGGCGAGGCCCTGAAAAAGGCCTTCCTGTCGCTGCCGGAATATCACTTCGAGGGTTGATGGTCTGGAAAAATTGAAGCATCGACCAGGAATACGGAATCTCCTCCAAATCCGCTTACCCTGAGCTTGTCGAAGGGCCGTTCTTGCTCTTAAGGCTGGGAAGTGCGGCGCGAAGAAAAGAGCGGCCCTTCGACAAGCTCAGGGTAGACGGATTGTGTTGGATCGGAGCGAGATGAATATCCAAGCATCAATGCGGGAAAAGCGGTGCCCCACCCATCCCGGCGAACTGCTCAAGGAAGACATATTGCCTGCGCTGCGGCTGCCGGTTGCCGAAGCCGCACGCCAGCTCGGCGTGTCGCGTCAGACGCTTTACAAGATTTTGGGCCAGAGCTCGCCGGTTACGCCGGAAATGGCTGTGCGGCTGGGCAAATGGTGCGGCAATGGCCCCGGCCTGTGGCTGCGCATGCAGCAGGCTTTCGACCTGTGGCATGCGGAGCGGGCGCTGTCGGATGAGTTGGAGGGTATACCGTCGCACGCTGTGGGTTGAGGGTTGTTGCCATTCCTTCACATTTAGCACATAGAAATGGCCGGTAGGGACGCCAATCCCTACCGGCAGTCGATGGTAGCTTCCGGTTTTTGCCGGTTGTCGATTGCTCCCCAACGGGGCTGCGAACGGCGCAAGGTGAACTAGACCTCACGCCGCCCGGATGCCTAGAGGCTAGTTAGGTTGTTGCCGGGCTTTCATGCCCTTCACCCCCTTTCCGGCTAGAGTGCACAGATGATCCGGCAGACTCGTCAAGCAAGTCTGGGTCTGCCGGATCATTCCAACCCGATGGCAACGGCTCTCCCGTAAGCCACCAGAAATACATGTTATTCCGGGTCATTGCGTAAAAGCGTTTGTCCCGAGAGACGGTGGAACGAAAATTGGGCAAGGGATCGTCCCCCTTGATGTTGACACCGTCCTCCACACACTTTTCAAGCCACCTGCCAATTGGCAATGGCTCACCATTTCGTTTCAACACTCGCGCTGCAACGTCGCCCTGCGTGATCCGGATGCCAGTCATAGTTTTGACTATCCTGTTCCGCGCGGCCACAACGCGCAGTTTGTCAATTGCAACAAGATCAATCGGCGCAATACTCTCGCCGGTCATCGCCTTCACGGCATCGTCAAGGCCTTTGAACGCCCTATAAGCGGGAGTTGCCAACAAGGCCTGCCATGCCTCGGCGCGAAGTGCCTTTGTTTTTTCGGTAATGTCCATTGGGAATCCCCCACTGCGAATCTCAAAGGTGGTTTAACACGGCGACAGGTTAATGCGCAAGGGCTGAACGCAAACCGGCTGTCAACAGGTTTGTACGCAAATTGTTCCGCAAACCTCGCGCTCTACCTTAAATGTTTAGACCACGCGCATCGCTGCGGCTGCCCGGGGTACACTCAATAGAGTGTACCCGGTTCTCGTCGCGGCGCTGGACGGGAAGGCACAATACCGTGCCCCCGTCAGTTGCGACAAACATCGCAGGGTTAAAGGCGGGCTATTCGAAAGGCAGGGGCGGGCTGGCCATGCGCCGCCTGGCAGGAGTGGAGGGATTCGAACCCCCGGCACTCGGTTTTGGAGACCGATGCTCTACCAGCTGAGCTACACTCCTGTGGGCGCAGGTGGCTCTAGTGCGCAGGGGCCGCGATGGCAAGGCTGTCGTCGCGCGGGAACTCTGCTACATTCGCGGCTGTGCACTGCCCGATTGCCCCTGATCCGATCCCGCCCGAGATCCTGATGCTGGCCTATCGCAGCGGCATTTTTCCCATGGCCGACAGCCGCGACGATCCCGACATTTTCTGGGTCGAGCCGAACACGCGGGCAATCCTGCCGCTCGGTGGCTTTCATTGCTCGCGATCACTGGCGCGGACTTTGCGGCGCGGGCACTTTCGCGTCACCTGCAACGCCGCCTTTGGCGAAGTGATGGGGCAATGCGCCGCGCCCCGGCAGGATGGCAGCGACGAGAGCTGGATCAGCCGGCGCATTTTCGCGAGCTACCTCGATCTCCATCGGCTCGGCCATGCCCATTCGGTCGAATGCTGGCGGGATGGCCTGTTGGTCGGCGGGCTCTACGGGGTCGGCTTCGACCGGGTGTTCTGCGGCGAATCGATGTTCAGTCGGGAAAGCGACGCCTCGAAAGTGGCGCTGGCCTGGCTGGTGGCGGCGCTGCGGCGCTGCGGGGCGGAACTGCTCGACTGCCAGTTTATCACGCCGCATCTGGCCTCGCTAGGCACGGTGGAAGTCAGCCAGCAGCACTATGTCGGCCTGCTCAAAGCAGCGCAGCGGCCTTATGCCTTGGGCGCCGCTGTGGGCGCGGGCGCTGGCGGTGCCTTGAGTGCGGGCGCCGGCGATGCGGCAGGCGCGGCTTTTGCTGCCGGTGCGCCGCTGGCGCTGCCCGAGGGCTTTGCCGCGCTGGTCGCTGCTGCTGGCGGGTCTTCCTCTTCGCCGGGGAATTTCATCGCGCAGTCCTTGACCCAGACATCATAGACCGGGTGCTCGACGACATTGAGCGAGGGCGAATTCTTGAACAGCCAGCCGGAAAACACCGTGCGCCAGGCAAGCGAAGCATCGGCACTGGCGCGCTCTTCGGCATAGACCTGAACGAAAGCGCCGGTTTCAGGCGGGGTCTCCCAGGGCAGGGTGCGCTCGCAGGTTGACAGCCGCACCACCAGATTGCCGATCCGCCGCGCCTCGCCCACTTTCAGCACCAGATCCTGGGTCAGGTTATTGCGCTTGTTGAGCAGGCCGAGCGTCGCGACCCGGTCTTTCACCGGAGTGCCGTATTTGGTCTCCACGGCAGAGCCAGCAGCGGCGGCGCCTTTGGTCACCGCGGCGGGGACATCGGTCGACTTGCTGGCCGCCGGGTCTTCGCTCTGCTGCGAACAAGCGCCCAGCGCGCAGGCGGCGGCCAGTATAGCGCAAAGGCCAGTCGCCCGGTTCACCACTCAGGCGTCCGGAGTCCAGGCCTGATAGTCCCCCGTCGCCGGCGCGCGCTTGCCGCCGCGCTCAAGCGCGCCTTGCGGGCGATAGGCCTGGCCGGTGCCGGTGGCATTGGGGCTATAGTCAACCTCCCAGATGCGGGCCGGCGGCAGGTGGCTTTCGGGCACGCCGTCATACGAATTGTGCAGCCAGCCGTGCCATTCGGGCGGAACCCGGCTGGCATCGTTCGCGCCGTTGTAGATCACCCAGCGCCGCTCTGTCCCACCACCGGGCTGGCCTGCGGCGCGCAGCTTCTTGGCGCGGTAATAGCGGTTGCCGGTCGCATCCTCGCCGACTTTCACGCCGGTGGCCATGCTGTTGACCATGGTGCCGATGGTGGCGCCGTCCCACCAGGTGAAGAGTTTTGCGAGAAATCCCATGGCCCAGTCGCCTAGCGGAAATGGAGGGGGCGGGGCAACCTTCAATCTTCGATCAGACCAATGCGAGCAGTGCGCTCGCCTGCAACCAGCCGATGCCGCGGAAATCATTGCAGGCGAGGCCTAGCGCAGGCGGAGGCACCAGGCGACCTCACCCGTGCTGTTAAGCTTGGCAAAAGTGGTGACGAAGGCCATCGTCGAGGAACCATTGATGGGGGTATTTTGCGCGGGTGGCTTCTGAGTGCCTGACACCGGTTGCGGCTGCCACGAAATGGTGGCCGTGGCGCTGCGATCCTGCCACATGCTCAATTCGAGCAAACGCGCGCTGCTCAACTGATAGAGGTCAATTCCACCGGCCATAACCGGGGCATAGCCCGCCATTCCGCCGCCGGAGAGGCAGGCCTTAAGAAACTCGCCAGCCGCGATAGGGGGTGGGGCCAATGACACTTGCTGGTCATTGGCTGCAAGTAACAGGGCGAGAGCGACTGTCATTGTTGTTTCCCCCGAATGCGGTCAAGCGCGGAACGCTACCGACTCAGATCTCACGCGCCGGAATGGCGGTCAAGTCGGCGTGCTCACCAATCCACCTTGTCACCCGGCACAATCCCGAGCGTGGCGGCCTTGCCGCCGGCGAGTTCCAGCACGGCCGAGACCGGCCCGGTGGAAGCCAGCGGTCGCTCGTCATAAGGCACGGCATTGGCGGCGATATTGAGGATGCGCCGGTCCGGGCCGATGAAGATGAGGTCGCGCGGGATCACCGTGTTGCGCATCCAGAACGAGGCATCGCGCGGCGGGTCCATCGGGAAGATCATGCCCTCGTCAGGCCCAAGCGCGGTGCGGAACATCAGCCCGCGCGATTGCTCTTCACCGGTCCGGGCGAGTTCCACGCGGAAGCGGTGGACCTTGCCGGCCGAAGTTACGGTCAGCGGTGCCACCGGCAGGCCCGAGACGGGGTGCACCGCCGGGCTTGCCGCAGCAACAGTTGGCGCGTCCGCTCCGGCCTGGGGCGAGCAGGCTGCGGCCAGCCCCAGCAGCGCGCCCCCAAACAGAACAGCGCCGAGCAGTCCGGTCCCACGCATCGCCTTATTCTCCAGCCGCATCGGCCCATTCCTCGGCCGCCTCGATGCTGCTGGCATTGACCAGAAACCGCGCGCTGTCCAGCGGGTGGCCGCCGCGCAACATGGCGGCGATCTGCTTCTCGCGAGCCGCCCGGTCGGCTGGCGGCGGACCATAAGGGCCGAGCCGGCGCCGCGCCGCCAGCGCCAGCGCCGCGCGCCGCGCCACAGCCTCGCCGGCCTGAGCCTGAATGCGATCTTCCTCGCCAATCCCGGCTGCATCGAGCGCCTGGCGCACCCGCCGCATCCCCAGCCCGCGCCGCAGCATCGCGCCCGATTTGGCCCGGGCATAGGCGGCATCATCGACATAACCGGCCTCGACAAAGCGCGCGACGATGGCTGCGACCGGCGGTTCGCTCTCGCCATCCCAGCCGCGTTCCCTCAGCTTGCGGCGCAGATAGTCCGCCAGTTTCGCCGCGCTCACCGCGAAACGCGCGGCATAGGCCAACGCCAGATCGTTGAGCCGCGCGGCATCAATCGGCTTTGGCGGGCGGCGCTCGCGAGGCTCGCGGCGCTTGCTGGCGGGGAAATGTGACATGCTCGGCCTTAATCGTGCCACAGTCGCGCCCAATGGGGGAAGCCCGCATATGGTCTGGGGGATATTAACCATTCTGGCAGGTGCCTTGCTTGTCGCCTGCCACCCTGCAGTCCATGATATTTCGGTCGTAACAACAACGGGTTATAACATATGGCTGATGCCGCGACGCTTTCGCCGCCTGCCGAGGCAGTTCTCGCGCCCACCCCCAATGAGGACATCATTCCCAGCCGCCGCGCTGATTTTGCCACCTTTGCCGACGCGCTGGACTATTCCGCGACCGGCGTCTGCGGCCTCAATTTTCACGATCCGCGCGGGGTTCTGACCCGCGCCTACACCTTCACCGAACTGCGCAAGGATGCGCTGAAGGTCGCTTACCGGCTGATCGCGCGCGGCGTGGTTCCTGGCGACCGGATTGCGCTGATCGCCGAGACCGGCCCGGATTTCGCCGCGCTGTTCTGCGGCGCGGTCTATGCCGGTGCCTGGCCGGTGCCGCTGCCGCTGCCCACCAGCTTTGGCGGCAAGGACAGCTATATCGATCAGATCGCGGTGCAGATGAAGAGCGCCGGGCCGAAGATGCTGGTCTACCCGGAGGAGCTTGCTTCAATGGCCGGCGCCGCCGCCGCGATGCAGGGCTGCGAAGGGATTTCCTGGCAGGCATTCGGCCTGGAAGCCGCGCCTGCGGCTGCGCTGCCCCCGTTGCAGTCCGAAGACATCTGCTTCCTGCAATATTCCAGCGGATCGACCCGCTTCCCGCATGGCGTCGCGGTCAGCCACCGCTCGCTGCTCGCCAACCTCGCGGTGCACAGCCACGGCATGGACATTTCCGGCGACGACCGCTGCGTCTCGTGGCTGCCGTGGTATCATGACATGGGGCTCGTCGGCTGCCTGCTCTCGCCGATCGGCAACCAGTTTTCAGTCGATTACCTGAAGACCGAGGACTTCGCCCGCCGCCCGCTCGCCTGGCTTGATATCATCAGCCGCAACAAGGGCCATTCGATCAGTTTCTCGCCGACTTTCGGCTATGACATCTGCGCACGCCGGGTTTCCAGCCAGACGCACGTTGCCGAGCGCTTCGACCTGTCGCGCTGGCGGCTGGCGGGCAACGGGGCGGACATGATCCGGCCCGATGTCATGCAGAATTTCGTCAACAGCTTCGCCGAAGCAGGCTTTTCCGCCGATGCCTTCCTGCCCTCCTATGGCCTTGCCGAAGCGACGCTGTGCGTCACGCTGATGCCGCCGGGCGAAGGCATCCAGGTCGAGCTGGTCGAGGAAGAACGTCTCTCGGGAACGCCCCGCGATCTCTCGCGCCCGGCGCGCTACCGGGCCATCGTCAATTGCGGCAAGGCCGCGCGCGGCATGAAAGTCGAAGTGCGCGGCGAAAGCGGCAAGGCGCTGGCCGATCATCATATCGGCAAGGTGTGGTGCACCGGCACCAGCCTGATGCATTCCTATTTCCGCGATCCCGAAGCGACCGCCGCCTGCATGGCTGACGGCTGGCTCGATACCGGCGACATGGGCTACATGGCCAAGGGCTATCTGTTCATTGTCGGCCGGGCGAAAGACATGATCATCATCAACGGCAAGAACCACTGGCCGCAAGATATCGAATGGGCGGTCGAACAATTGCCCGGCTTCAACCACGGCGACATTGCCGCTTTCGCGCTCCAGAACGAAAAAGGCGAGGAAGTCCCCGCAGTGCTGGTCCACTGCCGCGTTTCCGATCCCGAAGAACGCCGCAAGCTGCACAGCCTGATCCGCGACAAGGTCCAGTCGGTCACCGGCATGGCCTGCGTCGTTGAACTGGTCCCGCCGCGCACCCTGCCGCGCACCAGCAGCGGCAAGCTCAGCCGGGCGAAAGCGCGCAATCAGTATCTGGCAGGCGAGATCACGCCTTATTCGCTGGCGGCCTGAGGCACCTCGGCGGGCAAGGCGGGCAAAGTCAGCACGAGCAAGCCGCTGACCAGGCAGCCGATGACACCCGCGATCAGGAACATGCCATAGCCGCCGGTCACATCGTAGACCGCACCGGCGGCCATCGGCCCCAGCCCCGATGACAGCGAGACCACGCTGGTCATCGCGCCATAGATCTTGCCGAAATTGCGCATGCCGCCATAGCGCGCGGTCAGCAGCGTGCAGATCTGCAGCTTGCAGCCTGCCGAATAGCCGTTGAGCAGGATCGCGGCGACCAGCAGCAGCGGCGAATGGACGCCCCACAGCAGCAGGCCGAAAGCGATCGAATTGGCCGCCAGCGTGGCCGCGCCAATCGCATTGGCGTGGGGGAAACGGTCGAGCAGCCAGCCGGTGACCAGCTTGCCGATGATGCCGGCCACGCCGAACAGCCCCGCCAGCCAGGCGGCATTGCTGCGCGATATCCCCGCACCGGTGAGGATCGGCACCTGATGAATCTGCAGGCCAAGGCTCAGGAACATCATCAGGAAAGTCGATACCGCGATGGCCCACAGCGCGCGGCTGCGCCAGGCCTGGGCGAGCGACAGGCCCGTCAGAATGGCCGGCACCTCGTCGCTCGCGGTGCGGCTGCGCTGGCGGTCGTGCGCATCATAGAGAAACAGCCAGGCGAGCAGCAGCGCAAAGCTGCCCCAGCCCAGGCTCATCCAGACATAGGCCAGCCGCCAGCCCACCTCGTCCACCAACCAGTTGGTCAGCGGCGGAGCGATGATCTGCGCCGCCGCCGTGCCCGACAGCGTCAGGCCCAGTGCGAGGCCGCGGCCTGCCGTGAATGTGCCCGAGACCGCCGCAGTCCACACCGTGGTCTTCACCGTGATCGAAATCAGCGCATAGAACGCCCAGAGCGCCAGCCATTGCAGCGGCGAGCCATTGGCCAGCGCGATGCTTGCCATGGCGAGCGCGGTGATGACGAGGCCAGGCAGCGCCAGCCGGCGCGAGCCATAGCGATCAATCAGGATGCCGAAGAACGGCGAGAGCAGCGCGGTGACAACCGAGGAAATGCTGGTCCCCGCCGCAATCAGCGTGCGGCCCCAGCCGAATTCGTCGCCGATCGGCTGCATGAACACGCCCATCGAGGCGGTGGGCAGCGAAAAGAAGGAAAAGCCGACGAAGCAGGCCAGCACCAGCGCCCAGCCCTGTTGCCATTCCGACCCCCCTGCCCGCTTGGCCCCCATGCGCCTAAGCCTGCTCCATCGTCTCTCGCGCCAATGCTGCAAGGCGCGGAAGGTGGCCCGCGCGCTCTTCCGCGCTGGCCGAGGAGGCATTGCCGCGCAGCAGCCGGCCTTTGATCCCGTGGAGGATCGCGGCGAGGCGGAACATGTTGAACGCGAGGTAGAAATTCCACGCCGGAATGCCCGTCCGCCCGGTGCGCCGGCAATAGGCGGTCACATATTCCTCCTCGCTTGGCAGGCCGAGCGCGGCCAGGTCGCGCCCGCCCAGCCCGCCAAGGATTTCGGGCGGCAACCGCATGACCATCGCGTGGTAGGCGAAGTCGCCCAGCGGGTGGCCAAGGGTCGAAAGCTCCCAGTCGAGCACCGCGAGCACTTGCGGCCGCTCGGGGTGGAAAATCATGTTGTCGGCGCGGAAATCGCCGTGGACGATGGTTGCTTCATCCCCCGGCGGAATCGCGCCTGGCAGCCATTCGATCAACGCATCCATGTTGGCATCGCGGCCGGCAAGCTCATCGGCGAGATATTGCTGCGACCAGCGCGCAATCTGGCGCTCGAAATAGCCTCCCGCGCGGCCATAGTCGGCGAGGCCGATGGCGGCGGGATCGAGCCCGTGGAGTTCGGCGATCACCCGGTTCATCTCGTCGAAATAGCCACGGCGCTCGTCGCGCGGCACGCCCGGGAACGAGGAATCCCAGAAGATGCGCCCTTCGACCATTTCCATCACATAGAAGACGCTGCCAATCACCGCGTCGTCCTCGCAAATCGCGAGGATGCGCGCGACTGGCACCGGGCTGCCTTCGAGCGCCCGCTGCACCCGCGCCTCGCGCAGCACGTCATGCGCGCCCTTGAGGATCGGCCCGGCTGGCTTGCGCCGCAAGACATAGCGCGCAGACGGCGTGGTCAGCTGGTAGGTCGGGTTCGACTGGCCGCCATTGAACTGTTTGATGATCAGCGGCCCGGCAAAGCCCGGCAGATGCGCGGCGAGCCAGCGCGCCAGCGCCGCCTCGTCGATGCTCGTGCGGACCGCGCCAGCGCCGCTGTCGGCGTCATCGCCTGCTGTCATGTTCCACTCCTTCATTCGCCTATTGCACTGCTGCCGTTGCAATAGACTGCGCGCTGCCATATCGCCAGTCCCTGGATAGACGAAAGCGAGACGCCATGCATCCCCGCATCCACGCAGCGACCCGCCCTGATGCCCTGGCACTGATCATGGCCGGCTCGGGCGAGACCGTGACTTATGGCGAACTGGAAGCGCGGGCCAATCGCGGCGCGCACGCATTGCGGGCGCTCGGGCTGCAGGTCGGCGACACGATCTGCATGGTCTGCGACAACCGGCCGGATTTCTTCGACCTGTTCTGGGCAACGCAGCGTTCAGGCCTGGTGCTGGTGCCCACTTCGACCCGGCTCAAGGCCGACGAGATCGCCTATATCGTGACAGACAGCGGGGCAAAGGCACTGCTGATCGCTGATACGCTGAGCGAGGTTGCTGGCCAGTTGGCGGCGATGCGCGGGCAAATGCCCGGGCTGGAGCATGTGCTCGCCATCGGCGACATTCCGGGGCTGCCCGGCTGGCGCGCCCTGTGCGCCGCGCAAGCGGCGACGCCGATTGCAGACGAGGCCAACGGCGCGCGCATGGCCTATTCCTCGGGCACCACCGGGCGGCCCAAGGGGATCCGCAACGCACTGCCCACCAGCGGCAGCGACCCGATCCAGCCGCTCGGCAGCGTGCACCTGTTCGGCAAGCTCTATCCCTTCGGGCCGGACACCGTCTATCTTTCCCCGGCACCGCTTTATCACGCCGCGCCGATGGGCTTTTCCACCACGACACAGTGCCTCGGCGGCACGCTGGTGGTGATGGACAAGTTCGAGCCCGGGGCCTTCCTCGCCAACATCGAACGCTTCGCCGTGACGATGACGCAAGTGGTGCCGACGATGTTCGTGCGCCTGCTCAAACTGCCCGATGGCCTACGCGCGAAATACGACCTGTCATCGCTCAAGACCTTGATCCATGCCGCTGCGCCCTGCCCGGTGCCGGTCAAGCAGGCGATTATCGACTGGCTGGGGCCGATCATCGAGGAATACTATTCGGGCACCGAGGGCAGCGGCTTCGTGGTGGTCAGCAGCAGGGAATGGCTCGAGCGCCCCGGCACAGTCGGCCGCGCGCTGCATGGCAAGATCCACGTCTGTGACGATGACGGCGCGGAACTGCCGGTGGGCGAGGTTGGCACAATCTATTTCAGCGATGGACCCGACTTTGCCTATCACAACGCGCCCGAAAAGACCGCCTCCTCGCGCAATCCGTTGCACAGCGACTGGTCGACCCTGGGCGATATGGGCCGCATCGATGCCGAGGGTTACCTGTTCCTCGCCGACCGCAAGGACTTCATGATCATTTCGGGCGGGGTGAATGTCTACCCGCAGGAGGTCGAAAACCTGCTGATCGGGCATCCGCAAATTGCCGATGTCGCGGTGTTCGGTGTGCCCAATGCGCTGTTCGGCGAGGAAGTGAAAGCCGTGGTCCAGCCGGCGCACTGGGCCGAAGCGGGGCCGCAGCTGGAAGCAGCACTTATCGAGTGGTGCCGCGAACGGCTGGCCGATGTGAAATGCCCAAGAAGCGTGGAATTCATGGCGCAATTGCCGCGCGCGGAGACAGGCAAGCTCTACAAGAAGGAGCTCAGGGCGAAGTATTGGGAGTGACCAATCCCCTCAGAATCCCGCTCGCCCTGAGCTTGTCGAAGGGCTGTTGTGGGACTTGCGGCAGCGCTGGCGGCACGACGTAAAATGCGGCCCTTCGACAAGCTCAGGGCGAGCGGAGTTGGGAATGTGTGCGCGGTTCCAGCCAAGCCTATTCCCGCTGCGCCCGGGCCAGTTCGATCTCCTCGAGCAGCGCCCAGATCGCTGCATTGCGCGGCGCATCTTCGGCTGCTTCCGCTGCGGCATGGGCGTCGATAAGCAACAGCCGCAGCCGGTGGTTTTCGCCGTCAAGCTGGCTGATCCGCAGCCCCGGATCGCTCGCAGCGGGCAGGCCCAGGATGCTGCGAAGCTTGGCGTTTTCCTCCACCCGGATCGCGGCGGCATCGTCGACCCAGTTGGCGCAGATCGTCAACACGCTACCTGCCATGCGCACCGACTGGCCAAGGAACGGGGTTTGCAGATCGGGAGCAACATCATCGCGCAGCAAGTCGCCAATGCGGCGCAGCGCGGCTTCGACAGTCAGTCTCATGGTGTCAGTCTCATGCCATCTCGCCAAACTCGCGCAGCAGCGCCAGGATGGTCTTGCGGTGAAAATGCCCGGCGCGGATCCCCGACAGCGCGACGACCATTTCGTGGCTTTCACCGCTGGCCAATGCCGCTTCCGCCGTGGTCCAGATCGCACAGGCTTTCACCGCAGAAAACAGCCGCCACCAGTCGAGGCTGCGGCGGTCCGCCTGAATCCCGCTCGCCGCCTGCCATTCGGCGAGGCCCGCCTCCAGCGGCAGATGGCGCGTGATCGGCCAGAACGGATCAATGCCCCAGGCGGCGTCTTCCAAGGGATCGCCGATGTGGCACATTTCCCAGTCGAGGATCGCGCTGATCCGGCCATCGGCGGTGAACAGAAAATTGCCCGAGCGATAGTCGCCGTGGACGATGGCGGGCTTGGCAGGTTCGGCGGGCGGGTTGCGGCGCAGCCAGCGGATCGCGCCGCGCACGATCGGTTCGATCACCGCTTCGCCTGCGTCGATGATGCCTTCCCAGCGGTCGAGCTCGAGCCGCCAGAAGCCCGACCCGGCCTCGCCACCCCGCAGCGACGTTAGCCCCAGCTTGCGGTGGTCGAGCGCGGCGAGCCGGCCCAGCACCGCCCAGAACTGGCGCGCGACGCTCTCGTCGTGACCCTCGTAAGGATCAGCGCCAAAGGGATTGCCGGGCTTGCCGGGCATCAGGTCCATGATGAAAAACGGGCGGCCCAGCCACGCGGGATCAAGCTCGAGGAAGTGCGCCTCGGGCGCCGGTATCCCCTGCCCCGCCAGCGCGCGATAGACGTTGTATTCGAGGTCGCGCTCGGCGAGCACCAGCCCCGCCGGTGCATCCCGGCGCAGGATCAGGCGTTTCTCCACGGCCTCTCCCCGCTCGCTCCAGCAGCCGCGCAGGCGATAGGTTTCCTGGCTCGAGCCGCCATAGATCCGCGCCAGCCCATCCACCACAATACCGCTCGCGCCGGGAATCCGGTGCGCCAGCCAGGCGGTAATCCGTGCCTCCAGATCACTCATGGCACATCGAACATGCTGCTGAGGCCTGATGGCACATGGCGGCCAAGCACGATCGATTCAAAGCAGCCAGCCCCTTGCAGGACGCTGCCATCCGGGGTGGTCATCGCGAGGCTGGCGAAAGCCTGCGGGTGTTCAAAGCGCGAACCGTGGCTGACGGCATCGCTATCGTATTCGTCATAGCCAATTGCCAGCGGTCCTTTGTTGAGCCCATGCGACCAGTCGGGGTTCATGTAGCCGATGCCGGAGAGATAGAAGCGCGGCCCAGCCGCAATCTCGATGCGGTATTGCCCGCCAGCCTCGTCACGAGCAGTGACTGTCCCGCGCGCCGGGTAACGCGTGCCGGGCTCGAATTCGACTTCAAGCCGGGCATCGCGAAGATGCTCAGGCGCTCCGCCGTCTTTCAGCATCACGCAGCCCAGGTTCCACACTTTGCCATCGCCATCCTCGTTGACGAAGAAATGCAGCACCCGATCGTCGAAATGTGCAGGCACCCAATACCACCAGACCTGGAATTCGGCTTGCGTCACCGGCACTTGGCTGTCGCGCAAGCCGACATGGCGCACGCCCCAGCTGCGGTCGCGCGTGCCGGGGGTATCGGCAGCGGCGAGTTCCAGACGCTGCCCACCCGCCTCGATCCAGCCTGACCAGTGGCCGAGCTGGGTCATCCGGGTGATGTCCTGGACGATGCGCGGTCCGTTGCGCCGCGTGGTGCGCGGCTCCTCGATGGGGAAATGGCGGCCGGTGAAAGTCAGCTCGGCGCTGATGCCATGCTCGTTGTCCTCGACCACCACCCGCAAGCTTTGGAGCGGCTCCACCACTTCGATCCGAACCGGGCCAACGTGGGTATTCATGCGCTCCATATGCAGATGCCGCGAGGCGTGGAGGTTGTATTGCCTGCCGCCAATGCGCACGGCAAAGCCCGCATCGATGATGTTGAGATGCGGATAAATGCCCATCGCGGCAGCGAAATAGACTTCGCCATCCGCTGTATAGCCGTTGAAGAAATAGCGGTCGTAGAAATTGCGGTCGGTGCCCGAAAAGGCAATCGGGTCCGGGGTCTGGTGAATGGGGTATTCGTCGCCCTTGGTCAGCATTCTGCGCGGCCCCTACGAATCGAACGTCAGCACCGTGCGTGCCAGCGCGCCGGTTTTCATGTCCGCAAATGCCTCGTTGACCTCGGACAGGGGCCGGTGCCGCGAGATCAGCTCGTCGATCTTCAGGCGGCCCTCCATGTAGAATTCGACATAGCGCGGAATGTCGATGCCATTGCGCACGCCGCCCATCATCGAGCCCTGGATGCGGCGCTCGTTGAGGAAGGCTAACGCCGGCAGCTCGACCTTCAGGTCATAGCGCGCCATGCCGACAACCGTGGCGAGGCCGCCCTTGACCAGCATGCCGAAAGCATCCTCGATGGTCTGCTTCAGGCCGATGGCTTCGATGGCATGATCGACCCCGCGCCCGCCCGTCAGCGTCTTGACCTGTTTGACCACGCTGCCAAGGCTGGCGTCGATCCCGTCGGTCGCGCCGAACTGCTTCGCCAGCTCGAGCTTGGCGGGCACCATGTCGATGGCAATGATCCGCCCTGCGCCGGCCAGCGCCGCACCGTTGATCGCCGAAAGCCCCACCCCGCCGCAGCCGATCACCGCGACAGTTTCGCCGGGGCGCACTTTGGCTGCATTGACCGCCGCGCCAAGGCCCGTCGTTACGCCGCAGCCGATCAGGCAGGCGCGGTCGAACGGCATGTCGCGCCGGATCGGCACGACGCCGCTGTCATGCACCAGCATCAGTTCGGCAAAGGCGCCCATGCGCATGAAGGGGGTGAACTGTTCGGTGGCCGAAAAGAGCCGCGGCGGCTCCTCAGGCCCGCGCTCGGCTTCCGGCGTGTAGCAGCGGTGGGTATGCCCGCCCAGGCAATGTTCGCAGTGGCCGCAGTGGAAGGTCAGGCAAACGATGACATGATCGCCCGGCTGCACATGGCGCACTTCCGGTCCGATTTGCTCGACAATGCCGGCCGCCTCATGGCCTAGCACTGCGGGCAAGGGATGCGGCGAATCGCCGGTCATCACGTGGAGATCGGAATGGCACACGCCCACCGCCATCATCCGCACCAGCACCTCGCGGCCCTGGGGCTTGGAAATCGAGACCTCCTCGATTGACATCGGCTGGCCGATTTCACGGAATACGGCTGCTTTCATCGACTTTCTCCCGGCAATGGCGGCGCTTCCATGGCAATATGAATCGCCCCTGTTGCATTAATTCGCCTGCACCTTATTGACGAGCTTGCCCATCAGAGCAACCGCAAGCGAGGATGCCCCGTGACCGTGAACGACCTGCCCGCCAAGGCGATTGCCGATCCCAGGACGTTCACCGATCCCGTGGTGCTGAACGGTCTGCTCGCCAGACTGCGCCAAACCGATCCGTTGCCCTATGTTGAGGCCGAGGGTTACGCGCCGTTCTGGCTGGTGACCCGCCACGCAGACCTCATGGCGATCGAACGCAATGCCAAGCAATTTATCAACGAGCCCCGGCAAGCGATCCTGCCGCTCGCCTATGAGGCGATGGCGCGGGAAGCTGCGGGCGGGCTCGAAACCAAGGACTTGATGCGCAATCTCATCCTGATGGATGGCGCGGAGCATCAGGCCTATCGTGAGATCACCCAAAGCTATTTCACCCCCAAGGGGCTGGAAACCATTCTGGGCGACATCGAACGGCTGGCGGGGCTGTTCATCGGCCGCATGGCAGACACGGGCGGAACATGCGATTTTGCCGAGATCGCCATGCCGTTCCCGCTGCGCGTCATCATGTCGATGCTGGGCGTGCCCGAGCAGGACGAACCGATGATGATGCGGCTCACCCAGCAGACATTGTCCAGCCAGGATCCAGAATTCCAGGCGGAAGGCGGCGCCCGAAAGGCGATGATCGCGATGTACAACTACTTTCAGGCCGTCATCGCCGATCGCCGCGCCCATCCGAACGGCGACCTTTCCAGCCTGGTCGCCAATGCGCGGATCGATGGCGAATATCTCTCGGACCGCGACACTTTCGGCTATTTCAACATCATCGCCACGGCCGGCCATGATACCACCAGCTACAGCCTGACCGGCGGGATGCTGGCGCTGATCGAACACCCTGGGGAACTGGCGAAACTGCGCGCCGATCCTTCGCTCATGCCGCTCGCGGTCGAGGAAATTCTGCGCTGGACCAACCCGGTCAAGCATTTCGTGCGCACGGCAGTGGCGGATTGCATCGTGGCCGGAAAGCAGATTAAGGCCGGTGACTATCTGATGATGAGCTATCCCTCAGCCAGCTTTGACGAAACGGTGTTCGGCGATCCTTTCGCCTTCCGCATCGACCGCAAACCCAATCGGCACCTCGCCTTCGGGACCGGCCCGCACGTTTGCCTTGGCCAGTATCTGGCGCGCTTCGAGCTTACCGCTTTTTTCCGCGAACTGCTGGCGCGGGTCGCCCATATCGAGCTTGGCGGCGCGCCGCGCTTTGTTGAGGGCAGCTTTGTCGGCGGGGTGAAATACTTGCCAGTGCGCTACACGATGAAGTGAGCGCGCGATTTATGACACCATATTGGTTTGCTTTGGTCTAGTGATTATCCAGATCAGCTGCCCAGCGGGCGACGATACGACGGATCGGCGGCATCGCGCGAGGGCAGCAGCACGCCGGGATCCTCGGTCAACGCGTCGAACAACGGGATCGCATTTTCCAGCAATTTGCCCGACCATTCGACCGTGATGCAGCGAAAAGCGATGCGCCAGGCGCCGCCGCGCCGTTCGAAGCGATCGAGATAGCGGCCGGCGGCAGACCAGTTGGTCCCGTCGCGGTTGTTGGCGTTGTAGAGATAATAGGTCTCGGCATGGGCATGATCGCCGGCGAGCTCGCAGGCATGGCTCGACAAGCAATGCAGCGTAAACATGGTGCTCTCGGCATGCGCCGCCGCGCCGCCGGCATAGGTTTCGGCAGGCCCACCCGAATAGCTTCCCGACTGGATCACCGCATCATCATGGAATCCACTGACGAACAGCGCCTGATCGAAGCGGTCGGTCCCCCGGCAGATGCGCGCCAGGCAATCGAGGATGTCTTGCCGATCGATGAGTTCCTGCAAGCGGGCGGCATTTGGCACTGTCGTCATCGTGTCTTCCTCGCAGCCCGAGACTGGCACGGGCAATGGCGCGAAACAAGCGTGCGCCAGACAACAAAAAACCCCGCCGAAGCGGGGTCTTGTTTTGGTTGCGGGGGTAGGATTTGAACCTACGACCTTCAGGTTATGAGCCTGACGAGCTACCGGGCTGCTCCACCCCGCGTCACCAAAATCCGGTCCCAGGCAATGCGCCTACGAACAGAAATACAAAAAGCCGCCGCGCGGAATTATCCGGCAGCGGCCTTTGTAACTTCGTGAATGGGTTTTTCCGTTTCCCGCCGGCTATAATGCCTGGCGACGACCTACTCTTCCGGGGCTTGAGCCACAGTACCATCGGCGCAGTCAGGTTTCACGGCCGAGTTCGAGATGGGATCGGGTGGGTCACTGACGCTATGG
>JANPOS010000030.1:0-23477 GCA_031428115.1 Novosphingobium sp. | reverse complement strand
TATGACGTGCTGCTCTCGACCACCATCGTCGAATCAGGCCTCGATATTCCCAACGCCAACACCATCATCATCCACCGCGCCGATCGTTTTGGCCTCGCCCAGCTCTATCAGCTGCGCGGCCGCGTTGGCCGCTCGAAACTGCGCGCCTATGCTTACCTGACCACGCCCACCGACACTGCGATGTCAGAAATCGCGCAGAAGCGCCTGAAAGTCCTCGGCGATCTCGATTCACTGGGTGCGGGTTTCCAGCTTGCCAGCCACGATCTCGACATACGCGGCGCGGGCAATCTATTGGGCGACGAACAGTCGGGCCATATCCGCGAGGTCGGCTTCGAACTCTACCAGTCGATGCTGGAAGACGCGATACTTGCCGTCAAGGCGGGCGACGTCGGGCTGGAACGCGATATTTCCGCGCTCTCCCCACAGATCACGGTCGACGCGCCGATCATGATCCCGGAAAGCTATGTCCCCGATCTGGCGGTGCGCATGGCGCTCTATCGCCGCCTTAACGACGCCAAGGACCCGGCCGAAATCGACGGGCTGGCGGCAGAAATGATTGATCGCTTCGGGCCCCTGCCTGATGCCACCGCAAATCTGGTCAAGCTGATCGAGATTAAGCATCAGGCCATTGCCGCGCATATCGCCAAGATCGATGTCGGTGCCAAGGGCAGCCTGGTCAGCTTCCACAACGACAGTTTCCCTGACCCGCTGGGGCTGGTCGCCTATGCCCAGCGGCTGGAAGGCACGATCCGGCTGCGCCCTGACAACAAGATCGTCATCACCCGCGTCTGGGGCGATCCCAAATCGCGGCTCAACGGGCTTTATCAGCTGACCAAAGGCTTAAGCGCCATCGCCCGGAAGGCGGGCGGCTAACGCCTCGAAAGCGAGGCTGCTCAGCGGCTTGGCACGCAGGAAGCCCTGATAAAAGTCACAGCCTTCACGGGCGATTGCCGCGCGCTGTGCCTCGTTTTCAATGCCTTCCGCGATCACTTCCAGCCCCAGCGCCTTGGCCATGGCGAGGATTGCGCGGAACACCGCAAGATCGCGCCCCTCGCCGTTGATGCCATCGAGCATCGAACGATCGAGCTTCAAATAGTGCAGCGGCAGCAGTTTGAGATAACGAAAGTTGCAGAAGCCCGCGCCGAAATCATCGAGCGCAACCCGCAGGCCCGATTCGCTCAGCCTGGCGAGTATCCGCGCGGCGAGCTGGATATCGGTGACCAGCGCCTGTTCGGTGACTTCGAGCGTCAATTGCGCGGGCGGGAAGCTGCTTTCCGCAAGGATCGCCAGCAATTCGGCAGCATAGCTCTCCGCTGCCAGCTCGAACGGGGTGACATTGAGCGACAGCCGCAGCTTGTCACGCCACGGCCGCGCGCTTTCCAGCGCGACGCGCGCAATATGGCGCGAAAGCGGCGCAACGTGGTCGGCCCGCTCGGCAATCGCGAACAGCGCGCCGGCACCGATCCGCCCGAGGCGCGGATGGTTCCACCGCGCCAGCGCCTCTGCGCCGGTGACTTTGTCATCCGGCAGTGCGAACTGCGGCTGGAATACCACTTCGATCTCATTGCCTTCGATCGCGTGGAGCAGATCCGCCTCGAGCTGGGCGGCGGTGCGCCCCGGCCGCGTGGTCTCGCCGTCGGCCCAGGCAAGGCGCCGGCCATGCTGGCGGCTCATCCCGGCAAAGCTCTGGCTCAGTCGGTCGAGCACCGATTCGGCCCCCTCGCCGCCGACCCCGCGCAGCAGCGCAGCTCTCGGGTTCAGGCGCAACACCGCGCCGGGCATGACAATCGGCTGGGCGAGCAAATCGGCGAGTTGCCCGGCGAACAGCTGCCAACGCTGGCGGCTGCAGGCCTCGTTGGCGATCAGCAAAAAATTGCCCCCGCCAGTGCGCGCCGCAAGCCACGGCCCGTCAAGCTCGCGCCCGGCGAACTTGGTCATGCGAGCGGCCACGGCCACCAGCGCGGCATCACCCGCCGCATGGCCATAGGCGAGATTGACCGTGTCGAAGCGCCGGAGCCCCAGCAGCAGCGCGTGGAGCCGTGGCGCATCGCCCTGCCCTCGCGCCTGTCCGTTCCATTCCTCGATCCGCGCACGCACGGCGCAAATCCCGGGAAGCCCGGTCAGCGCATCGCGCTGCGCCTCGAATTCGCCGGACAAAAGCTCGCTCATTATCCGCTCCCTAAGGCAAAGCCTTTGCCAAAGCGTCAACAGCGCCATATCAGTCCGGCGCGATGACCCAAACCCCGCGTCTTGCCCTTGTCGCCTCCGAAGACGACCGCGCCCAGCAGGCGGCCGCCGCGCTGGCCGATGCGCACGACTGGGTGAAGCCGGAAGAGGCCGAGGCATTGGTCGCGCTCGGCGGCGATGGCCTCATGCTACAGGTGTTGCACGATCTGCTCGCACATAACGCCGCCATGCCGGTCTATGGCCTCAACCACGGCACCGTCGGCTTCCTGATGAACAAGGCCAAAAGCAGCCGCACCATTGGCCAGCGCGTTGCGCGCGCGCGGCGGGTAGCGGTCTGCCCGCTGGAAATGGTGGCGACGACCAACAGCGGCAGCGAGCACAGTTATTTTGCGATCAACGAGGTCTCGCTGCTGCGCGAAACCCGCCAGACTGCCAAGCTCGAAGTGCGGGTCAATGGCAAGCTGCGCATGGCGGAGCTCGCTTGCGACGGTGTGCTGGTCGCCACGCCAGCCGGCTCCACCGCCTACAACCTTTCGGCCAACGGCCCGATCCTGCCGCTGGGTTCAAACACACTGGCGCTGACCCCGATCAGCCCGTTCCGCCCGCGCCGTTGGCGGGGCGCGATCCTGGCTGACACCTCTGAAGTCGAATTTCGCGTGCTCGATTCGGAAAAACGCCCCGTTGCCGCAGTGGCTGACCAGAAGGAAGTCCGCGACATCGCCCGGGTGCGCATTGCAATCGCGCGCGAACGCCAGCTCACCTTGCTGTTCGACCCGGCAAGCAGCCTTGATGAGCGGATATTCGCTGAGCAGTTTCAGGTTTAGAGAATATATCGCAGCGAAATCGACGTCGCCATCGTGCCGGTGTGGGCAAACTCGACTTCTGCAAAGCGCGGCGCACGCGGACGGAAGGGCGGATTGCGTGAAAAACCATAGCCTTCGCGCGGAATTCCCATAAACAGGTCGAGCTTGCCATTGGCATTGGCGTCGTGAAACACGCTGATGCCATAAGTGCCTGCGGGCAGGTCAGCGAACTGGATGTGCGCCTGACCGCCGGCGATGTGCAGGTTCGCGGTGCGCACTTCGTGCCCCTTGCAATCGGGAAAGCCGGCCGCCGGCGGGCAGATCGCCAGTCGGATCACGCCCCGCGCCGAATTGATCCCGTGCACGGTGATGTCGAGCGCAGCACGTGCGGGCGCTGGCGCCGGTTCAGCTGCTCCCGGCCCGGGCGCTGCCAGCCCTGCCAGCGCCAGCGCCGACAAAGCTGCCAAGGCCGCGATCCGTGCCGCACAGGTGATCCCAGTAGCGGAAATAGAGGCCATAATTGCAGCTGTACCTTTCGTGATGAAGCTGGTGATGGGTCGCAGTTATCAGCCAACGCCCTGCCCTGCCATGAACGAGGCGTGCAGGAAACAGTTCCCAGCCCATATGATTGGTGGTCCCCATGATGGTCATCACCAGCAGCACGGCGAGCACCACACCGAAATGCAGCGGCAGGATGAACACCAGAGCGGGAATGACGAAAGCGCCCGACAGCGCCTCCCAGGGATGAAAACTCATCGCCGCCCAGGCGGTTGGCGGGCGGCTGTCGTGATGGACTGCGTGGATGCGGCGAAACAGCGCGGGATGGTGCATCAGCCGGTGGGTCCAGAAGAACCAGGCATCGTGCACCGCCAGGCACAGCATGAATGAGACCGGCAGCCACCACAGCGGAAATTCGTTCACGTCCGTGTAAATCCGCGTCCAGCCGCGCTCCTGCCAGGTCCAGGCGGCGAGGCCGGCGGGAATCCCATAGATCCCGGCGCTCAGCAGCGACCAGCCGATCTCGCGGCGGATCTGGGTCCCAAGCCCGGTATGCAGCCCCGGCTGGCGGCGCAGGCCTACCCATGCAAACAGGCCACTGGTGGCGAGATAGCGCAGGCCAACGATGGCCGTCATCGCCGCCATTGCGAGCCCAACGGAAATGATCCCTGCCGCCATCATCGGCTTGGCTTAGCAACGCCCTGCGGCTATGGCGAGCGAAGATGGCCGCGCAGTCACCCCTGATCATCGTCGGTGGCGGCCTCGCCGGGTCGCTCGCCGCGCTGGCGCTGGCCCAAAGGCGGCCGGAACTGCCGGTGTTGCTGCTGGAAAACGGCGAAACGTTCGGCGGCAACCACACCTGGTCGTTCTTCGACAGCGATGTGCCTGAGGCAGCGCGTAAGCTGATTGCGGCGCTCAAGCCGGTGCGCTGGCCGCGCCACCGCGTGCGCTTTCCAACCCGTGAGCGGGTATTGCCGATGGCCTACAATGCCATTGGCGCGCCGGCACTTGACGCCTTGGTGCGCGAACGGCTGGCACCGGCCAGTTGGCGGCTGGGAACCAAAGTTGCAGAAATCGCGGCGAATGAAGTGGTTCTGGCTTCCGGCGAGCGGATCTCCGCGCAAGCAGTTATCGATGCGCGCGGGCCGGATGGGCCTTGTCCGGGTCTGGAGTTGGGCTGGCAGAAGTTCGTCGGGATCGAGTTCGCCGCCGCAGCTTCTGAACCCGATTGCCCGGTCGTGATGGATGCTTGCCTGCCGCAGATCGACGGCTATCGCTTCGTCTATATTTTGCCGATGGCCGCAGACCGCGTGCTGGTCGAGGACACCTATTACAGCGATGGGCCGGAACTCGATGTCCCCGTGGTCGCCGACAGGGTGCGCCAGCTTGCTGCCGAGCGCGGCATCGCCGGGCCCGAACTGCGACGCGAAACCGGCGTATTGCCGATTCTGATCGGCGGCGATCCGCAGGTTTTCTGGCCCGATGACGACCCGGTGGCGCGGCTCGGCCTGAGGGGCGGATTCTTCCACGCAACCACCGGCTATTCGTTCGGGATGGCGCTGCGGCTGGCGGTCGCGCTCTCCGAGCGCAACGGCGCGTTTGACAGCGCCGCGCTGGCCAGCTGGTCGCGCGGCCAGTTCCAACAGCACTGGCAGGCGATGCGCTTCTTTCGCGTGCTCAACCGGATGCTGTTCGATGCTGCCCGGCCGGACGAACGTTACAGGATCTTCGCGCATTTCTATCGCCTGCCCCCGGCGGTGATCGCGCGCTTCTATGCCGGAGCGCCTTCGGCGGCCGACCGGCTGCGGATCCTTTCAGGCCGGCCACCAGTGCCGGTCGGTGCCGCGCTCAAGGCACTCGCGCGGCATGGGCGGAGCGGCGCGCGATGAGCGAGCCGCAGGCAGCAAACCGCGCCGAACTGGTAGTCGCCGCGCGCGAGGCGATCTCCAGGGGCTCGCAAAGTTTCAAGTCGGCGAGCAAGCTGTTTGCGCCCGCCACGCGCGAGCGGGCCTGGCTGCTCTATTCGTGGTGCCGCGCGCTTGACGACCTGACCGACGGACAAGTGCTTGGCCACGGGGCAAGCGCCCCGGCCGATCCGGATGCCACCCAGGCGCGTCTCGTCGCGCTCACCGCCGCCGCGCTCGATACGGACGCGCCCGTGCCGCAACCATTCGCCGCGCTGCGCCAGGTTGCGCGCGAGACTGCAATGCCGCGCCGCATGATCGAGGACCACCTCGCGGGCTTTGCGCTCGATGCCGGCGACTGGCGCCCGCAAACCGACGACGACCTCTTGCGTTATTGCTATCACGTCGCCGGCTCGGTCGGCTGCATGATGGCGGTGGTAATGGGGGTCGATCCCGCCGATGATGACACGCTCGACCGTGCCTGCGACCTGGGCCTGGCCTTCCAGCTTGCCAATATTGCGCGCGATATCGTGCCTGATGCCGAAGTCGCGCGCTGCTACATTCCGGCGGACTGGCTGGCCGAGTCTGGCATCAGCGAGGCTGAAATCGCCGCACCGGGCAACCGCGGCGTGCTGGCCGCCATCGCCCGGCGGTTGGTGGCGCTGGCTGAGCCGTACCGCGCTTCGGCGCGGATCGGCGCGACGCGGCTGCCGGGCCGCTCGCGGCTCGCGGTGCTGGCCGCAGATGCAATCTATGGCGCGATCGGCGAGCGGGTGGCCGAATTGGGAACGCACGCCTGGGACCGGCGGGTGTCGATCAGCAAGGCCGGCAAGGCGGCGCTGTTCGCGCGGGCGCTGGTGCGCGGCACCCGCAAGCCTGCGCCGATGCCACGCAGCGGGCTGTGGACGCGCCCGCGTTAGTCGCGAGGCATCGCCGGCTCGCGCAGCCGGGCGCCTTGCGAAGCGCGCAACTCTGCCTTCAGCTGCTCGACCGGCGGCGCGACCAGAAAGCCGAAACTCACCGCGCCCAGCCGGCTTTCGACCGCATGGTGCAGCCGGTGTGCCTGGACAATGCGTTTGAAATAGTCCGAGCGCGGCACGATCCGGTGCGGCAGACGCTGGTGGACAATAACGTCGTGAAAGCCGAAATAGATCGCGCCGTAAGCTGCAATCCCTGCGCCGACTGCTGTCGCCCAATCACCCCAGCCCGCCTGCACTCCGCCATAGATCAGAGTGATCGATGGCAAGGCGAAGATCACGGCATAGAAGTCGTTCCATTCGAACGGACCCGTGCGGGCGCGGTGGTGGCTGGCATGGAGGAACCAGCCCGGCCCATGCATCACCCAGCGGTGCATGACATTGGCGAACAGCTCCATCGCCGCGACCGTGGCTAGAAACAAGAGTACGACTTCAATCATGGTGATGCCTTAGCGCCGACGGTGCCTGCTGTGCAATCGGTTCACACCATGAGACTGGCAGTCGCCTTGGCGCTGCCGACCACGCCAGGGATACCTGCGCCTGGATGCGTGCCCGCGCCAACAAAATAGAGGTTGGCGAAATGGTCGTCGCGGTTGTGCGCACGAAACCATGCGCTTTGCCAGAGCAGCGGCTCAAGGCTGAAGGCACTGCCCAGATGCGCGCCGAGATCGCCGGCGAAATCCTGCGGGGTATAATGAAAGCAGGTGTCGAGCCGCTCGAACAGGTCCGGGATCAGCATGTCGCGCACCCTCCCCAGTACGACATCGCGGTAGCGCGGGCCTTCGGCTGCCCAATCGACCGGCGCCTTGCCGAGGTGCGGCACCGGGGCGAGCACATAGAACGCCGCCTTGCCAGGAGGGGCCATGCTGGCATCGGTGGCGCTGGGATGGTGGAGATAGAGCGAGGGATCATCCGCCAGTTTGCCGTGGCGGTAGATGTCGCTGAGCAACGGGCCATAGCGATCCGAAAACAGGATCGAGTGGTGGGCAATATCGGGAAAGCTGCCCTTGAGGCCGAAATGGACGACGAACAGGCTGGGCGACCAGCGCTTGCGCTTCAGGGCGCGCTGCCGCCGCGCGGCGACCGGGGAATCGGCGATCAGGCCATAGGAATGCACCAGATCGCCGTTGCTCGCGATCATGCCGGCAGTCAGCCTGAGACCAGACGCAGTAACCACGCCCGTAACCCGGCTTCCGGAATGCTCGATCCGGCTGACCGCATCGCCGAGGATCAAGGTGCCGCCCAGCCGCTCGAACAGCGCCACCATGCCGTCAACCAACGCGCTGGTGCCGCCTTGCGCAAACCACACCCCGCCGCTCTTTTCCAGATGGTGGATCAGCGCATAAATGCTGCTGGTGTTCATCGGATTGCCGCCGACCAGCAGCGTGTGGAACGACAGTGCCTGGCGCAATTTGTCGTTTTTCACGAATTTGCCGGTGAGGGCATAGACCGATTGCCAGGCCTGATATTTCATCAGCGCCGGAGCGGCCTTGATCATGCTGGAAAAATTGAGGAACGGCACTGCGCCAAGCTTGACGTAACCTTCCTGATAGACCCCGCGCGAGTATTCGAGGAACTTGGCATAGCCGGCAACGTCATCCGGATCGAGCTTGGCGATCTCGGCGTTCAGCCCCGCCTCGTCATTCGAATAGTCGAACCGGGTGCCGTCGTTCCACAGCAGCCGATAGAACGGCTGGATCGGCAACAAGGTGACATCGTCCGCCATGCTGCCTCCCGACAGCGCCCACAGTTCCTCAAGACATGCGGGATCGGTGATCACCGTCGGCCCGGCATCGAAAGCGTAGCCGTCCTGCTTCCACACATAGGCCCGGCCGCCGGGCCGGTCGCGCGCCTCGACGATGGTGGTCGCGATCCCGGCGCTCTGCAGACGGATCGCCAGCGCGAGGCCGCCAAAGCCCGAGCCGATAACGATAGCGGAATTGGCGGCGGATGGACTGCTCGGCACTGATTGAAACCCTTTTTGTCGCTTTGCAGCAAAGGGCATTCTATATGCGGCACCGGCAAATCTGCAACCTGCCCGAAGGTGCGGCGTTCCGGCGAGCGATGCAACCGGGAATTGCCCCAGCGCAGCCAGAGCCGGTCCCCAGTGGCGCATGGCATCCATTGCGACTGTCCTTGTGGCACGCCCTGGGCGCAGGACTGTTCCCGGTCGCTCAGGCCGGCATAGCGCGCAGGGCAATCAGTTCGGAATTGTCGGCCCAGCGCGACGGCACCGAGTTGCCGTCGCCGTCGGTGTGCGCCACCGGGATCGCGCAGTTGCTTGCGCGTTTCATCGTCTTCCAGATCTCCCGGCGTCAGGCCGGTGACCAGACAGCCGAAACTCAGCTCATTGGACAGTCTCGCGATGGTGAAAGTCATGTTCCGCTCCATCCGCCGGGCTGCATCCACCCTGTCCGCCAAGCCAGGCAGCAATGCGGTGCGCGTCTTGGCTGTTCACGCCATGGCGCGATCACGATGTGTCGCGCAGGGTCAAGCCAGACAGCACCGCTCTGGCATTATCGCGAGGCCGAGCCCTAAAACCTTGTGAGTTGCGTCATGTCCAGCATTCACCTTGTCGATCCCGAATTGCTCCCCGTCCTCAAAGTCGCGCCCGATATGGGGGTATCGCCCGAAAAGCTGCCCAGTGCGCGGGCGGTCATCGCGGCGATGACCCAGATGGGGCTGGAACAGGCCGATCCCCGGGTGACGGCGAGCGAACATGTCGCGCCCGGTTATGGCGGCGGACCCGATGTGCGCGTTGTCCTCTACGAGCCGGACGATCTGCCCCACGACGCGCCAGTCGTGCTTCAGATCCATGGCGGCGGCTATCTTTTTGGCACGGCGGAGCTCGGCGATCCGCGCAACCGGGCCATGGCGCGCGCAGTCGGCTGCGCGGTCGCTTCGGTCGAATACCGGCTGGCGCCCGAGACCGCCTTTCCCGGCGGGCTCGACGATTGCTATGCCGCGCTGGTCTGGCTGCATCGCCACGCCGGCGCGCTCGGGCTTGATCAGGGGCGCATTGCGATTCGCGGCGAGAGCGCGGGTGGCGGACTGGCCGCAGCGCTCGCAGTCATGGCGCGCGATCTTGGCGGGCCGGCGATCTGCTTTCAGCTGCTCGTCTACCCCATGCTGGATGACCGCACTGTGGATGCGCCGCGCAACCCGCATACCGGCGAATTCATCTGGGACCGCGCATCGAACCGTTTTGCCTGGGATAGCTGGCTGGGCATGCCCGCCGGCACCGGCAAGGTTCCTGCGCTCGGGGCTCCGGCCCGGACTGCCGATCTTGCCGGGCTGCCCCCCACCTGCATCACCACAGCCGCACTTGACCTGTTTGTCGACGAAGACCTCGCCTACGCCGCCCGCCTGATCCGTGCCGGCGTGCCCACCGAGCTCTACGTGGCCCCCGGTGCGTTTCACGGATTCGACGCCATGGTGCCTGAAGCGGCTGTCTCGCAGCGCTTTACTGCCTGCGGCGATGAAGCCCTGAAGCGCGCATTTGCTGGCGCAAGGGGCTAGTCGGGCAGACTATCCGACAAACTTCGTGATGAACTGTCAATTATGAGTAGATTTGCATCCGCGACCGGCTAGACTGGGTTCCGGGAGTCATGATGCGGATCGTTGAATCCGGCGGGCATCCCGGTTCGAGGATGCGAGGAAGCCGGCATGAACTATATTGCTTGCAACCAATACCGGTCGTTTGAACCGATCAGTGCGGACGGCCCCAACCATGTCACACTGGCCAAACTCCTGTCTGGCTATTGCGAACTGGTCGCGGATCTGGGCGGCAACCCGGAGTCGCTGCTCAACGGCGCCGGGCTGACCAGCCGCGATCTTGAAGATCCGTTCGCGCTGATCCCGGTCCGGGTCATCGGTCAGTTGCTGGAAGATTCCTCGGCACTGCTTGGCTGCCCGGATTTTGGCATGCGGATTGCCGAACGGCAGACACTCGAAGGCATCATGCAACCCCTCGACCGGCTGTGTCGCACTGCGCCGACAGTGCGCGATGCGCTACAGTGCTGCAGCCGGCACATGGCGGCCTACAATTCCGGGCTGGTGATGGAAGTCGACGCAGAGGGCCTTGGCGACGATGATTTTGATACCGACGAACTCTGCAGCGTGGAGCGCCACGGGCTCCACATGGTCGACTTCAAGCTGCTCAATGGCCTTTCGCTGTTCCCGCAATTCATGGAACAATTGCTGCTGATGACGCACAAATGCATCGTCGATCTCTCGGAAGGCTTTGCAAAATCGCGGATGATCTGGTTTTCGCACCTCGCGATCAGCCCACCGGTCGCCTATGCGCGGCGATTCAACAGCGTCATCCGGTTCGGGCAGGAGTATGACGCAATCCTGTTCAGTGAAAACGATCTCGAGACGACGATTGCGGGGTCAAACCAGGATATGTTTGCGGCGGAAGCGCATCTTGCATCAAGGCTCTTTCCTGCGCGCGCGAAGGAAATCGATGCACAGGTCCGGCAGGCAGTTTTCCAGGCGCTGACCCGCTCCGAGGAATGCAACCGGCAGTTCATTGCGCGCCGGCTTGGCTTTCAGGAACGCACGCTGAACCGGCACCTGCACAAGAAGGGCACCAGTTTCGAGGCAATCCGCGACGAAGTGCGCCGCAATCTCGCCTACCGCTACCTGGCCCGCGCCGATCTGACGCTGAGCGACATTGCTGGCCGGCTTGGCTATTCGGAACTCGCCGTCCTGTCGCGCTGCTGCCAGCGTTGGTTCGGCTCATCGCCGCGGCAATTGCGCCAGAGCCTGGTCGCAGCCCGGCTGAGAGCCGATACCGGCGGCAAACTGCGGTCCAGGCCGCAGCATGGCAGGACGCATGAAATGGCGGCAGGATTGTCCGCGAACCCCAGCGAGCGCGGGCGACAGCCGATATCGATGCTTTGATTGCTGCAATTCACGCCCTGATTGCCTTTGGCGTCTTCAATGGAGGCGGGAATGCGCGCCGCGCACCAGCCGCCCCGGCAATGCACCAGTGTGCTCGCCAGCGCGGCGAGTCACGGTTCCGGCAACGATGGTCGCATCATAGCCCCTGGCGCGCTGGCCGATCCGTTTCGCGCCGCCAGGAAGGTCGGCAATCGCTTCGGGCGGGAACAGGCCGATGTTGTCGATATCGATGATGTTGAAGTCCGCGCGCATCTTCGGCGCGATATGGCCTCGATCGCTCAGCCCGACGGTGGCTGCGGTTCGCGCCGTCAGCGCATGTACCACGCGCTCCAGCGACATCATGCCGTCGCCGCCGCTCTCGCCGTTGCCCCGGCTCGCCCACCGCGCGAGCATATGGGTGGTCAGGCTGGCATCGCAGAGCAGCCCGCAATGCGCGCCGCCATCGCCAAGCCCCAGCACGCTGGCCGGATGCGCCAGCATCTGGCGGATCGCCGCCATGCTGTTGCCGGCATAGTTCGCCGCCGGAATGTAGATGACGCCGTCGGGTTTGACGAGGATATCGTAGAGCAATTCGGCCGGCTGGATGCCCGCCGCAGCAGCCCGCGCGGCGATGCACTGGTCGGCGGCCGGCTCATAGTCTGGCACTTCGCCAAGCTCATACAGCATCGAGAAGTTGCGGCTCATGCCGAAGGTTTCGGCATCCATGGTGGCATCGAATTCCGCCAGGATGCGGTTCCGGCGCACCGGGTCCATCATCGCCGCCCGCCGCGCGGCAGGTTCAAGTGGCGCGACTTCGCGGTAGCCATCGCAGAGCAGGAAGGGGTTGCGGCTGAAATCGAGCCCCATCATCACCCCGACCGGCCGCCCGCAGACTTGCACGCGAATATCATCGCCCTCACCGCGCGCCTGCTCGACCCGGTCGAGCACTTCGCGCCAGCGGTCCGGGATATGCGCAAACTGCAGCAGCGAAAGCGACAAAGGCCGGCTTGATTCACGGACCATCCGCCGCACGATGGCAAATTCGCCGTCGATATCGTCAAAGTCGGAGATGAATTGTAGCACTCCCATGCCATCGCGCTCAAGACCGCGGGCAATTCCGGCCAATTCGTCGGATGCCGCAGCATAGCTGGGGGTGATCGAGCCGTCACTGGCCTTGTGATTGAGGCTGCGCGAGGTTGTAAAGCCCAGCGCCCCGGCACTGACCGCCTCGCGCACAATTGCCTGCATCGCCGCGATATCCGCTGGCGTCGCCGGCTCGCGCCCCAGCGCCCGCTCGCCCATGACAAAGACCCGCAAGGGCGCATGGGGTATCTGGGTCGCAACATCGAGGTCGAAGACGCGCTGGTCCAGCACATCGAGATATTCTGGAAAGCTCTGCCAGTTCCACGGCAGACCCGCCGCCATGACCGGCTCGGGAATATCTTCGACACCTTCCATCAGTTTGACCAGGCCTTCGCGGTCGCGCTCGCGGCATGGCGCAAAGCCGACTCCGCAATTGCCGGTTACCACCGTAGTCACGCCATGCTGCGAGCTCGGTTCCAGCTTGTTGGTCCAGGTCGCATGGCCGTCGTAATGGGTGTGAATATCGACAAAGCCGGGGGTGACGATCCGATCAGTCGCGTCAATCTCTTCCGCGCCGCTCCCCGAAAAGCTGCCGATAGCGGCGATCCGTCCCTGGCGAACGGCAATGTCGCCGGAAAACCGGGCATCGCCGCTGCCATCGACAATCGTGCCATTGCGGATGACGAGATCGAATTCGCTGGCGGCCAAGGCTCATCTCCCGAGACGCGCATCGCGCCTGCTTTGCAGGATCGGACTGCGCCGGTCGCTAACTTGCAGGAAAAACTGACGAATAGTCAAATGCAAAGTTTCGACCTACAGCCCAAGAATTCGCGCTGTTCCCGCGCTTCCCGTCGGACTGCGACCCAGCGAACCGGCAAGGCCGACCAGCTCCCCCAACAGTTCTTGGTTCGATGGCGTGCGGTCCCCGGCGAAGTCCTCCAGTCCCAGCCGGATATGGCCGCCCCGCTCCAGCGCCAGCCGCGCCATGCCCGAGCTGAACACGCAGCCGCCGACGACAGCTGCCGCCCAGGGCAAGCCGCTGTCGCCGATGATCTCGAGATAGGCCTCGAGCGCACTGGCGCTCGGCTCGAGGCCGAATCCGACACATTCCCCGCCGTCGAAATAGTTGCGGCCGCCGAAGAAGTAGAACTTCACGAAACTGCCCTTTGGCAGCTTGCCGGCGCGATGGAAGGCGACTGCTGCGCGCAGGAAGCCGGGCTCGTAGATGCCGATCGAGGCACCAAGCCCCAGTTTGCCAAGCGCAGCCAGCACACTGGCAATCGTCTCGTAGCTGTTGATGTAGCTCAGCATCTTCGCCGAGTCCGCACTGCCGCCCGAAACCGGCATGTTCATACTGCCTGGATCAAGCGGCGCCATGCGCGCGCCATAGCGGCTGCGGCAAGCGGCAAAGTGGGCAATGCGGCCCTCGATATCGGCGCTCGCGGCCATGGTCGGACACAGGATCGCCCCGGGATCGCTGGCAAGGATGCCGGACCAGCCCAGCCCGTATTCATCGGCGGCGGCATCGCCTTCGAGATAAGGATCGTCGATGTGGTTGTGGATCATGCCCGCGCCGCCGGCCAGGCAGGCGATGCCATCCGCTGCGATCTCGTGCGGCAAGCGCGGCACCCCGGGATTGCGCACTTTGCGGGTTTCGCCGTTGATGGCGACTTCGAAAATGACTTCCGACATGCACCTTCCCCAAAAATTGACGAATAAACAATTTTCTTGGCACTCCCCCCTAATGCACGTAATCTGCGCCTGCAATCCATTCCGCCGCGCCATGCCGGAGGTCGCGGGAGGCTCGTATGATCCAGGGCATCGATCACGTCGCCATCACCGTCGCTGACCTTGATGCGGCTTGTGCGTTCTATGTGCGGGTGCTCGGCGCCAGGGTCGAGGAAGCATACGAAATCGGCGGGCGTATCGCGGTCAAACGGATTGCCTTCGGACAGGCCATTCTCAACGTTCACCAGGCTGGCAACGGCGTCGATCTGGTCGCCCGCCAGCCGTTGCCTGGCAGCACCGACATCTGCTTCCGCTGGGCGGGCAATATCAACGCGGCGAAGGCCATGCTTGAGGGCAAAGGCGTGGCGGTGATCGAAGGGCCGGTGGCACGGACTTCGGCAGACGGGTTGTCTGCCAATTCGGTTTACTTCCGCGACCTTGACGGCAATCTTGTCGAGCTGCTTGCCACCTGAGCCTTGCTGGCCAGCCCGGCAATGTCCCGCAAGGTCAAGACAGCGCGCGCAAGTTCCCGGAGGATACAGCAGGCCCAGGAGCTGGGCTCAGCGTAAATGAAAAAGGACACGAAACGCGATGACCGGCATGACAATGAACGACATGGTCCTGCTCAGTGTCGACGATCACGCGATCGAGCCGCCCGAGATGTTCATCGGTCGGCTGCCGGAACGGTTCAAGGACCAGGTGCCGCGCGTGGCCCAATACGCCAATGGCGACGAACGCTGGATCGTCGAAGGCAAGGCCTGGGCCGGCGTTGGCTCGGCGGCAGTGGCCGGGCGCAAACGCGAGGAACTGGGCGACGAGCCGTCGCGTTATGGCGAAGTGCGCCGCGGCTGCTGGGATGTTGATGCCCGCATCGACGACATGAACGCCAATGGCACGCTGCTCTCGGCAAATTTCCCGTCCTTCCCGGGCTTTTCCGGCGAAAAGCTGGTGCACGGCAAGGACAAGAACCTGATGCTGGCGATGATCCGCGCCTATAACGACTGGCATGTCGAGGACTGGGCGGGGCGCTATCCCGAGCGCCTCATCCCGATGGCCATCCTCCCGCTGTGGGACCTTGACCTTGCCATCGCCGAACTGGGGCGCGCCAATGAGGCCGGGGTGCGGGTCGTGACATTCCCTGCCAACCCGACCGCATTCGGTCAGCCCTCGTTCCACTGGGGCCACTGGGACCCGCTGTTCAGGGAAATCACCGAGCGGGGCATGACGGTCGCGATCCACATCGGCACGTCGGGCGGCCTTTTGCCGACGCCGTCGATGGAATCGCCAGCCGATGTCGGCATCACCCTGCTCAACATCAACATTGCCGAAGCAGTGGCGGACTTGCTGTTTTCGCCGCTGCTGCTGAAGTTTCCCACGCTGCGGGTGATGATGTCGGAAGGCTGCATCGGCTGGGTGCCATTCCTGCGCGAACGCGCCGATGCCGAATACCGCAACCACCGCTATTGGACAAAGGCCGACCTTGGCGACCTCAAGCCATCGGATCTGCTCGCCCGCCACTTCCTGTTCTGCTTCCACGAGGACGATTTCGGCCTCTCGGTGCGCCACCAGGTCGGCATCGACCAGATCGCCTGGGAGTGCGATTTTCCCCATGCCGACAGCACTTGGCCCAGATCGCCCGAGCTGCTGTGGAACAGCATCAAGACATTTCCTGAAGACGAAATCGACAAGATCACCTGGCGCAATGCCGCCCGCTTCCTGGGCATCGATCCGTTCGCAAAGATCGCGCGCAGCGATGCCACAGTCGGCGCGCTCCGGGCCAAGGCGGCGCATGTCGATATCTCGCCGATCGCCGGCGGCGGGTTGAAGCCGGTCAGCTCCGGCTCGGTGCTCAGCACCGCCGACATTTACGCAATGTATCAGCAGGGCGACGCGAAGCTCGGCGAGCCGGTCGGATACCTGGTGTGAAGCTGGACGGACAACGCGTTCTGGAAAGGAACAGCCATGGCCGAATTTGATCTCGTGATCCGGGGCGGCACCATTGTTGATGGCAGTGGCGGCGCGCGTTTCACCGGCGATGTCGCGGTGCGTGATGGCTGGATCGTCGCAACCGGGCAAGTCACCGGGCGCGGGCGCGAAGAGATCGACGCCGCCAGCTTGCTGGTTACGCCCGGGTTTGTCGATATACATACACATTATGATGGCCAGTCGATCTGGTCCGAGCGCCTGAACCCCTCGTCCGATCATGGGGTTACGACTGTCCTGATGGGCAACTGCGGCATCGGCTTTGCACCCTGCCGCCGCTCTGACCGCCAAGCCCTGATCGAGCTGATGGAGGGCGTCGAGGATATTCCGGGCGCCGTCACATCCGAAGGTCTTGCCTGGGACTGGGAGACTTTCCCGGATTTCCTCGACGCGCTCGATCGGCGCACCCGCGATATCGATGTCGGCGTGCTCGTGCCCCACTCGCCGATCAGGGTTTATGTCATGGGCAAGCGCGGCATCGAACGCGAGCCGGCAACCGCCGAAGATCGCGCCGCCATGTGCCGGTTGCTGCGCGAGGGGCTGGATGCCGGCGCGCTGGGCCTGGGCACCTCGAAACTGGCCGCGCATCGCACCGCGAAAGGCGAACTGATCCCGACTTATGCATCAGATGAAACCGAGCTGACGGAGCTGGCCGGCGAGCTTGGCAAGGCGCAGAGCGGGGTCTTCCAGATGGTCACCGATGTTGGCTACACCACCTACGAGGAGCAGGTGCCGCTGCTCACCAGCATCGCAAAAGCCGCCGGCCGCCCCCTCACCTACACCCATCCGCAATCGAAGGACTGGCGGCGCGGCATCGAGCTGCTCGACGACGCAAACCGCAAACCCGGCGTCAATATCAAGGCGCAGCTGCTACCCCGCCCCGTGGGCATGATGCTGGGGCTTTCGGTCAGCGCCCACCCGTTCTGCATGACCCCAACTTTCCTCGCGCTGAAGGACCGTCCGCTCGAAGAGATCGTTGCCGAAATGCACAAGCCCGAAGTGCGCGCGGCGATCCTGTCCGAAACCGGCGGCGAGCCAACCAATCCGCTGATCGGCTTCAGTCGCCGTTTCGACCGCCTGTTCACCACCGGTGCCACAGTCAACTACGAGCCCGGCTCCGAACAGAGCATCGCCGGGCTCGCCGCGGCGCAAGGCCGCACGCCCGAGGAAGTCGCCTACGACGAATTGCTGAAAGACGATGGCCACTCGCTGATGCTGCTCGGCATCGGCAACTACGAGGATTGCAGCCTCGACTGGATGGAGGAGATGTTCGCCAGCGACAATGTCGTGCTGGGGCTCGGCGATGGCGGCGCACATTATGGCATGATCTGCGATGCCTCCTATTCGACCTTCAGCCTGACCCACTGGACCCGCGACCGCGCACATGGCCGGATCAGCGTCGAAAGCATGATCCACCGGCTGACGCGCCAGCCGGCCATGCTGATCGGGCTCGAGGATCGCGGACTGGTTGCGCCAGGTTATATCGCGCATCTCAATGTCATCGATTATGCCAAGCTTGCCCTGCACAAGCCCAAAGTGATTTACGACCTGCCAGCTGGCGGCCGGCGCCTCAGCCAATTCGCGGACGGCTATGTCGCGACCATCGCCCACGGCAAGATCATCGCGCGCGGTGGCCAGCCGACAGATGCGCGGCCCGGCAAGCTGGTTCGCGGTGCGCAGACGCCGCACAAGACCGCAGGAATGGCGGCGGCAGCTGTCGCCTAGGCAGCTGCCAAGCGAAAAGGACTGAGCGCAGATGAGTTTCACTGTCCAGCCACTGCCCGGATGCGGCCTCTTCGGGGCCGTCATCAACGATCTCGACCCGGCCTCGATTTCGGATCCCGCGGTTCGCAAGCGGCTCCATGATCTGTGGATCGAAAAAGGCGTCATCGTGTTCAAGGGGCTTGCCGACCTCGACACCCAGATCAGCCTTTCGGAGATCTATGGCGAGCCCGAAGAGCACCCGCTGCTGGTCGGCATCAATCGCCCGCGCGAGCACTTCGTCATCGCCGAGATCGAATATGTCGAGGAAGATGGCGACCTCTACGAGATCAATGGCGAGGAGCGCGGCGGCTATCTGCCCTGGCACTTCGACCTCGCCTATCTGGAAAGGATCAATCACGGCGGCATCCTGCGCGCGGCAGTCCTGCCCGAGCGCGGCGGCGAGACCGGCTTCATCGATCGCATCGCAGCCTATGATGCACTGCCCGAAAGGCTGAAGCCACGCCTCGAGGGCCTGCGAGTGATCCACCGCTACCTCGCGGATGCGACCAAAGCCCGCTTCGGCGAGCGACCCGAAAGGTGCATCCAGCTCTCGCGCAACATCGTCCTCGCGCTGGAACACCCGGCCGTGCAGAACCCGGTAACCCATCCGCTGGTCTACGCCCAGACAGAGACCGGACGGAAGGTCATCAACGTCTCACCCTGGCATGCTGTCGGGATCGAAGGCATGGAAAACGCCGAGGGCGACGCCCTGCTTGGCGAGGTCATCGATCACCTGATCCGGCCCCAGCTTGCCTATTTCCACAAGTGGGAGCTCGGCGACATGGTGCTGTGGGACAACTGGCGGATGCTGCATTGCGCCCTCGGCGTGCCGCGCGGCGACCAGCGCAAGGTGCGCCGCACGACCATCGCGGGCGACTATGCGCTGGGCAGGCCGCTGCTCACCAGCGCGGCCGCCACCAGATGACCCGCCCTCGCCCGGCGCATATCCCGCCGGAACGCGTGGTCGATTATGATGTCTATCGCGGTGCTTTTCCCGATACCGCCTCCGGCCTGCACGACGGACTCTACCGGCTCGCCGAAAAACATGGCCGGGGCATCTTCTGGACCCCGCACAATGGTGGGCACTGGTTCATCAACGATTTCGAGCTGCTGTTCGATGCGGCCCGCCAGCCGGAGCTGTTCTCCAGCACCGAAATGACTATTCCGCCGGTGCCGGAAGAACCGCGCCTGATCCCGCTGTTGCTCGATCCGCCAGAGCATGGCCTGTTCCGCGCGCCGCTGATGCGCCAGTTCACCCCCGGAAAGATGGCCGCCATGGAGCAAGGCATCCGAGCCTTCACCAACGAACTGATCGACGCCTTTGAGGCGGCGGGTCGCTGCGAATTCGTCAAGGCAATTGCCGAGCCCTTGCCGATCAAGATTTTCATGCGGATCATGGGGATGCCGCTCGATCGGCTGCGCGAATTCCGCAATTGGATCCTCGACATGCTGTCACCCGACGACGGCCGCCGGGCAAGCTCCTATGCCAATATTGCCGCGCTGATGGACGGGCTGATCCGCGAGCGACAGGCTGAACCCAGGGACGACCTGATCAGCCATCTGCTGACCCTGCAAATCGGCGACCGGCCGATCACCTATGACGAAGTGCAAGCCTATTGCCTGCTGCTGTTCGCCGCCGGGCTTGATACGGTCGCCAATGCGCTGGCGTTCGGGATGGAATTCATCGCAAGCCGTCCCGACTTGCAGGCGCGGCTAAGCGCAGATTCTGCGCTGATCCCCGAAGCGGTCGAGGAGTTGCTGCGCAAATTCGGTGTGCCGATGCCGGCGCGCACGGCGGCCCGCGATTTCGAGTTCGGCGGCGCCCAGATCCGGAAGGGCGAACGCGTCATGCTGATGCTGCCGGCCTGCAACCTTGATCCCAAGGTTTTCCCCGATCCCGTTACCTTCGACCTGGACCGCAAGAACAAGACCCATGTCGCCTTCAATGTCGGCCCGCACCGCTGCATAGGTTCGCACCTCGCGCGGATCGAGCTGAGGGTTTTCTGGGAGGAGTGGCTGCGGCGCGTGCCGAGCTTCCGGCTCGATCCGGAACGACCGCCAGTCTACCGCGCGGGCCTTACCCTTGCGGTAGAGGAACTGGACATTGCCTGGTGCCCGCAAACTTAGCCCTTCGTTCTGCTCGCTGCTGTCTCCCGTGCCTTCATCCGCACATATTGCCGGATATCCTCGATCATCTCGTCGCTGAGGTCGCGGAATGGCGGCATTCCCTGCTGGCGCAGCGCGCCTTGCTTGACGATGACATGGAACGCCTCGAGCGAGAGGATCGCCGGCGATGCGCGCAAGTCAGGCGCCGCGCCGCCCAGCGCCGAAACATCGCGGCCATGGCACATGATGCAGGTCTGGGCATACCAGGCATAACCGCGCTGCTCGGCTGCGCGGTTGGCGGTATAGCCGGGATCGCTGACCGGCTGCAGCACATAGGGGACTGACCGCGGCAACCGCGCCCTGCCCCCGACCGCGAAAGTCAGCACCCGGCGCGCCTGCTCGCGATAGCCGATCGGATTGTCCTTGAACGCATCGCCGACCAGCACCAGGCTGCCGCCCGAGCCGCTGAGCACCGTGACATATTGCCGGCCAGCCACGCTGTAGGAAATCGGTGGCGCGATGACCGGCGCGCCGGCTTCAAACGACCACAGTTTCTGCCCGGTCCCTGCCGCATAGGCGCTGAACTTGCTGTCGACCGTCCCCTGGAACACCAGCCCCCCCGCTGTCGCCAGCACTCCGCCGCTGACGCTCGCCGGGGTCGGCACCCGCCAGACGATCTTCTGTGCCACAGGATCGATGGCAATCAGCGCTGACGAGCCTTTCGGCTTCGTCTCGTCCATATCCACTGCCACCGCGCCATTGTTGGCGAGAAACGGCGGACGCTTCCACTCCTCCGGCTTGCCGAAGGCATCGTACATGATGAATTCCATATCCATCACCGGGATGAAAGTCAGCCGGCTCTGCGGGCTGTAGGCCATTGGCAGCCAGCTGTGTGCGCCGACGGGGCCTGGTGCCATGGCGAAAGGACCGTTCTCGAACCTGCTGCCCGGCACTTCGACCGGACGACCGGTCGCCACGTCGATGCTGCTGGCCCAGGTCACCCTGGCAAACGGGGTTGCCGAGATGAGTTTGCCGCTCAACCGGTCAATCACATAGAAAAAGCCGTTCTTCGGCGCGGTCATCAGCACCTTGCGCGGCTTGCCGCCGATCACCAGGTCAGCAAGCGCCATATCCATCGCGGCATTATAATCCCAGGTCTCGCCGGGATTGGTCTGGTAGTGCCATTTGTAGGCGCCGGTATCGGCATCCAGCGCGACGATGGAACTGAGGAACAGGTTGTCGCCCTTCCCCGCACTGCGCACCTTGTGGTTCCACGGAGAGCCATTGCCCGTGCCGATAAACACCGTGCGCGTTTCCGCGTCATAGCTCATCGCATTCCACACGGTGCCGCCGCCGCCCTGCTTCCACCATTGCCCGTGCCAGGTCTCGGCGGCCATTCTCATGGCATCGCTCTCGAAACCGTCGGCCGGGTTGCCGGGGACCGTGTGGAAGCGCCAAAGCTGCCGGCCGGTCGCCGCATCATAACAGGTCACATAGCCGCGCACCGGCGCCCAGTCGGCCCCGCCATGGCCGATCAGCACTTTGCCGCCGAACACGCGCGGGGCCCCGGTGATGAAGCGGCCATCGCCTGTCTGCGTCGTTTCGGCCGACCAGCGCTGTTTGCCGCTCTTGGCGTCTACTGCTATCAGCCGCCCGTCCATTGTGCCGAAATAGACCGCGCCGTTCCACCAGGTGACCCCGCGCGCGCCCCAAGCACTGCGCATCTTGTCAGTCTCGCGGTCCCACACCCTGGCGTCATAGCTCCACAGCCTGCGCCCGCGCACCGCATCGACGGCCTGGAGGATGCCGGTTCCAGTGACGAAATAGAGCACGCCATCGACGGCAATCGGCTGGGTGACAGAATAGCCGACATCAAGATCCAGCGACCACGCGAGCCCCAATCGCGCGACATTGCCGGCATTGACCTGGGCCAGCGGCGAATAATGCTGCTCGCCATAGGTCCGGCCCGGGCCGGGCCAGTCGGCGCCCGTTGCACTGTCAAGATAGCGCGCCTCCGCGCTTCGCGGCGCATCGGCGAGAGCCGGCACTGCCAGCAGGCCGAGCCCCGCCGCCAGCGCCAACGCGGCGCGCATTACCCGGCAGCCTTTGCGGCCAAAGCACTGGTTTCCAGATTGTCCGGAATGCCTCCAGCGGTCTGCTCTTTCAGCAGGGCAAGATACTTGATCGCCCCACCGGGATAAGGCTCGTTGGAATCGTAAGCCTTATCGCGCTTGCCCTCATAGTTGAAATAGCTTGGCGTGCAGGATTCCAGGAAGGCGCGGCGCAAGGCGGTGCCGGCAACAATTTCATCCACCCAAGCGTTCTCGGCCGCCTGGGTGGGCTCGACCGTGCCGACAGCTCCGCTGATCGCCTTGCCAATGACATGGGCAATGTAGGCAGTCTGCGCTTCGGCGATCGGCATGTAGTTGATCGCAATACCCGACTGAACGAGGCTCATCACGAAGAAATTGGGGAAGCCCCGGGTCATCATGCCATAGAGCGTGCGTGCGCCAGTGGACCAATGGTCATCGAGCGACTGGCCGCCCCGCCCCGTTATGTGGAAGCCAGATTCGCGGGTGTAGGCCGTCATAAAGTCAAAGCCGGTGGCAAATACCAGGCAATCGAGGTCATATTCCCTGCCAGCCACCAACACGCCCTTGGGCGTGATGCGCTCGACCCCGCGCCCGGCTGTGTCGATCAAGGTGACATTGGGCCGGTTGAAGGTCTGGAGATAGTCGTCGCTGAAGCCCGGGCGCTTGCAGAAATAGTGGTAATAGGGCTTCAGTGCTTCGGCCGTTGTGCGGTCTTCGACGATAGCATCGATGCGGCGACGCACTTTCTCCATTTTCAGGATTTCCGCCTGCTGCATTGCGACGGGATCGGCAGCTGCAGTAGCGCCGCCGGTGACCGCAGTCGGCTCGCCGAGCAGGTTCGTCCAGCTGTCCGCAATCATGTCCTCGCCGTCTTGCACCCCGGAGGTCCAGTACGTGAAATTCCAGGTGCGCTTGTCCTGCCAGCCCGGCTCCAGGCTTGCCGCCCAGGCTGGGTCAGTCGGCCGGTTGCCGCGAATGTCCACCGAGCAGGGCGTGCGCTGGAAGACATAAAGATACTTTGAACTTGCGGCCAGCGGCGGCACGCACTGGATACCGGTAGAACCCGTTCCGATGACGCCGACGACCTTGTCGGCCAGCCCGGTCATATTGCCGTCGGCATCGCCGCCGGTATAGCCGTAGTCCCAGCGGCTGGTGTGAAAGCTCTTGCCTGCGAAGGTCTCGATCCCGGGAATGCCGGGCAGCTTTGGACTGCTGAGCAGACCGGTGCAGGAGATGACGAACCGCGCCGCCATTTCATCGCCGCGATCGGTGGTGACAATCCAGCGCTGGCGCTCCGCGTTCCAGACCAGATCCTTGACCGCGGTCTGGAACAGCGCGCCCTGGTAGAGGTCCCATTGCCGGGCAATCCGCTGGCATTGCTCGAAAATCTCGGCGCCCTTGGCGTATTTCTCGCTGGGCATGAAACCAGTTGCTTCGAGCAAGGGCACATAGATGTAGGATTCAATG
>JANPOS010000029.1:0-37947 GCA_031428115.1 Novosphingobium sp. | reverse complement strand
CGCGCAGTGTCTCGACTTCGCTCGACACGAACGGAGGTGGGTGTGGTTACGAGTTGCTGAGTCGATGCTGTCTGCCGCAACTGCCTCACCTCCTCAACAACGCGATCCGCTGATCTGGTGCGTGGCAATCGCGCTGGGCTTCCTCGCGCTGGTCTGCCACCGGCTCGGCATCCCCTCGAAGATCTATTTCGACGAGGTGCACTATGTGCCCGCCGCGCGGATGCTGCTGACGATGCAATCGGCCAACCCTGAGCATCCGCTGCTCGCCAAGCAAGTGATTGCCGCCGCGATTGCCGTGCTGGGCGACAGGCCGCTGGTCTGGCGGTTGCCCTCGGCGCTGTTCGGCGCGTTCGGCCTGTTCGCTTTCGGACGGACGCTATGGTGGGCCTCGGGGCGGCGTTTCGCGACCCTGGCCGGCATGGGGCTGCTCGCCACCAGTTTCGTCTGGTTCATCCAGAGCCGCATCGCCATGCTCGACATGATCATGGCCGGGCTGGCGATGGCGGCGCTGTGGCAGGTGGCAGTGGCATTTCAGCGCCCGGTGGGCCGCGCGCGCTGGCATCTGGCGCTGGCGGGCCTGCTGTTCGGGCTGGCGCTGGGCGCGAAGTGGAGCGTCGCGCCGGTCGCGATGCTCCCGGGGCTGGCCTTCCTTGCGCTGCGGCTGCGCGATCATGGCCGGCGGTTCCTCACCGAGAAAGCAACACGGCCCCTGCCGGGCATGTCGCTGTGGGAAGCCGGGCTGTGGCTCGGCCTGCTGCCGCTGGCGATCTACTGGGCGACCTATCTGCCCGCCTTTCTCTATGCCTATAACCCGACCGACCCGCTCTCGCCGCTGGCCTGGCACAAATACATGCTGGGCTTGCAGGACAGCGTCACCAAGCTGCACCCCTATCGCAGCACCTGGCCCGACTGGGTGGTGAACTGGCGGGCGGTCTGGTATCTGTATGAGCCGGTCGATGGCGCCCAGCGCGGCGTGCTGTTGATCGGCAATCCTTTCACCATGCTCGCCGGGCTCCCCGCTCTGGTGTGGTGCTTGGGGGCCGGAATCTGGCGGCGGCGGAATGATGCGCTGGCTTTCGCGCTGCTCTATCTGGCGGCGATGGCGCTGTGGCTGGTCAGCAACAAGCCGATCCAGTTCTATTACCACTATCTCTTGCCTGCCACATTCCTGATGGCCTGCCTCGCGCTCGCGCTGGACGCTTTGTGGGAGCGCGGCGGCAGGTGGCGCTGGCTGCCTGCAGGGTCGCTGGCGCTGGCGGCGGGGATGTTTGTTTACTTCTACCCGATCCTGTCAGCCGCGAAGCTCCACGGCGAGCGCGACAGTTATGTGCAGTGGATGTGGCTGCGCAGCTGGCGATAGGAGGGCGGGCCAAGCGGGCAACTGCAGGGTACCATCGGGATGGCTGCTTTTGCAGGGTGCGCCAAGAAAACGGCCGTGCCGGACACGACAACATTGCGGACGTTGGACGAAGTGCTACACCAATCTTATGAGGCCAGTCACCTTCATTGCTAGCTTTATCGGCAATTATATACTTTACTTAGCAGAGTGATTGACGTAAAAGGGCTTCACAAGGAACGAAGCCATGAACGTCAACATTACCAACCCTATCTTTCACGACGAAGCCAAGGCGCTGGCGCATCTCGAAGCCTCGCGCTGGCCTAACGGTGCGACCTGCCCGCATTGCGGTTCGGAGCGCGTCCGCAAGATGGAAGGCACAACGCAGGCTGGCATGTTCCTTTGCAATGACTGCCGCGACAAATTCACCGTTCGCACCGGCTCTGTCATGGAGCGTTCGCACGTTCCCCTGCACAAGTGGTTGCTGGCAACGCACATCATGGCAGCTTCCAAGAAGGGCATGAGCGCCCTTCAAATGTCGCGCATGATCGGCGTTACCTACAAGACCGCTTGGTTCCTTTGCCATCGTATCCGCGAAGCCATGGACGGCGCGGACAGCAATGGCCCCCTTGGCGGTCCCGGTGCAGTTGTCGAAGCCGACGAAACCTATGTCGGCGGCAAGGCCAAGAACCGCGCCACCCGCAAGCCTGCTGCCAAGAAGGCGGTTGTTGCCCTTGTCGAGCGCGACGGTCGCGCCCGTTCCTTCCATGTCGCCAACGTCAATGCCAAGCACCTGCGCGGCCTCATCGTTACCAACGTGGATCGCGCCTCGCACTTGATGACCGACGAAGCCCCCGTTTACACCCGCCTTGGCCGTGAGTTTAACGGTCACTCGGTCGTCAATCACTCGGCCAAGGAATACGTCACTACCGGCGGCTTCAAGCACTCCAACACCGCTGAAAACTTCTTCTCCATCTTCAAGCGCGGCGTGATCGGCACCTACCACCACATGAGCGAAGCGCACCTTGGCCGCTACTGCCGTGAATTCGATATGCGCTACAACAGCCGTGGCATGAGCGACGGTGAACGCGCCGCCCTTATAATTGGCGGCATGGTCGGTCGTCGCCTTACCTATCGGCGGACTGATTTGCTCGCCGCCTAAGCTTTACCAAGCTCCCCGCGAGATCGGGGAGAAACGCAAGCGCTGGACTCAATCCTGACCGCTGATAGCCTGCACGTTGCAGGAGGAATTCATATGGTTGGACTTGTTGAAATCAGCGCTGGCCTGAATAGTCTCAAGTTGGCGAAGGACATCGTTCAAGCCTTGAACGGTGCCCAAAACGCGGTGGCTATCAATCAGATCAAGCTGGACTTGCAGGGGGCGATTCTCGATGCCCAACAGGGTCTGTTTGTGGCCCAAGAGGCGCAATCGACGGCGGCCAAGCGCATAGCGGACCTTGAACAAGAGATTATGCGCATGAAAGACTGGTCGGCAGAGCGAGAACGCTATCAGCTTGTTGACGTTGACCGTGGAGCTTTCGCCTATATGCCGAAGCCGGGCATGGAGAATAGCCAACCGGCGCATTGGCTCTGCACAAATTGTTTCGAACAAGGCCGCAAGTCCTTTCTCCAATTCAAAGGGCAAGGAATGCACGCCAACGGGAGCCGTGCAGAAGAGCGCTTATGGCTGCGACACTTGCAAATCTGCGCTCAAAATCAATTACCGGGTAAAGCCAGCTTACCCTGGCCCCGCTTAGCGGCTTTATGAGGCTTGTGCGGCGTTGCCAGCATCCGCTTTAACGCAGCCTCGCGGCGGGCTTCCGTCTCCGCTTCGGGGTAGGCGTCGATTTCTTGTTCAGGGGGTTTCATGCCGCGCATATCCAAAGGGTTCACGATTTCATCAAGCAAGCCAGACGGCCTCTTTGACGATAGCATAGAATTTCCTGAACCAACCATACCCATCCAGCATTGCGACCAAGCGCTTGGCTACTTTATGAGGTCATGGAGCCAGTTGGAGTTTTCACTTAGGCGAGCCGTGCAGATTTTGTTGGGCGTGGACGAAATGAGATCACACCTCGTGATGCAAAACATACAGCAAGCTGCGGTGCGCGACCTCCTGCGGGACACAGGCTCATTCTACCTATCTTCGTCGGACCAATCCGCGTTGAACAGCCTACTTGATCAAATCAAGGTGCTCGCAGGCGTTCGGAACAAACTGGTCCATGGAAATTGGGGAGTGCACCTAACTCAAGACCCCACCAACAAAAAGGTTATCGAGGCAGAATGGAGCCGCGATGCGTTCGTCACCGATGGAAACACACTTGGTGAAATGCTCACCCCTGGTAGCCAAAAAGGCAAAAGCCTTCGCGCCAAGCATCACTTCTCACCAGTCCAAATCATGGCAGAAAGCGATAAGGTAGCCATGACAGCGAAACAACTAGACCAGTTTGCCCAGAATTTAGATGTTAGACGCGATCACCCAAAAGAGCATCGCTCACAACGGCGACGAGGTGTTCAAACACCGAAAAAGCCGTCCTCTCGCTAACGCCGTCACCAACCGCATCCATCAAGGCTAAAGCAGCGGTAAATTTTGCTTCGTCGGTGACGGCGAGAGCACCGGCCTGTCGAGAATCACATAGCTGGGTCATTTCGCTAACTCAAGTATATAATTGCCGCTTTATCGCGGCGTTAGGTTGGGCTTTGATCCTCATTTGGGGCATTCACGAACTCGATTTTATCGCCTGCGTGTTGCTTCCCGAAACATCAATTCAAGAACATCTGTTGCACAAAGTGGCACTCCCGGCATTTATGCTGGCTCTCGCTGTCGCATCACTTGTATTTACAAGCCTCCGTTACGCGGCAACAAGATTATTGCTCTACATCTCATTCGTGAGCATTGCATTCATTATGATATACTACTGGTCGATGACTGGGCTCGCCGTAAGCGAGCCATTGGCGAGCGCTTGTCGGTCTTAACCGCATTTCCGCTTACCACCCCACAACTGCCATCCAGTCGACACAAATTGCAGCAAAACACAAGTTCGTCATTCCCGCGAAGGCGGGAACCCATCTCCCGATCTATCGCGTGGTTGCAATGTCAGGAGATAGGTCCCCGCCTTCGCGGGGATGACGAAGGTTATGGCGCACATGCCAACGAAGTGCTCAGCCCGCCGTCTCGCCCAGCCCGGCCGCGCTTTGCGCCAGTGGCCAGAGCACTTCGTTGGCCAGCACCGTGCAGAAATATTCGTTGACCAGCACGATCTTGCCTTCGCGCAGGGTGCAGACGAAGACATAGCGGTTGTCATAGCTCGTGCCGGCGCTGGTCGTGGCATTGCCTTCGCACTCGACCGCGACCTGATCCCCATCGGCAATCGCGCTGATCACTTTCAGTTGCAGCCCGCCGGGGATCAGCGACTTGAACGCCTCGATCCCGTCGATCATCATCCGCGCCGATCGCGCGCCCTTGAAGTGGCTGTTGCCCTTGGCGACGGCCATCGCGTCGGGCGCGAGGCACTCCGCCGCGCCGATGGGATCGTTCGCGCCCATCGCGGCGATGAATTTGAGGGCGACTGCCTTGTTTGCTTCGCTCATTGTGCTCTCCCAAGCAGTTCGTGGACCGCGCCGCCGGCATCGTATCTGTGCCAGAACTTGAGGAACACGGCATAGATATGCATCGAATTGCGTGCCGGGTCGAGCGCGACGGGTTCGAGCGCCGGGTCTTGCGGCCCGGACAGCTTTGCGCAGTCCGGCATGCGGAAGCGGATCACTTCAGGAAAGGCCAGCACCCGCGCCACGCCCATCGTCGCCATGTGCACCCGCAAGTGGAACAGCAGCTCGTCCGCAGAGATTTCAGGGCCGCCATGCGAGCCGTATTCGTGCGCAAACAGCGCCAGCAGCGCCTCGAGATGGTGATCCCAGATGTCGTGGTGCGCCGCTGACAGCGCCCCCCACAGCGCCGCACTGAGCGTGATCTGGCCGGCCCGGCCCCAGTCGATCAGCCCGCAATGTAGCGCGCCCGCCGGATCGCGCCAGAACCAGCAGTTGTCGATATGCGCGTTCCAGTGGCACAGCGCGATCATGCGTGCGTCGCCGGTCAGGAAACGCTGGATGCGGGCTTCATTGGCCCGGATCAGCTGGGCATCGCGCGCCAGCCCCGCTTCAAATTCGGCGCTGCGCACCGAAGCCGGCAAAAGCCGGGGGCAGTCCCGCGCATAGGCAAAGCAATGTGCCAGTTCGGCATCGAGCGCCGCGGCATCGTAGCGGATCGGATCGGCCGAGCCATGCGCGGGATCGAAGGGAAAGCGCGCGGCGATGTCGCCCGCCAGCGCCCCGGATTTGTGCGCGGCGGCCAGCCGGGCGAGCGCGGTGACCACCGCGCGGTAGTGCGGCAGCGGATCGGGCAGCGTCAGGTGATCGAGGCATTTGCGCCGGTGCGGCTCGATTGCCCCCTCGCCATAGAGCACGCGCTCGGTGATGATCAGCCCGCTGCCGTCCGCTGCGCGGTAATCGGCAAACATCGCCCGGGGCGCGGCAATCGGAAACCCGGCCGCGCGGGTCAGCGGCGCAAAGCGCGCTTCGGAGGCCATTTCCCAGCGGCCCCGCTCGTCGCGGCGCGCGTCGGCGAAATCGCGGCTGAACTTGGCGAACAGGCGCTCGGGAAGGTCGGCGGAGGGGCGGGCATAGCTGACCTCAAGGAACAGCTTCGCCCCGGTGCTGCCGCCCGGGCATGGCTCGAGCGCGGTGATCGCGGTGACGGCGTTGTCTGCGTCCAGTGCGCCGAAAGCCCGGAAGGCGCGGGTGAGGAACGCTGCGCCAGCGGTGCGGAGCGCTGCGGGGTGGGCAGGAATGGCAAGTCCGGTCGCATCGCCGGTGAAATCATCGAACATGGCCCCCCGCGCTAGCTGCGCCGGGGCAGGGCGGCAAGGCGTGTCAGTCGATGCGGAAGCGCAGGCAGGCGGGGGCCGCGCCGCCAGCAGGCAGCGCCGCGAAGCCCGGCGCGCCGGGGCCGCTTGCCTCGATGCAGGCCGGGCCCTTGCGGGCAAAGGCGAGGTTGCCGGTCAACGCCAGCATCGAAAGCACTGCCAGCACGGCAAAGCCGAGCCAGATGCGCAGGTTTCTGAGGGTCTGTGCCATGGCCCGGAATCTGGGCGTCAAGTGTTTCGGCACAGTGATGGCTTGGCCTTGGCAAACATGGTTGACGTGGCAACCATGATGGTGCCTGCGTGACAGGCTGGCCCTGCGGGACTAGGCTGCAAGAATCGCGGACAGGCTGCGAGGAGGCCGAGCATGAATCAGGATATGCCCAATGATCTGTCAGGCGTGCCAACGCCCAAGCCGACCCCGTCACCATCTGCCCCGCCGCCGCCGTCCTCCGGGCCATCATCGTCGGCGACCAGCAGCTTCGATTTCAACCAGCCGACAATCATCAGCGCGCTCTATCTGTCAGGCTTCCTGCTCGGGGTCACCTGGATCGTCGGCGTGGTGCTCGCCTATGTCTGGAAGGGCGAGGCCAAGGCCGAGTGGGAGGCGAGCCACTATACCTACCTGATCCGCACTTTCTGGATTGGCTTCATCGGCACTGTCATCAGCATTTTCCTGATGATCGTGCTGATCGGCTTCCTGCTGTGGGCTGCCGTCGCCGTCTTGATGGTGGTGCGCTGCGTGCTCAGCCTGATCAACGCGCAGAAGCACGAGCCGATGCCCAACCCGGAAACCTGGCTGGCGTGAAGGTGGGGCCCGAACCACTTTCATGGGCACGGCCATGGCCAGGCCAATGACCGTGGTCCTGGCCGCACTGGCCTATTGGGCGGTGGTTTTCGCTTTCGCTTTCGCGCTTGGAACGGTGCGCACGCTGTGGTTGGCGCCGCTGCTGGGATCGCCGACTTTGGCGGTTGCGATGGAATTGCCGTTGGTTCTGGCGGCCAGCTGGTCCGTTGCCCGCCGCGTGGTCCGGCAGTGGCGGCTTGGCCCTGGCGAATGCGTGGCGACCGGAGCTGCGGCTTTTGCGCTGCTCATGGGCGCGGAACTGGCGCTGGCGACATGGGCTTTCGGCCAGACCGCACAAGGCTGGCTGGCGGCACAATTCCACCTGCCGGGCGCACTGGGGCTGGCCGGCCAGATAGCCTTCGCTGCAATGCCAATTGCAGTCCGGTCCGGCCTAACTAGGCGGCTCGGATAAGGCTGAACACCGCCAGCCCGATCCCACGCAAGTCGAACATCTTTAGTCGAAGATCTCCGACAGCCAGTGCTTCTGCTTCTTGTAGTAGGGCTTGCCGTGGCCTTGGCGCGGATCACCCCAACCGGCTTGCGCGCCGCTCGGATAGGGCGGTGGTGGGGGCTGTTGCGGTGTCGGCGGCGGCGGCGCGGCCGCAGGCGCGCTGCGCTCGATGAGCTTGTCGAGCTCGCCCCGATCAAGCCAGACGCCGCGGCACTGCGGACAATAGTCGATCTCGATCCCTTGCCGGTCGCTCATCGCCAGCGGCACATGGCAGACCGGGCATTGCATGGCGGCAACTTCGGCGGACGAACGCATCTGGGATACTCCGTTAAAGGGAGCCCCTGAAATGGGTATCGCCCGCCGCAGTTCAAGCCGTCCTAGAGCCGGGCAAACACGGAAATCCCGATGGTGACCCACAGCCCCAGCAGCGCCAGCATACTCAGCACGAATGCACCGCCGCGCTGGCTGGTGTTGTTGCTGGTCATGTGGACCAGGCTTTGCACCAGGCGCAAGGCGACAAAGGCCCAGGCGAAGATCAGCGCCCACTGGCTCACCGCGCCCAGCACATACGTGGTGAGGCAGGCGGCGTAGAACACTGTCGGCAGTTCGAGCATGTTGCCATAGTGGCGCACGGCGGCAACCGTCGCTTCGGGCTCAGGCGTGCCGAGATGCGCCTTGTAGTAATTCGGGTCATGCCCGCCCTTGACCGCCGCGCCTCGCTTGGCGGCCATGTTGATGAAAGCGACAAAAGTCAGCGCGACGACGGCCAGCATCGGCACCAGGATGCTGACATTGTTGGCGGCATTGAACATGCTATTCCCCTTCATTGATTACCCGCGCCCGAAGATGGCGGGGGATATGGCGCGGTGCAAGCGCAATTGCGGCGCGGCGCTGCGGCGGCTATCCCGGCGGCTGGGCATGAAAGGCGGCAATGATGGAATTCACAGGTTGGGAGCTGGCAGTGGCGATAGCCGCAGGTGTGCTGATCGGCTTCGCCATGCGCCGCCGCGACCCGCGTCAGGACCTCTCGGGAACGCCTGTCATGCCGCCCCCGCTCGCGCCATTCCGCCCGGCCGCTCCCCTGCAAGACGGCCCGCCGCTCACGCCGGGGCAGGCCATGAGAATCGAAGCTGCACTGGCCCAGGGCAACAAGATCGCGGCGATCAAGTTGCTGCGCGAGGCGACCGGGCTGGGGCTGAAGGAATCGAAGGACGCGGTGGAGCGGATGGCCGGGGGGGGTGAGGGGCGAAATGATCACCATCCCGCTGGATGAATTTAGGCGGGTGCAACAAGCCCGGTCAGATTCCAATTTGACATCACCAGTAATATCACATAACGTGCAAATATGCGAATGGCACTCGATACCGACGTTGTGATTGCCGCATTTCGCAGTCCGACAGGCGCATCGGCGGCGCTGATCGAATTGGCGCTTGATGGCAAGATTACCCTGCTCGCTTCAGTGCCGCTCGCTTTGGAATATGAAGCCGTGCTGAAACGCGACGAGCATCTGGTGGCATGCAATGCAACTATCGAGCAAATGGATCGCCGCGTCCGCAGCCTTATTGCCCTGTGCGAGCCGGTCTACCGTGCCTTTCGCTGGCGACCGCAGGTGCGCGATCCGGCGGATGAGATGGTGCTGGAAGCGGCGGTCAACGGCGGGGCCGACATGCTGGTAACCTTCAACCGCCGCGATTTCGGCACTGCACCGGAGGCATTCGGCATTGCCTGCCTGCTGCCCCGCGAAGCCCTCGAGAGGACAAGATCATGACTGCTACCTCCCGCAAACAGACCAGCTTTCCTCTGCGCCTGCCCCCGGGCATTCGCAGCCGCATCGAACGCCTCGCCGAGGCCGAAGGGATTTCGCTCAACCAGTTCATTGCGCTGACGCTGGCGGAAAAGCTGGGCGCATCCGAAGAACGCGCGTTCTTTGTGGAACGCAGGACGGGCGCGGATTTTGAGGACTTGCGCGGGTTTATTGGCCGGAAGGGCGGGGAGGTGCCGAGGGCTGGGGATGAGGTTTTGGGGGTTGGGTGATGCAAGTACGTTTGGGGTAATTGCACTTGGTATGGTTATCCAACTACTTCCCATGGAATGTGATCTCGAAAACCTTTTGATCGCTACCTTGAACGACACATAGGGCTCTCTCTAGCGCCGCAACTGGGGAGTGGTGATCAAAGTGCTGCAGAAACTGTTGGGCCACCGCATTGGCGCTTTTTCCTGTAACTTTGGTGCCCGGTGTATTGATATGAAGCACACCATCTCGAGAAAATTGCTCATCGTGCTCACGGAACTTAAATTTGATTTCGAACACTATTTTTGCTCCTGCGTTCATGGCATTTTCGAAGTGCCTTAAGCCGTATTCGGCATTGAAGATTGGGGCTGCGGCCTCCTGAGCGATTTCTTGTGCAATTCCAACAGCTAATAATGCGAGATGTTCAGCCTGATCTTGTTCGTGAGGTTGCCAAGCATCCTGCCTCTTGCGGTTACCGTGAAAATAGAAACCACGTTTATCGACCAAGTGGGAAATTACATCGTTCGCACAAGGGCTGTTGGCCAAGAGATCGGATGTATCTGACTCCTGATTTTTCTTCGGTGGAATAGGCTCCTTCAGCACTTTTTCAATAATTGCGACAAAGCCTGCACTTCCTTTCAGAGCACCCTTCAATGCTGCATTTTTGAACTGTCCATCGCCATAAAGAGATTCCATAAGGAGGAATGAAAAGCGAAATGAGTCAATATATTGCTCGGAGAAAAGTGCATTTCGAGCGGCTTTGACAAGCGTTGACTGAAATCTTGGCCCATCCTCCTCCTCAGCCGCCATGAAAGCTCGCGTCAACATGTCAAATGTCAGCGGAAGCGGCTTATTGACCTTGCCAATCTTCAACCCTTTGATGGCAATTTTATCCTCTTCCTCCGGTGTCTCGCCTTCATACGTAGCCTCAATCTTGTCGGTAACGAGGTCGATGTTGTATAAGCATTCCAAGAATGCAGCGGCTTGCTCGATGTGTCGCTTGACCAGCATTAGCCGATCATCTCGTCCCGTGATGCTTGCCTTGATGGGGCCATCGGGAAATTCTTGAAAATCTGGAGAGTTGTCGTGTGGCTCGCCAGCGAAAGTTATTTGCAAGCCTTTTGCACGACCATCTTCTTCCAAAACGAGGCAGCGGCCTCCAAGAAAAGGGATTTCCCAGTGGTCAGGGATGACGACGTCTTGCTCGAAGGGAATGGTGTAGATACTTCGCACTCTGAAATTCCCGTAACGCCGATTGCAGGACGCTCAATCCAATTCCCTTACCGCCTAACCAGCCCCTTCGGCTTCACAACCCCCAGATCGAAGTGCGTCACCACCCCAACCGCCGCTTCGCACACCTGCGGCACCGCCGTGCAACCCACCAGCCCGGTCCACGGCAGGCCCAGGAATGGATGCCGCCCATCCGCATCCTTCTGGCCCATCAGCTGGCATTCGAGCGGCGGATCGCCGTGGATGCGGACGCGGTACATGGCTTCGCCTTGTTCCCACAGCGGATCGAGGTCTTCGCCGAGCTGCCAGTAGAAATGATAGACCACCAGCGGCGCGCCTTCTACCCAGGCGGTCCATTCGTAATGCTGGCCGCCGACGGTGCCCTTTTTCACTTCGCCATAAAGGTGCTTGATGTCTTTCAGCGCGGTCGAGACCTCGAATTTCACCGTGACCTCTTCGATCTCCTTGCCCAGCGCCTCGGCGATCATCGCCATTGATGAGTAGAAGTATTTGTAGGTTTCGGGCGAGCGTTTCGGGTTGGCGAGCAGCTCTGCGGGGTCCATGCCGAAGCCCATGATCTCGGTGTAGATCATCGGGTTGCGGACCTTGTCGATCACTTCGGACACCTCGACGCAATCGACGCGGTTCATCAGCCGGAGCAGCGTGATCGGCAGCACGTCGCCGGCAAAGCCCGGGTGGATGCCGCAGCCGTGGAAGCTGGTTCCGCCCGCCTTGCACGCCGCCTCGACCCGAGCCGCGTCCTCGGGGATCCACTTGTTGGGCAGGAACGGCCCGGCGGGCGAGACGACATTCTTGCCGCTGGCGAGCAGCCGGCAGACCATGTCGATCGGCGGGGTCATCATGCTTGGCGCGAACAGCACGCAATCGGCGTCCATTGCCAGGATCGCCTCGGCGCTGTCGGTCGCCAGCACGCCGGTCTTGGGCAGGCCAACCAGATCGCCCGCATCCTTGCCGACTTTCTCGGGGTTGGTGACGAGCACGCCGACGAGGTCGATCACCGGGTTCTCGATGAAATATTTCAGCGCCGCCGAACCGACCGTGCCGGTGGCCCACTGGATGACGCGATAGGTTTTTTGGGGCATTTCAGTTCCTCTTGGTTCCCGCTCATCCTGAGCTTGTCGAAGGACCATCGTTCAAAGGCAACCTCACCGCAACAGGCCTGTGCTTCGACAAGCTCAGCATGAGCGGGCCGGAGAGCATCCTCTTCAATTCAGCCCGCGCACCTGGCCGCCATCGACGCGGTAGTTCGCGCCGGTGATGAAGCCCGAAAGCGGGCTGGCCAGCATACAGGCGACCATCGCCAGCTCGCGCGGCAGCCCCAGCCGGCCTGCGGGCGGCAGTTCGAACACGTTCTGCTCGGCGAAATTCTTCGCCACATCGTCGAAGCTCATCTCGGGATCATTAAACTTCATCCGCCCGAAGCGCAGCAGGCCATCGACCATGATGATGCCGGGGGTCAGCACATTGGCAGTGACGTTCACTCCGCGCAGCGATCCCGCCAGGCTGACGGTGAAATTGTTGAGCGCGGCCTTGGCGGCCGAATAGTCGACCCCCATGAAATTGGGCTGCATCGCCACAGCGCTCGAGACATTGATGATCCGGCCAAATTTCGCCGCGACCATGTCCGGCACGCAGAGCTGGCACAGCTTCACTGCGCCCAGCGTGTTGGCGCGGTAGTTGGCGACGAAATCCTCGATGTCGATCTCGGCGGGGGGCTTCGCGGTGTTGCCTTTGGCGTTGCCGCCGGCATTGTTGATCAGGATCTCCACATTGCCGCCCAGCGCTGCCACAGCCTCGGCGTGGACTGCCTCGGCCGTGCCATCGCCCGCCAGTTCGCCGATAGCGACGCCTGCCGCGCCGATAGATGCTGCGACTGCCTCGGCGCGCTCGCGGTTGCGGCCATGCACCGCCACCAACGCGCCTTCTTCAGTAAGCATGTGGGCCATCGCCTCGCCGATGCCGCTGCTGCTGCCGGTGACCAGCACACGCCGGCCTTTGAGTTGCAGGTCCATCCCCTAATCCCTTGTTTGTTGTCGGCGCCTGTTTTCGGCATCTGTTGACTGGCGGCTTCCATGTCACCGCGCGGGACAAAGTGCACCCAAAAATTTACCTGATCTTTGCCTGCAGGGTGGCAATATGCGCGCAAGACGCAGCGGGAGTTCCCCATGGAAGTCGATTGGGCCAGACATATCGTTATCGGACTGGTCGCCATGCTGGCGGTCTATGCTCTGGCCACCTGGACAGGCAGAAGCCCGCCCGACCAGCGGGGCTGGCGCGCAATCAGGCCCGGCGCGATGTACGGCGTCGGGATCAGCCTCGGCACGGTTCTGACACTGGGCATGGCATGGGTCTGGCTGTTTGTCGGATCGAACCGGCCCGACGGCACCGAGCAGATGCGCATCCTGTTCTGGTTGATTGTCGCATTCGGTCTGGGCACATTCATCACCCTGGTGCAATTCGGCGAGCTGCGCCGTGCGGCAATGCGCTGGCGCGGCGACCGGCTGGTCTGGCGCGACCGGCAGGGCCAGGAGTACGACCGCAAGCTGGGCGAGGCGGTGGCGCTGCGCCGCGCATTCATGGGCCCGGTCTTCGCCGTGTTCGGTGACGGAGCGGAGGCGCGGATCGATCCCAACGCCACCAATGCGTCCGACCTGATCGAGGCTCTCGCCGTCCGGCTTCAGCCCCCGCTGGAATAGCGGGCGACAAGCGCGCAACACTATGTCATAGGGGCAACATCGTGTGCAACGGCTTTCCGTAAGCGCGCGCGACTGAGAGCCTGCTCGCGCTCCCGCTTACGCATCGGAGCCGCACTCATGGACCTCAACGAACTGCATTTTCGCCACCAGATCGCGCTGATGCGCGCGGCACGCACCTCCATCCGGGGCGAATGCGTGCGCCATGCCGATGATGCCAAAGGCTTCGCCAGCCGCATCGGCACGATCCAGCGCCTCGCCGGGGCGCTCGCCGCGCCGCTGCTCCCCGCGCCTTGCCGGGGGCTCGCCGCATGAGCCGGGCGATGAACGTGAGCCTTGCCGAGGCTGATGTCGCCGCGCTGTGCAAGACTGCTGGCGTTGCGATCAGCGCGATCGAAGCACTGCCTTCGGGCGGCACGCACCTCGTTTGCATCACCGGCGATGGCGCCGAGGAAATGCGCCACAAGATGAAGAAGCATCTGATCGAAGGCCGCGTGCGCCGCTTTGCCTTCTATAACCCCCGCGCGCCCGACTAAGCCTGAGGGGCTCCAGTCAGACTTTCGCCGCGATGCTGGCGCCCTTCTGGGAAGGGTTGGAGGCATTGGCCTTCTTGGGCTTTTCCGCTTTGGGCTTGCGCGTTTCTCGGTTCGATTTCTTCTGGCTCTTGGCCATGGGATGTTCCTTTGCGGGGCAGGTGCCCCAGGCAAGGGGCTAGGCCCGCGCGCGCGGAAAAGCGAGGGAATTTGTATCCGCTGCACGCCATCAGCCATGCCATCGCTATGGCACTTGCCGCAATTGCCCGGAATGCGTCATCACTTCGCCAGCAATGCGGGCAGGGGAACCAAGATGACACGAACTGATTTTTTCTGGTGTCTGGGCGGGCTGGTGCTCGGCCTGCTGATTGCCGGCACCACGCTGATGGAACAGGGCTTTGCGGTCAATTCGTTCAACGCCGGGCGGCTGACCGGCAATGTGCTGGGCGCGGTGCTGGTGATGTGGGGCATCGGTCGGCTGGTGCGGTGGATCAACCGCAAGACCTGAACCTAGACAGCCGGGCCGAATTGCTTGAAGCTCTCCCGAAACGCCGACACCCGGGAGAGTTGACATGCTGCGCCGTGCCGCCATCGCCGTCTGCGCTTTTGCGCTCGCCAGTTCGGTGGCCGTTGCCGCCGCGCCCGCCGCGCGCGCCTCGGCACCTGAGCCGATCCTCGCCAGCGCCGAACAGGACGCAGCCGAGGAACTGTTGCTGGCCCTGAGCGAACATCCCGACGTCAAGGCGATCAAGGCCGGACTGCGCGCGCAACTGGCCGCGACCGAAATCGGCAAGACCCGCGACGGCGCGGCGACGATCGACCGCGCGGTGGAATGTCTGTCCAACTCGCTGATCCTCAAGGAAGCGGCCACCTATCGCGCCGCGCCCGCGATCCTGTGGACCACCGAGGACAGCCCGCGTGCATGGCGCGGGCGCAAGATCGGCTGTGTCGGCACGGCGGGCGACAATCCCGACAATATCTATCGCATGGCCGTGGTGCAGGGGGCTGAGCGCTGGGAGTTTTCCGGGCGCTTCCCGGCCAAGAACCGCGCCAGCCAGTTCATCGTCCAGCTGGGACCGGGCGAGCCGGGCTTCGCGCCCAAGCTGGCGGGCAGCAAGCCTGAGGCAGTCGAAGTGCTGGGCGTGTTTACCGACCGCAACCTGACCGTCACGCCCGATGGCGCGTGGCGCTTCACCGTTGGCGGGCCGGCGGGCGCGCCGGGCAATGCGGCGCAGCATGTGGTGACGCCTCCCGGACCGATCGGGGTGGGCTTTCGCGATTCGATGGCCGACTGGCGGCAGGAAGGCGCACGGCTGGCGCTGCGCCGGCTGGATGACGGGGCCCCGCGCGCCTATGATCCCGATGAACTGCGGCGGCGGGTGGTGGGCCGGCTTGGCGATTATGTGCGCGATTGGGCGGATTTTCCCAACCACTGGTTCGGCGGGCTGAAGCCCAACACCTATGGCGGGCCGATGGGGCGCGAAGGGGCCTGGGGCTTTGTCGCTGGCTTGCGCTTTTCGCTGGCCGAAGACGAGGCGCTGGCCGTGACCATAGCGCGCGGGAGCGCGAGCTACGCCGGGTTTCAGGTCGTCGATCCCTGGACCATGGCCTCCGACGCGCGGACCAATCTGACCAGCCTCAACCTGGCGCAGACCGCGCCCGACCAGGACGGCAATTTCACCTATGTCATCGCGCGCAGCGATCCGGGCGTGGCCAACTGGCTCGACACCACCGGGCTGCGTGACGGCTTCGGCGTGATCCGCTGGCAGGGCACCCCGGCGGGCGCGACCAAGGACGGCCTGCTGCGCAGCTTCCGCGTGATCAAGCTGGCCGATGCGGTGAACCTGCCAGGGATTGCCCTGACCACTCCGGCCCGGCGGCAAGCGCAAATCGCGCGGCGGGCGCAGGAATGGGTGGGGCGGTTGCGCTGAATGATACAGTCTCGCTGCCCATCCTCACTCCGCTCGCCCTGAGCTTGTCGAAGGGCTGTTCTCAATCTTGAACCGGCCGATATGGCGCGAAAAGAAGTGCGGCCCTTCGACAAGCTCAGGGCGAGCGGGGTTGTAGTCCAAGCAGCGCCTGCGCCTTCCTGCGCCAGGGCTGGGCGAGCACTTCCAACCCGGCCAGCGCGCGCAGTGCGGCGGGTTCGTCTTTGCCTTCGCCGCCGATCAGCAGGCCGAACATGCGCGCCACGTCCCATGCAGGCTGCGGGCGCTCGAGCAGTTCGAGTGTGTCGCCCGCCGCGACCATGCCCGGTTCGATCACCCGGTAATACCAGCCTGCCTTGCGGGTAACGACCATGCGGGCGACGATTGCGGGGTCGGCAAACCGGTGCCCCTGCTTCCAGCACGGCTGGCGGCCCTGGCTGACTTCGACCAGCGCGGAGCCGAGGCGGAAACGGTCGCCGAGGCATACGGCCTCTTCGGTCATGCCATGAGTCGACACATTCTCGCCGAATGCGCCCGGGCCATCAAGCAAGGGCTGGCCGCCCATCGTCACACGCCAGAAGGGATAATGATCGCCGGGATAGTGATGGATCGCCTTGTCGGGGCCGCCGTGGACGGCAAGATCGGCCTGTTCGTCGCCCTCAAGCCCCAGCATGCCGACCACTACTGGACCTGTGCGCGCGGCCTTGGCGATGGCGCTGGTTTCCGGGCCGAAGGGCGCGGCCTTGCCGGTGAGGACCGAGAGGATTTCGCAGCGCATGGCACAGACTTTCATGCCAGGCCTTGCGATTCAAGCAGCATTGTTTGAGACAATGCATCCGGCCACCGAGTCGGCTGATCGCGACTGGAGCCGGAACCAGAAGGGGAACACTTATGAAATTGCGTTTCGTGGTCGCAAGCGCGCTGTCGCTTGCCCTTGCCGCCTGCGGCAGTTCAGACAAGCCCGATGCGGCAGCTTCCGATGCGGCCGCAGCAGTTTCCGAAGCGGCTTCCGCCGCGAGCGAGCCAGCCGCTGCGTCAGCGCCTGCCGGCGCTCCGGCCAAGGGCGACAAGCCGAGCAAGGAATTCGTCGTCGGCAAATGGGGCACCGATGGCGACTGTGCCATGGCAATGGAGCTGAAGGCCGATGGCACCAGCGACGGCCCGTTCGGCAACTGGGCCTATGCTGACGGCGTGATCAGCTTTGTCGAGGCGCCGGAAATGAAGATCAACGTCACCGTCGTTGATGACAAGACGATGGATTCGAAGAACGCGCAGGGCGCCAGCCACAAGATGACGCGTTGCTGATTACGCCGCAGCTGGCAGGAAGTGATTTCGGGCTGGGGGCGGGCTCACGCCTCCAGCTCGACATCCCAATAGAGCCAGTCGCGCCAGGTCTCGTGGAGATAATTCGGCGGGAAAGCGCGGCCGCGCTCCTGCAGATGCCAGTTGGTCGGGCGGATCGGCTTGAGCAACAGCGGCATCCGGGCCTGCGCCGGGGTGCGCCCGCCCTTGCGCATGTTGCAGGGCGCACAGGCCGTCGCGACGTTTTCCCAGCTGGTCCTGCCGCCGAGCCGCCGCGGCACGACGTGGTCGAAGGTCAGATGATGCGGTGAACCGCAGTACTGGCAGCTGAAGCGATCACGCAGGAACACGTTGAACCGGGTGAAGGCGGGAAATTCCGATGGCTTCACATATTGCCGCAGCGCGATCACCGAAGGGATCGGCATGGTCCAGCTGGGGCTGTGGACCTCGCGCTGATAGCTGGCGACAATATCGACGCGCTCGAGAAACACCGCCTTGATCGCGGTCTGCCACGGCCACAGGCTGAGCGGGTAATAGGACAGCGGGGTGTAGTCCGCATTGAGCACCAGCGCGGGGCACGCCGACAGACTGCGGGTGGGATCATCCCCTGCGCTGCGGAACCGGGCCGCGCGCTCTATCAGCTCCGACTTGAGCATGGCCTTTGGTGGCAGGCGAAGTTTACGGTTTGATGGCGCTGCATTTTGCGGAAGACAGCACGGCGCTCCCGGGCACGTCAAGGCTTGCATGGCTGCGCAATCCACAAGACAGATGCTGCGATGATCCGCACTCGCCCATGATCCGCACCAGATTCGCCCCCAGCCCCAACGGGCCGCTGCACCTTGGCCATGCCTATGCCGCCGTGGTCGCGCATGATCTGGCGCGCGCGCGCGGCGGGGAATTCCTGCTGCGGATCGAGGATATCGACGGGGAGCGCAGCCGGTCGGCGCTGGTGGAAGCCTTTTTCGCCGATCTCGATTGGCTGGGGCTGGCCTGGGACGGCGAGGCTGTGGTGCAGTCGCGGCGGCTGGCGGACTATGCCGAGTGTGCGGAAAGGCTGCGTGCGCAGGGCTTGCTCTATCCCTGCCAGTGCAGCCGCGCCGAGATCGCCGCCGCCGCACAGGCCATGGGTCCGGACGGACCGATCTACCCGGGCACTTGCCGCGGACGGCAGATTGATCCGCAAGGCGCCGCCTGGCGGCTCGATGTCGGCGCGGCCATAACCCGAACCGGCCCGCTGACATGGACTGACGCGCTGGCCGGCAAGCAACCGGCCCGGCCGGACTTGCTGGGCGATGTGGTGCTCGTGCGCCGCGATGCGCCTTCCTCCTACCACCTCGCCGCCACGCTCGACGATGCGGCATCCGGGATCACGCTGGTGACGCGCGGGCTCGATCTGTTTGCCGCCAGCCACGTCCACCGCTTGCTCCAGGCGCTGCTGGGTCTGCCGGTGCCGGTCTGGCATCATCACCCGCTGTTGCTGGAGGCGGACGGCAGGGGGAATTGGCGCAAGCTGGCCAAGCGGCGGGGCTCATCCGCGCTCGCCGACTTGCGCCGCGCCGGCGCGGATGGCCGCGCGCTGGCCGATGACTTGCGCGCGGGGCGCCTGCCCACTGGTATTTCCATCGGCGCGGGCCTAGATACCCAGCCATGACCACTTTCCTCGCCATCGTAATCGTGATCCTGATGATCATGGCCGTTTACTCTCTGGTGCGCGGCATCATCGCGTTCCTCCAGGGCACCAAGCTCGATCTCGAGCGCGATGAAAGCAGCGGCCCCAGCGCCAACCAGCTGCTGCAGAACAAGATGATGTTCGCGCGCATCAAGTGGCAGGCGCTGGCGATTGTCGTCGTCGCGCTGGTCATCGCGATCAGCAAGTAGCGCCTTGGTCAAGCTCAACAAGATCTACACCCGCACCGGCGACGACGGCACCACTGGCCTCGTCGATGGCTCGCGCCTGCCCAAACATGCCGCGCGGATGGAAGCGATCGGCGCGGTTGATGAGGCGAACTCGGCGATTGGGCTGGCGGTCGTCGCGCTCGCCGATGGCGAACATGCCGCAGTGCTCTCCCGCATCCAGAACGACCTGTTTGACCTGGGGGCTGACCTTGCCACGCCGCTTGGTGCGTTGGGAGGCGAAGATTTCACGCCCGGCGAAATGACCCTGCGCATCGTGGCCTCGCAAGCCAGCTGGATCGAGGTGCAGATCGATGCGCTGAATGCCAGGATGCCCCCGTTGACCAGCTTCATCCTGCCCGGTGGCAGCGAGGCGGCGGCGCGGGTGCATATTGCGCGCGCATCCGTGCGGCGGGCGGAGCGGGCGATGACTGCACTGGCGGCGAACGATCCGGTCAACCCGGCGGCGCTCACCTATATCAACCGGCTGTCGGACTATCTCTTTGTCCTGGCCCGCGCGGTGAATGCGGGCGGGGCCGGGGACGTGCTCTGGGTGCCAGGGGCGAGCCGTCAGTAGGCTTCGCTTTCGCTGACCTCAACGCTTTCAGACAGTTCGTCGGCGGCGACACGCCCGCTCTGCTCCTGGCTTTCCTCGAAATCCTGTTGCGCCGCTGATTGTGCCCGCGCTGCTTCGACCCGCGAGGCGGCGACGCGAGAGTTGCGGATGTCGTCGGCGGCCTTTTTTAGCTGCTCTTGCCCGCCGCCATCGCCGAAAAAGCGCGATATCGAAAAGCAGATTGCCACCGCCCAGAGCAGCGCGAACCAGCGGTTGCGAAACAGTAACTGGGTCATGGCCTATCCACTGCTGATACGCGGCGAGGATAGATTTCCCCGGTTAACTTTCCGTGCCCGCCTCGCGCTGCAATTCGTAGAGCAGCGCCAGCGCCTCGCGCGGGCTCAGCGCATCGACGTCGAGGCCTTCCAGCTTCTCGCGCACCGCATCGACCTTCGCCTCGGCAGCATCGAGCGCAGCGGCGAACAGCGGCATGTCGCCCAGCCCCGCCGCCAGCCCCCCCGTTTCGGCCCGGCCTTTCTCCAGCCGGTCGAGAACTTGCTTGGCCCGCGCGAGCACTGTGGCCGAAACTCCGGCCAGCCGCGCCACAGCGAGGCCATAGGAGCGGTCCGCCGGGCCATCGGCGAGCTCGTGCAGCAGCATCAGATCGCCCTTCCATTCGCGCGCGCGCACGTGATGCAGGCTCAGCGCATCGCAGCTTTCTGCGAGCCGCGCGAGCTCGTGGTAGTGTGTCGCGAACAGGCAGCGGCAGCCGATTTCGCCGTGGACCGCTTCGGCCACCGCCCAGGCGAGCGCGAGGCCGTCATAAGTCGACGTACCGCGCCCGACCTCGTCGAGGATGACGAAGCTTCGGCTGGTCGCCTGAGCGAGAATGGCGGCGGTTTCCACCATCTCGACCATGAATGTCGAGCGCCCGCGCGCGAGGTTGTCGGACGCGCCGACGCGGCTGAACAGGCGGTCGACCAGCCCGATGGTGGCGCTTTGCGCGGGCACGAAACTGCCGGCCTGTGCCAGCAGCACGATCAGCGCGTTCTGGCGCAGGAAAGTCGACTTGCCGCCCATGTTCGGCCCGCCGATCAGCCACAGCCGGTCATCACTGGCGAGCTGGCAATCGTTCGCGACAAACCGCTCGCCGCGCGCCGCCAGCGCCGTCTCGACCACCGGATGGCGTCCGCCCTCGACGCTGAGCACCGGTTCGGCGGCGATGCGCGGCCGGCACCAGCCGGCCTCTGCGGCGCGCTCGGCAAGGCCCGCCGCGACATCGATCCGCGCCAGTGCGGCCGCACTTTCGGCAATCGCCTGGCGGCTGGCGACGGCTTCGGCGACCAGTTCCTCGAAATGGGCTTCCTCGGCGGCGAGCGCGTGGCCCCCCGCCTCGGCGATGCGGCTGGCTTCCTTGTGCAGCGCGACGGCATTGAAGCGCATGGCGCCGGCCATGGTCTGGCGGTGGGCAAAGCCGCTGTTCGCGTCCATCAGCCGGTCGGCATGTCTGGCGGGAACCTCGATGAAATAGCCGAGCACGCCGTTGTGGCGGATCTTGAGCGCAGCAACGCCGGTCTCGTCGCGATACTTCGCCTCGAGCGCGGCAATCGCGCGGCGGGCATTGCCCGAGGTCTGGCGCAAGGCGTCGAGCGCGTGGTCATAGCCTTCGGCGATATAACCGCCTTGCGAACGCTCCGTCGGCGGGCTGGGCACCAGCGCGCGGGTGTAGAGGTCGGTCAGCGCGCCGTGGCCGGCGAGCGCGGGGAGCAGTCTGGCGAGCAGCGGCGGCACGGCATCGCGGCGCTGGCCGAAGAACTCATAGAGGTTTCGCGCCTCGCTCAGCCCATCGCGCAATTGCCCGAGATCGCGCGGGCTCCCGCGCCCGGCGACGATGCGCCCCAGCGCCCGCCCCAGATCGGGCAGCGCGCGCAGGACTTTGCGCAAATCGTCGCGGAGCAGCGCGGAATCATGCAGCCATTGCACCAGATCGAGCCGCTCGGCGATGGCGGCGGCATCGGTCAGCGGGGCGGAGAGGTCTTCGGCCAGCTGCCGCGCGCCCGCGCCGGTGACGCAGCGGTCCAGCGCGTCGATCAGGCTGCCCTTGCGGGTGCCCTGGCTGGAGACCAGCACTTCGAGGCTCGCCCGGCTGGCCTCGTCCATTGCCAGATGGCTTGCGCCGCTGCGCGCGACCGGCGGCAGCAGAAAGGGCAGGGTGCCGCGTCCGGCGTGGCTGAGATAGGCCAGCAAACCGCCGCCAGCCGCCAGCATCGCCCGGCTGAACATGCCGAAGCCATCGAGCGTCGCCACGCCGTGCAGTGCCTTCAGCCGGTCATCGCCGGCCTCGCTGGAGAACTCGCGCGGGGAGCGGGGAGTGGCCGCATCGGGCGCGGCTTCCCAGCCTTCCGGGCAGACCAGTTCGCTGGCCCCGAGCCGCGCCAGCGCCGCACCCAGCATATCGGGCGTGCATTCTTCGAGCTCCATCCGCCCGGTTGAAATGTCGCAGGCCGCGATCCCCATCAGCCCGCGCAACTCGCACACCGCTGCCAGCACATTGGCCCGGCGCGGCTCGAGCAGGGCTTCCTCGGTGAGCGTGCCAGCAGTGACAAAGCGGACGATATCGCGCGCCACCAGGGCTTTCGAGCCGCTGCGCTTCTTCGCCTGCTCGGGGCTTTCGGTTTGTTCGGCAATCGCCACCCGGCAGCCCGCCTTGATCAGCCGCGCCAGATAACCTTCCGCCGCATGGACTGGCACGCCGCACATCGGGATCGGCGCGCCCTGATGCTCGCCGCGCGAGGTCAGTGCGATATCGAGCACTTGCGCTGCCACTTTCGCATCGTCGAAGAACAGCTCGAAGAAGTCGCCCATCCGGTAAAACAGCAGGCAATCCCCCGCCTCGGCCTTCAGGCCAAGGTATTGCGTCATCATCGGAGTGGTGGTGCCGTGCATTGTGCCTGCGGGTTTGCAGCGGCCCGAGCGATTCGCAAAGCGAAACGGCGCAGCTTTCCCCTATCGCGCCGCGCCGACATTGGTTAGGGCGCATCAATGATCGGGGCCGAAACCCCAACCCGCTTCCCTGAGCTTGTCGAAGGGCTGTCATGTTCTTCGCCCACTGCGTCTGGCCTCAAGAATCAGGACAACCCTTCGACAAGCTCAGGGAAGCGGGGCTTTTGAGCGGAACTTGCCCCTGGGCACAGGAGAATTCGTTTGTCTGAAGAAAGCCGCACCACCGAGAGCAACGTGAGTTTCACCGACCGCGAGGCGCTGTTTTATCACAAGACGATCCGCCCCGGCAAAATCGAGATCATCGCTTCGAAGCCGATGGCCACCCAGCGCGATCTCAGCCTGGCCTATTCGCCCGGCGTCGCCGTGCCGGTGCAGGCGATCTATGACGATCCCGCGACTGCCTATGACTACACCGCCAAGGGCAACCTGGTTGCGGTGATCACCAATGGCACGGCGATTCTGGGCATGGGCAATCTCGGCGCGCTCGCCTCGAAGCCGGTGATGGAAGGCAAGGCGGTATTGTTCAAGCGGTTTGCCGATGTTGATTCGATCGACATCGAGCTCGACAGCGAAGACACCGAGGCCCTGATCGAAGCGATCGCGATGATGGAGCCGACGTTTGGCGGCATCAACCTTGAAGATATCAAGGCACCGGAATGCTTCGTTATCGAGCAGACGCTGCGCGAGCGGATGAAAATTCCGGTGATGCACGACGACCAGCATGGCACCGCGATCATCGCCGCCGCCGGCCTGGTCAACGCCTGCCTGATAACCGGCCGCAAGTTCGAAGACGTCAAGGTCGTGGTCAACGGCGCCGGCGCCTCGGCCATCGCCTGCACCAGCCTGATCAAATCAATGGGCGTGCGGCATGAGAATGTCATCATGTGCGACAGCAAGGGCGTGATCTGGAAGGGCCGCGAGGGCGTCGATCAGTTCAAGTCGGCCCATGCCGCCGAAACCGACAAGCGCACGCTGGCCGAAGCGGTGGTCGGCACGGACATTTTCCTCGGCCTGTCGGTCGCCGGCGCGATGACGCAGGACATGGTGAAATCCATGGCCAAGAATCCGATCATTTTTGCCATGGCCAACCCGGACCCGGAGATCACCCCGCCCGATGCCATGGCCGCGCGCCCTGATGCCATCGTCGCCACCGGCCGTTCGGACTATCCCAACCAGGTCAACAACGTGCTGGGCTTCCCGTTCATCTTTCGCGGCGCGCTCGACGTGCGGGCAACCGCGATCAACGAGGAAATGAAGATCGCCGCCGCCAAGGCCATAGCCGAGCTGGCGCGCGAGCAGGTGCCCGAGGAAGTCGCCGCCGCTTACGGCAAGAACCACCAGTTCGGCCGCGAATACATCATCCCCGCGCCGTTCGATCCGCGGTTGATGGAAGTGGTGTCCTCGGCTGTCGCCAAGGCAGCGATGGATTCGGGCGTGGCGCAAAAGCCGATCGAGGATTTCGACGCCTATCGCCACAGCCTGAAAGCCCGACTTAACCCGACAACCTCGGTGCTGACGCAAGTCTATGAGCGGGTGAAGGCCAATCCCAAGCGGGTGATCTTCGCCGAGGCGGAAAACGAGATCGTGCTGCGCGCGGCGGTCCAGTTCCGCGATTTCGGCTATGGCGAGCCTGTGCTGGTGGGCCGCACCCAGGCCGTGCTCGACAAGATGGCCGAGCTTGGCGTCGCCGATCCGGAAAGCTTCGAGATCCACAATTCGGCCACCTCGCCGCATGTCGAAGCCATGGTCACGGCGCTTTATGAGCGGCTGCAACGGCGCGGCTTCATGGAGCGCGACGTGCACCGCATGGTCAATCAGGACCGCAACATCTTCGCCTCCGCGCTGCTCAAGCTTGGCGTTGGCGATGCGCTGATCACCGGCCTCACCCGCACTTTCGCGCAGACGATGAAAGAAGTGCGCGAGGTGCTGGACCCCAAGCCCGGCGAGGTGCCGTTTGGCATCCACCTGATGATCGCCAAGAATTCGACCGTGTTCATGGCGGATACGACCGTGAACGAGCGGCCGAGCGCGGAAGATCTCGCAGTGATCGCGACGCAGACTGCCGCGGTTGCCAGGCGGCTGGGGCATGAGCCGCGGGTTGCCTTCCTCAGCTTTTCGACCTTCGGCAATCCTTCAGGCAAGTGGCTCGATCCGATCCGCGAGGCCATTGCTATCCTTGATGCGCGCGGCGAGCTTGGCTTCGAATACGAAGGCGAACTCGCGCCCGATGCCGCGCTCAATCCCAACGTGATGAAGAACTATCCGTTCAGCCGCCTGTCCGCGCCGGCCAATGTGCTGGTCATGCCGGGGCTGCAATCGGCCAATCTTTCGGCCAAGCTGCTGCGCGAGCTGGCGGGCAATGCCACAATTGGCCCGATGCTGATCGGCATGGAAAAACCGGTGCAGATTGCCCCGATGACCGCGATTGCGCCTGATGTGCTGACGCTCGCGGTGCTGGCGGCAGCGGGGATTTGCGGGTGAGGGGCCGTTCTCAGCCCCACGCATTCCAGACGCCATAGGAACTGGTCAGCGTCAAGACTATGCCGACCAGGATCAGCATCTGCTTGGCCGGGAAACGCTTGGCGGCCCAGGCGCCCAGCGGCGCAGCGGCAATGCCGCCAATCAGCAGGCCCAGCGTCGCGCCCGCGACATCAGCCAGGCCCAGGTGATAGACGAAGGCTGCCGAGACGGTGATCGTCAGGAAGAATTCGACCGAATTTACCGTGCCAACGACCTTGCGCGGATCGGCGCCCTGGATCAGCAGGTTGGACGTGACCACCGGCCCCCAGCCGCCGCCGCCCGCTGCGTCGAGAAAACCGCCGACCAGACCCAGCGGCCAGATCAGTTTCGCGTCGCGGATCTTCGGCGGATAGAAGATGCCGCGCACCAGCAAATAGATGCCGATGCCCGAAAGATAGAGCAGCACGAACGGCTTGACCAAGCCGGCATCGAGCGAACTGAGCACATAGGCGCCCAGCACGCCGCCAACCACGCCCGGGATCAGCAGCTTGAAAAACAGCCCCTTGTCGATGTTGCCATGGAGCAGGTGGCTGATGCCCGAGGTCGCGGTGGTGAAACACTCGACCAGATGGACCCGCTGCGAAGCCAGGGCAGGCGGCACGCCGAGCACGCCGACCAGCAGTGTGTTGGAAATCACCCCGAAGGCCATGCCCAGCGCGCCATCGACCAATTGCGCGGCAAAGCCGACGGCAATGAAGGGAAGCAGAGCGGCCAGATCAAATCCTGCAAGGTCCATTGGTGCCGACTCCGGTCAATCTCGATCACATAAGTAGAGATTAAACTGGGCAACCGCGAGAAAGAATTTATCGTGGTGCGCCCAAGCGAGGCTTTCGTGCGTCAGACGGGCTTTATCGCCCTGATGGTCTTGACCACGTCGAGGAAGACGTTCTCGACCTCAATGATCCGGAACCCCGCCGCCCGGACATTGGCCGTGGTGTCGCGGTTCATCGCAGGGCCGACGCGTTCGGACAGCCGGGTCATCAAGTCCATCATTGTGCGGAATGGCGCGAGCCGGCTGCCGGTGTGTTCAAACATGAACAGCTCGCCGCCCGGCTTCAGCACGCGGTGGATCGCCTTCAGCCCTTCCACCGGACGCGGCACCGAGCAGAACGTGCACGAGGTGAACACCTGATCGAAGCCGGCCTCGGCGAACGGCATGTCGTGCACGTCCATCACCTGGGCAGTAATCGTGCCATCATAGGCGGCGATGCGCTTTTGCGCCTCGGCCAGCATCATCGGGCTGATGTCGATTGCGGTGATATTCCGCCCCGGCGGAAAGGCCGGAATATCCAGCCCGGTGCCCAGCGCCATGAACAGGATCTTGCCCTGCATGTGCGAAAAAAGCTTTTGCTTGAACGGCTTCCAGCGCCGCTCTGCGCCCTGGCTGGCCATGCCGTCGAAGCGCGGCGCGAGCTTGTCCCATTTGGCCTGGGTTACCGCATCGGCCATGTCAGCTGGTCCCCGGCTCGCGGACCTTGCCGCGCAGGACGGAATTGACGATCCAGATGAAAATGATCTCGGCAATTCCGCAAGCCGCGCCGATCTCGATTGCGTGGGCCAATGGCAAGGGCATCATCGCGCCCATCATGCCGACCACCATGCCCGCCCACATGCCGGTATACATCGCCGGGATCATTGCCTCGTGCGCTCCCAGCAGCGCGCCGAGCGGAAAGAACAGCACCAACCCGACGATCATGCCCAGCGGCATCATCAAGACCATCGCCGCCCACATGTTCCAATCGGGCGAGACAATGGCCCAGGCCGCGAGCGCCGCCGCGATGCCGACGAGCAGACTGGCGAGAAAATCGCCGACCGCGAAATACCAGCGCCGATCCATAGTGCCCCTCCCCTTTGCCACAGAGCGCAGGGTGCCGCCGATGGGGCGGCTTGTCTAGCGCCGCCGGTAGCGGAAGTACCACACCTCGTGGCCCTGCGCGCGGGCCTTGGCCTCATAGCGCGTCTCGGGCCAGCCGCCGGGGCGGGTCAGGAATTGCTCCGGCTTATCGCACAGCCAGTCGAACTCGCCGCGAAAGCGCCGCATCACCATCAGCGCGTGGCGCAGATAGACCGGATGATCGGTGCCGAAGCGAAACTCGCCGCCGGGCCTCAGCTTGGCCGCGATCAATTTCACCGGGCCATCATTCATCATCCGCCGCTTGGCGTGGCGCGCCTTGGGCCAGGGGTCGGGATGGAGCAGATAGGCGAACGATAGAGCGCCATCGGGAATGCGTGCGAGCACCTCCAGCGCGTCGCCGTGGTGCACGCGGACATTGCCCAGCGGGGTGTTCGCCCCGTTGTCGCCGTCAATATGCGTCAGCGCCTGCGCCACGCCATTGAGGAACGGCTCCGCACCGATGAAGCCATGATCGGGCAGCATGTCCGCCCGCCCCGCCATATGCTCGCCGCCGCCGAAGCCGATCTCGAAATGCAGCGGGCGGGGGCCAGAAGCAGAGGGGCCGAACAGCCGCTCGGCGGTCACCGGGCCTTCGGCAGGCACAGCAATGCGCGGCAGCAAGGTGTCGACCAGCGCCTGCTGGCCCTTGCGCAGGGGCTTGCCGACAGAGCGGCCATAGAGCCGGTTGAGCGTGAGCGGATCGCCGGGTTTGTTTGCGGACATGGTGGGGGCCGATGGCAGGGCGCGGCAGGAGGGTCAACCGCCAGCGTTGCGGATCACCCGGTGCGCCAGCAGTCCGCAAACTAGTGCGCCGGCCACGAAACCCAGCGAAGGCAGCCATGAGACCGCCCATGCTTTCCAGTAGTTGTCGAAGCTGATCGGGCTGGCCAGCCAGATGCCGAAATCAACGAACTTCGTGCCGGCAAAGCCTCCAACCAGGGCTATCCCGGCGACGATCAGCTTGCCCCGGTCGGCAATGGCCTCGGTCGGCGTAGGAGGGGGCCGGTTCGCCATGCGCTTGCCAAGCCACGCAGGCAGCACAATCGCGCCGACACATCCGCCCATCAGCGCGATGGCCGGGCCGATCACCAGGCCGAGTGCCATCGCCCCGCCGCCGTCCTGATCATGCACATCCATCAGTTCCCAGACAAATATGGTGCCGATGACGACGACCAGATAAGTGACAATCGCGCCGATAATGAAACCGAGCAGGCATAGCAGGATGCGGGTGGAGGTCTTCATGGCTGCGCCCGAGTTGTTATGGGTGATACCTGAGTATCACTCGGGACGCCCAAACCAAAACGGCCCACCCCAGGGGGCAGACCGTCTCGGTTCACTCGCCAGTGAAAGTTGGTTCGTGTCAGGCGGCTTCGGCCACCTCCTCCGGATCGCGCAGGACATAGCCGCGGCCCCAGACGGTTTCGATGTAGTTCGCGCCGCCGCACGCACCCGACAGCTTCTTGCGCAGCTTGCAGATGAACACGTCGATGATCTTGAGTTCGGGTTCGTCCATCCCGCCATAGAGGTGGTTGAGGAACATTTCCTTGGTCAGCGTGGTGCCCTTGCGGAGCGAGAGCAGCTCCAGCATGGCATATTCCTTGCCGGTCAAGTGAACGCGGGCGCTGTCGACCTCGACGGTCTTGGCGTCGAGATTGACGGTGAGCTTGCCGGTGCGGATGACCGATTGTGAGTGGCCCTTGCTGCGGCGGACCACGGCATGGATGCGGGCGACCAGTTCTTCGCGGTGGAACGGCTTGGTGACATAGTCATCGGCGCCGAAGCCGAAGCTGCGCACCTTGCTGTCCATTTCAGAGATGCCTGAAAGCACCAGAACCGGGGTCTGAACCTTGGAAGCCCGCAGGTTCTTGAGCACGTCATAGCCGTGCATATCGGGCAGGTTGAGATCGAGCAGGATGATGTCGTAATCATACAGCTTGCCGAGATCGAGGCCTTCTTCGCCCAGATCGGTCGAATAGACGTTGAATCCCTCGGTGGTCAGCATGAGCTCGATGGCCCTGGCTGTGGTCGGCTCGTCTTCAATCAACAGCACGCGCATGGGTGATCCCCCTGTTGCCCCGAAATACAATATCAGGTCTTTGGCACTAACTCTTTGGCAAGTCTTGTTGCCGCCGATTAACCATAAGACTTCTGACCAGAAAAGGTTAATTTCTGGTGAATCCCCGGAAATGCGCGAGTCGTGGCATTTGGGACTCACTTCTGTGCGTGGTTCGGGTCTGGCAAAGCCAGCCCCTCGCGCGGCACCGGCCCGCTCCCCCCTGCCCAACCACCCACAAGATAGTAACCTATCGGGTGGTTGGGCCGGGGGTGCGGGCCGGTGCTGCCCCCGCCGTGAGGCGGGAAAAAGCCCTAGCCGTCGAGTGGCCGCTCGGAAGGCAAAGCGCCGGTCTTGCGGAACAGGCCGCCGATGATCCGCCAGGCGATGAAGATCAGGCCAAGCGCGACGATGGCCAGCACCAGGGCAACAATCCCGGCGGTCATGGGATTGGTGAAGACCAGATAGAGCAGCCCTCCGGTGGCCACATCCTCGGCGGTGGAGACCACGATATTGCTCACCGGCTCGGGGCTGGTGTTGACCACTGCGCGCGCGCTGGCCTTGCCGCTGTGCGCCAGCAATGCGCCGCCGCCGCCCAGGATGAAGGCAATTGCCTGCGTCGCGGGGTCTGCGGGATCGACGATGGCGAGCGTCAGCAAGGCGCCGCCGATCGGGCGGATCAGGGTGTGCACCGTGTCCCACACGCTGTCGAGCCAGGCGATCTTGTCGGCGAGGAATTCGCACAGCGCCGCCGTGCCTGCCGTGCCCATCACCCAGGGGTTGGCGAGAATGCCGAGCGAGGCAAGGTGCGCCGGGACCGGCAGCAGGTTGTATTGCATCGCGATGCCTGTCGCCAGGATCGTCAGGTATAGCCGCCAACCCGACAGCAGGCTGATGCTGCCTGCCAGGCCCATGATTTCGACGATGCCGAGGTGTTCGGTCATTGGCAGGAGGATGCGCTGGTTGGGACTGGAAAACAATCCTCTCCGAGCTTGCTCGGGGAGGTGGCAGCCACGCAGTGGCTGACGGAGGGGCATCACAGTTTTTCCCCTCCACCACCACCTGCGGCGGCGGCCCCCCTCCCCGAGCAAGCTCGGGGAGGATTTTGCCTTACAAAACCTCCAGCAGCCCTGCCGCGCCCATGCCGCCGCCGATGCACATGGTGACGACGACATATTTCGCGCCGCGCCGCTTGCCTTCGATCAGCGCATGCATCGCGCAGCGCGCGCCGGTCATGCCATAGGGGTGCCCGATCGAGATCGCGCCGCCGTCAACATTGAGCAGCTCGCCCGGAATGCCCAGCTGATCGCGGCAATAGACGACCTGCACCGCGAAAGCCTCGTTGAGCTCCCACAGGCCGATATCGTCCATTTTCAGGCCGAAATTCGTCAGCAGCTTGGGAATGGCGAACACCGGCCCGATGCCCATCTCGTCGGGCTCGGTGCCCGCGACTGCCATGCCGACAAAGCGGCCGAGCGGGCTGAGACTCTTTTTCGCCGCGACTGCGCTTTCCATGATGACCATGGCGGCCGAGCCGTCGGAGAGCTGGCTGGCATTGCCGGCGGTAACGTTGCCATCGGGGCCCATAACGGGTTGCAGGGCCTTGAGGCTTTCCAGCGTGGTCTCGGGCCGGTTGCCTTCGTCCTTCGCCAGCGTGATTTCCTTGCTGCTGGTCTCGCCAGTGGCCTTGTCGGTCACAGTCATGCTTGTGGTGGTCGCGACGATCTCTGCGTCGAACTTGCCGGCGGCCTGCGCGGCGGCGGTGCGCTGCTGCGACTGGAATGCATATTCTTCGCACAGGTCGCGGGCGATGCCATAGCGTTTGGCGACCACTTCGGCGGTCTGCAGCATCGGCATGTAGGCGGCGGGATGCATGGCGATCAGAGACTGGTCGAACTCCATGCGCATTGCCGGGGTCTGCACCGTGCTGATCGAATCCTGCCCGCCAGCGATGACGATATCCTGCCGGTCGATCACCACCTGCTTGGCCGCTGTAGCGATTGCCATCAGCCCGGAGGAGCACTGGCGATCAATGGTCTGCGCTGCGACGGTGACGGGAAGCCCGGCTTTCAGGGCCGCGAGCCGCCCGATGTTGAGCGCCTGTCCGCCCTGCGTGAGCACTGCGCCCCAGACCACGTCATCAACCTCGCCGCCTTCGATCCCGGCGCGCCTGACCGCTTCGGCAATCGACAGCGCGCCGAGGCTGGGGCCGGGCGTGGCGTTGAACGCGCCTTTGTAGGCCCGGCCAATCGGCGTGCGGGCAGCGGCTACGATAACGGCGTCGCGCATGGGGTCTATCTCCTCAGATTGCCAGATTGAATGGCCTTACTTACACGCATGTAAATTAAACATCAAGTCGCCGCAAATCAGGCGAAATTTCAGGCAAAATGCATGAAAATCCATTCGGCGAGCAGTGCAGGCTTGTTCTCGCCCTCGATCTCGACGGTGATTTCGACGGTCTGCTGCCACTGGCCGGGGCGCTTTTCGTCAAGCTCCAGCAGCTTGAAGTGGCCGCGCACGCGGCTGCCACTTTTCACCGGACTGAGGAAGCGCACCTTGTTGAAGCCATAGTTGACCGACATCTTCACCGCCGGCTTTTCCACCGCGCCGTCCATCATTGCCGCCAGCATGGACAGGGTGAGGAAGCCGTGAGCAATCGTTCCGCCGAACGGGGTTGCCTTGGCGGCTTCTGGGTTGATGTGGATGAACTGGCGATCCTCGGTGGTCTCGGCGAACTGGTCGATGCGCGCCTGGTCCAGCAGGAACCACGGTGAGGTTCCAATCGCCTCGCCGATTTTCGCTTTCATGTCTGCAATCTGCATGTTTGCATCTCCTCAGCCTTGCTCCGGTCCGATCATGGACCAGCCGGGCGGGCGGCGCAATCGGCTGCTTGGCGATCAGGCAGGGGCAGGGGCGGGGGCAGGGATCTTTGCGGCGGCGGCAGGCGGCTTGCGCAAGGCCAGCCTCGCCGCCAGCGCGCGTTCGCTGTCGATCCGCCGCAGATAGGTCCACAGCCCGCATTGCACGCCGATCAGCATCAGGATGAATGGCTGGAAGGCGATGCCGACGAACAGCGAGCCGACCAGATAGATCACCTGCGCCTGTTGCAGGGCATTGGCCAGCGGGGATTGCCATTGCTCGCCGGGCCCATCGCGTTTCAGCCAGCGGCTGCGGATGCGCTCCATCTGCCATAGGCCCAGCAATTGCAGCCAGATCCACGCGAGGAACCCCGGCCAGCCCTGCTCGCCGAGCATTTCGAAATAGCTTGAGTGATAGGCGCGGGCCTTGTCGGTGATCACGGTGGCTTCGACATCGGTGTTGTTGCCAGCGCTTTCCTTGTCGATGGTGTTGAAGCGGATGCGGTTGCCGCGATAGGCGTCAAAGCCTCCCCCCAAGGGATGATCCTGAACATATTCCCAGGTCCACCCCCAGATCGCGATGCGTCCCGAGGCGCTCTCGTCGGTCTTGTGGCTCTCGATCGTGCTCATCCGCTCGGTATAGCTGGCCGGCAGGAGCGGAATCGCGGCTGCAGCGGCGATGCCAATCAGCGAAACAAACAGGAAGCGCCGCTTGACCGAACGCAGCATCAGCACGACGAGCACGCCGATGCAGATCAGCCCGGTGCGCGCCTGGGTGCCGATTGGAATCAGCAGGCAGGCGAAGATCAGCGCGGCGGCGAACAGCTTCGATCGCCAGTCTTCCGGAAAGATCGTGCCGTGCTTCTTCAGCCAGAGGATCAGCGGGATGATCGCGATGGCGACGCACGAGATGATCGAGCTTTCATAAAGCCCGGTGTTGTCGTTGACGAGCAGCTTGAGCGCGCCATAGCCGCCGCCGGTGGCCAGCGTCTTGATCGAACCGGAGATGATGATCGAAGCGGCAGACAGCACCATGACCAGCGCCACCGCCTCAAACCTGAGCCGCGTGCGCAAGGTCAGCGGCAGGAATATGGCAAACACCATCGCCTTCCACACCCAGGCCCATTTTTCCGCAGCGTTGATCGGGAAATCGGCGGTCATGGTCGTATAACCGCAGTAGGCGAACAGCAACAGCAACAGCGCCTGGCGCAAGGCAAAGCGGCTGTCCTGCTTGTCGTCAGCCATCGCCCAGGCACCGAAAGCGCCAACGAAGACAATCAGCGACAGTGGGATCGAGGCGAGCAGGAAATAGGAAATTTTCTGCGGCGCGACGATATCGACATAGAGATAGGCCAGCACCCACAGGAAGGGACGGCGAAAGCCGAGCGCGAGAAACCCCGCCATGAAGCCGGCGAGCGCAAGATCAAACACGGTGTGCGCCCTTGCGGACCGGCGCGGCGGCCTTTGGCTCGTGCTCATCCCCGGATTGCGGCTCGGGATCCCGGTCAAGATCGGCGCGCAGCATCAGCCGGAAAGCGGCGAGCGCCAGCAGGCCATGCGTCAGCGCGAGCGAGAAATAGTCGACCATGAAAGCCCCATAGCGCCGAGGCAGTTGACGGGGCGTTAAGCCTATTTGGCTAGGGACGCGGGGCAAGTTGCCATGAAAGCGCGGACGTAATGATAGGATTCATCAAACCGGTCGAGGAACAGCTGCGCGCTTCGTTCCCTTCGGATACGCATCCCAACCGCGTGATCGAACGCGCGATTGCCGAACGGCTGAAGCCCGGCGCGACAGTCCTCGATATCGGCTGCGGGCGCACTGCACCCAATCTGTCGCAGCTGATCGGCAAGGCGAAGAAGCTCTACGGGATCGATGTCGTCGATTTCACCGTCGATGATCCGGCGATGCAGCTGTTTCCCAACGATGTGCGCGACATGAAGGACATTCCCTCGAACTCGGTGGACCTGGCCTACTCGCGCGCAGTGATGGAGCATCTCGAAAACCCCGAGCTGGCCTATGCCGAGATCGCCCGGGTTCTGAAGCCCGGCGGGGTCTATGTCTTCACCACGCCCAGCATCTATGACTATGGCTCGATTGCCGCGCTGTTGATCCCCAACCGCTTCCACGCGAAGATCGTCAGCGCGACCGAGGGACGGGCGGGCGAAGATGTGTTCCCGACCGTGTTCGGCAGCAACAGCCGCCGCGCAATCACGCGCCAGGCCGCCGAAGTCGGTCTCGATATCGATCACTTCGCCTATATCGGCCAGTATCCCAGCTATCTCGTGTTCAACCGGGTGCTGTTCTGGCTGGGCAGCATTTATCAGAAGGCCATCGAGAAATTCACCCTGACGCAGCCGCTGCAAGGCTGGATCTTCTGCACGCTCAAGAAACCGTAATGAAGGTTCTCCACGTCCTCGATCATTCGCTGCCATTGCAGAGTGGCTATACTTTTCGCACCCGCGCGATCCTGAAGGCGCAGCAGAACGCCGGCATGGAAGTGCGCGGGCTCACCGGACTGCGCCACACTGCGGGTGGGGGGGCACCGGGTGAGGCGATTGAAACGCATGACGGCATCACCTTTCACCGCACATCCGGCGAAGTAAGCGGGCCGGTGGGTTTGCGCGAATGGCGCGAGATCGGCCTGCTGGCTTCGGCTATCGAGAAACTGTGCGAGGAATGGCGTCCCGACGTGCTCCACGCCCATTCGCCGGCGCTGTGCGGCACGGCGGCCTTGCGCGCGGCGCGGCGGCTGGGGATTCCGCTGGTCTATGAAATCCGCGCTTTCTGGGAGGATGCCGCTGTCGGCAACGGCGCGATCCGCCCGGGCTCGGTCAAGTATCTGCTCACCCGCACGCTGGAAAACCATGTGGTTGCCAGAGCCGATGCGGTGGTGACGATCTGCCAGGGGCTGAAAGACGATCTGGTGGCGCGCGGCACTGATCCGGCGCGCATCACGATTTCGCCCAACGGGGTTGATCTGGCCCTGTTCGGCGATCCAGGCCTGCGCGATCCCGCCTTTGCGGCCGAGCTGGGTTTGGGCGCCAATGACTCTTGGGCCCCGGTGATCGGCTTCATCGGCAGCTTTTATGACTATGAAGGCCTGGACGATCTGATCGCGGCCATGCCGATGCTGATCGCCGTCCACGCCGATGCCCGGCTGCTGCTGGTCGGCGGCGGGCCTTGCGAAGCGGCACTGCGGGCGCAGGCTGCCGCATCTCCAGCAGCGGCGGCGATCCATTTCGCCGGGCGGGTGCCGCACCACGAAGTCGAACGCTATTATGCGCTGTGCGATATCATGGCCTATCCGCGCAAGCGCAGCCGCTTGACCGATCTGGTCACCCCGCTGAAACCGCTTGAGGCCATGGCACAAGGGAAACTGGTCGCTGCGTCAGACGTTGGCGGCCACCGCGAGCTGATCGCTGATGGCGTCACCGGCACGCTGTTTCCCGCCGATGATCCGGCGGCCTGCGCGGCCTCGCTGGCCGGGCTGCTGGATGGCCGAAGCGCCTGGGAAGACCGCCGGGCGACGGCACGCATCTACGTAGAAACCCGGCATGACTGGGCAATCAACGTGCAGCGTTATCAGGACGTTTACCAAATACTGTTACCAACCCAGGCTGATCCTTTGCGCATCCCTGCCGCATCTGTGCGGTGATCCGGGGAGCGCAGAAGCCAGAAAACGGGGTAATATCATTGGCCACCCAAGTCCGTAGCAAGCCCGCCAACAAGGCGCCGGTCACCAAGCATCCGCTGTTTCCGGCGATGGTTGCGCTGTGGTTCGGCGCGCTGTTCGGGCTTGGCAGCCTGGCGGTGCGCGCATCGCTGCTTGAATCGCTGGTGCTGAAGCTGTCGCTTGACGTGCTGCTGCCCGCCGCCGCGCCGCCGCTGGGTATGAAGTCGCGGCTGATCCTCGCCTTGCTGCTGGCCGCGATCGGCGTTGCGATGGGCGCCATGCTGGCGCGCCGCATTGCCCGGCCCAAGCCGGTAGAAACCACTCGCAAGCGCGGCATCGGTGCACGCTCGGCTGCGCGCCAGGCACGGGCCGAAGCGGCCACTGCCGAGCTCGAGCCGTCTGCTCCGCGCCGCCGGAGCCTGACCATCGAGCCAGCAGAGCAGGCCGGTTTCCATTATGACGGCGCACCGCTGCCTGGCGGCGCGCCAAGCATCCTCGATGTGACCCAGATCGATCTCTCGCCGACCTGTCCCGAAGCACCACTGCTATGCGAAGCCGAGCCGCTCGACGCTGCGGCAGCAGTTCCGCTGGCGGCCGATGACGTCGTTGCCGGGCAAGCCCAACCGATCGTCGCAGAGCCGATCGCCGCAGAGCCGCAGCCGGTTGTCCTGAACTTCCACCCGCCGGTCGATGCCGATGTGCCCGTGCCCGAAGCGCCGCTCGATCTGCTCACCGAGCACGAAATGGCCGAAGCCGAAGTTGCCGCCGAAGCAGGCCCCGTCGAAGCGGAAGCGGATGACTATGCCCAGATGATCCAGGCCCTGCGCACGGCCGAAACCCCCGCCGCGACCGCGCCAGCCCCCGATGATCTTGCCATCAGATGCGAGTCCGCGCTCGAGCAGGCTGCGCCGGAGCCGCTGCCAGTGGTGCCGCAGGTGCTGCTCGCCGAGCCGCTTGACCTGGAAGCCGCAGCCGTGCCTGAAACGCGGCCCGCGCGCAGGATCGAAACAGCAGAACTTGCCGAGCTTTCGCCGGTCGAGCTGATCGAGCGCCTCGCCCAGGCCATGCGCCAGCGCGCCCATCGGGGCCAGATGCCTGCCGCACTGGTCGATGCCGTGACGTCGCTGGTGGCAGCAACGCCTGCCGCCGAGGTTGCTGACGCCGAAGCCCCGCCGTTTGCCGGCTTTGCCGCCGCTATAGCGCCAACGCCCGTTTTTGAAGCTGTCGCCCCAGAACCCGAAGCGCCCGAAGAGCTGCTGCTGGACAGCGAAGCGCCCGAAGCCGAGCCCGAGGCGACGCAGCCCGCGCCGGTGCGGCTGGCGCTGCCTGCCGCGCTCCGACCGATCGATTTCGACGACTATGCCGATCACGACGACGGCGCCGATCTCGCCTTGCCGCCGCGCACGTTTGCTGCGCCAAAGTTCGCCGCGCCGGAGGCGGTCCTGGACCTGGCAACGCCGCTGCCCGAAGAGCGCGAAAGCGATGTACCGGAGGACAGCTATTCCTCGTTGCTCGAACTCGGCCGTCCCGGCTCGTCGCGCCAGGATTTCGTGCGCATCGAAGATCCCGAAGCAGACGCAGCGGAAATCGAGCCGGTGGTTATCTTTCCGGGCCACGGTGCCCGCCCGGGGCTGCGCTTTGCAGCGCCTGATCCGGCGAATCTGGCCGAGCCGGCAGCGGCAGCGTTTACTCCTCCCGCCCAGGACGATGCAGCTGCCGAGACCGGGGCGCCGCAACTCCGCCGTTTCGATGCCCCGTCCGCGATCGCATCGCCGACAAGTGCTGGCTATGCCGGCGGCATTCGCCAGGACCCGGACGAGGCGCAGCGCGCCCTGCGCAGCGCACTTGCCACGTTGCAACGGATGAGCGGCGCCGCCTGAGGCGCGCCGCCTCACGCCCCAAATTACCTCCAGTCCGGTCCATCGCCGGGCCTGCCGCTTCGCAGTTGCAAAAACCCGCTCATTTCGTCATGGGATCATGCATGACCCACTCGCTGCATTCGCGGCGAAGTGAGTCGTGCATGACGACAGGATGGATTATCGATGGGATTTCCGGAGCCCCAGGGCCTTTACGACGCGCGCAATGAGCATGACGCCTGCGGTGTGGGCTTTGTCGCCCATATCAAGGGCGCCAAAAGCCATGCGATTGTCGGCCAGGCGCTGGAAATCCTCAAGAACCTCGATCATCGCGGCGCGGTGGGTGCTGACCCGCTGCTGGGCGACGGC
>JANPOS010000028.1:0-9493 GCA_031428115.1 Novosphingobium sp. | reverse complement strand
CCCACCATTTCATCGGCGGCGGCTACCCAGCGTGAAAATGCCTCGAGAGTGCGCATCAACGCAAATTCAAGCTCTGTTACCCTCAGCTCGGTTGCATCCTTGGCCAGATGCCAGTTGCGATAATATTTAGGTTCCATGGTGCGCGAGAAGCCTTTGCCTGGTAGAATCAAGGCGCGCTTATCGTTCATGCATGCCTTGCGGACAAGGCTGACCCGTATCCCGTGATGACAGGATCGAGTCCCAGAGAGATCAGCATGCGGCGTGTGGTGCAACTTGCGGCCGTCACGACCGGTAAACCATAGCGCTGCTCGGCGGCATCAATCGCAGCGGCTGAAGGCATCTGGACGCAGGCCGAAAGCACAAGCGCGTCGGCCCCGGTAAGGTCAAGCGCAGAAGCGGCGTCGAGGGCGAGTGCAGGGTCTCGGCGTCCAACCTCCAGATTGTCAGGAATTTCCAGCGACACTACCGAAGAGACTGAGATGCCTTCATGTTCGATATAGTCCACCACCAATTGGGTCAGAGGTTTCATATAGGGGGCAAGTATGGCCACGCGCCTTGCCCCGATGTCCTGCAATCCGGCAATCAATGCGCCTGCACTTGATATGACCGGGGCGGGTCCCCCTTCTGCGCGGGCAATCTCTGCCAGCCGGATTTCGCTTTTGCGGTGATAGCCGAGCCCCATTGCCATTATCGCCACAAGGCAGGCATAGCCGATAACGTCCATCCGCCCGTCGGCCAGTTCGGCTGCGCAGCGCAGGCTTTCGGCATCCATTGCGGCCAATTCTTCCTTTACGACATGCTTCATGCGCATCCGGCTGGAGTGAAAGGTAAACCGCTCAGGATACTGAGCTTCACGGGCCCGTAACATTGCGGGAATTTCGGATTCCATGGTCGTGTTCGAACTGGGAACAATTTGGCCAATGCGAAACGGATTCGACATCAGAATAGCGCCTCCACAGAGTCAAGCAGGCTATCTTTTGCTGATTCAGGGGCAAAATATGTCCGTTTGCTGTGGGATAAGCCGAGGTCGAGCAGCATCTCGCACTGCTTGAATGCCACCAGTCCGGGATTGAGCAACGGAACCTCCAGACGCGGAGCGAGCCAGCTGTGCGACTGATGCATGGTGGTTGACCCGAGGATCAGGACATCGGCCCCGTCCTCGTCAATCGCCTTTCGTGCGGCAATTTCGAGCTTGGCGAAGACAATGTCTTCCTTGCCCGCCAGCAACTCGGCCGTGTCAGGACGCGTGTCGATATCGCGAATCGAGGCGAGGCGACTGCCAAGGCCGGTTTCGAGCGCTAGCTTTTCATAGATCCAGTGCCAGCGTGGCCACATGGTCAACACGGAAAAGCGCTTGCCCAGATCAGCAGCCAGATAAAACGAGGCGCGGCCCGGTCCCACTACCGGGATGGTCAGGCGCGATCGCAGCGCGTTTAATCCGCTGTCACTCATCGAATTGATGCAGACGGCAGCATAGCCTTCCTCTTCGGCGCGGGCACCGGCTTCGAGCACCCACATGTCGCCCAGCGTCGCCTCATAGGGTGAGTCGAGAAGCGCGGCACCGTGCCGCGTGCCGCAGAAATCGATGCTTATATCAGGCCGAACCAACTCTGCCGGAATCTGCGCAGCAAATCCGGGCAGTGCCACGTCCGGAACCGGAACCGGCACAATCATCTTAATGCGTCTGATACCAATCATACAATCCGCTCTTGCTGTCTGCTGTAACCGCCACCGGCACGGGCACCTTCGGGACAGAACCCGAAGATGCCCTTTTGTGCTGTGTGACCCTGGGCCTAGAAGTTGTAACGAACGCGGGCAGAGAAGGTTCGCGACGGCCGATAAGACACTTCGTTGCAGCCGCACAATGTTGCCAGATTATAGCCTTGCAAGCCGATCCGCTTGTTCGTGACATTGTCAACTGCCACGCCGAGTTCAATGCCCTTATCTGCCGATGTCCAGCCAAAGCCGAGGTTGAGCAGAACATAGCTACCAAATTGGTCGGCATCGAAGTTGCGCAGATTATAAAAGTACGACGCCGAATAGGAAGCATCGCCCTTGACCGCCAGTTCGCCGCCCAGCGCATCCCAGCCATAGCGCACAAGCGCAGAGGCTTGTGTTTCGGGTGCATAGGCTGGTTTTAAGTCGCGGCGGATTGGCCCGCCGACACGCAAAGGCACATCTTTCACCACCGAATTGAAAGCAGAGAAGGCCAGTGCCACATCAAGCCCGCGAACGGGATTGGCCTGCAGGCTGATTTCGCCTCCGTATGTGCGCGCATCGGCATTGACGACCAGACCGGAAACGCCGGTAAACAGGAAAGACTGATAGTTTTTGTAGTCGTAGTAATAGACCGCCCCGTTCAGCCGCACCCGATTGTCTGCCAGTGCCAGTTTGAAGCCGCCTTCGATGCTCGTCAGCGTCTCGTCGCCATATTTGATTGCAGAACCCGGCGTGGGCAGTCCGCCATTCAGCTGCGCATTATAGCTGCCGGCCTTCACCCCGCGGTTCACACCGACATAGATCAGTGTGTCATCGTTGGGCCTGTATTCGAACTGCAGCTTGCCGGCATACAGCGTCTTGCTGTCGGTGTCGGTGTAGGCTGACGGCACGCCGCCGGGATATATCGGTCCAATCGTGAACAGCCGGCCAGCCGCAGGCTGGATCTGGCGTGAATCAGGCGAAGCGAAGAGTTCCTGGATGAAATTATAGTTCTTCTTCTCGCGGATGACCCGGCCACCCAGCACCACGCGGAAGGTATCGCTCAGATCATAATCGATCTGGCCAAAAATCGAGAAGCTCTCGGTCTTGAGACGAGCGGTCGAGGCGATATCGATGGGGTTGCCCGGAACAAGTCCGTTGGCAGGGGCTTTCAGGCCGTTGCGCGACAGATTGTTGATGTTGAGGTAATAGAGGCCCGCAACCCAGTTCAGCCGATCGGTCTTGCCGGACAGCCGCAATTCCTGCGAAAAGCTGCGTGCATCGACCGATCCATAGTTGGCAAGCTGGTTCGCAGGTCCTCCGTCGACATCGATAAAGAGCAATTTGTCGAAGTTTTTATAATCCGTGATCGAGGCGAGGCTGACCGAGTCAGACAGATCGAATTTGGCGCGCATGTTCACGCCGTAGGTATCGACATGACCCTGGTTCTTGAAGGCAAAGTCACTTGAGAAGCGATTGCCCGAACCGTCCGGATCGATGTAGCCGAAAAAGTCTGCACCCGGCGCGCGGCCATAGAGTTCGCCTGGGCCACCGACGATTCCATCGTTGTTCAGATCGGACCCGAAATCACCGTTTATGGAATTGAGCGAGCCCACCGGGATGATCGAAGCCCGTCGTTCCGTGGGCGATGCGTTCAAGGTGTTGATGAGTTCGCCAGCGGCGTTGTAAACCGCAATTGTCGATTTCTGCTGATAGGGGCCGGTTGAGACCTTGCTGCGCGACCCATTGGCAGAAATGATGATTTCCGACGTTTCAGACGGCTTGAACAGCAACGACAAGCGGCCGGTCAGCGTATCGTCATCACCCAGGTTTGCACCGGCTCCAGGGCCGGACGCGCCGCCCACTGCGCCGCGAGGATATTCGTTGCGCAGATAGGGCTGCTGCTTGTTCCAGCGCACGGCACCGCGCACCGCTACAGTTTCACTCAACGGTCCGCCTGCTGCTCCCTCGATGGTGAAGATGCCGGGTGATGACAGACTGTCCATGATGCCATACCTGGCGTCGACATATCCTTCCCACTTCTCCAGTGAAGGCCTGCGGCTGAGATAATGCACAAGGCCGCCGGTCGCATTGCGTCCGAACAAGGTGCCCTGAGGTCCTTTCAGAACTTCGACGCGTTCGATATCGAGGACAGCGAACGATTGGCCCTGAGCAATGGCGATATAGCCTTCGTCGAGGTAAGCGGCATTCGGCGCTTCGACAACATCGTTGAAATCATTCTGGGTAACGCCGCGAATCGTGAACTGCGTGTTCTGTCCGGCAAGGCTGCCGCTGACGTAAACGCCGGGCGTAAAGATGGCGATGTCAGCACTCTTGTCCACGCCCAGTGCGCGCAACTGATCACCGGAGAAGGCCTGGATTGCAATGCCGACATCCTGAAGATTTTCGTCACGCTTCTGGGCAGTGACAACAATATCTTCGCTCAGCACGCTGTTGTCGCTTTCATCCGTTGACTGCGCAAATGCGGGCATGGCGGCGCTGAATGCCAGCACGCTGGCAAATGCAAAAAGGCCGGAACGGGCAATGGATTTCATGAATACCTCCTCTGAATGGTCGTTGTTTTGCTGCGAGAACTGCGTGTTACCCGAGCGGGTTTCGCTTATACGAAATTACAATGGACTTTGGCGTAAAAATCAATCGAATGTCAATCGTCATTGATGCTGAGGCGTCAGGCGGCACGATAGTCCTCCCAATGATCGAGAATATGCTCCACGCTGCGCAATGAAACTGCGTGGTTGGTGAAATTCGGATTCATCGCGCCGGCCGTCGGAAACAGCCCGGGGCCGGCGATCACCAGATTGGCGATATCGTGGCTGCGTCCAAAACTGTCCGTAACCGAGGTCGCTCCGTCCTTCCCCATAATGGTGCCGCCCATCATATGGGCTGAGGCCATTGGCCCCGGCCAGCTGTCTGCCGCCCCTGCTGCGGCCATCACGCGCAGACCAAGCTTTGCGGCCTGTTCCCACACGCCCACCGAAGCCGGGGCAAACTGGTGAACGACGCGCGGCAGACTGGTGCCGCCCGGCCCCTTGCGGCTGGTCAGCTCGACGCGATTAGAGTGCACGGGCAGGCCTTCGCCGAAACCGAACATCACCGCCAGATGATGCACCGCCCGGTTCATGAAGTCCTGAAGCGGTTTGCCGAACAGGTCTGCCCTGGACATGGCAACGCCCAGCAAGTCATTGGGCTTCATGGTTGGCGCGATCTGCCATTGCAGGCTGCCAAAGGCTGCGCCGCCGAGGCTGGACTTGCCGTAGTGATCCTGGTTGGTCTGTTGCGCGCCGGTTACGCCCAGATAATTCTCGGTCTCGTGCTTGTCGAAGAAGCCGTATAGCGCAGCGATACTGTGCGTCATGAAATAATGGCCGACCAGCCCACTGCGGTTCGCTGCGCCCCGTTCCCAACCCGGTCCGCGGCTGTTGAGCAGCAAAGTCGGATTGAACACGGTTGACGCGGCGAGGATCACGACATCCCCGAGCTGCCGATGCGTTTCGCCTTGCGCATCGATAAATTCCACACCGGCGACTTGCGAAGCGGACTTGCCCTGGATGAGCCGCGTCGCATAGGCGTGGGCGTTGAAGCGGGCGCCATGCTTGAGGGCGACGGGATGGTAGGTGACAAGCGGATTGGCCAGCGCCCCGATGGGGCAACCGGCGTCGCACCAGCCGTCATAGATGCACGCGGGCCGGCCCTTGTATTCGCGCGACAGGATGGCCATCGGGCTGGGTGCTGTCTTCATTCCGAGCGCCGCAAAACCCTTGGCAATCAGCCGCGACTGCGCGAATTGTTCGAGCGGAGGCAGGGGATAGTCAGCGCCTTGCGGTCGCCAGACTTCTGCCTTGGCATCGCCTGATACGCCAACCTCTTCCTGAATGCGGTCATAAAAGGGGCGCAGGTCATTATAGCTGATCGGCCAGTCGAGGCCCTTGCCATGATCGGATTTCATGGTGAAATCAGAAGGCATCAGCCGGGGCCAGGTGCCATAGTGATGCAGCGCCGCTCCCCCGAAACCCCAGCCACTGTTGAACCCGACGCCGAAGGGGTGGCCGCCAGTGGATTCGACGGCTGGGCCGCCCCAGCGCAACCGCCTGGACCAGATCAGCGAACTGACGAGATCATCGGTCTTCCAGGCTGGCCCCGCATCAAGCACGACAACAGACTTCCCGGCTGCGGACAGTTTTGCGGCATAGAGGTTTCCTGCGGCTCCCGCCCCGACGATAACCACATCTGCTTTGCTGTCTGCCATCGTCCGCAGCCCTAATAAGCCGGTTTGGGGTCGATATGCCCCGCATAAGGGATATCGAGCGCTTCAAACCCGGCCATTGTCCCGTAAACAATATCGACCGCGTCGCCGCGCACCGCGAGATAGAAGAGCGGGGCAGGGGGGGCGTTGGCGATGCTATCCCAGCCGGCCGGATTGCCTTTGAGCAGCGACGCAATGATCGGCGTCGCTTCCGCTTCACTCTGCTGGATAAAGGGCTTGCCGTTCTTGGTTCGGCAGTGCGAATCGAGCGCCGCCAATCCTGCCATATAGAATTGCGCCTGGGGCGTGGTCACATCCAGATAGCGGACCATCAACAGCGACTCACCAGCATCGCGCGCCAGATTGGCGTCGATATAGTGCGCAAGTCCCGCCGCTTTGGCGCCGGGGACCAGTGCGTCGCCCAGAACATCAAGGATAGCGACCAAGCCTGGCGACAGCACGGCAAAATCAGCGCCACTTTCGCGTGCTTGCTCCGGACTCATCAATGCATCGCACCCGGACACCGAAAATGCGAACAGCCCAATCGCTGCCGACTGCAAGAACGTGCGCCGCCGCTGATCGATGTACCCTTGCGCGTCCATCTCGCACTTTTCTCCCCATGCACGCCGATTTATTTTAAGCTTAAAGCAAAACTCTGGCTTGTCCAGAGGCAAATGTGTTGACCAACCAATCAAACTGACGCCGAAAATCGATCGCGCAATTCTGCCTTCTGGAAATTGCCGGCGGTTGTCCTCCGCCCCGCCTGCTCGCTTACCCTCCAAACAAATTTCATTGATATTCAATTGATAGTTGAATAAATGGAGGCTTGGTGAGGAGCAGGCTTTATGACGGATAACCCGGAAATCGGAAAAATGGTCGAGACATGCGGGTACCGCACGCATGTCCATGACAGCGGCGAGGGCCAGGCTCTGTTGCTGCTCCATGGGTCTGGCGCTGGTGTAACAGCCTGGGCCAACTGGCGCGGGCTGATCCCGGTCATGAACCAGCAGTACCGTGTGATCGCCCCCGATCTTGTGGGGTTCGGGTATACGGAAACGCCCAAGGATTTCGAATTCAAGTTCATGGATAGCTGGGTGGACCAAGTGTTTGCACTGCTCGACACGCTGGACGTTGAGCGCACCCATGTGCTGGGCAACAGCTTTGGCGGCTCACTGGCGCTTTGGCTTGCGCGCCATCGCCCCGAATTGTTCGACCGCCTGGTGCTGATGGGACCGGGTGGCTGGCCGACCCGGGTGAACGAGAATCTCGAACTTTTGTGGAACTTTGAGCCGACGCTCGATCATATGAAACGCGCGATGAGCGTGATGGCTTATGATCAGTCGCTCGTTACCGACGAGTTGGTGGCCATGCGGCTCAAAGCCACGCAGCGGCCCGGCGCGCTCGATCATTTCGGGCGGCTGTTCCCTGCTCCCCGCCAGCGCTGGCTCGACGCGCAGACGCTGCCGATTGCCGATCTGATGCAGATTACGCACGAAACGCTGATCATTCACGGCCGCGACGACCGGGTGGTCGATCCAATGGTGTCGTGGAACCTGCATCAGCACATCAAGAATTCGCAGCTCCACCTGATTGGAAAGTGCGGCCACTGGACAATGATCGAACAGGCCTCGCGCTTCCGCCAACTGGTCAGCAATTTTTACGCAGAGGGGACCTGATCGGGCGCGCTCCATTCGGGTGCTGTCAGCCGGCGCTTGCCATCGCTGGCCAGTCCGGCACTAAGCGTCTTTACCTCGATCCGGTCCCATAATTTGCAGGTAACCTGCTTGTGCTTCTGATCGAGCCCCTCGCAATAATTTGAGAATTCGCACCCACGCACCGCTTCGCCATGGCCGGTGCGTACCTTCAGGAACCAGTCGGGATCGGCCAGCGACTGGCGTGCGGCGGCGACGATATCGGCCTCGCCTCGTTCGAGCATAGCCTCCGCCATGGCAAAGCTGTGAACACCCCCTGCGACGATGACCGGCGTCTCAAACCCGGCTTCGCGAACACTCTTCCGGATGGCGGAGGCCGCCAGCAGATTGCGCCCGAACGGACCTTTGGCATCTGAAATGAACTGCGGCATGCATTCATAGCCGCTGGGGCCGGTATAGGGGTAAGCCGCTTCGCCTACCCGCGGTTGCATTGCATCCTCAAACTTGCCGCCGCGCGAGAGTGAGAGGAAGTCCATGCCTGCCCTGGCGAATTCCGCGCCGAACCATGCTGTGTCGTCCACACCGTTTCCGCCAGAGATACATTCTTCGGCCAGGAAGCGGCACCCTACAGCGGTTTCCGGTCTGACGCGTGCCCGCACAGCACCATAGACCTCCAGCGGCAGTTTGATGCGCTGCTCACGTGCACCCCCATATCCATCGGTGCGGCTGTTCCGGGCAGAAAGGAAAGAGGCCATGGTATAGGCATGAGCATAATGCAGTTCGATCCCATCGAACCCGGCAGTCTCGGCGCGCACTGCCGCGTCGGCGAACAGGGTCGGGAGCATATGCGGCAGGGCCGCGATGTGGGGCCTGTCAATATCCGTCACGCGTTCGCGGAAACCAACGCTCAAGGATTCCCAGTCGCGGGGATCGAGGATTGCTTGCAAGTCCGCATCGGGCATCGCGATCAGCGCGTCGCGCAAGTCAGCGTCATCGCTCTTGCCTGTCGCCTCGCGCAGTGCGCCCGTGATGCCGAGGAAGCGGGTCAGGAAGGCCGTGCGGTCCGGCCTGCGCTTGATCGCCAGGAAGTCGATAAGCTGGATTAGGAGCTTTGTCTCGCCACCGCTCGCTTCGTGCACAGCCCGTGTCAGTTCGCTCAAACCGGGGATGAAGCGATCATCACCGATCCGCAGCAGTGGTCCGCTTGGTACATCACGAATGCCGGTGGCCTCCACCACGATAGCGCCGGGTCGGCCACGCGCAAAGCGGGCATACCAGTCAATCACGTCCTGATTGACGAAGCCGTCATCGGTGGCGCGCCATGGCACCATCGCGGGTATCCATGTGCGGGTGGCCAGCGCAACGGGTCCGATCTGTACGGGCGAGAAAAACCGTGATGCAGCCGCTTCCGCAGCGCCGGGCCAGATACCAGGATCGGGCTTGTGAACAATACGCTCGGCAGGCTTGAACATCGAGTCCATCTCCGCTCTGGACATTATTTCAAGGTTAAAATATCTACCCTAGTTATAGGCGAGTCAAGGTGAAGGGACGAAAGCCGATGAAATTGCTGCAACCCGCGGGATGGCCGCGACCGAAGGGCTATGCCAACGGCATCGCAACGCGCGGTGAACAGGTGTTTCTCGCGGGGATTATCGGTTGGGATACGCAAGGCGTTTTTCCCAACGGACTGGTTGCGCAATTTCGACAGTGCCTTGAAAATATCATCGCGATTATGGCGGAAGCCCATGCCCGGCCAGAGCATGTCGTCCGCATGACCTGGTACATCACCAGTCGCACTGACTATGTGGCCAATGGCAAGGAGATCGGCGCGGTATACCGCGAACTGATGGGTAAGCATTTCCCGGTGATGGCAGTCGTG
>JANPOS010000027.1:0-20055 GCA_031428115.1 Novosphingobium sp. | reverse complement strand
ACCTCGTCCATGCGGCTGCCGGTATCGATCAGGGCGGTGGCGATGATCGACAGCGAACCGCCTTCCTCAATGTTCCGTGCGGCACCGAAAAAGCGCTTCGGACGTTGCAGTGCATTGGCATCAACGCCGCCGGGCAAGGTGCTGACCGGCGGCGTCGATGCCAATGCCCTGCAACGCCCCAAGCGCTTTTTCGGCGCGGCGCGCAACATCGAGGAGGGCGGTTCGCTGTCGATCATCGCCACCGCCCTGATCGACACCGGCAGCCGCATGGACGAAGTGATTTTCGAGGAATTCAAGGGCACCGGTAACTCGGAAATCGTGCTCGACCGCAAGGTTTCCGACAAGCGCATCTTCCCCTCATTGGATGTCGGCAAGTCCGGCACCCGCAAGGAAGAGCTGCTGGTCGAGAAGGACAAGCTCAGCAAAATGTGGGTGCTGCGCCGCATTCTCATGCAGATGGGCACCATCGATGCCATGGAATTCCTGCTCGACAAGATGAAGGATTCCAAAAGCAACGAAGATTTCTTCGCGACGATGAACCAGTAGGCGGAGCAATAGACCGTGAACGAATTGCTGATCCTTGCCGCAACCACTGCCCAGTCGCTTGGCGGCCCCGCCGAAATCTGGGGTCATATCGTCAACGATTTCTCGAACATCACCAGCCCGGCGGCCTTCTCGGCATTCCTTCAGGTACTGATGATCGACATCGTGCTGGCGGGTGACAATGCCATTGTTGTCGGCGCGCTCGCGGCGGGACTGCCGGCCGATCAGCGCAAGAAAGTCATCGCGATCGGCGTGATGGCCGCCTTGGTGCTGCGGGTATTCTTTGCACTCACGGTCAGTTGGCTGCTCGGCATAGTTGGGCTGGTTCTGGCCGGCGGTATCCTGCTGCTGTGGGTGGCCTGGCGGATGTATCGCGACATCAAGGGGCATTCGCCGACTGAATCGCCGGGTTCGCCCGAGATCGAAGGCGACGAGCATTCAGGCATCACCGCACCCAAGAGCTTTGCGTCAGCCGCCTGGGCAGTTGCGCTCGCTGACGTCTCGATGAGCCTCGATAATGTGCTCGCCGTCGCCGGCGCGGCGCGCGATCATCCCGGCATTCTGATTGTCGGCCTGATCGTCGCGGTCGTGCTGATGGGTATTGCCGCCAATGTCATCGCCAAATACATCGAGCGCTTCCGCTGGATCGGCTGGGTTGGCCTTGCGGTAATCGTCTATGTTGCCGGCAAGATGATCTGGGAGGGTCTCCACGAGGTCAGCCCGCATGTGCTCGGGCTTATGGGCTAGGTAGCCCTAGTGTCGTCGGGCCCCTAGCCCACATGCGCCGCAAAAAACTCCGCCGTCCGCTTCTCCGCCAGCGCGGCCCCGGTCGCATCGCGCCGCGCGCCGAAGGTGTCGGCGAAACCGTGATCGAGCCCGGGATAGTCGTGGATTGTCACATGGGCATTGTCATCGAGCCCGGCGTGCATTGCCGACTGGGCTTCGGGCGGGACAAAGCCGTCCGCGGTGGGCACATGCAGCATCAGCGGATTGGCGATCGCGTGGCTTTCGCCCAGCATCTGGTCGAGGCCGACGCCGTAATAGCCGACTGAGGCATCCACATCGGTGCGCGCCGCCGCCATATAGGCAATCTTGCCGCCCATGCAGAAGCCTTCGAGGCCGACTTTTGCCACGCCGGCTTCCTTGCGGATCCAGCGGACCACCGCTTCGACATCGCGGATGCCGAGTTCGAAATCGTGCTTCATCATGAAGCCGATGGCCTGCTGGAACTCCTCGGGCACATCGGGATTGAATTCGAGGCCCGGTTGCTGGCGCCAGAAGACATCAGGCGCAACCGCCAGATAGCCGGCGGCCGCCCAGTCTTCCGCTTTCTTGGCAATGCCGGGGTTCACCCCGAAAATTTCCTGGATCACGATAATCGCACCGCGCGGGCCCCCGGCAGGCTTGATAACCAGTGCCGGGAAGCTGTCCTTGCCGTCGAGCGTCGGGATGGAGGTATTGGTTGGCATGTCATCTCTCCTCGAAACGAATCTGGCGCTACTATGCGCCGATGATGGACTTTGCCAAGACTGCGTGTCAGCTTGGCAACCCCGTGTCTTCCTGGAGCTCAGGCAATGAAGGTCAATGTCGAATTCGACTGTACTCCCGAAGAGGCGCGCCGCCTGCTCGGCTTGCCCGATGTTTCCAAGGCCAACGAGGCCTATGGCGAGGCTGTGGCCAAGCTGATGCAGGGCGCGGGCAGTCTTGACCAGTTGCAGGACCTGGCCAAGCAGATTGCGCCGATGGGTGAGATGGGGCTGAAAATGTTCCAGCATCTTCTCGCTGGCGGGGCCGCGCTTGCTGCAGGCGGGGCAATGGGCGGCAAGAAGAAAGGCGAATAGCCGAGACGCTTGCCCAGCCAACAATGACAGATACGATTTTCGCCCTTTCCAGCGGCTCGCCGCCTGCCGCAATCGGTGTGATCCGGATCAGCGGGCCGCATGCCGGGGAGGCGTTGATGGCGCTGGCCGGCGAGCTGCCCGAGCCCCGCCGGGCGATTAGCGTGCGGCTGCGTGACAACGCTGGCGAAGTTCTCGACCGGGCACTTGTGCTGTGGCTTCCCGGTCCCGCAACGGCCACTGGTGAAGATATCGCCGAGCTGCATTGCCATGGCGGCCGAGCGGTGATTGCCGCAATCGAGGCGGCGCTGGCCGCCCTGCCAAAGTTGCGCCGCGCAACTTCTGGTGAATTCACCCGGCGTGCTTTCGTTGGCGGCAAGATCGATCTCGCGGAGGCCGAGGGGCTGGCCGATTTGCTTTCAGCCGAGACCGAACTGCAGCGCAGGAGCGCGCAGGCCATGGCCGGCGGCGGCCTTTCGCGGACCGTGGAAGACTGGCGCGAACGGCTGCTGGATAGCTCGGCGGCGCTGGAGGCGGTGCTCGATTTCGCCGATGAGGACGATGTGTCGCAGTTGCCCAGCAATTTCGCGGGAAGGCTGGATGGCCTGCGCGGTGAATTGGCCGATTGGCTGGCCGCGCCGCGCGCCGAACTGTTGCGCGATGGCTACCGGGTGGTTCTGGCAGGTCCACCAAATTTTGGAAAAAGCACTCTATTCAATGCTTTGGTTGAGAGTGAGGTCGCGATTGTCACGCCAATTGCGGGGACCACGCGCGATGTGCTGCATCATTCGGTGGCGCTCTCAGGTGTCCCATTTCGCTTTGCCGACACCGCCGGGCTGCGCGAGGCGGCGGACGATCCGGTCGAAGCTATCGGCATTGGCCGGGCGCAGGCGGCCATGGCCGAGGCCGATCTGGTGCTTTGGCTGGGGCCTGAGGGTGAGGGGCCGGCGAGCGCCTGGGAGATCGCGCCGCAGATTGACCGTCCCGAGAGCCCAGCCAAAGCCGCCCCGCGCCACCGGGTCTCCGCGCTGACCGGTGAGGGCATTGCAGCGCTGCGCCGCGATCTGGTCGAGACAGCCCGCGCCAGTCTGCCGCGCCCGGGCCAGGCTGCGCTCAATGTCCGCCAGCATCGCTTGCTTGCTGAGGCCGAGGCGGCGCTTTTGGCAGCGGTGGGCCATGGCGACCCATTGCTTGCCGCGGAGTTCCTGCGCCTGGCGCGCTTGGCCTTCGATGCGCTGCTGGGCCGGACGACGAGCGAAGATATGCTGGATGCGCTGTTCGGGCGGTTCTGTATCGGCAAGTGATTGATAATATTGAAGTGAGATCATTCTGAAGCCCCTCCCCTTCAGGGGAGGGGTTGGGGTGGGCGCGGTCGCACGAGCGGTGGGCATGCCGGAAAGCCCCCACCCCTCGATCCCCTCCCCTGAAGAGGAGGGGAGGATAGTCAGCAGTGGCGCAATGGACTTTGAGCCGAATATCAGGAACAAGCTGAGCCGGGGTAAATTCACAGCGGTGGTTCTGGTACAATGCTTAGAGGCTCTCGCAGCATCATCATTGCGCTTGGACTAGCGTTCTGCATCTTCTTCGCTAGCGGCGGTGCTTACTGGCTATTCAGTAGTGCATCATCGCTACAGGCTAGATATGAGCAGGCCGCTAAAAACCGTTCCCATAATTATGCCCAGCGCCGCGACATAATAATAAAAGATCGCTGCAGCCCCCTCGCCGGAACGGACAAGGCGAAATGCATAAACGAAGAACGCGAGGCTGCCCGCGAGGGCGACCGCAAGGAATATGGCCTTGAGGCACAACGCATAACTGCGGCCTGGACGGCGCACATGGGGATCGCCGCGATCATTGGCATGGTGGCTAGTTTGATCGGCGTCGGATTGGTCTGGACGACCTTCCACGAAACGCGAATCGCCAACATCATTGCGCGCGACATCGCTAAACGTGAACTCAAAGCATATATGTCGTTCGATGACGTGATAGGCTTTAGCTATGGCAACCAATGGCATCCACAACTGAGGTTCAAAAATTGCGGGAACACGCCGGCCAGAATGGTTTGGGGGCATGGGAGCTGGATTGCTACTTCCATGCTCCACAAAGATTTTCCATTTCCCGAAGACGCCCCCAATTTTGACGATGGACCCGCCGCCGTGGGGCCGGGCCAGTCGCTCACTGCAATTTGTCAAAAGCCAATTCTTTGGGAAACCTTCGAAGATGTTCTTGCGGGACGAACCAATATTTTCATCTGGGGTGCCGTCGATTATCTCGATATCTATGGAGATCGGCGACGAACCGAATTCGCTGGGCGAGCGAGTGTGACGAGTCCTGAGAAAGACAAAGTCGATTTTGAATGGCACGTCCTCAACCGACATAACGGTATGGACGAAGAATGCGTGAAGCGGACGCCCTAACGCCCCGCAAGCTAAAGCACCGCAAACGATGACAGCCCCCACCACGAGGGATGACCAAGGCCTATGTATTGGTGCGTCTACTACATAATACCACAAGTGATGTTCCACGTGAAACAACGCTGCTTTTGACCCCGCCTGTCCGCTCGGCTAAAGCCGCTGGGCACCATGGCCCGTTCAACCAATTCCTTCGACATCATCGTTATCGGCGGCGGCCACGCTGGCGTGGAGGCGGCGGCTGTGGCGGCGCGTATGGGCGCGAAGGTGGCACTGGTCAGTTTCGATCTCGATGCGATTGGCGCGATGAGCTGCAATCCGGCGATTGGCGGGCTGGGCAAGGGCCATTTGGTGCGCGAGGTTGATGCGTTTGACGGGCTGATCGCGCGGGCGGCAGATGCGGCAGCGATCCATTACCGGATGCTCAACCGTTCCAAGGGCAGCGCGGTGCAGGGGCCGCGTGTCCAGGCTGACCGCAAGCTGTTCAAGGCGGCAATCCAGGCCTTGTTGCGCGAACAAGGCGATCTGACACTGGTGGCCGGCGAAGCGGCGGGTCTGGAGCTGGAGGGCGGCCGCGCGGTCGGCGTGCTGCTTGCCGACGGCACCAGCTTGGCGGCACGCGCTGTGGTGCTCTGCACGGGCACATTCCTGGGCGGCACATTGTTTCGCGGTGAGGAGTGGATGACCGGCGGGCGGATCGGCGAGGCTTCGGCGCAAATGCTCGCGCGCCAGCTGCGTGCGGCCGATCTGCCGATGGCGCGGCTCAAGACCGGCACCCCGCCCCGGCTCGATGGCCGGACTATCGATTGGGCGCGGCTCCCCGAACAGCCGGGCGATACTGAGCCGTGGCGCATGTCTGCCATGACGCCGGCGCGCGCCAATCCGCAGGTGTTTTGCGCGATCAGCCGGACGAACGAGCGCAGCCATGCTGTCATCCGCGCCAATCTCCACCGCTCACCGCTGTTTTCCGGCGCGATCGGTGCGCAGGGGCCGCGCTATTGCCCGTCGATCGAAGACAAGATCCACCGCTTTGCTGACCGCAATTCGCATCAGGTGTTTCTGGAGCCTGAGGGCCTCGATACGCATCTGGTCTATCCCAACGGGATCAGCACTTCGCTGCCGGCGGATGTCCAGCTCGCCATGCTGCGCACCATGGATGGGCTTGAGGCGGTCGAAATTGTGGTTCCGGGCTATGCGGTCGAATACGATCACATCGATCCGCGTGCATTGCGGCCCAGTCTCGAGCTGCGCGCCATCCCGGGGCTCTATTGTGCCGGTCAGATCAATGGCACGACCGGCTATGAGGAAGCGGCGGCGCAAGGGTTGGTGGCCGGGATGCATGCCGCCGCAGCCGTGCTTGGCCGCGAACCGGCGCCGCTCGACCGGGCAAACTCCTATATGGCGGTGATGATCGATGATCTGACGCTGCAGGGCGTCTCCGAGCCCTATCGTATGCTCACTGCGCGCGCCGAATACCGGCTGCGGCTGCGCGCGAACAATGCCTCGACCCGGCTGACCCCGCTGGCGCTGGGTGCAGGTTGTGTCGGCCCAGCGCGGGCAGAGTGGTTCGAACGGCGCAGCGAGGCGAAGGCGGTGCTGGAGGCTTCCCTCGAAACCGAAGTAACCGCCCATGCGCTCGCGGCTGCTGGCCTGCCGGTGCGCCCGGACACGGGGCGGTTGGCCTTGCGCGAATGGCTGCGCTTTGGCGGAGTCGATCTTGCCGCGCTTACGCCGTTTATCGCGCAGGGCCTGCCAGGCGATGCGGACCTTGCCGACGAAGTTGCCGAAGACGCGGCCTATGCGCCCTATCTGGCGCGCCAGGATAGCGAGCTGCGCGAACTCAGGGCCAGCGAGGCGCTGCCGCTGGGCGATGACTTTGCCTATGCCGCGATCCCCGGGCTATCCAACGAGATGGTGGAGCGCTTGACCCGCGCCCGCCCGGCGACCCTGGCATCGGCGGGGCGCGTCCCCGGGGTAACGCCGGCGGCGCTTGCGGCGCTGCTGGTCCATGCGCGGCGTCCGGTGGCTGGGATAGTGGCATGATTTCCAGCGAAGACGCGGCGCGCGACTGGCTGCGCGGGCTGCCCGACTGCGATGACGCTGCTTTCGCGCGGCTTGAGCAGCTTGCATCGTTGCTGACCGCAGAGAACCAGCGCCAGAATCTGGTCTCCGAGGCGAGCCTTGCCGCCGTGTGGCAGCGCCATATTGCCGATTCGGCACAACTGCTGCTGCTTGCTCCAGGCGAATTGCTCTCGCCCTGGCTCGATCTGGGTTCCGGGGCGGGCTTTCCGGGGCTGGTGATCGCTGCGCTGCATCCGGAGTGGGAGGTGGTTCTCGTCGAATCGCGCGGTTTGCGTGCAGAATGGCTCGAAAGGACGCGTCTTGCGCTGGGTCTGGCGCGCGTACGCGTGGTGGGGGCTCCGCTGGAAAAGCTGGCAACTGCGCCGATGGCAGTGATTTCGGCCCGCGCTTTCGCGCCGCTTGGCAGATTGCTCGACTTATCCGCGCGTTTTTCCACAAATGACACGCTATGGCTGTTGCCGAAGGGGCGTTCGGCGCATCAGGAATTGCAGGAGCTGCGGGGTTGGCATCACCTGTTCCACGTGAAACAATCGCTGACCGACCCGGAAGCCGGAATCGTGACGGGCACATTGCAGGCCCGGGAAGGACGCAAATCGTGATCACCATCGCCATTGCCAACCAAAAAGGTGGGGTCGGCAAGACCACGACAGCGATCAACATTGCCACGGCGCTGGCGGCGACGGGGTGGAAAGTGTTGCTGATCGACCTCGATCCGCAAGGCAATGCCTCCACAGGGCTTGGTATCGGCAGCGAACTGCGGGCCAGTTCGAGCTATAACCTGCTCATCGAAAATGCGCCGCTCGCTGAATGCACGCAGCCGACCAACATCCCGGGGCTCGAGATCGTTCCCGCCACAGTCGATCTTTCGGGCGCCGAAGTGGAGCTGGTTTCGGTCGAGGATCGCACTGGCCGTTTGCGCAAGATCCTGGCGCAGGCGGTGCGTTTCGATATCTGCGTGATCGATTGCCCGCCCTCGCTCGGGCTGCTCACGCTGAATGCGCTGACAGCGGCCGACACCCTGCTGGTGCCGCTCCAGTGCGAATTCTTTGCGCTGGAGGGGCTCAGTCATCTGCTGCAGACGGTCGAGCGCGTGCAGCAGCGCTTCAATCCGCAGCTCGGCATTGTCGGTGTGGCGCTGACCATGTTCGATCGGCGCAACCGGTTGACCGATCAGGTTTCCGAGGATGTGCGCTCGTGCCTTGGCGATCTGGTGTTCGAAACCGTGATCCCGCGCAATGTCCGGCTTTCCGAAGCGCCGAGCCATGGCCTGCCGGCGCTGGTTTATGATATCAATTGCACGGGCAGCAGGGCCTACATGGCCTTGGCACGGGAACTGATCGCCCGCCTGCCCGAACAGAGGAAAGCGGCATGAGTGACGATTCGACCCCATCTGACGCCCGGATTGATGAGAATGCGGCGACCGCGCCCCGCCGCAAGCCGATGGCGCTGGGGCGCGGCCTTAGCGCGCTGATGGGCGAAATCCGCCGGGAAGAGCCTTTGGTGGTGGCGCGCCCGGCTGGCGAAAGCGGGGCGCAGCAGACGTCGGGGCTGGCCATACTCGCCGTTTCGGCGATAGCGCCGCACCCCGAACAGCCGCGTCGCCATTTCGATGAAGCCGCGCTCGATGAACTTGCCTCTTCGATTGCCGCGCGGGGGGTAATCCAGCCGGTGATCGTGCGTCCACAAGCCGACGGACGCTATCAATTGGTTGCCGGCGAGCGCCGCTGGCGCGCCGCGCAGAAGGCACAACTCCATGAAATCCCAGCACTAATCCGCGATCTGGGCGAACGCGAAGTCATGGCGCTGGCCCTGATCGAAAATTTGCAGCGTGAGGACCTCAATCCGATTGAAGAAGCGCGCGCCTATCAGCGGCTGGCGTCGCGCGAAGGGCTGACCCAGGCCGAGATCGCCCGCATGGTCGACAAGTCGCGCAGCCACGTCGCCAATCTGCAGCGCCTGCTGGCGCTGCCCGAACCAGTCCTGGCGCTGGTCGAAACCGGCAAACTGGCCATGGGCCATGCCCGCGCGCTGATCGGGGTCGAGAATGCCGAGGCAATCGCCGAGGCCGCGGTGGTCAAGCATCTTTCGGTACGCGAAGTTGAGCGCCTGGTGCGCCAGCGCCAGCAAGGCGAAGGCACCCTGCGGCGGACGCGTCAGGCGCGTCAATCAGAGGACGCCGCCGATATTGCCGCCGTGCAAAGCCACCTTGAGGAATTTCTCGGGCTCGCGGTGCGGATCAATGCCGATGCGGACCCGCGCTCGGGCGCGGTCACGATTCGTTATCGCACCCTCGATCAGCTCGACCTGATCTGCCAGCGGCTGACCGGCGGCGGGATCTGATCCCGCCGCGATCAAGCTGGATAATCAATCTATCAGCATGCGCTTGTCGCGCACCCGCTTGTCGGGAACGACGCGCCGAGGAGCCGGGCGGCGCGGGATGTTACGGGTGCGAATCGGCACATATTCGGTCGTCACGACCTCATGGCACTCCGGCGCACGCGTCTGCATCATCATCGGCATGGTATGGGCCGGCATGGCATGGGCATAGCCGTGGCCGCGCTGGGCATAGGTGCGGTAATAATCCTCGAAATAGGCCTCGCAATAGCTGTAACCGCGATCATCACGCCGGTAATCGTCGCGGCCGCGGTCATTGTGGCCCCGGTCATCGCGGTGGTGGCGGCGTTTGCGATAGCCGCCGTAATACATCTCGGTGCGGCGATGGCACTCGTCCATCCAGGCATCGCGCGTGCGCGGATCGGGCATCAACGGCGAGGAGGCGCCTTGCCAGTCCGGGCGCATATCGGGCGCGCTAGGCAGCGAAGGCGCAGCGGGCAGTCCGGGCAGCGCCGGAGCGGCAGGCATACTCATGTTCGGGCCCATATTCGGCCCAATATTCGGCCCCATATTCGGCATTGCTGGCAAATTGCCATATGACTGTGCCGCAGCGCTCGTCGCCAGGCCCAGGGCCAGCGCAAGGCCGGCCAGTGGCCCGCAAGTCATGGCAATTCGGCGAATAGACATAGCAATCCCCATTCGGCCCGCAGTGGATTCGCGGCCTTAACCCGAAATTTAGCATCGTAAGCTGCGAAAAACCAAGCGCGGCCGCCTGGTCAGATTGGTGATGTCCCACATCGGGGCAGGCTCGCCGGGTCAGATTACCGCGGCAATCCGCGCGGCGAGGCGCTCGATACCCAGGGCATCTTCGGCATCGAAGCGGGCGAGCAGGGGGCTGTCGAGATCGATCACGGCCACAACCGCTCCCCCGCGCACCACCGGCACGACCAGTTCGGAGCAGCTGGCGGCATCGCAGGCGATATGGCCAGGGAACGCGTGCACATCGGCAACCAGCTGGGTTTCGCCCAGCGCCGCCGCTGTGCCGCAAACGCCGTTGCCAAGCGGAATGCGGATGCAGGCGGGCTTGCCCTGGAACGGCCCGAGCACGAGTTCGCCTGCCGCGACGCGATAGAAACCTGCCCAGTTGAGCCCGGGCACGGAATGCCAGATCAGCGCGGCGACATTGGCCATGTTGGCCACGCCGTCCGGTTCGCCGGCAGTTATCGCCTCCGCAGCATCAGCCAACGCGGCATAGAGCTCGGGCTTTGCGAGGCCGGGATCTGGCGCAAGATCGAACATGGCGCATGGCTTAGGCGAGAGTGCCATTGCCGCAAAGCGTCTTGGTGTTTATCGCATGCCCGCATGAGCGAAAGCAAACGCAAGATTTTCGTCTGGCTGGGCGTCATCGCCCTGGCCCTGGCTGTGTTCGCTGGCTGGGTGATGCGGGGCAATCCCTCCGATCTTGATCCGATGGCGACGACTGGCAAGGAGCCGCTGCTGGTCGAGGCCGAAACGGAATTTATCCCCAGCGTCGGGCTGGTCGATCCGGTCGGCTGGGCCAAAGGCGAGGCACCCAAGGCGGCAGCGGGGCTTGCGGTCACGCGGTTTGCCGAAGGGCTCGATCATCCGCGCACTGTGCTCGCCTTGCCCAATGGCGATGTGCTGGTCGCTGAGACCAATTCGCCGCCGCGCCAGTCATCGAATGCCTTCACCGGCTTTTTCATGAAGCTCTTCATCGGCCGGGTGGGAGCAGGCGGCGAATCGCCCAACCGCATCGTCCTGCTGCGCGACGCCGACGGCGATGGCGCTGCGGAGGCACGCTTTACCTTGCGCAGCGCGGGGCTTGCCTCGCCGTCGGGCATGGCCTGGGCAGCGGACAAACTCTATGTCGCCAATCACGACGCCGTGCTGGCCTTCGATTTCGCACCCGGCACCACGGAATTTACCACAGAACCGAAGAAACTCATGGACTTGCCGGGCGCGGGCAACCACTGGATGCGCAATCTCCAGCTCAGCCCGGACGGCAAGCAGCTCTATGTCGCGGTCGGTTCTGCCTCCAACATCGGCGAAGACGGCATGGTGATCGAACAGGGCCGGGCCGCGATCTGGGAACTCGATCTGGCGAGCGGCAAGAGCCGACAATACGCGAACGGCATGCGCAATCCCAATGGCATGGACTGGAATCCTTCCACCGGCGAGCTTTGGGCCACCGTGCAGGAGCGCGACATGCTTGGGCCCGATCTTGTGCCGGACTACCTCACCAATGTGCCTATCGGGGTCCAATATGGCTGGCCCTGGGTCTATTGGCGGGACATGATCGATTGGCGGGTGAAGGATCCGATGCCGGAATTTCTCACCGAATATGCGCGCAAGCCCGAATTTGCCCTCGGCGCGCATGTTTCAGCGCTTGGTCTGCGTTTTGCGTCTGGCGGCCAGCGGCTCGGCCCGGCATTTGCCAACGGCGCGTTCATTGCCCGCCACGGCTCCTGGAACCGCAAGCCGCTCTCGGGCTATGATGTGGTGTTCGTCGGCTTCGACGCCAACGGCAATCCGCTGGGCAAGCCCCAGCCGGTGCTCACCGGTTTCCTCTCGGGCAAAAGCAACGAAGCGCATGGCCGGCCGGTCTGGCTCGCCTGGGACAAAGGCGGCGGCCTGCTGGTCAGTGACGATACCGGCGGCGTGATCTGGCGCGTCATCGCACCGGGCGCCCCGCCAACTGCGGCACCCAAGCCCGTGGTTACTGCGAAAATGCCGTCGCAGCGCGAACTCTCCGATCCGATTCGCAAAATGCAAGCCGACTTCAAGTTTGACGAAGTTCGCGTCTCTCAGTAAGCATCACAGCGACACCCCGGCCCGCCCGGCCAGTTCCGTGACATAGTGCCAGGCGACCCGGCCTGACCGCGCGCCACGCCGCCTCGACCATTCGAGCGCTTCGGCCTCGGACCATGCGAGGCCGTATTCCTCGGCATAGCCGGTGATAATCGCCAGGTAATCATCCTGGCTGCAATTGTGAAATCCGATCGAGAGGCCAAACCGGTCAGCCAGCGCGAGCTTGTCGTCGACGGCATCGCGGGGGTTAACCGGATCATCCTGTTCGGACAGATGCCGGTGCACGATGGCGCGGCGATTCGATGTGACTGCAATCCGGACATTGCCGGGCCGGGCTTCAACGCCGCCTTCCAGCCAACTTCTCAGTGCCCGAGGCCCGCTGCTGTCGCCGTCCTCGAAGCCAAGATCGTCGATATAGACCAGAAACCGGCGTTCGATCTTGCCCAATGCGCCGAACAGCGCAGTGAGCGAAGACAGGGCATCGGACGCGACCTGCACCAGCGCGATTTGCCGGGGCTGAACCACCTGCGTCGCCGCCACAGCCGAGCGCAGCAGGGCTGATTTGCCCATGCCGCGCGCGCCCCACAGCAGCATGTCATGGGCGGCATGGCCGCGCGCCAGCCGTGAAACATTCTCGGCGACCAGCGCCTTTTGCGCATCAACCCCGCGCAGCAGGGCCAGTGCGGGGGCTTCGAGCTGCGTGACCGCGCGCGCCGACAGGCCCTGCCAGACATAGGCGGGGTGCTCCAGCCAGCCTGGCGCGGCGGCGGCGGGCGGGGCGAGCCGCTCGAGTGCCGATGCAATCCGCGCCAGTTCGTCGTGCGGCAGGCTCATCCCGCCAGCGTCGCCGCATCGAGCGCATAGAGCAGCGCCGCCCCGGACGTGGCCGAGGCGCGCAGACCTGCTGCCTCGGGCACCACATGGTCGAGGAAATAGCGCGCAACCACCGGCTTGGACCTCGCCAGCCCGACAGGAACGTCCGCCCCACCGGCAGCTTGCGCCTGACGCAGCAGTTGCCAGCCCGCGACCGCCACCGCGCACATCGTCAGATAGGGCACGCTGCCCGCCAACTTGTCATCGAGGCTGGCCTCATCGAGCATCCAGACGCTGATCGCTGCGCAATCGTTCGCCAGCGCGGCCAGAGCAGTCTCATCCATCGCTTCGCGCACAATCTCGGCCATCAGCGCCGCCAGCACGGCGCCCTGTTCCAGGCCCAGCTTGCGGGTGACGAGGTCTGCGGCCTGGATGCCATTGGTGCCTTCATAGATTGGCGGAATGCGTGCATCGCGAAACAACTGGGCCGCGCCGGTTTCCTCGATGAAGCCCATGCCGCCATGCACCTGAATGTTGAGGCTGGTCACTTCCATGCCGATGTCAGTGCCCCAGGCCTTGAGCAGCGGCACCAGCAGGTCGGCGCGCCGCGCCGCGGCTTCATCGCCCAGCGCGCCGCGATCAACCTGGCCGGCGGTGAAATAGAGCAGGCCCCGCGCGGCTTCTGTCAGCGCGCGCATGCGCAGCAGCATCCGGCGGACATCGGGATGCTCGACGATTGCCACCGGGGCCTTGTCAGCCGAACCTGCCCGTGCGGACTGCACCCGCTCTGACGCGAAAGCCATGGCCTGCGCCGTGGCGCGGCCGGCGAGCTGCACACCCTGGCTGCCGACATTGATTCGCGCCGAATTCATCATGGTGAACATGCATTTCAGCCCGTCGTTCTCATGGCCGATGAGCTCGCCGATGCATTCGTCGTTGTCGCCATAGCTCATCACGCACGTTGGCGAGGCGTGGATGCCGAGCTTGTGCTCAAGGCTGATGACGCGAAGATCATTGCGCAGGCCCGGTGCGCCCGCGGCATCGGGCAGGTATTTGGGAACGATGAACAGCGAAATGCCGCGCGAGCCCGCTGGCGAACCCGGCGTGCGGGCCAGCACCAGATGGATGATGTTTTCGGCCAGGTCATGTTCGCCCCAGGTGATGTAGATCTTGGTGCCCTTGATCCGCCATTTGCCGGCGTGCGGGCCATCCGAAACCGGCGTGGCCATGGTGCGCAAGGCGCCAACATCGGAACCCGCCTGCGGCTCGGTCAGGTTCATCGTCCCGCTCCATTCGCCGCTGACCAGTTTCGGCAGGTAGAGCGCCTGCTGCTCTGCGCTGCCATGATGCAGGATCGATTCTATCGCGCCGACCGTCAAAATCGGCAGCAGCGAGAAAGCGAGATTGGCATTGCCCAGCGTTTCGAGCACGGCGCAGGACAGGCTGAAGGGCAGGCCCTGGCCGCCGAATGTTTCCGGCCCGGAAATCGCGTTCCAGCCCTGCTCGACATAGCTGTGATAGGCCTCGGCGAAACCTGCGGGCAGCGTGACCACGCCATTGCCTGCCTTGGCCCCTTGCGTATCGCCGATTCGCTGCAAGGGCGCCCATTCGCCGGCAGCGAACTGGCCGATGCCTTCGACGATCGCAGCGACAACATCGTCGCTCGCCGCAGCGAAGCGGGGACTTTCTGCCAGTTCGGCAATGCCGGCGTTGACCTTGAGGGCGAAAGTGAGGTCGTTGCTGGGGGGCGTAAAGGACATGGTGCGCTTTTCCTTGGCTTTGCTGGCATCCGCCTATAGCGGCAGGCCATGGCGGAAAACAGCCCGGCAAATGTGCGCAAGGCGGACGCAGCGGCGGTGGCCGAGGCGGCGGCAGTGCTGCGCGGCGGCGGGCTGGTCGCGGTGCCGACCGAGACGGTCTATGGCCTGGCTGCCCGAGCAGACAGCGCGGCGGCGGTGGCGGCGATCTACCGCGCCAAAGGGCGGCCCGATTTCAACCCGCTGATTGTCCATGTTGCGGGGCTGGAACAGGCCGAAAAGCTGGCGCTGTTCGATGCGCGGGCACGTGGGCTTGCGCGTCATTTCTGGCCTGGCGCGCTTACTCTGGTGCTGCCTTTGCGCGATGGGGCCGGCCTTGCCCCGGCCGTGACTGCGGGCCTGCCGACAGTGGCGCTGCGCTGCCCGGCGCATCCGATCATGCAAAGCCTGCTCAGCGCTACCGGCCTGCCGCTGGCCGCGCCCTCGGCCAACCGCAGCGGCGGCGTCAGCCCGACCTGCGCCGAGCATGTATCGGCTTCACTGGGCGGCAAAGTGGAGCTCATTCTCGATGGCGGTGCGTGCCAGGCGGGAATCGAATCGACCATCATCGCATTGCGCGAAGGGGGGGATTGGCAGGTGCTGCGCCCAGGGCCGGTATCCGTGTCAGAACTGTCGGCCACGCTCGGCAGCGCTCCTGCGACCGGTGCGGGATCATCGGGAATCGAGGCTCCCGGGCAACTCGCCAGCCACTATGCGCCGGGAAAGCCGCTGCGGCTCGGTGCGACTGAGGCCGCAGCCGACGAGTTTCATATCGGCTTCGGCGCGATAGCCGGCGACAGGTGCCTGTCCGCCTCGGGTGACCTCGCGGAAGCGGCGGCGCGGCTTTATGCGGTGCTGCATGAGGCGGCGGCCTCGCCGCGCCCCCGGATCGCCGCCGCGCCCGTACCGGACGAGGGAATTGGCCTGGCGATCAACGACCGCCTGCGCCGGGCTGCGGCCTGATCCGCTCGATTTCGGCGAAATCGTTGTCCGCTCGCGCGCAGGCCGCAGCGCTGCCCTGTGCGCACTGCCGCGAATACCTCTGGCGGCTCCGTTCCAGCTCGCCAAGTCGCTGTTCGCGCAGCCGCAGATCGCGGCCGCGCTTCTCATCGGCTTCGGATTGGCTGGTCGTCGCCATATCGACTGCCTTGCCGGCCACGCGCACCGGCGCCGTGACAACGCTGGCCACGGTGCGGGCGATGCATCCTGGCAGGGCCAGCAGGCACAGCCCGGCGAATATCGCTGATCGAGACATGCGCATCGCGGGAAGCTCCAGAAACCCAGCCAGTGCCATGGCTGGAGTGGCCTTGCCGCAGTCTTAACCTGCGAGCGGCCATGCGAAAAGGGCCGCTCCTTGCGGAACGGCCCTTTTTACGGTCACTGCCGGAAACGAATCAGGCAGTTTCAGCAGTTTCGGCAGTTTCAGCAGTTGCGAGTGCTTCGGCTGCCTCGGCCGCTTCTGCAGCCGCCGCCGCTGCCGTAGCCGCTGCGTTTTCGTAGTATTTCGGCGCATGTTCGTTGAGGATCGCCAGGATCTTCTTGAGTGCGGCCGGCTCGTCAGTCTTTTCCATCGCCGCCAGTTCTCGTGCGAGGCGCGATGAGGCTGCCTCGAAAATTTGGCGTTCGGAATAGCTCTGTTCGGGCTGGTCATCGGCGCGGAACAGATCGCGGGTCACTTCCGCGATCGAAACGAGATCGCCCGAATTGATCTTGGCTTCGTATTCCTGGGCACGGCGCGACCACATCGTGCGCTTGACCTTGGGCTTGCCTTCCAGCGTGGTCAGTGCTTCGCGCAAGGTCTTGTCCGAAGACAGTTTGCGCATGCCGATGGCTTCGACCTTGCCGACCGGAACGCGCAGCGTCATGCGCTCTTTCTCGAAGCGCAGCACATAGAGCTCGAGATGCATGCCGGCGATCTCCTGCTCTTGCAGTTCGATCACCCGGCCGACCCCGTGCTTGGGATAAACGACGTAGTCACCGACATCGAAGGCGTTGGCCTTTGCCGTCATGTATCGATCCTTCTCAATTATGGGTTGGGTCGCACAGCCGATGCCATCCACGGCGTGCACACGAGAGGCCGCATACCGGGGGGAATTTGGAATCAAACGTGATTTGGCGAACCCGCCCTTTCATCTGCAAAAGAGCCGGTTGCGCTATTGTGCGCAGCCCGGCTGGAGTCCCTTTCTAACATAGATACGACAATCTGGCCAGAGGGCTGGTCAAGTCGCGGTTTTTGGGGCTGTTGCGCCGGCAAATGGGCGCATCCGGCGCAATTTCGCGCACCGATTCGCAAAGACCGGACCGCAAAGACCGGACCGCGAAGCGTCAGGCAGGCTGATCGCGGTTTTCCTTGAGCATAATGCAACGCGCATGTTACATTCCTCCCGAAAGCGGGAAGACTCGCAAAACGCGGAGAGTTCGTGATGCATGGCCACCTCCAATACGATCTCGTGATCAAAGGCGGGATGATCATCGACGGCATGCAGACGCCGCGCTATCGCGGCGATATTGGCGTGCGTGACGGCAAGATTGTCGAGATCGGCAGTAATATTTCGGTGGCGGGCGCCAAGCAGACTATCGATGCCACCGGCAAGATCGTCGCGCCCGGCTTTGTCGACCTGCACACCCATTATGACAGCCAGCTGTTCTGGGATCCGTGGTGCACCATGTCGGGCTGGCACGGGGTTACCAGCGTGGTGATCGGCAATTGCGGCTTCGGCTTTGCGCCTTGCAAGCCGGAAGATCGCGAGCGCACCATGCTCAGCCTGGTGCGCAACGAGGCCGTGCCGCTGGAAACCATGCGGCAGGGCATGCCGTGGGACTGGGTCAGCTTCAAGGAATACCTCGAAAGCGTCGAACGCGCGCCCAAGGGGGTCAACATCATGTCCTTCGTGCCGCTGGCCCCGCTCTATGGCTATGTCGTCGGCACCGACGAGGCAAAAAAGCGCGCTGCCACCGACGAAGAGCTGGAGCAGATGTGCGACCTGCTGCGCGAAGGCATGGAAGTCGGCGGTTGCGGCATCAGCGCGCAGATTCTGGGCGATGTCGGCAATGTCCAGCTCGACTTCGACGGCACCCCGATGGTCACCGATACGATGAGCACCCGCGACCTCACTGCTTTCTGCCGCACGATGGGCAGCACCGGGCGCGGCGTTGCGCAGTTGACCGGCGATCTGAGTATCGCCGAGACCATGGCGCGCGAAAGCGGCAGGCCGGTGATCTGGAACGCACTGCTGGCCGAAGGAGCACTCAACCAGCACGGCGGCGCGCGGATGACCCCAAGGGCGGCGATAGACCGGCTCAAGCAACTCAACGAAGTCGAGGGCCTGCGCGTCTATGCCCAGGCGCTGACCACCAATTTCGCCTCGCAGTTCACTTTCGAGGATTACAATCTCGCCGATGCCATCCCGATCTGGAGAGACACCTGCTTGGGGACGCTTGAGGAGAAGCTCGCCAAGTTCAAAGATCCCGAGCGCCGTCAGCAGCTCAAGGCACTGCATGATGAGCGCGGCGGGCTGTTTGCGGCTGGCTATGTCGTCGATGACATCAAGGTCGGCTGGATTCCGCTCGATGTACCAGATGGCCTTGCCCTCCAGGAAAAATACGAAGGCTATACGATTCGCGAAATTGCCGAGCGGGAGGGCAAGCATTCGCTTGATGTGCTGATGGACATCGCCATCATGGGCGAGCTGGGGAGCGGGTTCGAGACCAAGATGATCATGACGCCGCCGGCGGCGATGAAGGAAATCGCCACTTCGCCGGTCGCCATACCGGGCGTCAGCGACGGCGGCGCGCACACCAAATTCGTTACCACCGGGCGCTATCCCACCGATCTGCTGAGCTACTGGGTGCGCGAGGAGCACATCATGGAACTCGAGGAGGCGCATTGGCGCCTGTCCGGCCTCGCCGCACAGGCTGCTGGCCTCAGGGGCCGCGGCTGGCTGCAGGAAGGCATGGCGGCCGACATCGTCGTCTACGATCTCGACGAACTCGAAACCCTGCCGCAGCACCGGGTGTGGGATTATCCGGCGGGCGAATGGCGGCTGATCCAGAAGGCGGCGGGATACGACTATATCATCGTCAATGGTGTGCCCACTTTCATCAAGGGCGAATGCACTCAGGCGACCCCCGGAAAATTGCTGCGCCACGGCGCGGCCTGATCGAGAGGAGCGATACCATGCAACTGACGCAAAATCGCGATTTCGGCCCGATATTCGATGCCGACAACCACTATTGGGAAACCAGCGACGCCTTCACGCGCTATCGCGACCCCAAATTTGCCGAGCGCGGCGTCCGGCTGGTCGAAGTGGACGGCAAGCTGTGTTATTTCATCGGCGACAAGCCGCATCCCGTCGTTCCCGGTCCGGGCGACGTGCATGGCCGCCCCCGGCCGGGTATGCTCTATGATTACTTCGCCGGGCGCGAAGCCATCGATCCGGCGCGTCATACCTATGACGAGCCGCTCGCCGACCACCCCGATTGGCACAACCGCGATGCGCGGCTGAAAGTGATGGATGAGCAGGGCGTCGAGGCCTGCTGGATGTTTCCCTCGGGCGGGGTCTGCATCGAAGGCCCGATGCAGCCCGATATCGAGGCTTCGCTGCACATCCTGGGCGCGTTCAACCGCTGGATCGAAGACGAGTGGGGTTTTGCCTATCAGAACCGCATCTTCGGCGTGCCTTTCCTGGCGCTGTCGGACCTCACATCCGCGCTTGCCGAACTGGAATGGGTGATGGCGCGCGGCGCGCGGGTGATCTCCATCCGCAACGGCCCGGTGTTCACGCGCGATGGCAACCGCTCGCCGGCCGATCCGATCTACGATCCGTTCTGGGCGCGCGTCGAAGAGGCCGGAGTGGTCGTGACTGCCCATGCCGGGTTCGACGATGGCTATCGCGATGTTGACCTCGCCGTCGCCCGGGCTTGGGGCATAGACCTTGGCAATCGCAAACAGGCGATGCACCGCGCCGACGGCATGGATTTCTCCAGCACGCTGGTCACCATGCTGCAGAAAAAGCGCCTGGTGCATGATTTCGCCGCGATTCTGGTGACGCACGGCCTGTTCACCCGCTTCCCGCGTCTGAAATTCGCCTACATCGAAAATGGCGCGCAATGGGTCGGGCCACTGCTGCATGATCTGCAGGTCGTGCATATGCAGAACCCCGGCATGTTCGCGATGAACCCGGTCGACCAGTTCCACCGCAACTGCTGGGTGGCGCCGTTCGTCGAGGACGACGTTGCCGATCTGGCCAGGCATATCCCGGCGGAGCGCATCCTGTTCGGCTCGGATTGGCCGCACGCCGAAGGCATCGCCCATCCGCGCGACTTCTTCGGGCTGGTCGAGAGCTTCTCGGACAGCGACGTGCGCAAGATCATGCGCGACAATGCGCGGGAACTGACATTCGCCTGATC
>JANPOS010000026.1:0-41030 GCA_031428115.1 Novosphingobium sp. | reverse complement strand
GCCGCCACGCGGGCGCGCGAAGCGCGCCGCTTGCTGCCGTCTCCGCCATTCCCGATTGTCTGGACGTGACCCATCGCTCGCCTCCTCGGCTACCCAAAAACCGCACCGGCCCCGGAGAGGCAGGGTGGGCGGCACCGAGCGACCAGAGAGGCCCGCCGTGATCAGGCGCACCTGAAAGGCTGTAACAAAGTGAAAGACCCGGCTCTTGCCGGGTTGTGCCTGAGCGCGGCGGGCCTAGCCGGAAGCGCCGCCCATCCCGCCTCTTCGGGATCGGCCACAACAACGCCGACGCAACGCGCCGTCCGCCAACAAGGCAATTCTGCGACTGGAACGTCCGCGACCAGCGGATGATTGCCAAAGCCAAAGACTCGCACCCTGGAAGGAGGCGGTCATCGCTGACTTGCCCGTGCAGGTGGAAAGCCGGGGCCTGTCGGCTTTCATCGCCTGCACATGATTCCATGCCGCCGTTTTCAGAGTGCGCGCGGGGCATTTCTCATCAAGCGTCGCACCCTCAGGAGCGCGTCGTCAGGCGCGCGGGACAGAGTGTGTCACCAGCCCCGCTCCGCTTACTGGGGCGTTGCGGGGAGAATCCCCGCTGATGGGGTGGCCGGAGACAGCGAAGCGGCTCCGGCTCAGGGGAAGGCTTTCCCCTCGCCTGGCTGACACATGTGAGAACCTATTACGGATTCCGGCAGGTGTATCGGGATAGCTGGTGATCGACCTGAACTCGGCAGTATCCGCTTTTGAGGACCTTTGGGACTTCGCATGGGTGATCGAATTGCATCGGCCGTCAGAATGAGAAATCGAGGATCGTACCGTCGAAGTTGCCGCCCAATTGGGCAGAGGCAGCGGCAAGCTTGCCTGAATCCACACCGGTCAAATGACCGTCGACGATCTTCTGGTAGTTGGCGATCAGCCCTTCGACATCCTGGCCCAGCCGCATGAATTCGAAACCGCCCGCGTGCAGCCCCGCCTGCTGTTCGGGGATATTGGCATAGTCCTGCTGCGGAATCGCCGGGAAGTCCTTGCTGTCCCAAGGTAGGATCGTCGGCTGCTTCGGTGCGACGTGGTCGGAACCTTGCGGGAAATGGGTGAGCGACCAGATCTCGAAAAAGCAGCTTTCCGGCGTCAGCGGCCTGATGCGGTAGGATGCCATGCTGGAGAACATCGGCAGCAGGAAAAAGTGCGGAAACAGGAACTCGATAGGGTGCACATAATGCGACACTTTGGCCGCATTCAGGTCGGGAACGTTTTCACCGCTTGCGCGCAGTCGGGCGGTGATCTCGTGGCCCAGCGCGCCAAACCAGGTCATCATAGCCTCGCCCGGGTCTTCAGGAAGGTCGATTTCAAGCAGCTCGCGGGCGATGGCGACTTCCTTGGCATGGACCATGCCGCCCATGCCCTCGCTGAGCAGTTCCAGATGCCGAACCTGAGCAGCGATATTCTCGGCAGAGGTCATCCGGGGATCGATCTGCACGCCGATCCCCCCGGTTTCGTGGCCATACAACGAATTGTAGACCATCGGCGCAGCCCGTTGCAGCTGCGGGTGGGTCTTCATCGTGTGGTAGCCTTCCATGAAGGCTTCCATCGCCAGCTTCCAGTTGGCCGGCAACTCTGCGGCGAACCACCATTCCGCCTTGAGATCGCCGACGTGATGCGCGTCAAAGCGGTCGGCCAGTGGCCCGATGGTCTCGCGATAGCTGGGCGCACTGTCATCGAAATTGATGAACAGGCAGCCGCCCCACACTTCCGAGCGAACTTCGGGCAGAGCAAGGTCGCCCGCCGCAAGCTGGTCCTCGGCGAACAGGTGCTTGCCGTAGACAAACGTGTTCTCGCCTTCGGAATTCCAGCGCCAGCCGTGGAATGGGCAGATGAAGCCTGCCCGCGCGCAGTTGCCCTGACCCTTACCGAGCCGCACGCCCCGGTGGCGGCAGGCATTGTGGAATGCCTTGACACCCGATCTGGTGCGGACGACCAGCACCGACTTGTCGAGAATGCGATATTCGATCCAGTCGCCCACATCGGGGATCGCATCGAGCCGCGCGGCCATCTGCCAGACGCTGGGCCAGAGGCGTTCCCCCTCGAGATCGAAGAAAGTCTGGTCGTAATAGCGCGCCGAGGGAATGCGGTCACGCCGGGCAATGAGGTGAGGAACGTCCGCAGTCATTGCGGACGACCCGGAAGCCCCATGAGTGGCCGAAATAGGTGGCATGGCGTGGTGCTCTTTCCTCAGGATTTGCGGGCCTCGGCAATGACAGTGCCGAGTTGAAGGTCAGCTGGCGCGTCGATCAGCATACGGAAAATCTGCGTCACAGAATTGAAGTGGGTAATCGGTCTTGCGCGCAGGTCGATGCCGACTTCCTGGCAGGCCTTGCCGAACCGCATCTGCACTTCGGGTGCAAAGGGCGGGGTGCTGCTTTCATCCATCATCTGGCCGGCGCGGAAGGTCGTCACGCGAATGCCGTCTGGAGCAAGCTCGCGGGCGAGTGACTGGGAGAAGCGTTCCAGCCCGGCCTTTGAGCTCTGGTAAAGCGCAAGCATCGGATAATGGTCGATCCCCACCGACTCGCTTGATACATTGATAATGTGCCCACCGCGCCCCATCATCGGGATAGCCGCACGCGCGCAAAGGATCGGCCCGGCGAGATTGGTGAGGATGGGCGAGAGAATCTGGTCGTCGCTCGCTTCTGCAATCATGAATGGCTGATAGACTGCGGCATTGTTGATCAGCACATCGATCTTCGGATGCTTTTCAGCGATTTGCGCGAATGCAGCGCGAACGGAATCCGCACTGGCGACATTACATTCCACAGCCATTGCTGTCTCGCCCAGCGCGTCAGCCAAGACTGTCAGTTTTGGCAAGGTCCGCCCAAGCATTATTACTGTCTCGCCATCGCCGGAAAATTTGCGCGCGAGCGCACGCCCCAGCCCGGCGCCCGCCCCGGTGATGGCGATTGTCCTGGCCAAGCGAATTCTCCCGGGATTCCTACTTCAGATTCTCGCGGAAGAAATTGGTGATGACCTGGTAGGCGTCCTGCGATTCCGGGAACTGCGGCAGATAGATGTAGCAGTGGCCCTGCCCCTCGGCGACGATCAAGGTCGAGCGCACACCCGCCTTCAGCAGAGCCGAATTGGTAACAATTGCCGGGCTCATGTCCATCGCGCGGGTGCCCGTGATCAGCAGGGTTGGCGGGAATTTGGCGATCACAGCGGGGTGTAGCGCCGGGGAGACTGTCGGGTCTGCCATATCGACATTGGCGAAATAGCCGCGGTCCATCGCGGGCCGTGGCGGATCGCCGGGCCGCGCCGGCGGCGGGAAGCCGCCGTCGGCATAGCCCGCAAAATAGGCCGAATCGCCCGCACCGAACCGCACTGCACCCGCACCGAAGATGCCGATCGCGCCCGGCTGCGGCAGGCCATGCGCGGGGAACCAGGCCGCCGCCTGACCGGTCAAAGAGCCGCCCGCCGAACAGCCATAGATGCCGATGTTCTTCGGCTTGTAGCTTTTCAGCAGCTCGCGATAGACCGCTGCGACGTCCTCGACCCCGGCCGGGTGGGCCGCTTCGGGAGCCATGCGGTAGTTAACCGATACCACCTTGAACCCGCCAATCGAGGCAATTGGTGCCGATTCAAGGACGGAGCAGCCCTCCCAGCACATTGAGAAGGCACCACCATGTAGATTGATCAGCACGCGCTTGCGATCAAATGGCTTGTCCTTCGGCGTGAAAACGCGGGTCGGCACGCCGCCGATGGTCTGCTCGGCCATATCGACCGGATAGCGCGCGCGCATCATCGCCATCATGGGTGCCAGCTGCCGGTCATTTCCGGCGCGGGCAACGGCGATAGTGTCGCTCGGCGAGGGGACGGCCCCGTGCATTTGCGCGCGCATCTTCAGGATATCAGTGCTTTCCTTGCTCATGAATGCCGACGGCGGCAGATCGAAGGCAGGCACGTGGGTGACGCCGTCGGCGGAGATGACCGGGCGCGGCGGTCCATCTTCGGCGCTGACGCTGGCAGTCGTGGCAGCCAGCGCGATTCCGGCAATCGCCGTCAGAGATTTCTTGCGCATGACATTATCCTCTCCCGAAAATGGTTCTGGTGGCCCCAAGGCAGACAGTGGGCACAGTGACTATTTTAGCAAGTGATAAAATTGTCAAGCCGTGGCATCAGACCGACACGTCTTCCGGCGGCATGCGGACGGCGCGCAGTACCCAGGACAGCATGGAATAACTGCCGACGATGAACAGCAGCTCCATGATCTGGCGGGCATCGAACGCGCTGGCCAGGGCATTCCAGGTCGGGTCGTCGATGTCGTGGCTCAGGCAAAGCTGGTCGGTAGCGCGCAGGCAAAGGCGCTCCACGTCCGACCACAGCGGCGCATCGGGGCCCGCGATGACGGCATCGAAATGTTCGGGGCCCAGGCCGATCACCCCTGCGATCAGGACGTGCTGATCCCACTCATATGCGGACTGGTAGCGATGGGCGACGCGCAGGATGACGATCTCGCGCAATTGGGGCGGGAAGTCGCCCCTGACCAGCGCGTGGTTGTATTTGAGCCAGCTCTGCGCCAGCGGGGGATGGTTGGCGAACCAGTGAATCAGGTTGTATTTGGAGCCATTTTCCCAGCCCTCCCGGCCTTCGTTGATCGCGAAGACATCGCGGACTTCGTCGGTCCAGTCTTCGCGGCGGACGGATGGGATGCGCTGGGCGGATTGGGTCATGGCTTTGCTTTCTGGTCTTGCTGTTCAGCTTTTATCCGACCGTCCGCCCGGGGCGGCGGCATCGAGCGTGCCATAGGCGGCAGCGCGCAGGATGCAGCCTGCGGTTGGCTCTGGCGGCGATGCGGGCGCTTCGGGCAGCACCTGTCGCCGCCGTGCCAATTCATCCTCCAGACGCTGATCGAACAGCGGGATTTCCTGTTTGCGCCCGCCCTGGTCGTCGACCGTGGGCAGCACCGGCAGCGCGCGTTCGACCCGCAGCAGCATCTCATCGCCGTGCCGCCTGGCATCGCCGACGAAGATTTCCTTGCCGACAAAGGACAGCGTCGCCTTGCCTTCCTGCCAGGGCGCTGCTCGCGGCACCGACAGGGCAAAGCCATCGGCATGGTGGCGATAGTGCTTCACCCGGATCGGGAGGGGAAAGCCGTCGCCGTCCAGCAGTGTCAGATGCGCTGGCAGGCCCTGACCAAGAGCGGTTTTGGCCATGTCCTGCCAACTGCGCTGCTGCCACTTCGGTCCCGCGCTAAGCACCCCCGCAGGTGCCGGATCCGACGCCGGGAACTGTGTGCCGGGAGCCGCGCGCCATTGCGTCGGGGCCTCATCCATCGCCGCACGGTTTGGCCACCAGCGGATATGCGCCGGAGCGACGCAGACGATGACGCGGGTGAGATAATACATCCGGCTGCGTGTCTTCTCCCAGGGCACCAGCGCGGGATGGACCGTGGGCGAAAGAATGGTCTCGGCGATGTAGCGTTCGAGATTGGCCTGCAAATCGGCATCGCGAACTGCCGCTATTCCGGCAATCGAGATCACCGGATCATCCGCTCCGCCTTCGATCAGCATGCCGACTTTCGGATTGCGCCGCGCCCGCTCGGCCTTGGCTGGATAGGCGAGGCCGGTGCCGATATCGAGCGAGGTCAGATCGGCGCTCGGAAAGTAAAAGGTAGGCGTGTCGATCGGCATGCCTGCACCGCTGACAGTGGCATATTCCGCTATCGTGCTGCGGCGGATCAGTGCGACCAGATCGGCCGGCAGCTCGTCGATAAAGCCCGTCATGCGCTTGCCCGATGCGCGATCCCGAACAGCGCCACGCCCGGATCGCTGCTGTCGCGGCGCCCGGCTTTCATGCCTCTGGTCGCTTGCTGGTCTTCCTCTATTTTCAAGGTGATCGAGGTGTCGCGCACGACAGTGCGGTGTTTGATTTTCCACTGGCCGTCAATGCGTTCGAGGCGGTCGACAAACCGCCCGGCAAGTTGGCTGAGGCGCGAAGTGCCGTCAGGGTCCGGCACCTGGAACAGGGCCAGGAAGAATGTCTCCGCCGCCGCCGTGTCGCCATCGACCTTGAACAGCGACTGGCCGAGGATGTGCGAAATCGCCTCGGTGCGCTGGTTGATGATCCCCGCCATGATCCGGGCATATTCCGGCCCCGGAGCCTGGACAGTCCCGTGGTCGTCGAAGCTGTCATCGCCGGTATAGACGCTTGCCATCAGTGCGGCATCGCCGCGGTCGCAGCCATGACAATAGGTGGTCAGAACTTTGCGGATTTCGTAGTGATCGAGCATCTCCTGCAGGCGCGGGTCCATATTCTACTCCTCCCTTCAAGCTTTGTGTTCGTGGATGGCAGCGGCAATCGTCGCGGCCAATCGTTGCGCCTCGGCGAGCTCGATGGTGTCGGCCACGGCCGAGACACTGATCGCCAGCTGGGAGAATTCCCGGTCCGGCGCTATCGCCATGCCAACGCCGACCACGCCTAGCGCAACGGTTCCGCAGCTGACCGAAAAGCCCCTTTGCCGGGCCAGGGCGACGCGCTTAAGAATCTGTTCCGGCTTCGCTGAACTGCCCGGGAACAAGTCGCGCCGCGCGCCCTGGCCGGCTATCACGCCGTGCATATCGTCATCCTCCAGCGTCGCCAGAATGGCCAGGCTGCCCGCCCCGATACCCAGCGGCAGGCGCTGTCCGACGTCCATCGGCACGGCGCGCAGCGCAGTCGAGCCTTGCACGCAGACCAGGCACACCGCCTCGTTGCCCGAGCGCGCCATGAGATAGGTCGTCAGACGGGTCTCGCGCGCAATCCGCTCGACGGTTTCGCGCCAGATCGTGCGCACGTCCCCCTCCGCCGCCAGCCCCAGTTCGAAAGCGAGCGGGCCGACATGGTAGCTCTTCGCTCCATCGTCATAGCGCAGCAGCCGCTCCTCGGTCAGCGAGCGCAGGATCCGGTGCGAAGTTGACGTGCTGAGGCCGGAAGCGCGCGCCACACGGGTCAGGCTGGCGCCCGATCTCTGAATCTGGGCAACCGTCCGGACAATTTCGAGGGCGCGGCGGATGGCCTGAGCACCGCCTGTTTCGGCAGAATCAATATTGGCTTGGCTGTGCATGGTGCGATCGAAACTCAAATTCCCATAATATGGGATGAAAATTGCAAACTGCTTGACCGAATCATGACTTAAGTGGCGATTAAGAGCAAGAGGCGATAGCCCTTCATGTCATGATGTGGAAATTTGTTCGATGGAATTCGGCTGGACTGAAGAGCAGGAGGCGGTTCGCGGGAAGGTGGATGCGTTTCTCAATGCGAATTTGCCTGCCGATTGGGAAGCGATGGCCTCGCTGAGTCCGGGCTCGCAGGCCGTTACCGATTTCTCGAAGCTATTCTGCCCCATGCTCGAAGCAGCCGGGCTACTCATTCCGCACTGGCCATCCGAATTCGGCGGTAAGGATGCCTCGACCTGGGAGCATTTCATCATCGGCGAGCAGATGTGGCAGGCGGGCGAACCGCGCGGGCCGCAGTATTACAACGTCAACTGGATCGGCCCGACGATCATGAAATACGGCAATCCTGAGCAGAAGGATTACCACCTGAAACGCATGCGCCAGGGCGACGTGATCTGGAGTCAGGGCTTTTCCGAGCCGTCGGGCGGATCGGACCTCGCCGCAATGCGCACCAAGGCCGAACGAGTCCCTTCCCTGGCGGGGGCTGGGGGCGACAAGTTCATTATCAATGGTTCCAAGATCTGGACGTCCTATGCCCGGCTCTCGGAATTCTGCTTCCTGCTTGCCCGCACCAGCCCTGGCAAGCGCGCCATCTCGGTGTTCCTGCTGCCGATGGACCGGCCCGGCATCACCGTCCGCCCGATTGCGAGCGTGGTCGGTGACGGCGATTTCCACGAGGTGTTTTTCGACGATGTCGAGGCACTCGAATCCGAACTGCTGGGTCCGCAGGATAAGGGCTGGGAGGTTGTCCGCTTCGCCCTCAATTTCGAGCGGATTGGCATCCCCCGCTATGCGCTGGCCATGCGGACCCTCCACCGCGCCGTGGATGCGCTGATCGCAGACGATGCTTTTGGCGCAGTCGCACAGGCTGCGGCGGCGAGCGCCTTTACGGCCTGCGAGGCGGCCCGGCTGTTTGCCTATGAAGTCGTCGACCAGCGCTCGAAGAGCAATCCTTCGACCGGCACCACCAGCATGGCACGGGTAGCGATCATCGCTGCCGAGCGCACGGTGGCTGATTTCGTGCTCGACTGGACGCCGCATCTGTTTGCTTCCGACGAGGACAAGATGGTCGCCACCCATCACAAGCGGGCAATCGCCGCCGGGATCGCGGTGGGCGCGGCGGAGATTCAGCTCAATCTGATCGCTCGCGATGTGCTGGCGCTGGGAATTTAGCATGGATTTCGAACTCTCCGCCGATCAGAAATTGCTGATGACCTCGCTCGACAGTCTGCTCGCCCCGTATCGCATCCCGCCGACCGGCGCACATGGCTATGTCGAATATAGCGCCGCATTGCAGGCGGAGCTGGGCGAGGGCGGGTTTCTGGAGATCGCCAGCCAGCCGGGTTTCGGCCCGCTAGACGCCGCATTGATGATCGAGGAGATCGCCAGTTGCCCGGTCGGTGCCGAAGTGGCTGCATCGACCTTGATCGGGCCGCTGACGGGCAGCTTCGCTGCGCCGATGGCACTGGCCTGGTCACTGGGCCGACCGTCGCGCTATCTCAGTCTTACAAGGACCGTGTGCTTGTTTCAGGACGACGGCGTGCTGGTTGGGACCCCGAGGCCCGACGACCTCGATCCGATTGAGAGCGTTGTCGCCTATCCGCTTGCTTCGCTCAAGGCCACCCCGGGTGATGCCGTTCGCTATTCGGGCAAGGAGGCCGCCGCAATCAAGCGCAGGGCGCTGATCGGCATCGCCGCCGAGGCCGCCGGGCTGATGCGCGGGGCGCTCGATCAGACGGTGCAATATGTCAAGGACCGTCAGCAGTTCGGCCAGCCGCTGGGTCACTTCCAGGCGATCCAGCACCGGCTCGCCGAAGATGCCCAGATCGTCCACGCCTGCCGCAACCTGGCCTTTCGCGCCGCCTTCGAAGACGATGACAAGAGCGCCGCCGTCGCCTGCCTGTATGCGCAGGAGGCGATTCGCAAGATCATCTACGATTGCCACCAGTTTTCCGGCGCGATGGGCCTGACGCTCGAATACCCTCTGCATTTGTGGACCTATCGCCTGAAGTTTTTGCAGGGCGAGGCCGGGGGCAAGGGTGCGCAGGCGCAAGCGCTTGCCGCAGAAATATGGCCCGATTTACTGTCAGTCTAACCGAAGGAGAAGACAATGCCCGAGATGATTTCGCAAGGAAACGGTGTCCCGACCCTTACGCCGCAGCACCATGCCAACGCCGATGTGAAGACCGCCTTTGTCGATGGCCTGTTCAAAGGCGACTGGGATGCGTTGGTGCCGCTGGTCCATCCGGAATTCGAACTGCGCGAGCCCGCGGCGCTGGCCTATGGCGGCGTCCACAAGGGACTCGACGGCTTCAAGAAGTGCTGGGAGCTGATCCCGCAGACCGGCCACAAGACCGAATATCTCACCACTCTGGGCTGCTATTTTTCCGAAGACCCGAATTCGATGATCGTCGAACTCGACGTCAAGGGCCTCAACAGCAACACCGGCGTGAGGTTCGCCAGCAAGGTGATGGAGCAGTTCGATTTCAAGGACGGCAAGATCGTTGCGATCTCGCTATACTGGTTCAATCTTCCCGGCTGATCGTCTCACAGCGACAGGAATGCGGAGGCCAACCCCATGGCTCAAATGAGATTCGATGATCGCGTCGCGGTCATAACCGGCGGTGGCCGGGGGCTGGGGCGCGCCCATGCCCTTCTGCTGGCGTCACGCGGAGCGAAGATTGTCGTCAATGATCCGGGCGGCAGTCTGCGCGGCGAGAGCGACGGCGTCGGCCCGGCCGAAGAGGTCGTGCAGGAGATCAAGGCGGCTGGCGGCGAGTCGGTTGCCTGCACCGAGTCCGTCGCGACGTCCAAAGGCGGCCAGGCCATCATTCAGGCGGCGCTGGACAGCTTTGGCCGGATCGACATCCTCATCCACAGCGCCGGGATTGTCCGCCGCTCGCCGCTCGCCGAGATGAGCAGCGAGGATTTCGATGGCCTGCTCGACGTGCATCTGCGCGGCGCCTTCCACGTCGTCCGCCCTGCTTTCGCGCTGATGTGCGCGGCTGGTTATGGCCGGATCGTGCTGACCGGGTCGGTCGTTGGCCTGTATGGAAACAGCGGCGCGGCGAATTACGCCACGGCCAAGGGCGGCACGCATGGTCTGGCCTGTGTCGCCGCGCTCGAAGGGGCGGCGCATGATGTGAAGTGCAACGTGATTCTGCCGGTCGCAGAGACCCGCATGTCCGAGGGCCTCGACACCAGCAGTTTCCCGGACATGCCGCCGGAATGGGTGTCTCCCGCAGTGGGCTGGCTGGCGCATGAATCCTGCCCGATGACCGGTGAAATGCTGATCTCGGCGGCGGGCCGCGTCGCCCGGGCCTATGTCGTCGAGACACCGGGCCTGTTCAGCGCGAACTGGACGATCGAGGACATTGCCGCCCAGGCCGATGCCATCCGCCACTCGGATGCCCCGATAGAGATCCCCGCTTCGCCGGCCGGGTTCCTCGAGCACCTCAAATACAGCTTCGCCATGGCCAAGGCGGGCTGAGTAAATCCTACGCCCGCGCCAGCATTCGATCGAGGCTCGCCCCGAAATCGTGGGTCTGCCAGAGATTGAGTAAATTGGTGTAGATCTGCAGGAAATTGCGCGCCTGCGAACTCTTCTGAAACACCGGATCGAGCGGGCCGGAGGCATGCACGGCTTCGGGCAGCCGGAATAGAATCCGCTCGGGCGCAACACTCGCGGTGGCCAGCCCCATCACCGCAACATAGAGGTCGAGATGGAGCCTGAGTTCCTCGACTGCCAACAGCGGGCCGCCGCCGGAATGGATTTCACTCGCGAATAACGTCAGCAATTCATCAAGGTGATCGTCCCAGATATATTGTGGCGCGGCCAGCATGCAGCCCCATAGCGCATAGGCGAGGTTGAGCTGCCGCACCCGCCCCCAGTCCAGCAAGCCGCATTGCAGCACGCCCGCAGCATCGCGCCAGAACCAGGCATTATCGATGTTCGCGTTCCAGTGGCACAACGCGATATAATCCGGATCGCCATGGAGGAAGCGCTTGATTTCGGTTTCGTGGGCAAGGAAGCGCACGGCTTGCTCCGTCACGCGCGCGATGAATTCGGGCGCGATGATCGAGGCTGGGAACAGCTGCGGGGCCTGCGCCGCCAGCTCGGCAAAGCCTTCAAACTTGGCGCGCAGTTGGGCCTCATCATAGGGTATGCGGTCCTCGGTCAGGGCAGTCGGGGCGTCGAACGGGAAGGTCTGTTCAACGTCGGGCGACAGCCGCCCGGATTTGTGAGCCGCGACGATCCGGGCAATGGCGATGATGACCGAGCGATAATATTCCAGCGGATCGCCTGCCTCGTGGTCCATGCATTTGGGTCGCGGCGGCTCAATCCCGCCTTCACCATAGCGGACCCGGCTGGTAATCAGCAGGCCTGTGCCGGACTGGCCATGGAAGTCCCCGAAATAGGTTGTGGGCACGGTGATCGGAAAGGCGGGATGCCGGGAGAGTGCGCCAAGCCGTATCTCCGATTCCATTTCGTGCCGCTGGAGATCGCGGATCGGATCAGCGAAGTCGCGGGAGAATTTGACGAAGAGCTCGGTATCCAGCGCCTCGTCCGCAGTTTCGTATTCGACCGATAGGAGCAGCTTTTGCCCTGTACTGCCTCCAGCGCAGGCCTCGAAGCGGGTAATTCGGGCGACACTGTTGTCCAGACCCAGTGAACCGAAGGTACGAAACGACTGAGTGAGGAAGTCGGTCCCGGCATTACGGAGCGCTTCAACATGGGCCGGGATTTTGAGTCCGGTCGTGTCGCCGCAGACAAAATCCCGCGAATGCAGCGTACTGTAGTCCGTCATGATTCCCTGCTTCGCGGCATAGTCAGCTTTAGCGCTGCGCTAGTCCTGATTGAACGGGCGCGGAATGCCCATCCGCATATATTCGGCGAGGTTGCGGTGGAAATTCGTTACCTTGCGCTCCTGATGCGGATTGGGCAGCGTGCCGCGGAAACCGCGCGACTTCATGCCGCGCTGCACGGCGGCCATGTTTCCGAAATCCTGGAGCAGGAGTGAACCCCAATTTTCGGCAGTCGCTTCGCCATAGGTCCACTCGGTCTTCGGCTCCTCGCCTTCCGGAAAGCGTTCGATCGCATAGGCTTCGAAAATACACTTGTTGGGATCATCGCCATAGGGGCGGGTGCGATAGCACAGGGCGAAAGTCACCCCCTGCAGCACCGACATATTGGCAAAGATGTGCCAGGCAAGGCCTGCTTCGCCCATGATCTCCGGACTGATCGTCGGCCAGATCACGCCGCGCGCGGCATCGTCCCTGCGGGCCGAATCGAGCCAGTGTTTGACGACATCGGGCACGGGAGTTCCCTCGGGCAGTTCATCGACCAGACGACGGGCCGCCTCGACCAGCGTCCAGGTAGTGCTGGAGTTTTTGACTGTCTCCCAGTTTTCGTTCACCAGCTGATGGGTCGAGACGCGGGGGTCATGGCCCTTGCCGGCGCGGGTAACGCTGGAGCCGCCTTTCAGCTTCATTTCGGGATCGCGCTCATCAAAACCGCTGACGCCGTGCAGCCCGTAGGCGGCACTATAGGCATAATATTCGCCATATTCGAGCAGCTGCGCGTGGGTGCGCGTGACATGGTAGGGCTCCATGAAGGCTTCGAGGCCGGTCTTCCAGTTGCAATCGAAGATCACCCAGTTGCGCCACTTGTAGCGCATTTTCTCGAACTCGAAGGGTCCAAGAACGCGGTCCACCTCGCCGATGTAGTCGATCAGCGGTTCGCAATCGGGATCCATGTTGACGAAGATCCAGCCGCCCCAGACATCGACCTTGACCGGTTCGAGCGAGGTGCATTCCGGATTGAGCGCGCCTTTCCAGTCCTGCTCATCGAGGATGTAGCTGTTGTTGCCATCGGTATCATAGGTCCAGCCGTGGAAGCCGCAGATGAAGTTCGCGCGGTTGCTGCCCCGCGCGCTATGGACGCCGGGCGGCACGTCGATCAGCTGGCGACCGCGATGCTGGCAGACGTTGTGGAAGGCCTTGATCGCGCCTGGGCCGGAACCGGATGCGGTGCGGATGACGATGATTGAATCGTCGCAGATGTTGTAAGTGAACCAGTCGCCAACGTTTGGGATGTCCTCCACCCGTTCGGCCATTTGCCAGACTCTGGGCCACAGTCTCTCCTTTTCGGCTTCGAGGTATTCCCTCGAGAGGAACGCCTCGACCGGATAGGTCAGTGCGTTTTCCAGATCCTCGACAGTGATGTTTTGGGCGGCGATCTTGGACAGCTCGTTCACGATGTTCTCCCATTTCCGGAACTGGAAACCGGCAGGTGAAGTCTGGCCCTGGTCATTCCGCCGGGACCGGGCCCTTCAGCACTAGCCCTTCCAGGTCACCTTTGCCGCGCCAATCCATCAGCAGCTTCTCGAATGCATAATAACCCGGACCGTAGATCTCGCCGAGGTAGGAGCGGAACTTCTTGTCGCCCGTCTCGGTCACGACTTGTTCGCCTTCATTGTTGAAATAGCCGGGCGTGCATTCGGCAACCCAGGCCGAGTTGTCCATTGCTGTTGCCCTGATGTGATCGACATAGGCGTCCTGCGCCTCAAGGCTGGGCTCGACCACTTCGGCGCCGCGCGCCAGCGCTTCGCTGATGATATAGGCGATATGCTGGCTTTGCTGGTTGAAGTTCTCGGTGATCGATCCGTTGACGCCCCCCTGAATCAGTCCGGTGTAGAACTGGTTCGGGAAGCCATGGGTCATCACCCCGTGCACGGTGCGAAATTCCGTTGCCCAGTGATCGTAGATCGACACGCCGTCGCGGCCTTCGATGACATCTATGCCCCAGCGGCGATCGAGATCGCTGGTAACCTCGAAGCCGCTGGCGAAGATCATGCAGTCGATCTCGTATTCGACGCCGCCCGCGACAAAGCCCTGCTCGGTCATCGCCTCAACGCCTCTGGTCGCCGAGACATCGAACAGCTTGACATTGGACCGGTTGAAGGTCGGATAATAGTCGTCGTTCGAGGCGGGGCGTTTGCACAGGTAGCGGTAGTAGGGCTTGAGAATTTCCGCCGTGTCCTGGTCTTCGACAATCGCCTCGATGCGCGCGCGCAGCCGCTCCATGATGCGGTAATCCATCACTTCGCGCCGAGTGACGTATTCCTCGACGGAGGTGGGAAACCCCGTCACTTCGAACTCGGCATTGAGGTTGCGGTTCACCTCGGTCCAGATGTCGCAAATCAGGTCTGTCGATCCGGGCGGCATCGTTTCCATCGAGGCCTGATTGAAATTGATCTGCCGCTCGCGTTGCCAGCCGGGCGTGAGGCTCTTCACCCAGTCGGGATCGGTTGCCGGGTTGCGGCGCTCGTCAACTGTCGACGCCGTGCGCTGGAGCACATAGAGCTGTTTGGCGTGCGCGCCGAGGTAGGGGATCGCCTGCACCGCCGTCGCGCCGGTGCCGACAATCGCCACGCGCTTGTCGGCCAGCTTGCTCAGCACCGGGTTCTTCTGGTCGCCACCGGTATAGGCATAGTCCCAGCGGGCGGTGTGGAACGTCTTGCCCTTGAAGTCGTGGATGCCGGGAATGCCCGGCAACTTGGGAATATTGAGCAGGCCGTTGGCCATGATCACGAACCGCGCGCGGATTTCGTCGTCGCGGTCGGTGCCGACCCGCCAGCGCGATATCGTCTCGTCCCAGTGCAGCGCCGTGATCGTGGTGTGGAATAGCGCCTTCTCGTAAAGGCCGAACTTGCGGGCGATGCTCTGCGCATGATCGCGGATTTCATGGCCGAAGGTGAACTTCTTCGACGGCATGAAGCCCATTTCTTCGAGCAGCGGCAGGTAACAATAGGCGTCGTTGTCGCATTGCAGTCCGGGATAGCGGTTCCAGTACCACACCCCGCCGAAGTCTCCGGAATGGTCGATGTTGCGGAAGCTGGTGACGCCGGCATTGCTCAGATGATAACCGGCCAGAATCCCCGACCAGCCGCCACCCAGGATGGCCACGTCGATGTCCTCGGCCAGCGGTTCGCGCGGCGCAAACGGCGTGTAGGGATCAGCCTCATAGACCGCCGCGAAATCGTCGACCGGCTGGACGTACTGCTTCTGGCCATCCTGCTGGAGGCGCTTGTCGCGCTCCTGCCGGTATTTTTCCCGCAGAGTCGGGATATCGACGCTCTCGCGCGCAGGAACATTGGATGGCTGGCAAGTCATGGCCTCTCCTGCGCATCCGCGATGGGCGCATTGTCTTGCCTGTTGCTATCAATCGGGCAGGGCCGCAGTCAAGAAAAATTGAGCGATTGCTAAATTAGCCGTGGCCATTGCGGGGAATGCTGGCGAGGAATTCCTTGCCCTCGGGTCCGAGGCAGACGAATTCTGAAAAGTGGCCAAGCGAAGCCACGGTGTCGGCATAGAAATAGTCGAAGATCTCGCCGAACTTCATCACCACCGGCAGGTCGATACCCACCTCGCCGAAATGCACCTGCGCCGCCCGCCATTGTTCCTCGCTGTCCAACATATAGGCCACATGATTGAGCCTTGCGTCCTCATCGGAGGCTGGAAGGCAGCCATCGTGGATCGACATCAGCTCCTGTCCGGTATCCACCGCGACAAGCTCGATCATCGCCCCCCGGACATAGGCCATGGCGATGGCGGTGGCTGGCGACCCGGCTGGCAGGGGCAGGATTTTCCAGTCCGTCACGCCGAAATCCCGGCGCATGTTCGCCATGACCTTCTCGATATCGAGGACGACATAGCCGACATGAAAATGCTTGCCGAACACTGGGGAAGTAACGCTCATCAGCAAGCCTCCATGGTGGCAATTTTTTCTGAATTGGCCTGGGGCTCAATAGCCACTGCCACTGCCGGATGACGAGTCCCGGCCCTTCGCCGACGGTGCTGACGTGCCGATAACGCCAAGGTTGTCGCCCTCCTCGCCAAACCAGGTGCGGAACTCGGTGAAGCCAGGTACATCGGTGATAATGCTATTGGCCACCGGATCGACCGCGACGTGGATCACGGCCGGTTTGCCAGAGGCCAGCGCCCGCTCGATGGCGGGGGCGATGTCTTCCGCCCGCTCGACATATTCGCCATGCGCCCCGAAGCTTTCGGCAGTCTTGTCGAGCCGGACTGCTCCGCCCCATTTGGCTTCCGGCGTCGGCGTTTCCGCGCCGAAATTGGCCTTGTAAGAGGCGACCTCCAGCCCCCAGGCATGATCGACCGCGACGATGCAGATCACCGGAAGGTTTTTGCGCACCGCCGTCTCGAGTTCGGCGATATGAAACAGCATGGCGGAGTCGCCTGTCAGAAGAACGACGCGGCGCTTGTCGCCCACCGCCAGCTGCGCACCGATCGCATTGGGCAGGCCGGGGCCGATCGCGCCGTAGTTGGAATTCCATAGCGCGTCGCGCGGGGCGATCTGCATCAGCGCCGAGGCATACATGCTGGTCGCGCCGCCATCGCGGATGACCACGGCATCCTTCGGCAGGGCGCGGGTGGCCTCCACCGCGAACTGGCCGGGATGGATCGATGTGGATGTTGCCGGGATGGAATCCATCAGCGCCTGTTTTTCGGCGGCATGGAGCTTGGTCCAGTCGCCGAGTTCGGGTGGTGCCTTGCGCTCAAGCGAGCCTAGTGCCTGGGTCAGCTGCGGCACGACATCGCGCAGATCGCCGACCAGCGGCACGTCGATCGGACGGTTGACGCCGATGGCTGTGGGGTCGCGCTCGATATAAATCCATTTGCGCGTCGCATCGCCCGAAGCCCAGTGACGGCCCCGGCCATAATGCAGAGTCTCGCCGATCTCGGTGCCGATGGCAAGCACGACATCGGCCTTGCCGACCGCTGCCGAGGCGGCCCCGGAACCATAGGGGAAGGTGCAAAGCTCCAGCCCTTCGAGCACGGCTTCGGCGGCCTGGGTCTGGATGATCGGGCAGGCGAGTTTGCGGGCGAGCTGCGCTACCGCCTCATGCGCGCGCGAGACGAAAGCGCCCTGGCCCAGCAGGATGATAGGATGGCTCGCTGCCTTCAGCAGGTCTGCTGCTTCGATTGCGCCGAGGTCATCGGCGCGCTGGCGGACCAGGCGATAGCGGTGCGGCGGCGGGGCTGGCGGCAGTTCGAGTTGTGCCTGCATCACGCTCAGCGGCAGTTCGATATAGGCCGGCCCGGGCACGCCGCTCAGCGCGCGACGGAAGGCTTCGTGGAATATCTCGTCCAGCTGTTCGGGATATTCGACCACGCCGATATATTTCATCGAGCCGGCAAACAGCGGCGGCTGGCTGAGATACTGCATCTTGCCGCGCCGCACCCGCTGTTCGTAGAGGCGCTGGCGCTGGGCCATGATGAACACGGCGGGCACATTCTCCTTGGCGAGATAGGCCGCGCCTGCGGCGATATTGGCCACTCCAGGCCCCTTGTTGCAGCCAAGCACGCCGGGTTTGCCGGTAAGCCGGTAGAGCCCGTCGGCCATTAGCGCACCGCCCTGTTCGTGATGCGGGGCGACCACGCGCATGCCCTGCTGCTCGGCGGCAAGGAACATGCCGAAAAAGCTGGGATCGGGGATGCCGAAAATCGTGTCGATGCCTTCCGCGCGAAGCAGTTCGACGATGCGTTCGTGGATTTTATAGGATGTCATAATATTGGGGGTTCCTATCAGGTCGACTCCGGGATCAGGCGGCGCACTTGCGGAATATCATCATTTCGGGTTTGCTGGAGGGCCGCCTCTGAGCAAACCAAAAGCGGCGGAACCGTCCCCGATCCCGCCGCTTTTGTCTGCGACATTGAGAACCCGAGGCGCTGGGATCAGTTGCCGCCGAAGCTGTAACGCACGCGGACGCCGAAGAAGCGCGGCTGGTTGTATGACACTTCCGCAACACCCGCACCGGTCCACGCGCTGCTGCTGGCAACGTTATAGATTTCCTTGGTAAGGTTGGTCACAAACAACGACAGATCGATCGGTGAACCGCCAACGCCCCTCCAGTCGATGTTGGCATTGACCAGATTGGTGCTCGGGGTGAAGCTGAGCCCCAGGCCGTTGACAAACTGCGGCACGGCACCACCATCATTGACGTAGCCGGACTGAGTCACCCAGGTCACGCCGAGCGAGAGCCTGCCGAGGCTTTCATCGAGTGGCAGCGTGTAGCTGCCGGTGACTGTCAGCTTGTCCTTCGGTGAGTTAACGAACGCCGAGCCCGCCCGGACGTTCGGGGCCACTGAACCATACGGTGTGCCGATCATCAAGGTGCCCAGCCGGCTGCCGTCGCCCACCACGGCCGGTGCATCGACCGAAATCACCTTGGTATCGATATGGGCATAAGAGGCGTCGATGCGGAAACCTTCACCGAACAGCAACGACGCATCGGCTTCGAAACCAATGATGCGGGATTTGCCGACATTGATAACCCCGCCACTGCCCCGTATGCCAAGCGCCTGTGATGCTAGTGACGGCTGAAGCGCAGCGAACACCTGCTGGTCTGACAGCTTGTTGTAAAAGGCGGCAATGTTGACATTGCCGCTGACCGCGCCGCTGAAGCTCGCCTTGGCACCGACTTCAAAGCTGTCCGTCTTTTCTGGCTCCCAGGTTTCCAGCCCGACAGTCGTGAAGTTGATGCCGCCCTGGCGATAGCCGCGGGAATATTTTCCATAGATCAGCAGATCGTCATTCGGCTTGTAGTCGAGACCGATCAGCCAGGTCGGCGCTGTTGATTTTTTCACAATCTGGGTAAAGCACGAGCTGACGTCGAGACCAGGCAATCCCCCCAATGCCACACTATGACGGACACTATCGACGCAGGTGCGCGTGGCAAGCACTCCGGACACCGGATCGGTGAATGCCCTTGGTGTTCCAGCCGCTACTATCGATAGGCTCGTTGATTGAGCAGAACCCACGATCTTGTCGAATGTATAGCGAATGCCCCCGGTCAGGGCCAGTTTGTCGGTGAAATTATAGGTAGCCTGTGCGAACACGCCATGATTGTCGAAGGCCATCTTGGTGCTCGATTCAGCGATCGAGCCAATGCGCAGCGGGTTGGTGCAAGAGAGATCCTGCGGCCTGACGCAGTTAAGGAACGCCCCGGTGCGCTGCTGGTTGCTGCCGATCGGGCGGGCAAATTCGAGATAGCCGCCCACCACATAGGTCAGCTTGCCGTCGGCCGATTTGCCCTGCAGCTGCAATTCTTCGGTGAAGGACGATTCAGCCGCCGTATTGGTGCCCGGGCCAGCGGAATCGAGAATGATCCGTTGGTAGGGTGCTCCGGCCGCAGCCAGCAACGCAAAGCCGCCGGGCGCGCCGCCCGTTGTCGTCAGCCTCGGGTCGATCCGATTGAGGGCAAAACCATTGCCGAAAATGGGCGAAGTATCGGTGTTCGGCACGACAAAATTGCTGGCGCCGAGATCCCAGCTGGAATTCTCGCGGAACTGCCCATAGCTCATGATGTTCTTGACCGTCAGCGTGTCGCTGGCCTGCCAGGTCGTGGTATTGATCACCTGCCATTGCTTGAGCCTGACAGACCCAACGGTGGATGAAGTTTCGACATCGTACAGGCTATCGCCTCGCGCGTTCTGGCGCGCAAGCTGGATGGCGCAGGAAGCGGCTTGCAGATGCCGGGTGCCGCTATAACCAGCAGTTCCTGCTGTCGTGTTCAGTGGACCCTGCGGCGAACTTGGATCGGCACAACCGATGATGCGCGTGGCATAGCCATGGCCGAACGAATTGCTGTAAGTTGCAATCGTGTAATTTTCGAGGTTAGGCGCCAGATCGGCGACGATGCTCACGCGGCCATAAGCGTAATTGACATCGTTATAGTCAGTGGGACCGATCCCCGAGCGATTGACCATAAAGCCATCGCGCTTGTTGCGCTCGCCAGTGAGACGAATCCTAAGGCCCTCAGAAACCGGTATGTTGAGCGCACCGGCCACGCGCATTTGATCAAAATTGCCGTAAGTACCCTCGAGATAGCCTTCGAGCCTGTTTGTCGGCTTCTTCGGCGTCAGCAGAACCGCGCCGCCGGTGGTGTTGCGTCCGAACAGCGTGCCCTGCACCCCCTTGAGCACCTGCACGTTCTGCAGATCGGTGAACGAACCGGCGCCAACCGTGTTACCCGACGCAGTGCCGCCCTGCGCGCGCACACCGACGACTTCCGCGAAATAGACACCGACGGTGGGCGCTGTGCCCAGATCCTGGTTGTAGCCGCGGATGTTGAACACCGACTTTTCCGGACCGAAGCGCTGGTTGACCGTGAGCGAAGGCGTGTAGGCCGCAAGATCGGTCGCAACCGCGATGTTGCGCTGGGTCAGCTGTTGCTGGCTGAACACGGTGATCGAGATTGGCACGTCCTGCAGGCGTTCTTCAACGCGCCGCGCGGTGACGATGATGTCTCCGCCGGCATTGTCCTCAGCATTTTGCGCGGCCTGCGCGAACACTGGCGTGGCGGAAAGTGCGCCAATGGCAGCGGAGCCAATCAGCAGTCCCGATTTAATCATATGAAATTTCATAATGCTACCTTCCCTAGAATCCGGCTTTGCCCAGCGGCACGCGCAGGTTTGAGCGGTTGCTATAATTATGCGAGAAGCGAGTTACAATCCTGAGTTTCGGTCAGACTTTAGTTTGTGCTAAAATGTGTTTCAAAAGCAACACTGTCCCCGCCCATTGGCTCAGCTGACCAACTCCGTGCCGGCGATGGTGGTGCGGTGCATGGTCCTGCCCGATGTCTCGTCGTAGGGCACCACGCGGTGGACCGTGCCGCAATTGTCCCAGATGACGAGATCGCCTTCCTGCCACTCGTGCCGGTAATAATAATCGGGCTGCGCGGTCCATTCGAGCAGACGCGCCAGCAGCGAACGGCCGTGCGCCAGCGGCATATCCTTCACCCGGTCGGCGTGCGAGCCCAGCAGCAGCGACTTGCGGCCTGACTCATGCGTCCAGACCAGCGGATGCTCTTTGACATAGCGACGGGCATGGCTGAAAAACTCGTCGTTCCCCTCTTCCTCCATAACCAGCCTGGTGCTGGCATAGGCACTGTGGATGACCCGCAGATCGGCCACTTCCGCTTTCTCCCAATCGGGCAGCCCCGCATAGGCAGCATAGGTATTGGCGAACTCGGTCTGTCCGCCCCTGGCTGAAATCCGGCGACCGGAAAGGATCGTGGCGCGCGGTGGCGGAATGTCCGAAGTAACGCCGTCCATGTGCCAGAAGAAGGTGCCTAGCACATAGAACGGCTCCTTGTTGACTGCCGGATCGAGCGAGATCGTATAGACGTCCTGCGCGTCGGCATCCGAGCCGGACGCTGTGCTGGTATAGTTGACGCGGTCGCCAAGCCGGTCGGTGAAGGCGAGCTGCTGCGCGTCGGACATATTGATCCCCGGAAAGACCAGAACGCCGCGCTGTTCGAGAAGATCGAGGCAGGCTTGCGCCGTCGCATCGTCTTCGCACAGCGCGGCGCGGTCTGCCCGGATTATCGAGCCGATATGCGGTTTGATGGCTTCGGTTTCGAGACTCATGCCTGATGCCCTCCAATGCCACGCGCGACATTTAGCGAGCGCTAAACACTATGGGGCGCTACGTCAATCGGGTTCGCCATTGGCGGGGGTAGGGATTTCCAATCCCGGCGGGGCCGCGCCTGTCGCGTCAAACATTTCCAGCCATTGCTCGAAATAGGCGGTGGCTTCCTTATGCCCGCGCGAAATGCCGAGCGATCTCTCCACTCGCATCTGATGAGTCACGCTGCTCAGCAGCATGGCGGCAACTTTTGGCGGGATTGCCGGTTTCAGCCCTTTGCTTTCCAAATGCCGGGTCAGCGCGGTTACTTCGATGTCGCGAATCCGGTCGCCATGTGCAACCAGTTCGGCGCGGATTGCCGGACGATGAATGGCCAGTGCGACAAGCTCATTTCCCAGTCTCGAGCGAGGAACATCGCTGAATTCCCATAGCGCCGCAAGCGGACGGTCGCAACTGAGCACGGCTTGATGATCGGCTATGCTCTCCTCCACGGACCTGCGGAATACGGCGAGATAGAGATCATCAATCGTTGCGAAATAATAGTGAATAAGCGGCGGCTTTACTCCAGCCTTTTCGCCAATCTTGCGGGAGCTTACCGCCGCATAACCTTCTTCGACCAAGAGTGCTTCGGTGGCATCGATCAAAGCAGTGCGCGTTGCGGAATCATCGACCTGCTTTCTGCGTCCGGGCTTCATGCCGACGTTCCTTTCGATACAAGGTCACGGTGCCTTGCCCCGGCAGCGGTATCGCTCCGCAGTAATGTTTGCAACCGCACCAGACTCTGACCGGACGCTAACCAGAGCTATCGGCGATAAAACCCGTAGTCCGGGAACCACTTCGTGCGGACGGGCCGATACGACCGGATACGCGCAATACCTGCTTCAAATTTAGCATATGCTCAATTATCTTGACGCTGGCGCTAAGGCAGAGATATGCCTCCATCCTGAAAACTGCGCACTGGCCCTGAACCCATCGAATCGGTCCGGAGCAGCCGGAGGCGCAGGACGCTTCCTTGTGGAGATCGAACCGATGAAACCGAAGCTACAACGATGCGCGGTCTCCGGCTGTCGCTGGCTGCCCAGAGTCCTACTGGCGGCGGCACTTGCCTTGTTGCCGGCAACCTCCGCCTTCGCCGCTTGCCGCTTGTCGGACTTCACCACGCGAAGCCTGGCCTCGCTGAGCGAGATTGAACGCCTGTCCTTCGTCACCCAGATGACGCGAACCGAATTTGCCAAATTCCATGCGTTTGGGCCGAATGACCCCAATCATTATGGGCTGATCTCCGCGAGCGCAAATGCGCTACAAGCCAAGCAGCGCGCAGAGGCGGCAATCACTGCGCTGGGGATGGAGCAAGGCCCCGAATATGCAAAATTCTGGGCGACAAACCTGCTCGATGACAAAGCGCTCAAGGACTACACGATGTGTGTCGCGCAGCAGAACGTTGGCCTGTGGATGCGCGCGCGCACCGCGCGACCGGGCGTGGTCAACATGGTCTTTGCCCACACCAGGCCCGTCGGCGTCGGCCCCTATCCGATAGTCGTGACCGGCTCGCAGAACATTCGCAACATCACCCAGTTGACCCGCATGCTGCAACAGCTGGGGCCGCGCGACCAGTTCTTCGGCGAGTCCTTTGCCCTGCAACTGGCAGACCGCACCAAGCCAGCCAGCCTGACCATGAAATTCGCCGAGGAAACGCCGCGTACACTGCATATTCCGGCGGCACCTGCGCCCAATGTCGCGCCGCCCGCCAATCTTGCCGCAGCAGGTCCGGGCAGCGCATTCCGCGACTGCGCCGATCTCTGCCCCGAAATGGTCAGCCTTCCGGCCGGCAGCTACATGATGGGCGCAACGCTCGAGGAAGACTTGCGTGCGGGCGCTCCCCAGCATCAGTCGGGCAAATCCGCGCCGGTCCACAAGGTGGATATTCCCGCAGGCTATGCCATCGGCAAATATGAAGTGACGATCGAGGAGTTCCGGGCATTCGTCACGGCGACGGGATACCAGCCGGCCAATTACTGCACCGTCAACCGCAAGGTGAACGGCGTCTGGGTCTATGAATCGCGCGATGGCTTCAACTGGAGCAATCCGAGCTTCGATTACAAGCCGCGCGAACCGGTGGTCTGCGTGACCTGGGAAGATGCCAAGGCCTATTCCGAATGGCTAAGCCGCAAGACGGGTGTTGCCTACAGTCTGCCCAATGAGGCGGTATATGAATATGCCGCGCGGGCCGGCACGACGACAGCCTATTTCTGGGGCGACGACCCGAAGCGCACCGAGGGCTGCCAGTATTCCAATCAGGCCGACCATTCCCAGGACCGCTTTCTCGGCACTGGCGCCAGCGGCGAATTCCATCGCTTCAATTGCGATGACGGCTATTTTCTTCAGGCACCGGTCGGCTCGTTCAAACCCAACCCTTGGGGACTCTACGACATTCTCGGCAATGTCTGGGAGTGGACCGAGGATTGCTGGAACAACAATTTCGAAGGTGCCCCGGCCAATGGTTCCGCATGGCGCGAAGGCGATTGCGACTCGCGGGTGATGCGCGGCGGTTCGTCGGGCAACACGCCGTGGTATGCCCGGTCCGGCAACCGGGCGCTGTTCCTTGTCGACTATTCCGGGCACAGCCTGGGCTTCCGGGTGATGAGCAAGCGCTAGGGCCAGATGCAGGATGGGCAACATCGCAAGACGATGGACACTTGGCATTGCCGCGCTTGCAACTCTGTTGGCAGGCACCCCGGCCTTGCGGGCGCAGCAGGCTGCGGTAAAGCCGCCGATAACCGCTGACGGCGGACTGGATGAAAGCGGTTACAGCCCGCTAGGCCGCATCAATTCCGCCAACATTCGCCAATTGGGACTGGCCTGGGCGCTCGATCTCGATGGCGAGGTCACGCTCTCCGCGCGGCCTGTCGCGGTGGCCGGCGTGCTCTATTTCACCGGCAGCTATTCGGCGGTCTATGCCGTGGACGGCGCCACCGGCCGCTTGCTGTGGAAATACGATCCGGAAATCTGGCGGGTGAACCCGGACCGGATGATCGGCCTGCCCAACAATCGCGGTGTCGCTTATGCCGACGGCCGGATTTTCGTCGGTGTGCGCGACGGCAGGCTGGTGGCGCTCGATGCGCGCACCGGTGCGGTCCAATGGACGGCGGAAACGCTGCCCGAAGGCAAATCCTATTGGATCAGCAGCGCGCCGCGCGTGTTCAATGGCAAGGTTATCATCGGCAACGGCGGCGGCGATCTCGGCCTGCGCGGATTTGTTACCGCCTATGACCAGAAGACCGGCCGGCAGCTTTGGCGCTTTTACACCGTGCCCGGCAGTCCGGACGAGAACCGCGGCGATCCGGTGATGGAAATGGCGGCGCGGACCTGGACCGGCGAATGGTGGAAGACCGGCACCGGCGGCGCGGTATGGGACTGTGTGACGTTCGATCCCGAGCTCAACCGCATCTATGTCGGCGTCGGCAACGCAGGTCCATACAACCCGGCGGTGCGCAGCCCGGGCGGGGGCGACAATCTGTTCGTCGCCTCGATTGTCGCGCTCGATGCCGATACCGGAAAATATATCTGGCATTACCAGCAGAACCCGGCCGAGGCCTGGGACTACAAGGCCACCGCCAACATGATCCCGGCGACAATCATGATCGCTGGAAGAGAGCGAAAGGTCTTGATGCAGCAGCCGACCAACGGCTTTTTCTATGTGATCGACCGCGAAACTGGAAAGCTGATCTCGGCGGAAAAGACCGGCAAGGTCACTTGGGCCGAGCGGATCGACATTGCGACCGGCAGACCGGTTGAACTTCCCGGCATCCGCTACCAGGCTGGGCCGGTCGAGATATGGCCTGGAACGCTGGGCACGCATAACTGGCATCCGATGGCCTACAGTCCGGCGACTGGCCTCGTCTATATTCCGCATATGCAGCAAGGCGTGCGTTACGAGGTGATGGCAGCATCGCCGACCGGAACTGCGGCCAGCTTCGTCAAGCGCGATGCCGAGGACAACACAGGTGCATTGCTGGCCTGGGATCCGGTGGCGCAGAAGTCGCGCTGGAAGATTCCGCGTCCGTTCATGTGGAACGGCGGGGTGCTGACAACAGGAGGCAATCTTGTATTCCAGGGCACTGCCGATGGCTTTTTCCGCGCGCATGACGCGGCGAGCGGACGCGAGTTGTGGACCTTCAACGCCGGGCTGGGGATCGTCGCCGCGCCGGTCAGCTACAGGATCGGAGGTAGGCAATATGTTTCGATACTGGTCGGCTGGGGCGGCGCGACCGGGTCAACCTCGGACGTAACCAATGTCGGCTGGAAATATGGCGCGCAGCCGCGCCGGCTGCTGACGTTTGCGCTGGGCGGGAAGCGACGGCTTCCGCCCTCGCCGGGCCGGGATATGACCGTGCATGCGGTGGACAATCCCGCTGCTGTCATCGACCCCGCCGATGCCGCAGCCGGGCGCGCACTATTTGGCGCTTGCGGCTCGTGCCATGGACGCAATCTGCGCGGGGCCGGCGCGCCTGCACCTGACCTCAGGGAATCGCAGTTGGCGCTTTCCGAAGAAGCCATATGGACGGTGCTCAACGAGGGCGCGCTCGCCTCGCGCGGCATGCCCGCCTATCCTGCGCTGAGCCGGGAGCAGGTGCGCCAGATCTGGGCCTATATCCGGGCGACTGCGCGCAATGTGAATGCGCAACCCGCGACACCCGGCCAGGCGATGTGACGACCACCGCGCTCGATCGCCGCCGTTTCCTGATCTCCGCCTCGGTTGTGGCGGGCGGCATGACGCTTGGCATCGGCAAAGCCGAGGCGACTGAGCATGGTCCGTGGTCGCCTGAACAGGCCAGCGGTTTCGAATTCTCGCCCTGGATCGAAATCCGGCCCGACGATGCGGTGATCGTGCGCGTCCCGACACCCGAAATCGGCAATGGCGCGATGACTCAGGTGGCAATGAATGTCGCCGAAGAGCTGGGCTGCGCCTGGCGGCATGTCCGCGCCGAATATTGTTCGATCCGTCGCAATCACATGGAAAGCAATGTCTATTCGGTGGGCCGCAATGGCTTCTTCGGAGGGCACAGCACCGACAAGGTGCGGATGAAGCATGCGCTGCAACTGGGCGCCAGCGCACGCGAGCGGCTCAAAGTGGCTGCGGCGGCGCGTTGGGGTGTGGCGGTTATGGAAGTGGACGCGAAGGATAGCCTTTTGCTTCACCCGTCCAGTGGTCGGAGCCTGCGCTATGGCGAAGTTGTGAGCGAAGCTGCGAAAGTGACGCTGCCGACTGAACCAACGCTCAAGCCCCGAAGCGCCTGGACGCTGCTTGGCAAGTCATCCCCCGGCAAATTGCACGCGCCCCAGATCGTCAACGGCGAGGCCGTGTTCGGCATAGATGTCAAACTGCCGGGAATGGTCCATGCCGCGCTGCTGCAATCGCCGGTGCAGGGTGGCCGCTTGAAGAGCCACAAGCCCGATAGTGTGCTGAAGATGCCGGGCGTGCGCGCCGTTGTGGTGATCGATCCGGCCAAAACCAGAGGCTCACCGGTGGCTTCCAAGGCGACTTTCGGTTTGGGCGACAGCCTGGCGCAAAGCGGCATAGCAGTGATCGCCGATCATTACTGGCAGGCGAAGACGGCGCTCGAGGCGCTGCCGGTGGAGTGGGAGCCGGGCGAAGGCGCGGCCTGGAAGTCGGGCGAACAGCTTGCTGCGGCAGCCAGCGCCCTGATCGGCAAGGGGCCGGGCCAGGAATTGCGCAAGACCGGAAATATCTCGGCCGCCAGGGGCAAGCGCGTTGTCGAAGGCGAATACAGCACGCCCCATGCGGAGAATGCGCCACTCGAACCGCTCAACGCGACGGCACTGGTCACAGCCGACAGCGCCGAAGTCTGGTGTCCGACGCAGGACATGCAGCAGGCCTATTGGGTAGCCATCGACGAAACCGGACTGCCACCCGAAAAAGTGGTGCTTCACCCGACCTATGTCGGCGGCGGCTTTGGCCGGCGCACGCAGGCCGACGATGTTCGCATGGCGGTGGCCATTGCCCGGCAATATCCGGGTGTGCCGGTGAAGACTATCTGGACGCGCGAGGAAATGTTCCGGCAGGGCCGCTACCGCGTGCCGATCATCACGCGTTTCAAGGCCGTGCTTGACGATGCGACCGGGCTGCCGGAGGCGCTCGAAGCCCAGGCCTGCTTCACCGGAAACAGCCCGGCGGCGCAGCTGCCGCTGGGTTTTTCCGACATGCCCTATTTCAACAGCGGCATCATTCCCAACCTCAGCCTCTCCTCCACCAGCCTGCCCGCGCATCTGCTGATCGGCGCCTATCGCGGGCCGAGCTACAATTCGCATGCCTTCATCGTCGAAACATTCATCGACGAATGCGCCGTTGCGGCGCGGATCGATCCGCTCGAATATCGCCTCAAGCTGCTGGCGGGATTCGACCCGGCCTGGAGCAATTGCCTGAAAATTGCTGCGGCCAAGGCGGGCTGGGGCAGGAAGCTGCCGAAAGGCGAGGGGCTGGGCATCGCCATCACCGGCTGGCCGGTGATGGGCAAGCCGCAAAGCGGAACGATTGTGTGTACGGCAGCCCGGGTCTCGGTGAGCCGGGATGGCGTACTGACCATTGGCCGCGTGGATGTCGCCTTCGATTGCGGCAGCGTCGCCAATCCCGATGCGGTGCGCGCGCAAGTCGAAGGCGGGACGATCTTTGGCATCAACATGACGCTGAACGAGGAAATCACGATTCTGGATGGAGCGGTCGTCGAGGGGAATTTCGACACCTATCCCATGCAGCGGATGGCCGATGTTCCGCCGGTTCATGTCCACTTCGATGCGCTCTCGGGGCATGAGCGCATGGAGATCGCCGGCGAGGCCCCGGTAGGACCGGTTGGTCCGGCGATCGGCAATGCGATCTTCCAGGCGACCGGCAAGCGATTGCGCAGCACTCCTTTCCGTAAGCACGACCTCAGCTGGTCCTGAAGGCCGCTCTTACCGGTCAGTGAACTCCAGGATCGCCGGGGCAACTAGTGGCCAATCGACGAACAGGCCTTTGCCTTCAGCCATGCGCTGCGCGAAAATATCACCCTGCCATGGCGGATCGGCATAAACCGAGTGCGGGATGTTCTGGTGGACCCAGTCGGTGATCAACTCGGGGTGCCAGATGTCGGCAGGGCTGCCGCGCAAGATCATGACCGGCATTTTCAGTTGGGCAAGTCGATCCGGTGCCAGGCCGGGCACTGGTGCATCCTCGGAAGCTACGTAGCCCGAAGCCCAGCGCTCCATCGTTCTGACGAATTCCTCCGGGTCTTGCGACAACAATATCCCGCGGTTGCGCGGATTGCGGCTGAGCTGCTCCTTCCATAGCGGCATGGCGGCCACTGCCTCCATGCCGCCGCTGCGGGCGGCGACGGCGGTGTCGCAGCAATAGAAAGTTCCCAGGCTCATCAGGCTGACAATCCCGCCGCTGATCCACCAGGAAACGACATGCGAGGCCATTTCCGGGTCTTCCAGCGCCGCCAGCAATGAGACCCGCCCGCCTGCCGATCCGCCGACCAGCGCGGTCGGCCCGAGACCAAGCGCGCGGATTAGCTGCATCAGCACCCGGGCATGCAGCCCGCCCTCACCTTCGCCTTCGAAGCACAAGTCGGACGCGCCGCAATTGGGCCGGTCCCACAGCAGCACACGCTTGCCGCCAGCAACAAGCGCCTCTCCGAATTCGCGCACGCCGGGGCTGTCCTTCGAAAAGCGACCGCCAGGCGTAATTGCGACGCACGGCGCGCCAGAATCCCCCAGCAGCTCATAGGCAACGCCGATCCCGGAAATTTCGATATCTGCCACGATTCTCTCCCTTGTATCCGGACCCTCATACACAAAGTTTTGCGACTGCTAAAATAGCTTCTTGCGCCGCCGCCAGCTTGCCATACAAACCTTCAGACGGGCAGCAACAGTGGGTTGGCCTATGCCAGCGCAGAGGAGGAGCGTCAGGTGACGCAAGCAACTGAAAAACCCACAGGCTGGTATCACGGCTGGAATGTGGTTGCCGCCTGCGTGCTTTCGGTGATCATGGCGCGTGGAATTCCGGTCAATTCCTTCTCGCTCTTCGTCCATGACTGGTCGCAGGAACTGCAAGTCCCGATCAGCACGCTTCAGCTGATGATGGCGCCGCTGGCGCTGACCTGCGCGGTGATCGCCCCGATCATTGGAGGGTTCGCCGACAAATATCCGGCGCGCTGGCTTTACGGTGCCGGGCTTCTTGGAACTTCGCTGCTGCTGTTATCTGCCAGCGTGGTGCAGTCCTTCTGGCAACTGGCGGCCATCTATGCCTTGCTGCTGCCCTTTACCTTGAACCTTTCCGCGAACATCGTCGGAAACCCCTTGATCGCCCGCTGGTTCGTCAAGCGTCGGGGCCTGGCCCTGGGGCTGGCCGGGTTCGGTCTGGGACTTGCCGGAATGGTGCTCCCTCCGCTGATCGGCGCGATCATGCCCGATCTCGGCTGGCGCGCGATATGGCTGGGTGCAGGCGTGGTGGCAGCGGTGGTGGTTGCTCCAGTCGTGGTACTGGCAATGCGCAACCGGCCTGCCGAGCGAGACGGACTGGAATATGTCGGGGCCAGTGACGATGTCGAAGGCGGTCCGTCGCATGGACAGGCAACTGGCGGAGCGCTGGGCCTGGGCGCAATCCTGAAGCGACGCAATTTTCTGGTTGTCCTTGCCGCTACCCTGCCGGTGCTCGGTGTGCATGGCGCAAGTGCGCAAAATCTTGCGCCGATTGCCGCCAGCCATGGCCATTCCCAGCAGATCGCCGGGATGCTCATCGCCAGCATGAGTCTTGCCCAGGTGGTCTCAACGCTCGGAATGGGCCTGATTTCAGACCGATTTGGCAATCGCATCGCGCTGGCCGGACTTGGAGCTGCGGCCGCTGCCGGTGCTGTAATACTTGGCGCTTCAGGAAGCATTTGGATCATGGGGGCCGGCGCAACCCTGATCGGCGCCAGTTCCGGGATCTGGACTTCGGTTGCTGCCGCGCTTGCCCGGGAGTTCGGCACGAGCTTCGGCAAGGCATTTGGAGCCATAATCATCTTCACGCCGTTGGTGGCGGCAATGCCCTTTGCCATCGCCCGCGTGTTCGAGACTGTCGGCAGCCATGCGCCAGGCCTGCTGGCCATTGCTGCCATCGCGCTTGCCGGTGCCGCCACCGGGCTGCTGCTGCGCGAACCGGCAAGCTCGGCCAGTTAGTCGACCCAAGTAAACGACCATGTCAAACCGTGAGGGAACCACCGATGTTTGATCTGACGGGCAAACGCGCTCTGATTACCGGTGCAAGCCGAGGCGTCGGCACCGGGATAGCCAAAGCCTTTGCAGCGGCCGGGGCCGAAGTGGTGCTGACCGGGCGCAATGAGGATCGCTTGGCCAAACTGGCAGCGGACATCGCAGCGGCTGGTGGCAAAGTTACCTTTGTGGCGGGAGAGCTGGCGTCGCGCGAAGCTGTGCGCGCCATTGCCCGCCAGGCCGGAGAAATAGACATTTTGGTCAACAACGCCGCGCATCTGCTCGGCAAGCGCAGTTCGCTGCTCGTCCTGTCAGACGAAGAGTGGGACATGGATTTTGCCGTCAACGTCACCGCGCCGGTCATGCTGATCCAGGCGCTTGTGCCCGCAATGGTGCAGCGCGGCGGAGGTGCGGTGATCAATATTTCCTCGATCGCCGCGAAAATGCCCAATGCCACCCATCTTGGCTATGCCGCCTCCAAGGCCGCGCTTGAGGCTGTTACCAAGGGGCTGGCGGTCGATCCGGAGACCAAAGGCGTGCGCTTCAACGCCGTGGCGCTTGGCATTACCGCTACCGAGGCGTGGGACGACATGCCGTTGGAGGGCATAACGCTCGCGGAGGTCGGAAAGATGATGACTCCGATCGGGCGGGCCACGGATGTGTCCGAGGTGGCTGCTGTCTGCCTGCTACTTGCCAGCGATGCTGCGACTGCACTCACCGGAACGGTCATCACCCTCGATGGCGGGATGACAGCGGGCTCATTCATCGCCGGTGGGGCAAGTCGCCGGGTCAGTAGCGAGCAATGACTGAAACAGAGCTTTCAATGCTCGTCGCGGAGAATGCGATCCGGCGTCTGATTTCCGGCTATTGCGACGGGGTCGGCCGTCGCGATGCCGATGCGGCCTGCGCTGGGTTCGCGGCCGATGTCCGGGTGCGGATCGCGCATTTGCCGGAGCGCATCGGCCACGAAGCGGCAGTCGAGGGCCTGCGCCGCACACTCTCCGGATACACATTCCTGCATCAGAAATGCGATACCGGGCTGATCGACGTCATGGGCGATCGCGCGCGGGCGCGCCTGGGGGTCATCGAGATGAACCTGGCCATCGGCGGGGACAGCCTGTTCCTGATGACCGGCTTCTATGAGGATGAATACGCCTTGCTCGCCGAGGGCTGGCGCTTCCTCCGGCGTCATTTCACCCCGCAGGTGGGCATGAGTCTGCCCACTTCGGCGGTTCAACGCTTCCCGGATTTTGTTCCGGCTTACGCTATTGCCTGCACACTGCCGCACGGGAACGATCCACTCATTCGATAACCGCCGGATAGTTCAGCAGCGGCTTGATGTCATAGGTCACGCGATCGGATGGCGGTTGCCGCCCGCCGGCATCCTTGATGCCGTATTTGACCGCCGCTTCGGCTCCGATGACGGTCAGCCCGCTCATCTCCATGAGTCCCGGATCGTTGTAGAGTGCCCAGATGACTTCTCCGGTGAACTCCGGCGTCTCCATCACATCATGGAGAAAACCGTATTTTTCCGGATCGTTGGCGATTAGCTCCAGCACCCGTTCGGTCCGGACGCCGCCCATCCAGATCGACATCACCGCCACATTATGGGGCTTCAGCTCGCAAGCCATATCGGCGGCCATCTTGTCCATCCCGGCCTTGTGCGCGCCATAGGCCGGTCCCATCATGTACTGGATGCCGCCCGCGCTGGAGGTGAAGATCACCAGCCCATGCCGCTGTGCCGCCATAACCGGCGCAGCGTAAAAGCTGGCAACATAGCCGCTGCGCACGCCCACATCGATCATGTTGCCCAGCTCAATCGGCTTTTCCCAGAAATTGCCGGGGTGAGGAAGCTGGTCATGTACTGCGGCGGCATTGTTCACCAAAATGTCGAGCGTACCCTGCTCACGCGCAACCTGCTCAAATAGCGCCTTAACCTGGCTGTCGTCACTATGATCGACGCGGACCGCAATGCCCTTGCCGCCAGCGGCGGTGACTGCTGCGGCGGTTTCATAGATGGTGCCGGGCAAGGACGCATCGCCCATTTTCTCCGAGCGGCCAGTGACATAAACCGTGCAGCCATGACTGCCGAGTGCGATTGCGATCCCTCGGCCTGCCCCGCGACTGGCACCTGTGACAATGGCGACCGGATTAGCCTCAGACATATCCTCACTCCTGTTGCCGATTGTTGGTCATGTGGTCGTCAGGTCAGCCGGAAATCCGTTCGTGCATGCACGCGCCCGGGCACATCGCTGCGACCGCGATAGAGCACCGACCTTGGGGACGTTGGCGGCGTGCCTGCGATAATTGCCTCGACGACATCGCGCGGGACAACGGTGACATAAAGATCGCGGCCATCCTCGCCGCCGAATCGCAGATTGGTCGCTCCGTCGCCGCCGGGCAGGGCAATCCGATTGATTATGGTTCCGTCCGGCTTCAGGCAGAGCAAATCCGGGGAAAGATAGCCGGTCACCCAGACGTTTCCGTCCGCATCGATTGCAACGCCATCGCCATCGGTGCTTTCCAGCAGCATAGTCCGATTGCCGAGACTGCCGTCTGGCAGAAAGTCATAGGCGTAGGTCCCGACCCTGGTATCGTTGTGGAACAGCCGCTTGCCGTCCGCGCTTACGCCGATGCCATTGGGGAACTGGAGATCGCCGGCCAGGTAGGTGACGCGGCCATCTCTCGCGAGCCGGTAAAGCGCCGAAGGCCCGAGCGGCTGCCCCTGCGCCATGGACGCAATATCCATCGTGCCGAAATAGATGCCGCCCTGGCCATCCGGCACCATTTCGTTGACCCCGCGCAGCGGCTGTCCATCGATTTTTTCGAGCAGCATGCCCGATGCTCCAGTGGAGGGATGGAACCAGGCGATGCCGTCTAGCCCTGAGCAAAGCACCGCACCATCGCTGTTAAACAGCACGGAGCCAATCCAGCATCTGTCGGGCAGCCAGGTGTCAATCGTGCAGTCCAGTGCCAGACGGCGAACCCCGCCTTGCACGACATCGCTGAACCAGACCTGGTCGTTTTCAATTCCAATGCCTTCGAGATAAAGGCCACAAGCAATCGCCGAGAACTCCATTCACCCACCCTCTTCGGGCAGCATTGCCCGATGGCTCCAATCTCCCCTTCCGCGCCGCCGTCAGTCGTTGCGAACGACCCTGAAACCCCAGCTGTGGCCGTTGAAATCCCGGTCCCTGGGTGCGCGAATGGCGACATAGGCGGTCCAGGAGGCATTGCCGTATGAGCCGCCTCGCGAGGCATTCGCGTCGCAGTCGCCGGTCAGCCATGTCGAACCATCGGCAGGCGCGCCGTTATAGTTCGGGTTCAAGCAGTCCGCAGTGAACTCCCAGATATTGCCCTGCATGTCGTAGAGGCCAAAGGGATTGGGCCGGTAGCTTCCGACCGGCGAAGTATAGCCATGGCCGTCATCGCACTGGAAACGGTATTCCGGACCCATGGGCGCATCGGGTCCCATGGCGCGGCCCTGGGCAAAATCCGGCTGGTTTGAATAGAGGCAGGCGGTGGCGTCGAATTTGTCGCCCCAGAAATACAGCGTGGTCGTCCCGCCTCTTGCCGCGTATTCGTACTGCGCCTCATTGGGCAGTGAATACTGGTGACCCGTTTTCTTGCTCAGCCACATGGCATAGGCGGCGGCATCTTCCCAAGTGACGCAGACCACCGGATGCCTGTCGTCCTGGGGATAGCCGGGGGAGCGCCAGGAATAGCCGCGGGCGTTCTCATAGATCATGTGCCCGTCGATCATGTGCTGGTTGTAGCAGGAGTCAGGTGGCTGGTAGCCGGTTTCTTCGGCGAATTTGCGGAACTGGGCCACAGTGACCGGATATTTGCCCATCGCGAAAGGCTTGGCGAAAGTCACTTCGTGCAGCGGCGACGACCCACCTAAAGCCCTGCTGGAATGCCCCACCGGTTCCTTTTCCGGAGCGAGGCCCATCATGAACTTGCCTGCTGGGACCACCACCATGGGGGGGCAATCGGCGCAGTCGGTGAATTCCCTGGGCGGCGACTTTGCAGCAGCGTCACTCGCGGTGGCGGCACTGGTGACGGCGAACGAAAGAAGTGCCGAGATGAAAAACAAGACGGTGTGCATGGCTGAATTTCCTGTCCTGGACCTGACATGTCTGAAGGCATCGGTTTGGGTTGCGGAGGGGCCGGCTTCATTCCGGCAACTGGCCTATGGGCGGACTTCGGGCGCCGGATAGACGGGGATATAAATTGCCGCCGGCGTCTCGAACCCTGCCCGGAAGATCACCACGGCAGACTGTGCGGGATTGCTCTTGCGGAACGCGAATGTCTGCGCAGTAAAATTGTCTTTCTCCCCGAGACTGGCGAGGAAAGCCTCGAAATCGGCGATATTGGCAATGTTGCGCGAGGCGACGGGCCGGATCGAAATCTTTTCGACGCCCACCGGGGTTAGGTGGGTGAAAGTGAGATTGAAACCCGCAGGTCCATCGGGCCTGCCAGCATAGGTAACGCCCGGCCTTCGGTTCGATGAGCAACTCGTAAAGCGCCGGAGCTGCTCATCGTTGAGAAAATCGCTGGCCCAGATTTTCATGTAATAATCGCTGTTCTCGATCTTGAGGCTGGCGATTTTGGCCCGGGCAGCTTGCTTTGCCTCGATCACGTTGGCGCTGCCCGCGATCAATGCATAGTGGTTCGGACTGCCCGGTGGGGCCGCTGTCAGCCGGGTGAATTCGGTCTGCGTCATCTGGCTGACGAATGACAGGCGCTGCACTTCGTTCAGCGAGGATAGGGTGCGATCGGTGTAGTCCGTCACCCGGCATGCCGCATGGGCTGCGGGCGTCAGGGCTATCAGCCCGGCAACCGCCATCAGGCCTTTGACGACCCTGTTTCGCGGCCTCGTAGCCGTGGAATGGTCAAGCATGATCTCTCCTCTCATCCGTTTCTTGTTGCTTTTGCTGGCTTGCCGGCACTCGGACTATCAGCCCGTCGAATTGGTCGGTGATCCTCATCTGACAGGATAACCGGGCGGCCGGGTTGCCCTCCTCGGCAAACTCCAGCATCTCGCGTTCAACGTCGCTCGGCTCGCCCATTGTGGTGCGCCATGCATCGTCGATGATTACGCAGCAGGTCGCACAGGCGCATGCGCCGCCACATTCGGCGATGATGCCGGGGATATCATTTCTGACTGCCGTCTCCATGACATTGTGCCCGGCCACGCCATCAACAGTCTGCGCCGAACCGTCAGGTTGAACATAGGTTATCTTGACCAAGGTAGGCTCCCGTCTGCCTGCATATTCAACAATACGATCATATGTAGAGCCCGCCGTTTACGCCGATCTGCTGGCCGGTGATGAATCCGGCATCGTCGGAGCACAAGAACAGGCAGGCCGCGCCGATATCGTCAGCCGTGCCCACCCGCCGCACCGGCGTGATCGCAGCGACCGCATCGAGCGAGCGATGGCTGGCAGGGCCTCTGGCCATCGGCGTATCGATGATCGAAGGCGGGATGGTGTTCACCGTAATGCCGCTTGGGCCGAACTCCATGGCCAGCGCCTTGGTCAATGCGATGACCCCGCCCTTCGAGGCCGCATAATGCGCGCGGTTGGATACGCCAGACTGTGCGCTCGACGAGGATATGGTGATGATCCGGCCCCAGCCCGCCGCCACCATGTCGGCAATTGCTGACTGAATGCAGTTGAACGTTCCGGTCAGATTGATCGCCAGCATCCGGCTCCAGTCATCCTGCGTCAGTTCGGCGAAAGGCACGCTGCCCGAAACGCCCGCGCTGGTGACAATGATCGAGATTGGCCCCAATTGCTCGCGCACTGCCTGAGTCGCGGCATCGACCTGAGCCCGGTCAGTGACATCGACACTGAATGCAAACGCGGGAACCCCGGCAGCGCGCAATTCGGCAAGTGCTCCTTCAAACAAATGCTCCTGCACATCGAGGATCGCCACCGGGTGCCCGGCCTCGGCAAGATGGCGCGCGGCACCCAGCCCCATGCCCGAAGCGCCGCCGGTAACGATAGCCACCCGGCCAGCCGCTGCCGCCCGCGTTGCTTCCGCGTTCCGGCTCATGCCGGGGTAACCTCGACATGCAGCTCCTGCGGCCCGCGCATGGTGTAGCGCGGCGGATAGACGACGTTGCGCGCGCCCGGCGGGCCATGCATCGCGTCCGAAAGCCTGATGTTTGCGGTGCGAGCGAGCAGCCGTTCCAGCGCAATCCGGCCCTCTGACCGGGCGAGCGGCGCGCCGACGCAGGCGTGGTTGCCGCGGCCAAATGCCAGATGCTCGCGCGCATTGGCGCGGCCCAGCAGGAACTCGTTTGGCCGTTCGAACTTCTTGGGATCGCGGTTTGCCGCCCCGATCATGATCATCACGTGGGTGCCTGCGGGCACGTCGAGATCGCCTATCCTAGTGCTCTTGCGTACCAGCCGGGAATCCATCTTGGAGGGCGATTCAAACCGCAATGCCTCCTCGACAAAGGCTGGGAGGAGGCTGGGATCCTCGCGCAAGCTGGCCTGGAGCTCGGGAAATTCGTCGAGAATTTTTAGCGAATTGCCGAGCAATCGCACCACCGTGTCCTGACCGGCGGCGAACAGGAATGCGCCGGTTGTCACCAGTTCGGCGATTTCGGGGGTGCTGCCATCGGGAAATTTGGTCTGTGCCAGAGCGGTCAGCACATCGGCCTGCGGGTGCTTGCGCCGGTCGATCAGGAATTCGGCCAGCGCCCCGCCGAGCGCCTCAAGCGGGTTGTAACTCGCCGCCGACTGTCCGCCGACGGTGGAATGCTGTCCGCCGATCATCCCGAGAAATTTCTCGTGCTCACTCTCCGGCACGCCGAGCAGATCGGCAATCACCAGCACCGACAGCGGGTGCCCCAAATCCTTGACCTCCTCGAAGCTGCCTTGCGCGATGATCGTGTCGATCTGCCGGTCCGCCAGCCGCCGGATAAACTCCTCGTTCTCCTTGAGCCGTCTGGGCGTAATCAGCCCATTGAGCAGCGCCCGGTGCTTGGCATGATCGGGCCGGTCCATCGTCATCAGCAGTGCGCCCATCGGCATGGTGGGGCGATGCGCTTCGATCTGCGCGGTGATGTCATCGCCTTCGGGAGTGAACGGCAGCGGCGGGAATGGGCCGGTAACCGCGTTGATCGCCGAGAAATGCTCGGCATCGATAAACACTTTCAGCGCTTCGGCAAAATCGACCACGGCAACGACATTGTGTCTGGGGAGGAAAACCGCCGGGCCCTTGGCGCGTAGATATTCGCAATAGGGATAGGGATCCTGGTGGACAGCGGTATCGGTAAACCAGTCAACATCGTCGAATTCGCTCAAGAGAGCCTCCCGGAATAGTCTTATTCACATTTAGCATGCGCTAAACTTTCACCCGGTGCAAGCGAAAGTTGGATGGTGCAGTCGATGTGGGTTGACGGATATCCGGCATTAATTTAGCGTATGCTAAACAACTGGCGCGTTGAGGAGGATGCAGCATGACGTCGATCAAAGTTAGGCCCATGTCGGACGATTTGTCCTTCGGGGCGCGGATCACCGGAGTTACGTCTGCAAATTCCACGGATGCGGCAGTCCGCACCGAGATCAACGCCGTGTTCGAGGATCGCGGCATGATCGTGTTCGAGGGCATGGAACCGTCGGACCGCATGCAGACGGCACTCAGCGATGTCTTCGGCCCGCTTCAGGACCACGCGCTGAAGGGCCTGCCCCGGGTCGATCAGGATGCCATGCCCGGCGTCGTCGAGTTCAACTTCGAGCCCGGCCAGTGCGATGTCTTCGAGGTCAATGGCACGCCGCTGAGCAGCTGGGTCAACTGGCACTTCGACGCCTGCTATACCGACAAGCTCAATCGCGCCGGGGTGCTGCGCGCACTGGCAATCACGCCAGAAGGCGGCACGACCGGGTTCGCGGATGGCATCCAGCTGTATGGTGCGGTCTCGCCGGAACTGCGCGCACAGTTCGAGAAGCTGAATGTCCTCTATCACTCACATATGCTGTTTATGAACCAGCGATTTGGCGCGGCCAAGCACTTCAAGATCATCAAACTTTCAGAGGTTCTGTCCAATCTCCTGGAGCAGACCAGAGATGCGACGCGCTCCATTCATCCGGCAATCTGGACGCGGGCTACCGGCGAAAAGGTTCTTCATGTCTCGCCGTGGCAGGCTGCTGGAATCGAGGGCAACGAAACCCCCGAAGGTGACGCACTGCTCGAAGCACTGTGCCAGGAAATCTATGCGACGATGACGCCCTATGTTCACAGCTGGAAACCGACCGACATGATCATCTGGGACAACTGGCGATTCATCCATTCGGTGAGCGGCCACAAACCCGAATATACCCGCCGTATGCACCGCACGACCATCGCGGGCGACTATGGCCTCGGCCGGTTTGAAAATGCGCGGACGACAGCGAAGCAGTCGGGATGATGGGCTAGTGGATGACTGCCATGTGTCCGTTTTGCGTTGAGCGTGCATCAAGGCCTGCCGACGCCGCGCCGCTGGCTGGCGATTGTCTCGGTGTCCGCCGGGTCGGTGCTCTACACGCTGGATGCGACCATCGCGAACGTCGCGCTGCCGACCATCGCCCGCGCGCTGCATCTGTCGGCGGCGAGTTCGGTGCTGCCGGTATCGGTTTACAATCTCATCATGGCGATGGCGCTGCTGCCGCTGGCTTCGCTGGGCGATCGGCTTGGCCACCGCCGGGTCTTTGCGGCAGGTTTGCTGCTCTATCTGGTCGCGGCAGTCTTGTGTTTCCTGGCAGACAGTCTGCCGTTCCTGCTTATCGCCCGCGCGGTGCAGGCGCTCGCCGCCGGATCGGTGCTGAGCGTCTCCATGGCCATGGTCCGCAATATCTACCCGGCATCGCAGCTCGGGCGCGGGCTGGGCTTCAATACGATCGCGGCGGCAAGCGGTGCGGCGATGGCTCCGGCACTGGGCGGCATTATCCTGGCGCTGGCACCGTGGAACTGGGTGTTCGCCGCCGGAGCGCCGCTGGCGCTCCTCGCGCTGGCGTTCACTGCCTGGCTGCCCGACCCCGAGCGGCACGCGGAGCCGTTTGACCTTGCCGGAATGGCGCTGTGCGCCATTACGTTCGGCCTGCTTATCTTTGGGTTCCAGCGACTGGCAGAGGGGCACCTTACCGCATCCACTGCCGCCATTTTCCTGACCGGAGCGACCGCAGCCTTCATTCTGGTTCGGCATCAGCTTGGCGTTGCCTTGCCGGTCTTGCCGGTCGATCTGCTGGCCCGGCCAGCTCTCGGCCTGTCGGTGGCTGCGGCCATTTGCGCCGTGCTGTCGTCAACCGCATTGCTGCTCAATGTCCCCTTCCGGCTCAGCGAAATGGGCTTTGGCCCGGCCCAGATCGGGGCCATGCTCGCCCCGTTTGCAGTCACCACCATGATCGTCGCACCCGCCTCGGGCATGTTGTCGGATCGCATAGCGCCAAGCATTCTGGGAACAGCGGGGCTGGCGATTGCGGTGATTGCTGCGGTGTGCCTGGCCTTCATCCCGGACCATCCGGACTATTTCGACATCGGCTGGCGCATCGCGCTGTGCGGTGCGGGCTTCGGCATGTTCTTTTCGCCAAACGGACGGCTGATTATCGGCGCCGCGCCGCATGGCCGGGCGGCGGCAGCGAGCAGCCTGGTCGGCACCACCCGCATGTTCGGGCAGGCTTTGGGTTCGACCCTGCTGGGCGGATTGCTGGCGCTGAAGCTTGCGGCATCGGTGCCAGCACTGGTCGCCGCCGGTCTCGCGGTGCTGGGCTTGCTGTTAAGTGCCGCCCGCATTGCGCTGCCGGGCGACGACGCGTAAAACCTTAGCTTTGTTGCGCTCGACCATATTCATCTTCATGAGACCGCAGGTCGCATCGTCGATTTCGATCAGCAGCGTGCATTGCGGACCGCAATCCTCGAACCATATATGGACGCCCCTTGATGGTGAGGGTGTTTTTGACGGCATCCAACAAATGGCAAGTTCGCCACAGGACTAGGGTCCGGACCCAATAACAGGATTCCCAATCTGCTCGGAATATGATTCAACGGCTTTTGCGAGGAGGCTTTGAAAATGTCTGATTTCTTTTGGTTTTCTGATGCGCAATGGGAGCGTATCGCGCCGCTTTTGCCAA
>JANPOS010000025.1:0-5646 GCA_031428115.1 Novosphingobium sp. | reverse complement strand
TCCCGAATGCGGGCTGGTGGCGATCCTCGACGCCGACAAGGAAGGGTTTTTAAGAAGTGAAACCAGCCTGATCCAGACGATTGGCAGGGCAGCACGCAACATCGACGGCCGCGTGATCCTCTACGCCGACCGCATGACCGGCTCGATGGAACGCGCCATCGCCGAGACCGATCGGCGGCGCGAGAAGCAGCACGCCTATAACATCGAGCACGGGATCACCCCCGAGAGCATCAAGCGCGACATCCACAACATCGTCGCCGACACCGCGAGCCGGGATGGCGTGCTGGTTGAGATTGACGATAGAGAGAGGAACAACCTCGTCGGGCATAACCTTCGGGGTTATATTGAGGAGCTCGAAGGGAGAATGCGCGCGGCGGCGGCAGACCTGGAGTTCGAGGAAGCCGGGCGATTGCGGGATGAAATCCGGCGGCTGGAAGCGGATGAACTTGGGATACCGGACGGCGAGAAACGCGCGCCGCTGGTGGGGCGGAGCAATGAAGGCAAGCCGGGGACGCGCAAGGGGCGGTTTGGGCGGCAGGGGAAGACGAAGTGGGGGCGTTAGGTAACGGGAATAACCGCAATGCGCAGATTCATGATTGACTGCAGCTTTATCTGCATATAATCAGCAGCCGTGCAATTGCAGGAAGATGCTCGATGGAACAGCCAATCGCATTGAAGCTCGTGGAAGGTGATGCCTTCGACTTCTACACCGTAAATCTAAGCGAAATGATCGCCAAGGAATTGAAGCTGACTGGAGAAAGTCCGGGTCCGGCGATTCTTGTAGCACATTCAGCCGTCGATGTTTCCCAGACTTCGACTGTGTTAGTTGACCTCCCAGATATATCTGCAGTATATAATGGCAGCCCCTCACGGGCAATCTTGATAATCATTCGAGAGACCAAACCTAAGGAATGGGGGGGCGTCCAGTCAGCAGGTGAGGGTGACAACTGCTTCGTTGCCAAAGCAAAGGAATCTGCCCCTCAGCTTGCCAAGTTAGCCGAGGAAATTGTGAGACAGATACGTTCCCGTGACGTAGCCGGAAGGCTATTGCAGAAAAGTGGTGGGCGCTGGGTGAATGATCCAGTCAACTCATTTACTTTGAAAATCCAACCTCGGGTCAATAACATTCAATTCACAATATACGGGAATCCAGAGACTTTTGAGGACTCAGAGTTTCTCAAAAAAGATCAAAATAGCTATTCTCGGGGATGGGTTAGGGATTCTTCCGAGGTCGAGAGATTCGCCAAACTTGTCGCACAATCTCACGCCAGAAAATCAGGATGACCTGCTTTGGCCCGAAAATCGCCAACATCGTGTCGAAGCATGTCGCCCCGGAATGGCTGGGAATGATCCGCTCGTTCGCCAACGCCGATACTGAAGCTGTCTGGAACGGTGAGCGCTGCCGCGGCTTTCCTGCTGCAATCGACAAGACTGCGCGCCGCAAATTGCGCCTGATCGATGCGGCAACTGCGTTCAACGATCTAAAAATGCCGCCAAACAACAAGCTTCATCAGCTTAAGCGCGACAGGCTCGGCCAGCACGCCATTTGGATAAACCGGAAATGGCGTGTATGCTTCGTCTGGAAGGACGGAGACGCATATGACGTCGAGATCACAGACTACCACGACTGATTCCGACTGGATCGAGAACGAGCACGCAGGGCAGATGCTGGTCGCCGAATTCCTTGAGCCGGGTTCGCTCTCCGTAGCGGAGCTGGCAGGGGACATTGGCGTCGCTCCGGAGCGTATCGCTGCAGTGATCGAAGGCGCACACCCAATTGATGCAGAACTGGACCTTCGGCTTGGCCGTTATTTCGGCATGTCTGACGGCTTCTTCCTGCGGTTGCAGGACCAGTATGAACTTCTCGAAGCCAAGCGCGCTCTCAATGGCGAGCTGGAGAAAATTCTCCCCCGGGCGGCCTGATATGCACCACAAACGCGGGCGCGCCAGAAATCGCCGGGCTGGCTGCAAGATGTGCAGGCCGTGGAAGGTCAATGGGTTCGCAACGCAGGCCATTGAAGGTGAAAGTTCAGTGACCACCGGCGGCGCATAGCGATGATGGAGCAGCTGACGGCCTGACCGCCCCTCAGAGCTTCCCGAATTTCGCCTCGTAACCGGCCACATCGCCGCCGGCGAGGAGCTTCGCCTGTTCCACCCAGTTATCCTTGCGAATGCGGCCCTGAAAGGTGCTTAGCTGCGCGTCGATGCGGTCGATTCCGGCGTCGTCCCAGCTGGCGATCTGGGCGAACGTGGTAACCCCAAGCGTCGGCAAAAGGGCTTGCAGTTTGGGACCGAGGCCCTTGATCTGGGCGAGGTCGTCTGGGCCTGATGTCTTCGCGGGCGGTGCGGGCGGCGGCGGGGGTGGCTCCACGACCGGTGCAGCGATGGGGACCGGCTTGGGCTTGGGTGCGGCCTTGGCCTTTGGTGCTGGTTTTGGCTTTGGCCCCGCCTTCGGTTTGGGTGCCGCCTTCGGCTTGGCTTCGGCCTCGGGCTTGGCGGCAACCTTCAGCTTTGCCGGCGCTTTCGCCTTCGGCGCAGGCTTGGGCGATGGCGCTGGCTCGCGGACGGGCTCGGGTGGTGGCGGCGCAGGCGGCGGCTTGGCCGCTGCGACTTCACGCGCCGCCCCTATGGCAATCGCCCCGCCGATCCCGGCAAAAATATCGGGCCCGCTATCCGCCAGCCGCGCAGCCATCACGGCGCTGGGCGCATCGATCAGCGCCTGGTTGCGCGCCGCAGGCGCCGCGCCTTCATCGAGCGCGTCGGGCGCACGGTGGCGGGTGCGCAAGCGGGCGTTACGGCGGCCCCACAGCCACCATGCGACCAGCAGGCCGATGAGCAGCGCCAGCGCAAACGCCAGCCAGTTGGCCTCAACGATTCGGGCAATATCTTGCATGATCTAGTTTCCCCGGCCGAAGAACAGTCGCCCGGCCACGAGGCCCAGCGCATAGGTCGCCACGAGCAGGCCGGCCAGCAGTGACCAGTGCGCGGGAACGCGCTGCGCCATGGCCGCCCCGGCGGCGATGACGCCGGTGGAGAACAGGCCGGCGAGGATCAGGGTGAGGCGGTGGGCTTGCACCGGTCTCGTCTAGACCATCACGTAAAAGAGTGGGAGCCGGTTTTTCGCTTTTCGTGATGCGACCGAAATATCATCCGCCGTCGCGATCGCGATCTAGCTCGCGGTCATTGCCCGCCAGCGATCCGGCCAGGCTAACCAGCCGGACGAATTCCTGACGCCAGAAATCGTTCTGTCGTCCGGCCAAGGCTGCGATCTGGCCATGCGAGTAGCCTTGCAACAGCGCATCGCCGCGCAGCCGCTGGCCGAACGCGGCGACGGCGGTGGCAAAGGCAAAGTCACCGGTGGGCCGCGCGGCAGTGCGCATCAGGCTTGCCGCTACCGGGCGCTCGATCAGCCGCGAGGTGGTGCCATCGGGCAGCTTGTAGCGCAGCTTGACGAACGCCAGCTCGCCGCCGCGGCCATCGCCTCGCGGCGATACCTCCTGATAGCGGCGCGGATCGTTCCAGCCCCGGCTGCCAGTGGGCACGATTTCATAGATCGCGGTGACCTGATGGCCCGCGCCGATATCGCCGGCATCGACCTTGTCGTTGTTGAAATCCTCTTCACGAAGGGCGCGGTTTTCATAGCCCAGCAGGCGATACTGGCTGACTTGCGCCGGGTTGAACTCGACCTGGATTTTCACATCCTTGGCGATGGTGAACAGGGTCGAGCTCATCTGCTCGCCGAGCACCTTGCGGGCCTCCAGCGCCGTGTCGATATAGGCGTAGTTGCCATTCCCCTTGTCGGCGACCTGTTCCATCATCGCTTCATTGAAATTGCCAACGCCAAAGCCAAGGGTGGTCAGGGTGATGCCGCTGTCACGTTCGCGTTCGACCATCTGGAGCAGAGATCTGGTATCGCTGACCCCGACATTGAAGTCGCCGTCGGTCGCCAGCAGGATGCGGTTAACCCCGCCCTGAATAAAATTATCGCGGGCAATCTGATAGGCAAGTTGCAGCCCTGCCCCACCTGCGGTTGAGCCGCCGGCGCTGAGCCTTTCGAGCGCAGAACGGATTTTGCGTTCGTCATTGGTCGGTTCAAGCACCAGACCCGCTGCGCCAGCATAGACGACGATGGAAACCTTATCGCGCGGACTCAGCTCGCCAGCCAGCCCGGCAAGCGCGGTCTTGACCAGCGGCAACCTGTCTTGCGGGCTCATCGAGCCAGAGACATCGACCAGGAACACCAGATTTGCGGGTGGGCGCGCGGCGCGTGGCAGATCATAGCCGCGCAGGCCGATGCGCAGCAGCCGGGTTTGCGGGTTCCACGGTGTGACCGCGACATCGGTGGAGACTGAAAACGGCGCAGACCGGCTAAGCGGCAAGACATAATCATAGCGGAAATAGTTGATCAGCTCTTCGCTGCGCACCGCGTCCTTGGGCGGCAGTTGCCCGGCGGTGAGGAAGCGGCGAGTGTTGGCGTAAGCGCCGGTATCGACGTCGACTGAAAAGGTGGAAACCGGATCGGTCTGCGCGATCCTGACCGGGCTGACCTCCTTGCCGTCATAACGCTCGCGGCCCGGATCGGTGGGGACGATGACCGGGCGGATATAGCCGCCGGCATAGCGCTCCTGCGCGACGATGCGGCCATTGCTCGTGCCGGTGGCGAGCGATTCGCGCCTTAACGCGGGCGATGGCACAGGCGCGGATGCGACTGGCGGCGGCGGTGGCGGTGGCGGCGAGATGTCAGTCCACTCCCGGTTCGCTCCATCGACAGCCTTGTCCGCTCTTGCGCCGGTGTTGGCCCCGGAACTGGCCAGGCCCCCGTCGCGCTGATTGGCGGCGCAGCCGACGAGCAGCGCGGCAATGCAAGTTGCGGTGATGATGCGGACGTTGCCAACGTGGGTTGGGCGCATGGAGGTTCCCCTTCTCCGGTTGTAGTCTTCCCGGAGAAAAGGGGGCAGCGGCAGTGAACCGCGACTGAATGTCCCGTAGCGCGGCTGTCAGGAAAGCCGCACGAGAGCTCCCCTCTCCCCGCCGGGGAGAGGAGAACAGGCTTACTGCGTGCCTTCAGCGTACCAGGTGCGGAAACGCTCGTACTTGGGCATTTCTTCTGAATTAGCCTTGGGATCAATCGGCACGTGGATCACGGTGACCCCGCCGCGCTCATAGGCGCGGGCGATGGCCGGGCCGAGGTCTGCCGCGTTCTGGACGAAGTCGCCAGCGGCCCCGAAGCCCTCGGCGATCTTGTCGAAGCGGACCTTGTCGGACCAGTGCGTGCCGGTCTCGGCAGTGCCCTGGCCGAACGTGCGCTTGTAAACGCCAACTTCGAGGCCCCACTGGAAATCGACGCCGACGACGCAGACCAGCGGCAGGTTCTTGCGCACCGCAACTTCCAGCTCGCCGATATGAAACAGGAACGAGCTGTCCGAAGTCAGCAGCATGCCCGGGCGTTGTTTGCCGGTCTCTGCCTGATCGGCGAGCATCGCGCCGGTGGCATAAGGCAGGCCAGTGCCGATATGGCCGTAGTTCTGGTTCCAGATCACGTCATGCGGCTTGGACTGCGAATAGGTCCACTGGAAGATCACGGTCGCGCCGCCGTCGCGAATCAGGATGCCGTCCTTGGGGAAGGCCTTCGATGCTTCGGTGACG
>JANPOS010000024.1:0-17097 GCA_031428115.1 Novosphingobium sp. | reverse complement strand
CGCCACGCCCACGGCACGACGATCTATGGCGGCACCAGCGAAGTCCACCGCTCGATGGTCGCCGAGCGGGGACTGGGCCTGCCGCGAACGCGGAATTGAAGGCTTAGAGCATCGTGCGCTTAATCTGCACCAGCGCTTCGTCATTGCGAGCGCAGCGAAACAATCCAGAGCCGCGCAAACCGCCCTGGATTGTTTCGCGGCGCTCGCAATGACGAATAAATCTGATTTCCTGCAAAATGGCTTAGTCCGGCGCTTCGGTCATGCTGCGCCCGTCACGGATGCCCAGCTCGAGCAGCCGCGCGGCCGGGACGAAAAAGCGTTCGATATCGCTGAACGCCGGGCTGTCGAACATGCGGTGCAGCATGGTGTCGGTCCACACGGTGGCGGCGCGTTCGAGCGCAGTCATCAGCATCGAGGCCATGGCATAGCGCGGCGAGCGGATGGTGACGCCCTTGCCGTCCATCTGCTCGACGAGCAGCACGATCAGCACCTGCGCGCTCGCGATGCGCTGCGCCATGATGCGCACGTCATGGGCATCGGCCATCGAATTGCGCAAGTGCAGCAGCCGCGAATGCTTCTGCCAATAAGCGTGATAGGCGAGCACGAAATCGCGGCAGTGCGCGGCCAGGTCGTCATCCGGCCAGCGGGTGCGCAGCCGCCAGACGAAGTCTTGTTCGGCGGTCGCGCTGACCGGCTCGAGCACCGCCATGATCAGTTCGGTCAGGTCGCTGAAGTATAGGTAGAGCGAGGTCATGCCCAGCGACACCCGGCGCGCCACCGCGCTAAGGGTTACCGGTTCATCACTTTCCTCGCGGATCAGATCGGTCGCAGCGGCAATGATGCGCGCGCGCGTGTCCCTGCCCTTGCGGCCGAGCTTCTGACCGTTGAGATTGCGGCTGATGCTCTCATCAGCCTCTGCGACCACGCTAGCCATCCAGCCTCAGGCCGCAGGTGCTGCTGCCACGGGATAGGCGAGCATCTTGGTTTCGAGATACTCCTCGATACCTTCGAGCCCCCATTCCCGGCCGATGCCGCTCGCCTTGTAGCCACCGAACGGGATATCGCCGGCGATGCACATGCCGCCGTTGACGCTCATCGAGCCGGTGCGGATGCGCTTGGCGACGTTCATCGCGCGGTTGAAATCGCCCGAGCTGACCCCGCCGGAAAGGCCATAGGCGCTCTCGTTGGAGATGCGGATCGCGTCTTCATCATCGTCGAAGGGAATGACCACCAGCACCGGGCCGAAGATTTCCTCCTGGGCGATGCGCATGTCGTTGGTCACATCGACGAATACGGTCGGCTCGATGAAGAAGCCGCCTCCCTTGTCAGGACGCATCTTGCCGCCATGCAGCAACGTCGCACCCTCCTTCTGGCCGAGCTCGATATAGCTCATCACCCGGTCCATCTGGCGCTTGGAGATAACTGGCCCCATGATGTGCGCCGGATTGCTGAGGTCGCCCCAGTTGTCGCCCAGGCCTTCGTAGGCGCCCTTGAGAATGGCCTTGGCTTCCTCATAACGGCTGCGGGGCACCAGCAGCCGGCTCTGCACCGCGCAGCCCTGGCCGGCATGGAAGATCAGCATGGTGGTGGCGCAATCCATGGCGAAATTGGGTGCATCATCGAGCACGATCTTGGCCGACTTGCCGCCCAGTTCCAGGAACACGCGCTTCAGCGTCGCGGCACCCTGTTCCATGATGCGCTTGCCAACCCCGGTCGAGCCGGTGAACGAGATCAGATCGACGCGCGGATCCTTGACCAGCATTTCGCCAGCCAGCGCCGGATCCTGGCCGAACACCACTTGCAGCGTGCCCGCGGGGAAACCAGCTTCTGCGGCCAGTTCGCCGAAGATCGAGCCCATGCCCGGCGTATCGGGCGCGGGCTTGAGGATAACCGTGCAGCCCGCGAGCAGCGCGGCGACGACTTTGCCGATGTTGACATAGAGCGGCACGTTCCACGGCGTGATCGCGGCAACCACACCGACCGGCTCATAAACCGCTACGCGCTGGCTCTCGTAGCCGTAACCGAACTTGGTGCCATAGTCCTTTTCCCACTTAACCTGCGGGAACACCTTGAGGTAATCATCCCAGCCACCAAGCGCCATATCGACGTGGGCCATGCCCACCGCGCCGCGCGCAGCACCCGCCTCATACATCGCGAGCTCGCCCAGCCGCTCGCGGTTGGCCTCGAACAGCGCGCGCAATTTGGTGACCAGGGCGAGGCGCTTGTCGTGGTTGGTCGTCCAGTCAGTCGTGTCAAAGGCGCGGCGAGCGGCAACAATTGCCTCTTCAACGTCGGCCGCGCCGCCATCAGCAGCCTTGCCAACCGGCTCGCCGGTCCAGGGATTGATCACATCAAATGTCGCGCCGCTGGCGGCACCGCGCAGCTTGCCGTCGATATAGAGCTTGGCTTCGGGAAGTGTGGTCATGGGTGGCGTCCTTCGATGGAAACATGGGTGAGCCGCACATCGGCGGGAAGATCAAGCAGTGCGCGGAATACGTCGGTAACCGAAACAACATTTGAGATGGGGCGCTTCATCATGTCGATGCCGGCTTCCTTGCAAAGCGTCATGAACTGCATGGCGGCCTCTGGATTCCAGGCAGCTGGAACCTTGCCTTCTTCATACATCGGTCCGGCCCGGGCGACGGTGACCCGGATACCGTTCGGCTCAAGTTCGCGGCTGAGCGACTGGCTGAACCGTTCCGCGCCGGCCTTGGTGCTCTGGTAAAGCGAGAGCATCGGAAATTCGAGGCCGACAGATTCGCTGCTGACATTGATGATCGCCGCCCCGCGCTCCATCATCGGGATGGCGGCGCGGCAGGTGAAGATCGGGCCGGCCAGATTGGCTGCGAGGGAACCGAGGATCTGATCGTCGGTCGCGTCCTTGACGAAGAAAGGCTCATAGACCGCCGCATTGTTGATCAGCGCATCGATTTTCGGGTGACGCCTGGCGATTTCGGCAAATCCGGCGCGGACCGAATCCGCCTGGCCAACATCGCATTCAACCGCAAAATGCGGCGCGCCCAGTTCTTCGGCCAGCGCCTGAACCTTCGAGAGTGTTCGCCCCAGCAGGATAACCGTCTCGCCATCCGCAGCAAAGCGCCGCGCGAGCGCGCGGCCCAGGCCTGCTCCGGCACCGGTGATAACAATTGTCTTGCCCACGATCAGTTCATCCTCTCGACCTTAGCGGCGCGAGCGTTCCCAGAATTCGGCGCGCCCGGCAAGAGCATTTGTCACCGCAGCGGCGATGATCGCTATTCGTGCGCCAGGGTCTGCTGCGCTGACGCCTTCGGCAATCCGCGCTTCATGATGAATGGCAATGGCGCCAGCACCGCAAGCACGATCGCCAGCATCAGGAACGAATCCAGAAAGGCGATCATCATCGCCTGCCGGTTCACCTCGCCATCGATCATCACCATCACCCCGGCCCCGGCGCCGCCCATCCGGTCAATCGCGCCCGACCAGTCGAAGCCGGGGATCGAGTTGGCAGTCACATGCTCGCCGATACTCGCATGATTGATCTGCTGGCTGCGCGACAGCATCGTCACAATCAGCGATATGCCGATCGACCCGCCGAGGCTGCGCGCCAGCGAAAGCAGGCTCGATCCATCGGGCCGCACTTGCGGCGCCAGGGTTGAAAAGGCCATCAGGTTCATCGGCGAGAAGATCATGCCCATGCCCATGCCCTGGATGAAGATGGCGAGGTAAATGACATTCTTGTCCATCACCAGCGACCAGCCTGTCATCGACCACATGCCATAGGCCGCAAGCAGATAGCCGATGCAAATCACCAAACGGAAATCGACGTAGCGGATCGCCCAGCCACACAGGAACGAGGTGGCCATCACCCCCAGCCCGCGCGGCGCAAGCATCAGCCCGCTGTCGACAACCGAATAGCCATAGAGCGACTGGAACAGCATCGGCAGCACCGCCGAAAGGCCGACCACCGATACCCCCAACACGACCATGAAGCCCATCGCGAAGAGAAATGGTTTGTTGGCATAGAGCTCACGCCGAAACAGCGGTTCCGGGGCCGTGCGGGTATGGATGATGAATATCCACAAGGCAGACAGCGCAATGATGACCTCGATTATGATTTCCCAGCTATCCAGCCAGTCCTTGTGCTGGCCACGATCAAGCGCCAGCTGCATCGCGCAAAGGGCGATGGCGATCGCGGAAAATCCGAACAGATCGAGTTTGCGCCGTTCGATCGGCCTTGATGGCAACAGCCACCATAAAATGGCGAAGGCCGGAATGCCGATCGGCAGGTTGACATAGAAAATCCAGCGCCAGTTGAGATACTCGGTCAGGAATCCGCCAAGCGCCGGCCCTGAGATCGGGGCGACCATGACAATCATTCCGAACATCGCCATGGCCATGCCCTGTTTGCTTGGCCGGGTGATGTCGAACATCGTGGTCTGTGACATCGGTCCGATGAAAGCGGCGGCAATGCCCTGGATGACGCGGAACCCGATCATGGCGCTGAGCGAAGTCGCGGCTCCGCAGGCAGCCGATGCCAGCAGGAACACGGCCGTGGCGCCGAGAAACAGATTTCGCGAGCCCACCCTGTCCGACAGCCAGCCGGTGATCGGCGTGGCGATTGCCTGGGCAATGATGAAGCTGGTCAAAACCCAGCTGATCTGATCGGAAGATGCGCCAAGCTGGGCGCGCATATGGGGCAGCGCGACGTTGGCGATGGTGGCATCGAGAAACTGGCACAGCGTGACCGCAATCAGCCCGGCCATGACCAGGCCCCGGTGGCGGGTTTCCAGAACCGGCCGATCATCGAAACTGGCGATGGGCGCGGCGCCCTTACTTGCTGGTGTCGATACTGACATGCGTGGACAGCCCGGCAATAAGAGGGCGCGAAGGCTTGCCGTCAATGGCTATGCGCACCGGCACACGCTGGGTGACCTTGACCCAGTTTCCCGTGGCATTCTGCGCGGGAAGCACCGAGAATTCCGAGCCGGTGCCGGCACCGATGCTGGCGATGTGGGCTTTCACTTCAACATCGGGATAGGCATCGAAGGTCAGCTTGGCCGGCTGACCGACGCGCATTCGGGCCAGATCTGTCTCCTTGAAATTGGCCTCGATCCAGCTCTTATCGCTGACGACAATGGTCAGTGCTGGCAGGCCTGTGGTCACCATCTGGCCAAGCTGGAGCCGATCTGCCTGGGTGACCATGCCGCTCACCGGCGCATGGACTTCGGTTCGCGACAGATCGAGCAGCGCCCGGCGGCGCTGCGCCTGCGCGGCGAGCAGCTGCGGGTTGACCCCGGGGGCAACCGATCCGGTAGCCAGTGCAGCGCGCGCCTCAGCGGCATCGGCCTGTGCCTTGCCAAGTTTGCTGCGCGCATCGTCCAGCGCATGTTGCGCCGCCTGGAGCCGCGCGCGGGTGGTGAAGCCGCGCTCCATCAGTTCTGACTGGCGGCGAAATTCCTGCTCATAAAAGCCGATGTCCTCGTTCGCGCCGTGGATATCGACCCCGGTCGAGCTCAGGGCAGTCTCCAGTCCAATCACCCTGACCTGAGCCGCCGCGATTGCCGCATCGGCCTGGGCCAGCGCGATGCGCATCGGCTCGGCATCGATGCGGAACAGCAGGTCGCCTGCGCGCACCGGCTGGTTCTCACGCGCCAGGACTTCGACGATCTCGCCGGAGACCTGCGCGCTGACCGAGACCTTGTCCTGCTGGACATAGGCGTTGTCGGTGGAAACGAAGTGCTCGGTCGACTTGTAATAGGCAACCGCGCCGGCAATCAGCAGCAGCGGCAGCGACGCCATCAGCGCGACCTGGTGCCAGCGCCCGGAACTTGAACGCAAAGGCATCTGCGCTTCGGCGACCGGCGCTTCGAACTTCTGGTCGCTCTCAGCCATTTGCCGTCATTTCACTTGGCGCAACGCGCGAGCGGTTGTGCCCGGCCAGAGCTTTCACCCGCGCAGCCTGGTCAAAGCTGCGGCGCATCAGACGCGCTACCAGAGCAGGCAACTCCATCAGATTCCTGGGGTTCAAATACTGCTCCACGCTGCCGCCATAATAGCTATGCTTACTATATTCAAGTCTGTCATGTGCGGCGCACCGGCCATTTGCGTTCCGCTCATGCTTCCATGAACAGCCGGGTCAGCCTTTGCCGGGTGATCCACCAGCGCCCGCCGCGCTTCACATAGACCTCGTGGTAATGCCCATAACCATGCATGGTGCGGCCATCGTCCCAGATCAGCCGGTCTTCCATCGCCCAGACTGCGCTGGCATGATCCCCGTCGATGGTGATTTCCGGCGAATGGACCTGGTGGCAGGTCTTCGTCGTCTCGATCGAGCCGCGCACCGATGCAACAAAGGCATCGCGGCCCTGCTCCAGCGTGCCGCCGCTGTCCCGCACATCGACCTCGACATCCTCGGCAAACAGCTCGGACCAGCCATGCCAGTCCTTCGCATCGAGCAGGCGGCAATAGGCCGCCTTGAGGTTGCAGATCGCCAGCCAGTCGTCGAAATTTGCCATGTCGTTATCCTTCCGCAGCCAGTCGCTCTGCTGCCAGCTTGCGCAAGTCGTCGGTCTTGATCTTGGCGCTGCCGGTGATCTTGAGCTCATCCTCGGCAAAGAACAGCACCCGGCGCGGCACTTTGTAGCTGGCGAGCTGCTCTTTGGCGAAAGCCTTGATTGCCGCTTCGTCGAGGCTTTTGCCTGAATGCAGCACGATGCAGCCGACCACCATCTCGCCAAGCAGGTGGTCCGGGACGCCGACTGTCTGCGACAGCTTGACCCCCGGACATTCGCGGATCACCGCGTCGATCTCCAGCGGCGAGACGTTGGCCCCGCCGGTCTTGATGATGTCATTGAGCCGGCCTTCCCAGTAAAGTCGGCCCCGCTCGTCGATATAGCCGCCGTCGCTGCAGCGCAGGAACCCGTCCTCATCGAGCGACTGGTCGAGCGGAATGCCGAGGTAGCCGAGCATCAACGTCGGACCCTTGACCGCGATTTCGCCGCGTTCCCCCAGCGGCATCGTCGCGCCGGTCAGCGGGTCGACGATCTTGACCGTGGAGCCGGCGGTGGGAATGCCATGGCTGCTTGCTGAAACGTCTGTTGGTGTGCCCGCGGGATAGACTGTGATCAGGGTGAAGGTCTCGGTGTTGCCATAAGCCTGCGCCGGCTCGCGCCAGTCAGTCTTGACCCTGGGATGGCGCGAGATTGGCGTGGTGCAGTCGATATAGTGCAGTGCGGAGAGATCGGCGCTGGCATAGTTCGGCGCGGCTTCGAGTTGCGCCCATTGGTGCGGCCAGGCGTTGAGAAAGCTGACCCGCTCCGTCGCCATCAGATCGAGTGCTTCGGCGGCATCGAACCAGCGCTGGAGCACGAGGCTGCCGCCCGAGGACAACGTGCCGCCCAGCGCCATGGCGAAGTTACCCGACCAGAAAAAGCCGTTCGCCGACCACATCCGCACCGGATAGGCGGTATCGACGGCATACCATTGCTTCCAGCGCCACAACTGGAGGCAGACCGCGCGGTGGGCGCTGAGGATCCCTTTGACCTTGCCGGTCGAGCCTGAGGAAAACTTGAGCATGCCGACGTCGCTTGGTGCAACGGCTGCGCCGCGCGCTTCGACCAGATCCGGCGACACCGCCGCGCCGCGCGCCAGAAATGCGCTCCAGCCTTCGGCCGCACCAGTGCTTTCATCGCTGTCCAGCATCACCAGATGGCGCAGATACGGATATTTCAGCGAGGCCAGCGCGCCGGGGGCCACGCTCAGCACTTGCGGCTCGAGGCCGCCGAGCAGTTCGAGGTAGTCCTTCTTGAGCACGCGGCGCTCGAACAGCAGCACTGAAACGCCCGAAACGCGCAGCACTTCGTCCAGCTCGGTCGCGGTGTAAAACGTGCTGATCGTGGTCGCGATGCCGCCCGCAAGCGACGTGCCAAACAGGCCGGCGAGGAATTCAAGCCGGTTGGTCGCCAGCACGCCGACGCGGGTGCCCTTGGCTATGCCAAGCGACACCAGCGACCGCGCCACCGCCAGCGATTGCGCCAGCAAATCGTCGTAGGTCCAGCGCACCGCCTTGCCGTCAAGGTAGATAACTGCCGCTTCGTTCGGCCCGAACCGCGCCGCCACTTCGCGAATGTAGCCGCCCAGCGTCAGCGCACCAATGCCAGCCTCTTCAGCCAGCGGGATGCCCCGCGAGATCGACAGGCCGCTCTCCAGCCCCGCGCTACCCGACATCGCTCAAGCCTTCCGGTTCAGTATGGCAATTCGACTTCGTTGAGCGAGCTGACCACGGTCCGCCCGTTCTGATCGGTCAGCTTGACCTTGATCTGCACCACCGGGAATCCCCAGGCTGAGTTCTCGATCTTGTCGACCACTTCGCCCTCAAAGTAGGTCACGTCGCCTTCGAAGGCCGGGGTGCGGAAGTCTGACTTGGCGTGGCGTACCATGCCGTCATGCCCGGCCCACATCGCGAGGTAATCGGTGTTCCACGCCGCCATCGTCGCGCCGTAGCCATAGGCTCGGCTCATGCCGACTTCCCCGGCGTAGCTATCGTCGATGTGGCCGCGCGATGGCCCGACATAGAGCCCGTCGCGCGCGCGCGGATCGATCATGGCGAGCTCCTCGTCGAAGCCGAATCCCTCGATCCAGCCCGGATCCTGATTGACCCACGGATCGACCACGCCTTCCGGCGCGGTCCAATGGAATGTTCCCCAGATGTTGAACAGGAAAGCGCGATATTCGGTGGTGAAGCTGGCAATCGTGTGCGGACCGATGACGCGGCGCGGCAGCTTGTCGCCGATCGAGACTTCTTCCCAGTGCGGCGATTTGCCCTCGCGGTTCGACATCAGCCAGTCGTGGCGGACCTTGTCGACGGCCATGAGCTCGTCCTTCGTCCAGCGCTTGGGTGCGCCGGCCATGGTATCATACATGCCCATGCGCTCGGCCTCTGCCGCCAGATAGCGGATCGCGGTCGAGCGCGCCTTGGCGACCAGCGCGCCGTTCTGGTTACGGTGCGTGGTATCGCCGCGGCTGAACATGGTTGGCCCGGCAAACTTGGTGTCGGTCACCTTGTAATCGAAGAAGCGCCGCTCCTGGAACAGCTTGTCACCGGGGCGGATCGGGGTGCCAAACCACCACCACTCCTCGCCGCCGAAGATCAGGTGACTGCCTGGAATATGGCCGACGCAGGCCGGCTGGCAGCCGTGGCCATAGTCGAGCGAAACCGCCATCGATTGCGGCGCGATGATATCGCCGAACCTGGTCGTCGCGGCGAATTCCTGGTCCCAGTGCAGCGGATTGACATAGTCCATCGCCATCACCCAGCGGCGGATGTCGCTCTTGGCGCACGGCTCGAACAACTGCCCGCCGCCGACAAGTTGACCCACGCGATGATCGACATCGCTGAGGTCAAGCTGGGGGCCTTCATTCGTGCCTGCATCTGCCATTTCGTCTCTCCCGTTATTGTGCGCGGCCTAGCGCGTCACATCGACCAGAACGCGCCCGCGGATCTTGCCGGCAACGATGTCGTGCCCGGCCTGGATAGCGCCGGCCAGGTCCACTTCGTGGCCGATCAGTCCGATCAGCGACCGGTCGAGATCGCGGTCGAGCCGGGCCCAGGCGGCCATCCGGGGGCCCTTGGGGCACATCACGGAATCGATGCCGAGCAGCGAGATACCGCGCAGGATGAACGGCATCACCGTAGCCGGGAAATCCGCGCCCTGGGCAAGCCCGCAGGCGGTGACAGTGCCGCGATATCTGGTCTGGGCGATGGCATTGACCAGCGTGTGGCTGCCGACGGAATCGATAACGCCGGCCCACAGTTCCTTTTGCAGCGGCTTGCCCGGATTCGAGAGGTCATCGCGGTGGATGAATTCGCTGGCACCGAGCTTCGTGAGGTATTCCTGCTCGCTCTCGTCGCCATAGGAGGCAACCACGGTGTAGCCCGCCTTGGCGAGCAGCGCCGTCGCCACCGAGCCGACCCCGCCCGGCGTGCCGGTGACGAGGATCTTGCCGTCCTCAGGCTTGACCCCGGCGTTCACCAGCGCATCGACGCTGAGCGACGCGGTGTAGCCCGCCGTGCCGATCGCCATGGCTTCCTTGCCGGTGAACCCGGCGGGCAGCTTGATCAGCCAGTCGCCATTGAGCCGCGCCTTGGTGGCAAGCCCGCCCCAGTGCACTTCGCCGACGCCCCAGCCGTTGAGCAGCACCGTGTCGCCCGGCTTGAATTCGGCATAGGTGCTCTCGCTCACCGTGCCGACCAGATCGATGCCGGGCACCATCGGCCAGCGCCGCACGACCGGGCCGGAACCGGTGATGGCAAGGCCGTCCTTGTAGTTGATCGTCGAAACCTCGACGTCGATGGTGACATCGCCCTCGGGCAACTGGCTGTCGTCGAGCTGCTTCAGCTCGCAGGTCTGGCCGGTTTCGGTCTTTTCGATAAGAATGGCGGTGAACATGGCACTCTCCTGCTAAATGGTGGCTCCCCGGCGGCTGCGGGGTTCAAAAACATCATTGCGGCATTGGCGCATATCCGGCCCTGCCTGCAAGGAAAATGGCTAGGGCGGAGCAAGCCCGCCAGCACTTTTTCCCAGCCTGGCGGCAATTGCCGGGAAGGCCCCTGCCCGCATTGATCCGAACAGCGACAGCCGCAGGATTTCCTGCGCATAACGGTGGGCCAGCCCCGCCTTCTCATCGCCGCTGGTGGCGTGGGCACCGGCCCAGACCGGCCACAGAAACGCGCCCGCCAGCATCAGCACCGCCAGCACTTCGGCATCGACATCGGGCTGGGCCAGATCGGTCGCGGCAAAGCGTTTGAGCGAACCGACATATTCCGCCCAGAACAAATCTGCAGAAGCGTCTGGCGAGCCGAGAATCTGGAGCAGCCAGACCCGGCACAAGTCAGGTTCGCGCATGGCAAAAGCGGTCAGCCGATCGGTCATGTCCGCGACGTCGACTTCCTCGACCCGCCGCTCGCCGATGGTCTGGGGATCGCCGAAAGCCGCGCGGAAAAGTTTGTCCGATGCCCAGGCAACCGTCGCTTCGATCAGCCCTTCGCGCGTTTCGAAATGCTGATAGGCCGTGCCGCGATTGACCCCCGCAAGCCGCGCCACTTCCGAGAGGCTGACCCCCTCCGGCCCGCTGCGCGCGAGCAGCCGATGCGCCGCATCGAGAATGGCCTCGCGCGTGGCCTCGGGATCGCGCGGACGGCGGACCGCTCGGGGGGCTGTTAATGTGGTTGCGCGGCTTGCCATAATGAACAGCACTGTTGCCTATTAAGTCGGCCAAGCCAAGACGCAAAAACGGCCGGAGGTTACCCCCCGGCCGGATTTGCCGCCCCGGCGATGCGCCGGGGCGATATGTGCCGGATCAGAACTTCTTGGTGACGCCGAGCTTGATGACGCGGCCAGTCGTCCAGTTGGCATAGGACAGCACGTTGCCGACAGCGCGGCGGATGTACTGCGGCTTGGCCTCGAACAGGTTGTCGACGTTCAAGCGCAGCGAAGTGCCGTCCAGCGCACCGCCGCTCTCGCCAAATTCGTAGCCGAGGCTGAGGTTGGTCATGATGAAAGGCTCGACGATCGCAGGCCGGCCGAGATAGTCAGCACCGCCATCGGTGAATCGGCCCGAATAGTTGACCGTGACCCGGGCAGAGACGCCGTTCTTTTTCCACGACACATTGTTCGACAAAGTGAAGCGCGGACCGCCGATGGCAAGCAGATCGGTCGCCGTGCCGGAAGTCGTCTGGGTGGCCTTCGTCTGGCGATTGCCATTGACGGCAAGGTCAAACCGGCCGGCACTGGTGTCGATACCGTAATTGAGCTGGAAATCGATACCTTCCGCTTTGGCCTTCGAGAAGTTGGTCGTGCGGCGATCAACGATCAGGGCAACCCGCGTGTTGGCAACCTGTGGCGCAAGAGTTGAACCATTCGTCAGCTGCGCCAGGAACGCGGCATAGGTTGCGGCGTTCGGGCTGTGGATATAGAGATCCTGGTTGGTGATGTAGGTCGAATCGATCGTCGGGTTCACCGCGCCCAGGATATTGTCGAAAAAGATCGAATAATAGGTGCCCGAGATGCGCAGCCCGTCGATCGGCGTCAGTTCGAACCCGGCCGCCCAGGTATCGCCCGTCTGCGGCTTGACGCCAGCGGTCGAGCCTTCGGCGATCAGCGCGCAGTCGCCCTGGCCGTTCCACCTGCGCAGAGGATCGCGGGGCCCCGCAGTCGGCGTGTAGATGCCGCAAGCAAAACGGCCTGTGGAGATGCCCAGCCCGTCAATCGCGGTCGGCGCGTTGAACGAGGTGTTCCAGTGGCCGAACAGCTTCAGCCAGGAGAACGGCTTCAGCGCTATGCCCAGGTTGGGATTGGTGGTCGAGCCGAAGTCACTGTAGCTGTCATGACGGACGGAGGCCGAGAGATCCATGAAATCGGCGAGCGGCAGCGAAACTTCCGCGAAGATCGACTTGCTGTTGCGCGAAAACTCCATGAAGCCGAGCGAACCAATCGAGCCGACCCGGCCCTGGTTCAGGCGGCTGGCTGCCTTGTTCCACTGATATTCCACGCCAACGGCGAGCTTGGCATCGCCGCCCGGCAGCGCAAACACCGGACCATCGGCGATGACCCGCGTGATGAACATCTGGTGCTTGGTCTGCTGGGCGTTTTCAAAGTCCGTAACGTCCGTGACCACGGCGGCACTGGCCGCAGCGGCATTCAGCGGATTGAGCGCGCCTGAATTGACGTAGCTCTGGGCGAGAACGGCGTTCACAGCCGGGAAGACCTGGAAGTTGGTCGAACGGCCGTAGTGCATCGTCGTCTTCACCTGCCAGTCGCCTCCCAGTTTGGCGGTCAGCTCAGGCGTGATGCCCCAGGTTTCGATGCCGAGACGGGCCGGCGTGTTGACGTAGGCAGCGTTGGCACCGAACGAGAAGCCGGTACCGCCCAGCACCGCGAAGATCGTGCCCGGAGGTGCGCCGACCGGGAACGTAATCGCGCCGGCAGGGGCGCCGGCAGCCGGGACTGGCACTTGGGCCGGAGTGGTGTAGCCGCGCGGATAGCTCGAAAGCTCGGTGCGGCGCTTCACCCAATAGCCGGTCACGCGCAGGTCGATGGTGTCGGATAGTTCCTGCGTAACCGCGGCAAACACGTTGGCGCGGGTCTGCTTGGGCAGGTAGGTTGCTTCAACCGCAGTGTCGCAGGCCGTGCCCACCGGAAACACGCCGGCACCTGGCGCGGCGGGATTGTTGGTCCAGTTGGTTTCGGCGCCGCCGAACTTGAAATAACGGATCTGGCTGCCCACCGGGCTGCGGCATTCGGTGTTGATCCCGCGCGAATTGCCTGCGGCGTCAAATACCAGGCCGTTTGCCCATGTCGTCTGGTTGTTGAGGATCAGATCGCGGCTGTTGTAGCCAGCAGAAATATAGGCATTGCCGGTGGCCCAGCTCTTGCCTGCCGTGACCGAGCCATCCCACTGGTGGAAGCCCTTGATCGTCGTGCCAAAACCGAAGTTGGCATCCAGCTTGACCCCTTCGAACCGGCGCAGCGTGCGGAAGTTGAGCACGCCGGCAACGGCATCCGCGCCATAAAGCGAGGAACCGCCATCGGTCACCGCATCAACGCCTGCCAGCACGGCGGCGGGAATCACGTCAACGTCGGTTGCGGCCTGGTTGACGCCGACCGGCGTAATGCGGAAGCCATCCATCAGAACCAGGGTGACGCCGCCCGATGCGGAATTGAAGCTCGGCAGGTTGCGCAGGTTCGGGCGATTGATCGAAATGCCCGCGCCAACTCCGCGCGGATCGCCTTCGAAGCGACCGTTGAAGGTGTTGGAAACCTGCGGGATCAGGCTGAGCAGCTCGTTGGTCGAGCCGGCGGCCCGGGCGGTGATCGTTTCCGCACTCACGCCGATCGACTGCGAACCGATCGGGGCACTGTTGCGAATCAGCGTGCCGGTGACGACAATCTGCTCCTCAGCGCCCCCTTCATCAGCGTCGGCATCCTGCGCAAAAGCGGGGGCCGAAAGCGACAGCAAGCTAACGCTGGCAATCGCCAGGGTGCGAATATTCATGGATTTTCCCTCCTCAACTGGCGAGGCAGCCAGTTTCAGCATTTCGCCTCGCGTATAAACTTTATCTATTCCAGTTGGACTGGCCGATAAGAGCGTCATTCCCTCAGGTCAAATTGCCTGACCATCCGGAAACAAGAATTTCTCATTTTGAACGAAAGTGTGACAATTTTGCCATATCGGCACCTGACAGGATAAAGCTTTGGGCCTTATTGCGTCAGGATTTGCGAGACAGTTAGTCCAGCAAATTGCTCAGGTCAAAGTGCCAGCCAATTCCCGAAACCAGATTTCCTCATTTTGCCGGAAATTGTGGCTATTCGGCCACAAATTGAGTTCAGGCCAACGGTTCAAGCCCGGCCACTTCGGCGAGCACCCGCGCGGCGTGTTCCTGCCGGCAGATCAGCAGATCGGGCATGTAAACGTCGGCCTGGTTGTAGATCAGCGGCGAGCCGTCGATGCGGCTGCAGTGCAGGCCGTGCGCCAGTGCGACGGCGGCAGGCGCGCAGCTGTCCCATTCGTATTGCCCGCCCGAGTGTAGGTAAATGTCCGCTTGCCCGCGCACGATGGCCATGGCCTTGGCACCCGCGCTGCCCATCGGCACCAGCTCTGCGCCGAGACTTGCCGCAACCTCGGTCGCCTCGCGCGCGGGGCGGGTGCGGCTGACGACCATGCGCAAGCGTTCGGGCGGCGGCGGCACCACTCCCGGCTGGTCAGTGCGCAGCACCAGCCCGAGCCCCGGCAGCCCCACCGCGCCGATGCTGGCGACGCCATCGATGGCAAGGGCAATGTGGACTGCCCAGTCGGTCCTCCAGCCATCGGCGAGCGCTTCGCCATATTCGCGCGTGCCATCGACCGGATCGACAATCCACACCCGGCTTTTGGCGAGGCGCTCGGGGTTATCCTTTTCCTCCTCGGACAGCAGCCCGTCATCGGGGCGCTGCTCCTTGAGCGCATGGACGAGGAACTGGTTCGCGGTGGCATCGCCGGCGTTGCCCAGAGACTTGAGGCTGAGCACGCCCGAATTGCGCACCTCAATCAGCAGACGGCCGGCGACTTCGGCAAGATGTGCGGCGAGCTCGGCGTCGGTCATGCTCATAACGCATCCCCGAGCAGGGTGTCGACGATCAGGTTCGCGGCATCTTCGGCGGTCATCGCGGTGGTATCGATGCGGATTTCGGGCGTCGCCGGAGCCTCATAAGGGCTGTCGATCCCGGTGAAGTTCTTGAGCTCGCCGCTGCGCGCCTTCTTGTAGAGACCCTTGACGTCGCGTGCTTCGGCAACGCTCAGCGGGGTGTCGATGAACACCTCGATGAATTCGCTTGCCGGAAGCATCGCGCGCACCATCTCGCGGTCGGCCTTGAACGGCGAGATGAAGGCCGTGATGACGATCAGCCCGGCGTCGGTCATCAGCTTGGCAACCTCGCCCACCCGGCGGATGTTCTCGATGCGGTCGGCCTCGGTGAAGCCGAGATCCTTGTTGAGCCCGTGGCGCACATTGTCGCCATCGAGCAGGAAGGTGTGCCGGTTCATCCGGTGGAGCTTCTTCTCGACCAGGTTGGCGATGGTGCTCTTGCCTGAGCCGGAAAGCCCGGTGAACCACAGCACCGCCGGCTTCTGGTTCTTCAGGCTCGCATGGGCGCCGCGGCTGATGTCGAGCGCCTGCCAGTGGACGTTTTGCGCGCGGCGCAGCGAGAAATTGATCATGCCGGCCGCCACGGTCGAATTGGTCATCTTGTCGATCAGGATGAAGCCGCCGAGCGTGCGGTTTTCAGCATAGGGATCGAAGACGATGGCCTTGTCGGTGACGATTTCGGCGACACCGCTTGGATTGAGCTCAAGTGTTTTCGCCGCCCTGTGGTCCATGGTATTGACATGGACGGTATCTTTCGGCTCGTGGACCGTCGCAGAGACCATCTGCGTGCCCAGTTTCAGCCAGTAGGCGCGGCCGACGTGCAGCGGCACGTCGGCCATCCACACCAAGGTCGTCTCGAACTGGTCGGCAGCTTGCGGCGGGCTGTCGGCCAGCGCGATGACATCGCCGCGCGAGCAATCGACCTCGTCGGTGAAGCAGATGGTCACCGATTCTCCGGCAACCGCATCGTCCTGCCCGGTGATCAGTTCGAGATACTGTTCGGTTGTCAGGCCCTTGGCGCTCGGCAATTCGGTGCTGCGGCCCATTGTGGCGATTTTGGCGACAGTCGAGGTCTTGCCGGAAGGCAGCACCCGGACGCTATCGCCGACCTTGACGCGGCCGGTGGCAATCAGGCCGGAAAAGCCGCGGAAATAGAGATTGGGCCGGTTGACCCATTGCACCGGCATACGGAACGGACGCGACAAATCGCGCGCCGAATTGACTTCGACGGTCTCGAGATGCTCGACCAGGTTCGGCCCGGTGTACCACGGCGTGTTCTCGGACGGCCCGGTGATGTTGTCGCCCTTGAAGCCGGAAATCGGCATCGCGGTGAAGCTCTCGATGCCGATGCTTTTGGCGAACTCGCCATAATCGGCGACGATCCGGTCATAGACTTCCTGGCTGTAATCGACGAGGTCCATCTTGTTGACCGCGAGCACCAGGTTCCTGATGCCGATCAGGTGGCAGAGATAGGAATGGCGGCGGGTTTGCACCAGCACGCCCTTGCGCGCATCGATGAGGATGCAGGCAAGATCGGCCGTGCTCGCGCCGGTCACCATATTGCGGGTATATTGCTCGTGGCCGGGGCAATCGGCGACGATGAATTTCCGCTTCTCGGTGTTGAAGAAGCGGTAGGCGACATCGATGGTGATGCCCTGCTCGCGCTCGGCGGCGAGGCCGTCGACCAGCAGCGCGAAATCGATCTCCTGGCCTTGCGTGCCGATGCGCTTGCTGTCGGCCTCGAGCGTCGCGAGCTGGTCTTCGAACAGCATCTTGGCGTCATAGAGCAGGCGCCCGATCAGCGTGCTCTTGCCATCGTCCACGCTGCCGCAGGTGATGAAGCGCAGCAGGCTCTTGTGCTCGTGCTGCTGCAGGTAGGCCTCGATGTCGGAGGCGATGAGATCTGAAACATGCGACATGGCGAATCCTGATGATTG
>JANPOS010000023.1:0-5374 GCA_031428115.1 Novosphingobium sp. | reverse complement strand
TCGACAAGCTCAGCCTGAGCGGGTGTGGAATGTATCCCTGCGAGACCTCGCTCAGGCTGAGCTTGTCGAAGGCCACGCGGCAAGGCTAGGACGGGGCCATGTATATGAACGTTTTCCGCAGCCGCAAACGCGCCGACATCGATGGCGCCGCCTATGCCGCAGACGATGCGCGGATGACCGCGCTTGCCGCCACACAACCGGGCTACGTCTCCTACCAATACTTCGTGGCCCCTGACGGCGAGACGGTGGCGATCTCGGTGTGGGAAAGCCAGGAACACGCCCGCGCCTGGGGCGCACAAACCGAGCATGCAGCCGTGCAAGCGCGCGGGAAGGCCGGGTATTATGAGAACTACACGATGTATGTCTGCATCGATCCAGCCGTGAGCAGCTTTGAAAGAAACGCCCGATGACCCTGACACTTTATGGCATCCCCAACTGCGATACGGTGAAGAAGGCGCGGGATTGGCTTGACGCCATGGGCGTTGCCTATGCTTTCCACGACTACAAGAAGGCCGGCGCCGATCCGGCGAGGATCGCCCGGTGGATCGAGCAGGCCGGGCTCGACAAAGTGCTCAATCGCGTCGGAACCACGTTCCGCAAATTGCCGGAGAGCGAGCGGGAAGGTCTCGACTCTGCTCGGGCGGCGGCGCTGATGGCGGCCAACCCCAGTTGCATCAAGCGGCCAATAGTCGAGTATCCAGGCGGGCTCCTCGTGGGCTTCAAGCCCGATGAATGGCAGGCGGCGCTCGGCTGATGGAGTTGAGCCCGCTCGAGGCGGTTGCAGCGCTCCTGGGGCTGGCCAATGTTGCGCTGCTGTGGCGGCGGAGCATCTGGAACTACCCCTTCGGCATGGCGATGGTCGCGCTCTACATGGTGATATTCTGGGAGGCGCGGCTTTATGCCGAGGCCGGGCTGCAAGTGTTTTTCTTCGCGGTGAATATTTACGGCTGGGTGCTGTGGCTGCGCAATGGCGGGGCCGAAGGGCCGGTCGCGGTTGGCTGGATGACGGCGCGGCATCGCCAGGCCTGGGCAGCGGGCATCGTCACGCTCAGCCTGTCACTCGGCTGGCTGCTGCACCGCTACACCAATGCCGCGCTGCCGTTCGTCGATGCCACTGTCGCCGCCGCCAGCATCGCCGCACAATTCATGCTGGCTTTCCGCAAGATCGAAAACTGGGCGCTGTGGATCGCCATCGATGTGGTTTCCATCGGGCTCTATATCAACCGCGGACTGATCCTCACGGCGGGGCTCTATGTGGTGCTGCTCGGACTGTCGGCGCTGGGCCTGCGCGACTGGATGCGCGCGCACCGCGATGGCAACCTCGCGTGATTCGCGTCTGCTTCCATGGCGCGGAAAGCACGGGCAAATCGGCGCTGGCGGCAAAGCTTGGCTATCCCTGGGTGGCGGAATATGGCCGCGCCTATTGCGAGGCACGCGGTACCAGGCTTGCCATGGCCGACCTGCTGGCGATCGCCGAGGGCCAGGATGCGGCGATGCGTGCCGCAGCGCTCATCCGGCCCGAAGTGCTGGTGCTCGACACCGATCCGTTGATGACCGCCGCATGGGCGCAGATGCTGTTCGGCGAAGTTCCAGACGCATTGCTGGCCTATGAAAAGGCCGAATTCTACCTGCTGTTTGAAGCAGATGTGCCCTGGGTGAAGGATTCCACCCGCTTCTTTGGCAGCGCGTCCGAACGTGACCGTTTCGCGGCAATATCGGAGGCGATCCTGGAGCAGGCCCAAGTGCCCTTTGCGCGAATTTCGGGTGACTGGGCGGCGCGCGAGGTGCAGGCACGGGCTGAGATTGCCTGCCTTCTTCGGGAAATGCGGTCTTGCTAGGTTCCGGGAGCAAGGTCTATGCTGTCAGCCCCTATCAGGATGTTCGAGCAATGGCGTTTTTCAAGGCTCTGATACCGGCTGCATTGCTGACCTGGGTCATCGCGACGATCATCGGGTCCAATGGCTCCAAGGGCGGCTTTCTTTACATCCACTACGTTAATCTGACCGGCGGTGGCGCCTTCAATAGCGGCGGCGTTGCTTTTTATTGGACCTGGCCGCTGTTCATTGCCTCCATGCTGCTGGCTTTCGCCATCTTCAAGATGCTGGATTGATCGCGCGCCGCGCTGTGACAATGTAGTTGAGCGCGAGACTGTCTGACAGATGCAGGCCCTTCGCGGGCGACCAGGCAATGCCCTGCGGCTCGCCCATCGTCAGCCCCGCCTCGGCAAGCAGTTCGCCGAGTTCCTCCGGCGTTATGAAATCTTCCCAGTGATGCGTGCCGCGCGGGATCGCGCCCAGCCGCTCCGCGCCTTCGACCAGCAGCACCCGCGATGCCGCAGTGCGGTTGGGGCAGGAGAGCACCATCAGCCCGCCAGGTGCGAGTGCGTGGGCCAGCGCGGCGATGAATGCGCTTTTGTCAGCGACGTGTTCGATGACTTCCAGCGCAGTGACCAGATCGAAGCCCGTCAGGCCAAGCTCGGCGACGTCGCCGCAGGAATAGTCGACCGATAGCCCCGCTCCTGCCGCATGGGCGCGCGCTGCGGCGATGTTTTCCGGTGCCGCGTCGATCCCGGTTACCGCCGCGCCCAGCCGGGTGAGCGGTTCGCAAAGCAGCCCCGCGCCGCAACCGACATCGAGCGCGCGTTTGCCGGCCAGCGGCCGGATCGTGCGCGCATCGCCCTGCCAGTGCGCATTTATCGCCTGCCGGATGAAGCCAAGCCGCACCGGATTCAACCGGTGCAGCATGGCTGACGTGCCCTTGGGATCCCACCAGTCCGCCGCCAGTTTGCCGAAATGTGTGGCCTCATCGGGCCTGATCGTGGTTGCATTTGCCATGCCGCGTCCTTAACAGGCCGACCGCCCGGACCCAAGCGCCGGAATTTGTTTTTCGTTTGGCATTTTGGGAGCCTTTGCCTTGGCCCGCATCGTGATGAAATTCGGCGGAACGTCGATGGCCGGCACCGAGCGCATCCGCCGGGTCGCCGGAATCGTCAAGCGCCAGCAGGCGGCCGGGCACCAGGTCGCGGTGGTGGTCTCGGCCATGGCGGGCGAAACCGACCGGTTGGTGGGCTTCTGCCGCGAGGCGGACGCGCTTTATGATCCGGCCGAATACGACGTGGTGGTCGCCAGCGGCGAACAGGTCACCGCCGGCCTGCTGGCGATGACCCTGCAGGCGATGGGCTGCAAGGCGCGCTCATGGCTGGGATGGCAATTGCCGATCATGACCGACGATGCCCATGCCAAGGCGCGGATCGGCACGATCGATTGCCCGGCGATGCTTGCCAGCATGGCGGCAGGCGAAATCGCGGTGATCCCGGGCTTTCAGGGCCGGACCGAAGCGGGCCGCATCACCACGCTGGGTCGCGGCGGATCGGACACATCGGCGGTGGCGGTGGCGGCGGCAGTCAAGGCAGATCGCTGCGATATCTATACCGATGTCGACGGGGTCTATACGACCGACCCGCGCATCGTCGCCAAGGCGCGCAAGCTCAAGAACGTGACGTATGAGGAAATGCTCGAGCTCGCCTCAGTGGGCTCGAAAGTGCTCCAGACCCGCTCGGTCAGCCTGGCGATGAAGGAAGGCGTGCGCGTGCAAGTGCTCTCCAGCTTCATCGACGAAGATGCGCCAGCCGCTGATACGCTACCCGGAACGATGATCGTCAGCGACGAAGAGCTCGCCAGAATTCAAGAGGACACGGATATGGAACGTCAGGTCATCACCGGCATCGCTGCCGACAAGAACGAGGCGAAAGTCACGCTGACTCGCATCGCCGACCGGCCCGGCGCAGTCGCGGCGATCTTCGGCCCGCTGGCAGCGGCGCAGATCAACGTCGACATGATTATCCAGAATGTCGCCAAGGACAAAGGCGAGACCGACGTGACCTTCACCGTCCCCGCCGCTGACCTGGCGCGCACCCAGGCGCTGCTCGAGGAAGCGAGAGAGACGATCGGTTATTACCGGATGATCGCCGAGGGCAATGTCGCCAAGATCAGCGTTGTCGGTGTCGGGATGCGCAGTCACGCGGGGGTTGCGGCGACGATGTTCAAGACGCTCGCCGAACGGGGGATAAATATCCAGGCGATCTCGACCTCGGAGATCAAGGTCTCGGTGCTGATCAACGCCGACGAGACCGAACTCGCGGTGCGGGTGCTGCACACCGCCTATGGGCTGGATGCCGAGTAATTCCGCAAGGCCTCAGCGGGGGCGGTCGCGATAGTCGATCCTGATCCGCACCCAGTCGCCGACTCGCGAAATGCCGCCGCGCCGGGGCGGGCGTACGCGGAATTGCCAGGCGGCGGCGAGCACCGCCCGCTGGATCTGCGAGCCTGACGGATATTCGTCGAGCCCGACACAGTCCTCGACGCGGAAATCGCCAACCGTGCGACAGGCGATCAGCGCCCAGCCGGGGCCGCTGGCGGTCGAAAGATAGCCGCTCAGCTCATCGTCGTATGGCTCGCGATACCAGCTGGCGGCATACATCGGCTCGCCATTCGGAGCCGAGCCGACGCGCTTGCTGTCGCCGGGAACGCCCATGTCGGGCGGGCCCATGATGGCCTTGCCGGGGACCGGAGCCGCTTGCGGCGGTGCGGGCGGGCGGCGGATGTCCATCGCGGCCATCTCGCTTTTTGACAGCAGAATGATCGTCGGGCCCGGGATTTGCGGGGCTGGCGGGGCTGGCACTGGCGGGGCCTGGCGCGGGGACTGCAATGACTTGGTTGTGCGGGCTGGCTCAGGTTCAGGCCGCGCCTGTGGCTTGTCGGCTTGCGGCTCAACAGTCACGCTGACGAGCGCAGTCGCTGGCTTGTCCGGCTTCATGTCGACCAGCGCCATCGACAGCACCACCAGCACCAACAGGGCCTCGGCCAACAGCGCAAGGACCACGCCGACCAGGCGGCGGTCGCGGAGGCGATCACTGTGGCGGCTGGCGAATTCGCGGAAAGACTGGAGCAAGCGGCCTCGGCGGAGACGGGCAGTGCAGAGGCGCAGCTGCCCGGTTGGTGCCCGGGGGCTTCTTGGCGGCATAGCCGCGCCAAGACAAGCAAAACTGCTCGCAGGCCGCCGGGCTCTTGTCCCAAGGCGCCGTGCCGACAATCACTGTCCCGCCCGCAGCGACCGCTACGGGCGGGACAGCATTATTCAGCCGAGGCCGCGGCCTAGCTCGAACCGATCTGCGTTCATCACCTTGGTCCAGACCTTGACGAAGTCGCGCACGAACTTTTCTTCGTTGCCTTGTTCTGCATAGACCTCGGCAGTGGCACGCAACTGGCTGTTCGAGCCGAAAATCAGGTCGATGCGGGAGGCGCGCCACTTTTCGGTTTTGCTGACGCGATCATAGCCAATGAATTCCTGGTCGCCGGTGCCTTCGACCGCTTTC
>JANPOS010000022.1:0-8410 GCA_031428115.1 Novosphingobium sp. | reverse complement strand
GCTGGCCACCAGCATGTTCCAGATGGGCACCAGCCTGGGCAACATGATCGCGCCGCCGCTGGTGGTGTTCTGCATCCTCTACTGGGGCTGGCAATCAGCAGTCCTTGTCACCGGCGCGCTCAGCCTGGTCTGGGCAGCGCTGTGGTGGTGGGGCTATCGCACCCCCGCCGAGCATACCGGTCTGAGCGATGCCGAGCGCGCCCATATCGCCAGCGGCAAGGCGGATGATCTGGGCGGCAAGCCGGCGACCCGCAAGGAGGTGCTCAAGTCGCGCAGCTTCTGGGCGATCGCCATCCCGCGCTTTCTGGCGGAACCGGCATGGCAGACCTTCAATTTCTTCATCCCGCTCTATCTGGTCGCGGTGTGGCAGCTGGACCTGAAGAGCATCGCGCTGTGGGCCTGGCTGCCGTTCCTCGCGGCGGACTTCGGTTCGCTTGCCGCAGGCCTCTTGCCAACCTGGCTGATGAAGCGCGGCGCTTCTTTGCTCGCTAGCCGCAAGATCACCATGACCATCGGCGCACTGTGCATGATCGGCCCGGCCTGCATCGGCCTTGCGGGATCGCCAGGCCTTGCCATCGCGCTGTTCTGCGTCGGCGGTTTTGCTCACCAGATGCTCAACGGCGCGCTGCTGACCCTGTGCACCGACGTGTTCGACAGCAAGACCGTGGGCACCGCCAGCGGCATGGCGGGGAGCTTCGCCTGGATCGGCGGGATGCTGTTCACCCTGTTGATTGGCCAGAGCGCGGATTCCTATGGCTACGATCCGCTGTTCGTCGCGCTGGCCGGGCTCGATCTGGTCGGCGCGCTGGTGCTGTGGGGGATGTTGCGCGGCAGCAAGATTCAGGCGTAAGGAGCTGCCCCGTCGCGCGCTGGAATTGCTCCGCCACGCATCACGCACCAGCCCGCCAGCGCGTGTCCCGCTCGCGCCGCCACGTCGACGGCACCACCATTCATCCGCGCAGCCAAGTAGCCGCCGTTGAAGGCATCGCCCGCGCCGCTGGTGTCGACCGGGCTCAGGATTTCGGGTGGCGGCAGGATAGTGCCATCGGGCAGGCGGCAGCCGGACGAGCCGAGTTTGACGATGGTCTCATCGCAACCCAGGCCGGTCCAGTGACGCGCTACCGCTTCGGCATCGGCTTCACCTGATAGCAAGGTCTCATCCTCCAGCGTCGGCAAGCCGATATCGGCCGCACCGATCGCAGCATCCCGGACCCTGCGGGCTTCGTCAGCACTGCTCCACAGGCGTGGCCGGTAGTTGCCGTCGAACGCCACCTTGCCGCCGCGCCCGCGAATGGCCGTGGCGAGAGCGAAGACTCTCTCCCGATCGTCCGGGGGCAGGATAGCCAGTGAGATCAGCGAGTAGCACAATAGATCGGCCTGTTCGGCAGCAGCCAAAGCCTGCGCGATACCCGGCAGTGCAAACATCTGGCGCGCGGCACTGGTATCCCGCCAATAGGCGAAGCTGCGCTCGCCCGTAGCATCGGTCGAGATCGCATAGAGTCCGGTGCTCGATGTTGGATGATCGAGCACCAGCGAGGTGTCGAGGCCTTCGGCTGCCCACTGCCCTTTCAAGTCAGCGCTTAGCGGGTCGCTGCCCAGTGCCGTAAGGTAGGCGACATCGTGACCGGCCCGGGCCAGGTGGATCGCGGTGTTGAGCGTATCACCGCCATAGCCAAGCCGCCAGCCCTCGCCCTTCCGGACGAGCTCCAGCATGCCTTCGCCGATGACGACGATTCGCTTTCCGCTCTTGACCAAGGGTCACCTGCAGGCCGGGTTGTTGGCGCCGGGAACCGCATAGAAGGCAACCGACTGACCGGGGATGGTGACAGGCCCCGCTACCGCTATGCCGCCAAGTCCGGTAAGCTCGCCGTTCGCATTTAGTCCCGGCGTTATGCCGTTGATCAGCACAGAGCGGGTATCGATCGGCTGGCCGGTCATCACCCAGCCTTGGCCATTGCCGCCGAGGCCGATCCGCTGCGGTGCCTCGCCGGTGTTGAGCGCCAGCACCGCGACCCCGCCGGGCTTGCCAGCCAGGCAATGGGCATAGAGCCGAAGTGCAGGCGAAGGCGATTTGGGTGAGGCCAGTACGGTCGGGCCCATCGTCCGCTTCCACAACACCGCCGCCCAGTAATTGGGCCGCGGGGTCATCGTGTCGCGCTCGATCAGGGCGTAGTCGGAGGTCGCGAGGGTATTGTGGAGGACGGCCTGAACACCCATCTGCGCCAGCACGGCGTTCTGGTTGAGGTAGCGGAAGGTGTCGAGAAAGGTTGAGGCCCAGGGCGAACCGCCGCAGGCAGCTTGAGCAGTCTCGGTATTCCACAAGGGCTTGCCCGGCTCATACTTGTCACGCAGCGCGCCATAGAACCTGAAGTCGAGCAGGGTGCGATCGAGCCAGGCTGGCTTGAGCGCGTCGGCCTTCACCGCCGTGCCCTTGTTGAGCGCGGCGCAACGCTGCGAGACCGAGCCGTAGAAATGGTAGGTCACCACATCCAGGTTGCCGGGATTTCGGACCATCATGTCTTCGGAGGCAATGTGGCCCTTGAGCAGGGGATGGTCGGGCTCGTTGGCCTGACGCTCCTTGAACATGGAGCCTTCGTTCGCACCGCCAGGGCCGATGATCTTCATCTGCGGCATGGCCTTCTTTGCCCAGTCACGGAAGATGCGGAACTCGCTGGCATAGCTATCGGCGCTGTAGCCCTTGGGCATGCCTTCGGCGGCCGAGGGCATGTTCGGCTCGTTGAAGAACTCGGCCGCATGGAGCGTGCCGCCTTCTTGCCGCGTCAGGTCAGCAACCCGCTGCGCCTGGTCCGTCGTCCAGACCCCGTCCGCACCGCGCGTGCCGCCGCTGACGGCAAAGCTGGTGACGATCGGCGCATCCGCAGCCTTGGAGAAGGCCACGACATTGCGCCACTGCTGGCGGGTGAGCACCTGCCGGTAGCCGGCCGGGATGGCGGAAAGATGCTCGCCCTCGGCCTCGAGATAGGTGTTGTTGGACCACGTCCCGCTCACCCGCATCAGCGCCGGGCCAAGATTCTTCGCAAACGCCAACAGCCGCTTGTCGGTGAGATCGAGCGGCGGGCGCTGCCGGAACATTTCCTCTGCCGGGCCGCCATAGGGTGCCCAGAAGCGCCCGCCGGTCACTTCGACCATCTCGATATTGTAGCCCTGATAACGCGCATCGACAGTGGCGACACGGCTGAGCTTGCCAAGTTGCAGTGACGGGGCGGGGGCCTTGGTGGCGCCGCCCAGGGCAATCAGGGCGGTGGCCGCCAACAGGGTCTTGCGGATCATCATCTCACCAGCTCCACATCGTGCCATCTTCCAGCCGAGCGACCGGAAGACAGGCGGGCTTGTAGGGATATTTGGCGGCCAGCTTTTCATCGATATCGACGCCGTGACCGGGGGTCTCGCCGCAGAACAGCTCGCCCTTTGCGAAGTGGTAGTCATGCGGGAAGACCGCGTCGGTCTCCTCGGTGTGGCGCATATATTCCTGGATCCCGAAGTTAGGCACCCAGGTGTCGAAGTGCAGCGCGCAGCCCATGGTCACCGGCGACAGGTCCGTCGCGCCGTGGCAGCCGGTGCGGATCTGGTACATCGCGGCCAGATCGGCGATCCGGCGCAGATGGGTAAGCCCCCCTGCCCCGACCACGGTGCAGCGGATATAGTCGATCAGCTGGTTCTGGATCAGATCCTTGGCATCCCAGATGGTGTTGAAGATTTCGCCCACCGCCAACGGCGTGACGGTGTGCTGGCGGACCAGCCTGAACGCTTCCTGGTTTTCGGCCGGGGTGCAGTCCTCCAGCCAGAACAGCTGGTACGGCTCGAGCATCTTGCCGAGGTTCGCAGCCTCCTGCGGGGTATAGCGGTGGTGCCCGTCGTGCAGCAGGTGATGATCGAAGCCATAGGTCTCGCGCAGCTTCTCGAACAGCTTGGGGACGTAGTTGAGCGCCTTGCGGGTGTCCCACCCGGTGACCGAGGGCAGCGCCGCATCGGCCGGTTCGTAGAACAATTTCCCGCGCCCGACTCCGTAGGCATCCTTGACGCCAGGCACCCCGGTCTGGGCGCGGATCGCCTTGTAGCCCATGTCGATATAGGCTCCGACCGCCTCGACCGTTTCGCCAATGTCGCTGCCGTTGGCATGGCCATAGACCATGATTCCGTCGCGGCTGCGACCGCCGAGCAGATCGTAAAGCGGCATCCCGGCCATCTTGGCCTTGATATCCCACAGCGCCATGTCCACCGCCGCGATCGCGCGCATCGTCACCGGCCCGCGCCGCCAGTAGGCACCCTTGTAGAGATACTGCCAGATGTCCTCGATCCGGCGCGGGTCCATGCCGATCAGGCAGGGGATGACATGCTCCTCAAGGTAGGCGACCACCGAGAGCTCGCGCCCGTTGAGGGTGCCGTCGCCAATCCCGTAGACGCCCTGATCCGTCTCGATCTTGAGCGTGACGAAATTGCGTCCCGGGCAGGTGACGATGACGCGGGCAGACGTGATTTTCATGTGATTCCCAGTTCCATGCGAAATGGCCAATGCGCAATGCATGTGATAGAGACAGCTTGACCAAATTAGTCTATCCTGTCAAGATAATTGGTAAGGCCAAAAGGAATCAGAATGAGCGACGCCGCCGACAAGAGCCAGGACCGGCTCTATCAAGACCTGGCCCGCAGCCTGCTGGAAGAGCTGGCGTCTGGGCGCTATCCCGTCGGTGCGCGTCTGCCGGCCGAGCGCGAACTGGCGGCCACCTACAGCGTCAGCCGGCCGACCGTGCGCGAAGCGATGATCGCGCTCGAAGTCCAGGGTCTGGTCGAGGTCAGGGTCGGATCGGGTGCCTATGTCCGCCGCCTGCCGGGCATGGAAGACATCCCCGGCTTCAACATTACGGCGTTCGAGCTGACCGAGGCACGCCTGATCTTCGAAGGCGAAGCCGCCGCGCTTGCCGCAGGCCAGATCACCGATGAGGAAGTGACCGAGATCGCCATGCTGGTCGAGGCCATTGCTGAAGAAAACCTTCAGCCTGACGGGGCCGAACGGGCCGACCGCGATTTCCATCTGGCGATCGCCAAGGCCACCCGCAACACGGCGATCTACAACGCAATCGAACACCTCTGGGAGCTGCGCTCGACCTCGCCCGAAGCTGCGCTGCTGCATGAGAAGGCGCGCACCGCAAACATCAAACCGGTGGTCGATGAACACACCGCCGTGTTGACCGCCTTGCGCAACCGCGATCCGGCCGCTGCCCGTGCCGCGATGCGCGCGCACCTCAGCCAGGTGATCGACAGTCTGCTGTTCGCCACCGAAGAGCGCGCGATCGAGGAGGCACGACTGGCTGCCAAGGCGCGCCGCCAACGCTACGCGCAGCCAGCCGCATGACCCGTCCACTCGCTTTGCATCCCGACCGGCTGTTCCCGGCAGAACCTGCGGTCCGCGGGCTGGCGCGCGAATTGTATGCCGGGATCAAGGACCTGCCGATCGTCTCCCCGCACGGGCACACCGATCCGGAATGGTTCGCGGCCAATGCCAACTTCGGCAACGCAGCCGAACTGCTGCTGGTGCCCGACCACTACGTCTTCCGGATGCTCTATTCGCAGGGCGTGGCCTTGGCCGATCTGGGCGTTGGCAGGGCTCAAGGTGCTGGCCCGGAATTCGATCCGCGCGCGGCCTGGCGGCTGCTGGCGGAGCGCTATCACCTGTTCCGCGGCACGCCGTCGCGGATGTGGCTGGACTGGGTCTTTGCCGAAGTATTCGGAATGGGCGTGCGGCTCGATGCCGAGACGTCAGACCTCTATTACGACACGATCACCGAGAAGCTGGCGAGCGAGGCGTTCCGGCCGCGGGCGCTGTTCGAACGCTACAATATCGAGCTGATTGCCACGACCGAAAGTCCGCTCGACAGCCTTGAGCACCATGCCGCGATCAAGACTGCCAATGACTCTGGCGGCTGGCAAGGCAAGGTCATCACCGCCTATCGCCCTGACCCGGTGGTCGATCCGGAGTTTGAGGGCTTCCATGCCAATCTGGCGCGATTCACAGAACTAACCGGTGAGGATTGCCTCACCTGGTCAGGCTATCTCGCGGCGCATCGCCAACGCCGCGCATTCTTCGCCCAGATGGGCGCGACCAGTACCGACCACGGTCACCCGACTGCACAAACCGCCAATCTTGCCCCGGCCGAGGCGGAGGCACTGTTTGACCGGGTGGCGAAGAGTGGCTGCAGCCCGGCCGATGCCGAACTGTTCCGCGCCCAGATGCTGACCGAAATGGCGGCGATGAGCCTCGACGACGGGCTCGTCATGCAGATCCATCCAGGCTCGTTCCGCAACCACAATGCCGGTGTCTTCGAGGGCTTCGGGCGTGACAAGGGCGCCGACATCCCGATGCGGACCGACTACGTTCATGCCCTCAAACCGCTGCTCGACCGGTTCGGCAACGAGCGCGATCTCTCGATCATCCTCTTCACGCTCGACGAAAGCGCCTATGCCCGCGAGCTTGCCCCGCTGGCTGGGCACTACCCCTGTCTCAAGCTCGGCCCGGCGTGGTGGTTCCACGACAGCCCCGAAGGGATGCGCCGCTTCCGCCTCGCGACCACCGAAACCGCCGGGTTCTACAACACCGTCGGCTTCAACGACGACACCCGCGCCTTCCTCTCGATCCCCGCACGCCACGACGTCGCGCGGCGGATCGACTGCGGCTTCCTCGCGCAGCTGGTCGCCGGGCACCGGATCGAGGACTGGGAAGCGGCCGAATTGGCACAGGACCTGACCTACAACCTGGTCAAGCAGGCCTACAAGTTGTGAGACTGGGCGCCGATCGGTTTGACCACCTTGCCGGCGGGGTAGAGCGCCCGGGATATGACCGCGCTGGACAGGCCATCGGGATTGTCCACTTCGGGATCGGCGCATTCCACCGGGCGCATCAGGCCTGGTACACCGACGCGGCGATGAACGCCGGCGACCGCGATTGGGCCATCAAGGGCGTGTCGCTGCGGTCTGCCGCGGTCGCGGAACAGATGAACCCGCAGGACGGTCTTTACACCGTGGTCGAACGTTCGGCTGCCGCACCCAAACTGCGGCTGATCGGCGCGGTCAAGGATGTCGTTGTGGCGAGCGAAGATCCGGAGGCCGTGATCGCCGCGCTCGCTGCACCAGACACCCACATCGTCAGTTTCACTATCACAGAGAAGGGCTATTGCCGTGCTCCCGATGGTTCGCTCGATCCGGCTCAGGCCGGCGAATCCAGCATCTACCGCTTCCTGGCTGCCGGGCTGCGCCGCCGCAAGGATGTCGGCCGGGCTGGTCTGACCTTGCTCTCCTGCGACAATCTGGCCGGCAACGGCGAGCAGCTCGAACGTTTGCTGGGGGAATACCTTGGCGCCCGCGACCCGGCGTTGCGCGACTGGTTTGCCGCCAATTGCACGTGCCCGGCGGCGATGGTCGATCGGATCGTCCCCGCCACCACCGATGTCGATCGCGCCGAGGTGCGGACGCTGCTCGGCGAGCTGGACGATGCGGCATGCGTTGTCACGGAGCCCTTCAGCCAGTGGGTGATCGAGGATCGCTTCATGGGGCGGCCGCGCCCGCGCTGGGAAGCGGTTGGCGCCCAACTGGTCAGCGATGTCGCGCCTTACGAATTGGCCAAGCTGCGCATGCTCAACGGCGCGCATTCGTTGCTGGCCTATGTCGGGCTCGGGCGGGGCCACGCCTACGTCCACGAGGCGATCGCCGACCCGGAGCTGTGTGCATTGGTCCAGCAGCTCATGCTGCGCGATGTCGTCCCAACGCTCAGCCCCGCACCGGGGCAGGACCTGACGGCTTACGCCAATGCCCTGATGAAGCGCTTTGCCAACCCGGCCTTGAATCACCGCCTGATTCAAATCGCCATGGACGGCAGCCAGAAAATTCCGCAACGCTGGCTGGAGACACTCGTCGAAAATCAGCGCATGGGCCGCCCATGTCCGGCAATCCTGACCGGAATTGCCGCATGGCTGCGGCACGTGCGCGGCGACAACGAAGCCCAATTGGGGGCGGTCGACGATCCCATCGCCGATGCCATGAAGTGCGCCTGGGCCAGGGCTGGTGCAGGCGGAATCGTCGAAGCCATGTTCGGCGTGAACGGCCTCGTCAAATCTGCCTGGCAGCCGGACACGGCATCGCGGGAATTCATTGCCCGCAATCTGGCGGGTTGAGCCGTCAGCGCTTTATGGTTCCAGCCCGCACCAGATCGCGGGGTGACGAGGATCGGCCCAGCCAGATCGTGAACGTGCCCGCCGGGATTATCCACTTGCGTTCCCGTTCGTTCCATACGCTGAGCGGGTGATTGCTCGCCGCCGGATCGATTTGAATGGCGACCTCGCCGCTCGCACCGGGAGCCAGTTCGATCCGCTGGAAACCGACCAGCCGTTTGGGCGGC
>JANPOS010000021.1:0-39128 GCA_031428115.1 Novosphingobium sp. | reverse complement strand
CGCTGGACGAACGACAGCGCGATCCAGTCCGCGCCTTGCGCCAGGGCAAACGCCAGATCGCGGCGATCCTTTTCGGTCAAGGCGGGCACCGGCACGACGGCATCGGGGATATTGACCCCCTTGCGGTCCATGATGACCCCGCCGACTTCGGCCGAGCAGCGGATCACGTCTGCGCCCGCGTCCAGCACCTTGAGCCGCAGCTTGCCATCATCAATCAGCAGCCGCTGGCCCTTGCGCAACACCCCGAACAGTTCGGGATGCGGCAGGCAGACGCGGTTTTCGTCGCCCAGCGCGGGATCGCGGTCAAAGCTGAAATGGCTGCCGTGGCGGATCACCGCCTGGCCATCCCTGAACTGGCCGACGCGCAGCTTGGGGCCTTGCAGGTCGCACAGGATCGGGATCGGCCGGCCGCTGGCTTTCTCCGCCGCGCGGATCGCGGCGATGGTCTGGGCATGGGTTTCGTGATCGCCGTGGCTCATGTTGACCCGGAAGGCATCGGCCCCGGCGGCGAGCAGCCTGGCGATCATCTCCTGCGTGCGGCTGGCCGGGCCGAGCGTCGCCAGGATCTTCACCCGCCGCCCATGCTTGAGCGTGTCATCGGGCTTGGCGCTGGTCACGTGGATTGTCCTTTCATCCGGGGGCCTCCCTATGGCAAAGCCCGGTGCAAAGACCAAGGACCGATGCCATGAATATGCTTGAAGAACTTGACGATCACGTTGCAGCTGCTGCTTTCCGCCGCCTGGTCAAGCATTTGCAAACCCGCCACGACGCCCAGAACATCGATCTGATGGGCCTCGCCGGCTTCTGCCGCAATTGCCTGGCGGACTGGATCGTCGATGCCGGCGCGCCGCTCGACAAGGCCGGCGCGCGGGCGCTGATCCACGGGATGGCGGCTGATGAGTGGAAGGCGAAGTATCAAAGCGCGGCAACGCCAGAGCAGCTGGCGCGGATGGAGGCGAGCCTGCAACTGAACGGCGGGACGCACTAAATCCTCCCCGGCACGGGGAGGGGGGCCAGTGAAGCTGGTGGAGGGGCACCCTCGGCTTGGCGCTTTCTCTCAGCCTCAGAAATGCCTGCCTGTGCCACTCCACCATCCTGCGGATGGTCCCCCTCTCCGTTTCGGAGAGGATTTCCACAGGGCGCGCTTTGCCCGAATCGCTCTGCCCGGCTAACCGGCGGCCCGAGCATATCACCACACCGGAGCTACCCTTAAAATGGCCACAACCACTGACGACCGCCTGCGCCTTCTCATCGAACGCGTCGAGCGCCTCGAAGAAGAGAAAAAGGGCATCGCCGACGATATCCGTGATACCTATGCCGAGGCCAAGGCGGTCGGCTATGACGCGAAGATCATGCGCCAGATCGTGCGCCTCAGAAAAATGAACCAGGACGACCGCGCCGAGATGGAAATGCTGCTCGATACCTATAAGGCTGCGCTGGGGCTCGGCTAGGCTCGCAAAAGGAAGACTGTTCAATGATTGTCTCCACCACGCCAACCATCGAGGGCCACCCGATCAAGCAGTATTGCGGGATCGTCACTGGCGAAGTGATCGCCGGGGCCAACATCGTGCGCGATATCTTCGCTTCGGTGACCGATATTTTTGGCGGCCGTTCGGGCAAGTATGAGGAAGTGCTCGCCAAGGCCCGCGCCGAAGCCTTCGCCGAAATGGAAGCCCGCGCGGCGGAGCTTGGCGGCAATGCCGTGGTCGGGGTCGATATTGATTACGAAGTGCTCGGCAAAGCCGGCTCGATGCTGATGGTCAGCGTCTCGGGAACAGCTGTGGTTGTTTAGCCGGCGTCTGTCGGCTAGGGGCGGCGCAACTTCCAACCCCTGGCTGACGACGAGATCCCAAAGGCACTAACATGGCAGGCCATTCCAAATACAAGAACATCATGCACCGCAAGGGCGCGCAGGATAAGAAGCGTTCGGCGAGTTTTTCCAAGCTTTCCCGCGAAATCACCGTCGCGGCGAAGATGGGCATGCCCGATCCCGACATGAACCCCCGGCTGCGCGCGGCGGTCAATGCTGCCAAGGCGCAGTCGGTGCCCAAGGACAATATCCAGCGGGCGATCGACAAGGCGGTCAAGGGCGAAGGCGAGAACTACGAGGAAGTGCGCTATGAGGGCTATGGCCCGGGCGGCGTTTCGCTGATCGTCGAGGCGCTGACCGACAACCGCAACCGCACCGCCACCAATGTGCGCACTGCCTTTGCCAAAAATGGCGGCAATCTGGGCGCATCGGGCGCGGTGAGCCACGGCTTCGAGCGGCTGGGGCTGATCGAATACGCGGTCAGCGCCGGCGACGAGGACAAAGTGCTCGAGGCCGCGATCGAAGCCGGCGCCGACGACGTCGAGAGCGACGATGAAGGCCACGCGATCTGGACCAGCATCGAGACGCTGCACCCGGTGGCCCGCGAACTTGAAAAGGCGCTGGGCGAGGCCGAGGCGGTCAAGCTTGCCTGGAAACCCGGCCTCAAGGTCGATGTCAGCGAGAGCGACGCGGCGACGCTGTTCAAGCTGATCGACGTGCTCGACGAAGACGACGATGTGCAGACCGTCTGGGGCAACTACGAAGTTTCCGACGCGGTGCTGGAGAAATTGGGCTGATGACCGGAGCTTTGACCTGATGTGGCAACTGGTCGCGAAAGCGTTGCTCTCGGGCGCGCTGATCGTGGCCATTGCCGAAATCGGCAAGCGCCTGCCCACCATGGGCGCGCTGATCGCTTCGCTGCCGCTGGTTTCGGTGCTGGGGATGATGCTGCTGTGGCAGCAGCGACCCGAGCCTGAGAACATGGCGATCCATGCCGAAGCGACTTTCTGGTATGTCCTGCCTTCGCTGCCGATGTTCCTGCTGATTCCGGCGATGCTGCGCCATGGATTGTCGTTCTGGGCTGCCCTGATTGTCGGCTGCGCGCTGACCGTGGCGCTATATCTCGTGATGGCGCATTTCGGCCCGCGCATCGGCATCCGGATCTGATATGCTGATCATCGGCCTCGATCCGGGCCTGGGCACCACCGGCTGGGGGATTGTGGCGAAAAGCGGCAACCGCCTCTCACACATCGCTAACGGTCAGGTGAAGACCGACCCCAAGGCCAGCCTCGCCGAGCGGCTGGTGACGCTCGACCGCGAGCTGGCCGACGTGATCCTGGCGCACCGCCCCGATCAGGGCGCGGTGGAGGAAGTCTTCGTCAACGCCAATCCGCAATCGACGCTCAAGCTGGGGCAGGCGCGCGGGGTCTGCCTGCTGGCGCTGGCCCGCGCCGGAATGCCGGTGAGCGAATATGCCACGCGGCTGGTCAAAAAGGCGATTGTCGGCACGGGCGGCGCAGACAAGGCGCAGGTCCAGGCGATGCTGAAAGTGCTGCTGCCCGGGGTCAAGCTCGCCGGACCGGACGCGGCCGACGCGCTGGCAGTCGCCATTGCGCATGCGCACATCGCGCGCGGATAGTCGCTGGCGCTTTGACAGTCGGCAAAATTACGACAACAATGTCGAATAAAGACCCAGATTCGGCGAGGAAACCACGATGAACATCATGCGGCGCGAGCCTCATCCGCTGTCCGGCACCTATTACGAGGCCATTGGCGACGGCAAGGTCAAGGTGCAGAAGGAGGGCAGCAATGCCTTCGGCATTTTCACCTGGCAGGGCGAATGGCTGGAGGGGGAGGTTACCCAGGCCGATCCGCAGATGCTGCTGTATATCGGCGGGCCGGACCTGCCGCGCGACCACGAGATCTTGTGGATGAGCGCGCTGCCCCAGACCTTCGACGGCACCATCCCGATGCAGGCCCTGCCCGGCACCCATATGGACGAACTGCCGCGCATCATCGCCCCCTACCGGCCCGACGAAGGCATGGAAACCGAGGAGGGCTGGCGCTCGAAAGGTTATTTCGATCCGCAATTCTTCCTCGACAATGATCGCAATCCGCAAGCGATTCCGCCCGAAATGAAGCTGACCAATACGATTCACGGCGGCCCGAAGCGGATTTCGACTGACCGCTACTGGAAGCAGGAATACCACGATCTCGAAGTCGAGAAGATCTGGAAAAAGACCTGGCAGATGGCCTGCCGCGAGGATGAGATTCCCAATCCGGGCGATTACTACGTCTATGAAATCGCCCACCTTTCCTATCTGGTCGTGCGCCAGAACGATGGCTCGGTGAAGGCCCACCAGAACGTGTGCCTGCATCGCGGGCGGCTGCTCAAGGATTGCTCGGGGCGCGGAGAGAAAGTGTTTCGCTGCCCCTATCACGGCTGGACATGGAACCTCGATGGCAGCCTCAAGGAGATTCCCAACGAGTGGGATTTCCCTGGCGTGCGCGAGGATGTGTCGCAACTTCCCGCCGTGCAGGCGAAATGCTGGGAAGGCTTCGTCTTCATCAACCCCGATCCCGAGGCCGGTCCGCTCGAAGCGTTCCTCGGGCCGGTGGCGATGGCGCACTACAAGAAGTATGGCTTCGAGCACCGCTATATCCAGGCCAACGTTGCCAAGCTGATCCGGTGCAACTGGAAAGTGGTGATGGAGGCCTTCATGGAGGCCTACCACGTCATTGCCACCCACCCGCACCAGATGCTGATGAGCGGCGATTGCGGCAACACCAATTACGACGTGTTCGGCAATTGGGGCCGCGCTGCGCAGTTCCCCTCGCCCGGCAGCCCGTTTCGCGGCATCATGCTGACAAAAGAGGAAGCTCTGGCGCAGTATCGCCAGACTGCCGACGGCCAGAAGGGGCTGATCCAGGCATTGACCGGCGAAGACCTGTCGGACTTTTCCGATCTCGAACTGCAAGGCGGCTCGTTCAACGATCTGTTCCCCAACCTCCACCCCTGGGGCGGCTGGATGCGCATCGTCTTCCGCTTCCGCCCCAATGGCTCGAACCCCGAAGAGAGCATCATGGACATCTGGCTGCTCGCCCCCTGGCCCAAGGACCAGCCGCGCCCCGCCCCGGCCAAGCCCCGCAAGCTCGGCTTTGACGACGCCTGGACCGCCGCGCCCGAACTGCTCTCGCTGTCGAAAATCACCGATCAGGACGTGTTCAACGTGCCCGCGGTGCAGAAGGGCCTGAAGGCGAAAAACCCGCCCTACATCTGGTATTCGGCCTATCAGGAAGGCAAGATCAAGAACTTCCACGCGAACTACGAACGCGCGCTGGGGATTGCGGACGAGACGCCGGGGTGAGGCAAGGCCGAAGCGCGCCTAATCCGAAACACTCTCATTGATTTCCCGCTCAGCCTGAGCCTGTCGAAGGCCCCGCGTTTGCAGGCAAGGGCAGTGTAACAGGCCTGTGCTTCGACAAGCTCAGCATGAGCGGGTCTACCACACTGCGCTCTAGCGGCTTGCAGCCTCCACCGGCTTGCCCGCCATGCCCGGGCTGCCCTGCCAGCCATAGCCCGCCATCGCGAGCAGCAGCGCCGCCGCGATGATCTCCAGCGCGGGGCGCGGAACCTGGCCGCTGCGCCACAGGGCGATCCAGGCGAGCGTGGAAAACAGCAGCGCGATGATCCAGCCCATCAGCGTTTCCGCAGCCGCAGCCGGCGCATCACCAGCCACAAACCGCCCAGCAGCGCCGCCAGTGGCAGCAGCCACAAGGGCAGCGTCGCCGGCTTCACCACCGGCTTGAAGCTGACCCAGTCGCCATAGCGGCTGACCAGCCACGCGCGTATATCATCGGGCTTGTCGCCCGCCGCAATCCGTTCTCGGATGATCCGGCGCATGTCGCCCGCCATTGGCGCATCGCTGCCCGAAACCGGCTGCCCCTGGCAAACGACGCAGCGGATGGTGTCCATCAGATCGAGCGCCTGCTGTTCCCGCGCCGGATCGGCGAGCGAGATTTCGGCATGGTCCTGCGCCACGACGGGGCCGGCGAGCAGCAGCGCGGCGGCAAAGGCAAGCGCGGCCCTCATCGCGCTTTGCCCAGCAGGGCAAGCAGTTTGGCAATGTCGCGCTCGCCGACCACGCCGATATGCTGGTGAACAATCGTGCCCTTGCCATCGATCACAAAAGTCTCCGGCACGCCGGATGAGCCCAGCGCGATCTGCAGTCGGCTGCCGCTGTCGTGGCCAATGCGGCTGTAAGGATTGCCGTGTTGCCCAAGGAATTTCTCCAGCGCGGGCGTGGTGTCGTGGATCGCCACACCGGCAATATCGACCCCCATGGCCTTCATCCGCATCAGCACCGGCACTTCGGCGATGCACGGCAGGCACCAGCTGGCGAAGACATTGAGCAGCCTGGGCTCGCCGCCCCGGAAATCCGCCGCCGCGACGCCCGGCTGGCCGGGCATGGCGGCAGGAAAGGCAAATTCGGGTAGCGGCTTGCCGACCATCTGCGAGGCAATGACATGATCGTCAGGCTGCATCAGCCCGCGCCAGAAGACGATGAACAGCGAGAGCACCAGCGCCAGCGGCAGCCACAGGATCATGCCCCGTCTCATGTTGGGTTTCATGCCGGCCGTGCCTTCGCCAGCAGATCACGCTTCACCCGGCCGAGCATCGCCAGCCCCCCGCCCAGCGCCATCATCATGCCGCCCAGCCAGATAAACGTGACAAACGGCTTCCACCACATGCGCAGCAGCCAGCGGCCTTCCATCTCTTTTTCGCCGATGGTCAGGTAAAGCTGGCCGTTCCAGAAAGTGCGGATCGCGGCCTGATTGGTCAGCATCGGCGGATCGGAGAACTGACGCAAATGGGGCAGCATGACGAACGGTTCGCCTGCTCCCTTGCGCACCAGCAGCACGCCTTCAAGCGAGGCATAGTTCGGCCCCGGCACGTCGCGCAAGCCGGCAAATGTCACTTCGAACGGGCCGACATTGCGCGCTTCGCCCGGCCTGACCGCGACGAGGTTTTCCTTGGTGAAAGCGGCATCGCTGGCCATGCCGGCCAGGCTCACCGCGCAGCCGAGATGCGCCACGACCATGCCCCAGGTGAACAGCGGAGTGCGCGCCAGTTTGCGCTTCCACAAGGGCGCGATGCTGGCGCCGCCGACCAGCGCGGCAACCACCAGCCCCATCAGCGGCAGGATACCGATCGGCCCGGCAAACAGCGCGAGCAGCAGCGACGCCAGCCCAGCGGCGAGCACCGCCGGGGCCATGCGCCGCAGCACCAGTCCAGGCCGGTCGCTGCGCCAGCGCATCAGCGGCCCGGCGGCAAGCAACGCCATCAGGATCAGCGCCAGCGGCCCCGCCGCGCTGTTGAAATAGGGCGCACCGACCGAAATCTTGGCACCATTCAGCCCTTCGAGCGCCAGCGGCCACAGTGTGCCCGCCAGCACCACGACGAGAATCACGGTGAGCAGCAGATTGTTCGCCACCAGCGCCGCCTCGCGGCTGACCACGTCGAACCGCGTGCCCTCGCTGACCGTGCCGACCCGCAGCGCGAACAGCGTCAGCGCCCCGCCGATATAGATCGCCAGCAGCGCGAGGATGAAAACGCCGCGCTGGGGATCGACCGCAAAAGAGTGCACACTGGTCAGCACGCCCGAGCGCACCAGAAACGTGCCGATCATCGACATCGAGAAAGCCAGTACTGCCAGCATGATCGTCCAGGCGCGCAGGCCGTCGCGGGTGGCGAGGACCGTGACCGAATGGATCAGCGCAGTCGCCGCCAGCCAGGGCATCAGTGACGCATTCTCCACCGGATCCCAGAACCACCAGCCGCCCCAGCCGAGCGTGTAATAGGCCCAGTAAGACCCGGCGACGATGCCGATGGTCAGCAGCACCCAGGCCCCCAGGATCCACGGCCGCATCGCGCGGGCAAATTCCGGCCCGACATTGCGCGTGAGCAGCGCGCCGACCGCGAATGAGAACGCCGCCGACATGCCGACATAGCCCGCATAAAGCGTCGGCGGATGGAACGCGAGGCCGGGGTCCTGCAGCAGCGGATTGAGCCCCTGCCCATCGACCACGCCGGTAATCCGCGCAAACGGATTGGAGGCGAACAGCAGGAAGGCATAGAAACCCAGTGCAATCGCGGCCTGTGCCGCCAAGGTCGCCATCTTGGTATCGGCGCGCAGCTTGCGTTCGAACAGGGCAATCGTCGCGCCCGCCAGCGCCAGGATTGTCACCCACAGCAGCATCGAGCCTTCGTGGTTCCCCCAGGTGCCCGAGATCTTGTAGATCATCGGCTTGGCCGAATGGCTGTTGCTGGCGACCAGCAGCACCGACATGTCCGAGCGGGCGAACACCGCGATCAGGCAGGCGAACGAAAGGCCGACAAAAACTCCCTGGACCACCGCCACCGGCGCGATCGCGCGGCCCAGCGCCGCCTGCGCGGGGCGCAGCGCGAGCAGGCCCAGCACGAATTGCGCGAGCGCCATGGCAGCGCCCAGCCACAAGGCGGCAAGACCGGCCTCGGCGATCACAGCTCGTCGACGCGCATGGCGGAAATGGTGCGCACCGGCTCGTGCGCCGCCATGCGGGCGAGCAGCAGATCAAGCTCGTCTTCGGCGATCAGGATGCCGCGATGCGCCTCGCGGACAAATCCGACTGCCGCCATGTGGGCATTGAACGCCAGCAAATGATCGAAAAAGCCGAAGGCGTTGAGCAAGCCGACCGGCTTGGCATGATAGCCCAGCTGCGCCCAGCTCACCGCTTCCCACAGCTCATCCATCGTGCCGACGCCGCCCGGCAGAGTGAGGAAACCGTCGGACAGCTCGGTGAACATCAGCTTGCGCTCATGCATTCCGGAAACCGTGTGCAGCTCGGTGCAATCGGGGTTGGCAACCTCGGCGGCGATCAGCTTTTCCGGGATTACGCCGATCACCTCGCCACCCGCCGCCAGCGCGCTGCCCGCTACCGCGCCCATCAAGCCCAGCCGGCCGCCGCCATAGACCACGCCAATGCCGCGCCGGGCCAGCGCCTCGCCGACATCGCGCGCCAGCGCGACATAGCGCGGATCGGTGGGGCTCGCCGAGCCGCAATAGACCGCAAGACGCTTCACTTTGCTTCCTCCAGCATTCGCCGCGCCGTGCCCCGCGCACTGGCCAGCGCCCCGGCAAAGCCGGCGCCGGGCTGGGCATTGGTTCCGGCGAAATAGAGGTTGCGCAGCTTGGCATCGCGATTGCCCAGCGGCGGCCACAGGCACTGCATCGGGGTCGCTTCAAAGCCGCTGGCGCTGCCTGCCCAGGCGTTGAAATCGAGCGCCATGTCGCGCGGGGTGGTGTGGAACCTGACGACGATGCGGTCGTCGATGTCGGGGATCAGGCGGCGGCCGATCTCGTCGAGGATGCGCCGCTCGATCAGCGGGCCGGCCTGTTCCCAGTCGATCGGCAACCGCGCCTGATTGGCCACCGGGATCGTCGCGCGAAACAGGCTCTTGCCGCGCGGGGCGAGGCTGGGATCGGTCACTGTGGGGTGCTGCAGGAACAGTACGAAATCGCGCGGCAGCACGCCGTGCTCGAAAATGTCCTGCATCAGCGGCTTGAAGCGCAGCGGAAACAGCACGCTTTCGTGCGGGATGCCGGGCCAGCCGCCATGCAGGCCGAAGTGGACGGTAAACTGGCCGGGGGAAAAGCGGCGGCGGCGCAGCTGGCGGGCGACCTCTGGCCCGCGCAGATTGGCGGCGAGCATGTCGCGGTAGGTGTGGACCGCATCGGCGCTGCTGGCCACCGAATCGAACCGCTCGCGCCAGCCGCTGACGCATTCGACCTCGCTGGCGCGGTCGCCCAGCGTGTGGATATGCAGCACCGGATCGTGGAGCACCGTGCGCCCGCCCTGTTTGGCAAAATGCTTCGCCATGGTCGCCGCGAGCTTGGCCATGCCGCCCTTGGGCCAGAACAGGCCGCCGCTCAGCTCCTGGCGGTGGCTGAGCGCGTGAAAGGCGCTGGCGGCCAGCGGATTGGCCCCGGCGGCGAGCGCGGAGACCGCAATCGCCTCGCGCAGCTTCTCGCTCTTCACGAAGTGGGAGATTATGCCATAGGCCGACCGCCAGGCCTGATGGCGGGCCAGCATCGGCGCAGCGCGGGCGAGCCCCGGCAGATCGCGCGGGCTCTGCCCCAGCCAGGGCACCCCGCCATCACGCCGGGCCTGGTCCGACCAGCGCAGGAATTCCTCATAGCCGGCGGCATCACCGGGCGCGATGCGGGCAACCTCGCTGCGCATTGCCGCTTCGCCGCCAGCCAGGTCAATCTGGCTGCCGTCGGCCCACGAATAGCGCCGCAGCGGCGCGATCGGCAGCCAGGTGACATCGCTGTCGATATCGCCGCCCGAGAGCTGCCACAGCTCGGCCAGCGCCGTCCGGTCGGCAATCGCGGCAGGGCCGGCATCGAAGCGGAATCCTGCGCGCTCGCGCGGGGCCGCCCGCCCGCCGGGCGCATCGCGCGCCTCGATCAGCACCGTCTCGGCACCCGAGCTTTGCAGCCGGATGGCAAGGGCAAGCCCGGCGAAGCCCGCGCCGATGACGCATGCGCGAGTCACGCCCAGGCCCTTTGCCGCCTGACAGGTCTATCGTTGCGCCCAATCATTCACCTGGCGCTTAGAGGTTTGGCCGCCCGGGGGCAACCTGCGCTTGGGGGCACGCTTGGCAAAACCGGCGCAATCGGCCATCATTTCGCCCACGGGGAGAAGCCAGCATGACCAGCCTGATGCCGCCCAGCCTGATGCCCCATCGCCGCGCATTGATCGCCGGCCTCGCGATCTGGGCCTATTGCGCCTTCATCCTCTATGCCATGCAGCGCCCGCCGATCTGCGCCTGCGGCTCGGTCAAGCTGTGGTGGGGCGCGGTGGAATCGGCGGAAAACAGCCAGCACATCGCCGACTGGTACACGTTCAGCCATATCACCCACGGGCTGATCTTCTATGCCCTGGCGCATCTGTTCTGGCGCAAGTGGAACTGGTTCGACGGCATGCCCGCGCGCTGGGCGCTGCCGATTGCCGTCGCCTTGGAGGCAAGCTGGGAGATCCTCGAAAACTCGCCGATGATCATCGAGCGCTACCGGGCGGTGACGGTCAGCTTCGGCTATTCGGGCGATTCCATCGTCAACTCGATGGCCGATATCGGCTGGATGCTGGCCGGCTTCTGGATCGCCAGCCGCCTGCCGTGGAAGGCGTCGCTCGCGCTCGTGCTCGCTTTCGAGCTGTTCACCCTGGCGATCATCCGCGACAACCTGACGCTTAACGTGCTGATGCTGGTCTGGCCGGTCGACGCGATTAAGCTGTGGCAAGCAGCGGGTTAACTGCTTTGTGACGGATTGCTGACACGATAGAGCTAGGGGTGGGGAATGTGAATCACTTGCCCACCTCACCCCGTTTATCCTGAGCTTGTCGAAGGACTGCTTTTTCTTCAAGCCGTTACGCGTAAGGCACGAAGGAAAGAACAGTGCTTCGACAAGCTCAGCATAGACGGGATTTGGGTCTGACCTTCGAATTGTTGCTCAAGAGGACAACATGCGCTGCGTTTTGCACTTGCTGATCCCCGCCCTGATGCTGGCCTGCCCGGCCGCAGCACAGGATACCGCGCGCCTTGAGCCCGAAGCGACCGCTTACGACGGCGATTTCCTGATTGTCGCGGCCGGCGGGGTCATGCTGCCCAATTATGAGGGCGCGGACGAAAACTCGATCCTGCCCGCCGCCGCTTTCGCTGGCCGGGTGGGCGGAATTGGCATCAGCCCGCGCGCCGCCGGCCTCGCGCTCGATCTGGTGCCCGGCAAGCCAGGCGCGCGGATCAACCTGAGCCTGGGCCCGGTGCTGCGCCTCAGGATGAACCGCTCTGGCCGAGTCAAGGATCCAGTCGTTGCCAGCCTCGGCAAGCTGCGTTCGGTAATCGAGGGCGGGGTAAGCCTGGGCGTGACATTCAAGCGCGTGTTCAATGCGCACGACCAGCTTTCGGTCGGCAGCGATCTGCGCTGGGACGTTTCCGGGCGCGGCGGCGGCGGGCTGATTGCGCCCTCGGTCACCTATCTCACGCCGGTCAGCCGGGCGCAGGTCGTCGGCATGCTGGCCTCGGCAGAGTTCGCCGACCAGCAGTTCGCCAGCTACAACTACGCAGTTACCCCCGCTGTCAGCGCGGCGAGTGGCCTGCCCACCTATGCGCCAAGCGGCGGGCTGAAAGCGCTGAGCTTCGGCGCCTTCACCGCGCGTGACCTTGACGGCGACCTGCTGAATGGTGGCCTGTCGATCGGCGCGGGCGCGATGTACACCCGGCTGAAAGGCAGCGCAGCGGCGACGCCGATCACGGCGCTGCGCGGCAAGACCTCGCAGTGGTTCCTCGCTGCCGGGCTGGGCTATACATTCTGAGGCAAGGCAGACCAATCCGACCCGCTCAGGCTGAGCTTGTCGAAGCCCCCGCGCGCGCAAGCAATGGCTGACTAAACCGGCGGGGCTTCGACGGGCTCAGCCTGAGCGGACTTTCAACCAGGTAGTCAGATTTGCTCGCAAACCGCTGCCGCCGCGCTCACCGCATGAATTTGCCGGCCATGCCCATGATGTCGTCGAGCGGATTGCCGTCGCCATCAAAGTCGAGCAGCGAGCCCAGCTGGCCAAGCATACCGCCCGAGGCAGGCGCAGCGCCCTGACCGCCGCCGCCGGCGGCGCCTAGCACCGAGCCGAGGATCGCAGCAAGACCGCCGCCCATGCCGCCACCAAGCGTGCCGCCTTCTGCCTCGCTGCCGCCAACGCCCTTCTGGTGGGCGAGATAGCCTGCCACCAGCATCGCCAGGATCGGCAGCATCTTCTTCAAGGTGCCCGCATCGACGCCTGATTGCTCGGCCGCATGGCCCGCAACCGTGCGGCTGACATCTTTCGATCCGAAAATCTGGCCGAGCACATCATTGCCGCGATTGATGTCGGTCGGCTCTGCGCCGAGCACATTGGTCGCCAGGCCCGCGCCGCCAAGGCTGCCCAGGATATCGGCAAGCCCGCCAGCTGCGGCAGGCGCGGCCTCGTCCTGCTTGCGAAAGCCGCCAAGCACGGCAGGCAGCAGCGCACCGGCACCCGCTTCGGCCATGGCGGGGGGAATCCCCAGCTGAGTGGCAATGGCATCGAGCCCGCCGGTCGCTTTCAGGATGTCCAGAACTTGCATCGACTGCTCCACTTGCTGTGCCGGGCCCAGATTGGGGCAGGGCGTGACGGGAAACTGCTCCCGCCGTGGCCAAATCATGCTAAGCAGCACCGGGCTGCGCAGATTCGGGCAGGTAAGCCGCCGCAGCACCCTATGCACCCGGCACAATAATTGAAAGGACCGATGATGTCGATTTTCAGCAGGATCAAGGACGCGATTTTCGGCACCAAGGCAGCAGCGGCCACCCCCGCCGTCGCCCCGCCCAGCGCCACCCCCGAGCCGACCGCAGTCGCCGCCCCCGCAGCGATCTCGGAAGTCGATGTGATGGCCAATCTGGCGGCGATGGGCGAAGGCAAGGACCTCAACTGGCGCTCGTCGATCGTCGACCTGATGAAGCTGCTCGGCATCGATTCGAGCCTCGACAACCGCAAGGAACTCGCCCGCGAGCTCGGTTATACCGGCGATCTTGAAGGCTCGGCGGAAATGAACATCTGGCTGCACAAGGCGACGATGCGCGCACTCGCCGCCAATGGCGGCAAGGTTCCCGCCGAAATGGTCGACTGATTTAGCACTGCACCTGCATCAGCGACGAGGAACAGGGCGCAAGCAGGGCTTGTGCCCTGTTCCAGTCGCCGGTCAGCCACTCGGCCCAGGCCCCCGGGTCGCTCGGCAGGATCGCCGGCATCACCTCGCGCCCCGCACGGCGCAGCGCGGCATTGGCCTCGCATGTGAGCAGCGCAAAACTCGGCACCTCGCTGTCAGTCCACACCCCGGCAAAGGCAAACAGCGGCTGATCGGCGAGCGAAAACCAGCACTGCCGTCGCCGCCCCTCGCGGTCCGTTCCCTTGCCCCATTCCATGAAGCTCGTCGCCGGCACCAGGCAGCGGAACTCGCTGTTGCGCAAGTTGCCGATCCAGAACGGGCTGTCCGGGTTGCGCACGCTGAGAATGCCGCGCCCCGGATCTTGCGCCGAACGCGGCGGCGGGACACCCCACAGGCGCGGGATCATCCGGCGCGTGGCCTCGCCCAGCGGACGCGGCCCGGCGACGAACTCGCGGCCTGCGGTCACCACCGGCGCAAAGCCCCCTGGCGCGACATGCCCGCCTGACCACGGATCGGCCCCGGCCCGCGCGCCGAACTGGGCGGCGATTTCTGCGGCAGCGGCGTCAAGGCGGTAGAGTATGGTCATGGCCCCATGCCTACATCAGATCGCGTTCACCGGTAGCCTCAGATAGACGTGGCCCGCTGCGCTGGGCGGCGGCATGGCCCCGGCACGGATGTTGACCTGCAGCGCGGGCAGGATCAGCAGCGGCGCTTCAAGCACGGCATCGCGCGCGCGGCGCAAGGCGACAAAGTCCGCTTCGCTCACGCCAGCGCTGATCTGGACATTGGCTGCATTCTGCTCGGCGACGCTGGTCTGCCAACGGAACTCGGAGCGCCCCTCGGGCAGATAGTCGTGGCCGACGAACATGCGCGTCTCATCCGGGAGCGCGAGAATCTTGCGGATCGAGGCGTAGAGCGCCTCCGCGCTACCGCCGGGAAAGTCGCTCCGCGCAGTGCCATAGTCGGGCATGAACAGCGTATCGCCGACGAACACCGCATCGCCAATGGCATAGCTGACGCAGGCCGGAGTGTGGCCGGGGGTGTGCAGCACGCCGATCTCCAGTTCTCCCAGCGCCAGCACATCGCCCTCGTTCACCAGCCGGTCGAACTGGCTGCCGTCGGGGGTCACGTCATCCGCCTCGAACAGCGCAGCGAAGACTCTCTGCACCTCCACGATCTGCGCGCCGATGACGATTGGAGCGCCGGTCCTTTCGCGCAAATAGTGCGAGGCGGAGAGATGATCGGCATGGGCATGGGTTTCGAGCAACCAGGCCAGCTTGAGGCCCCTGACAGCGATGAATTCCAGCATGGCATCAGCCGAGCGGGTGGAAGTGCGCCCATTGCGCGGTGTGAAAACGAGCACCGGATCGATGATCGCCGCCATCAGCGTTGCGGGATCGTGCACGACATAGCTCGCGGTGAAAGTGGCAGGATCGAAGAAGGTTTCGACCAAGGGAACTTGCGGCGGCTTGCTGGACATGATTCGTCTCCTTGCCCTCATATATTAGGTATTGCTAAATTAGAATCAATGCATATAATGACGTCATGTTCGATCTCTCCCGTTTTGACCTTGCCCAGTTCGAGGAAAGCGCCGGGCGCGCGGCCAGCCTGCTGCGGCTGCTCGGCAACGAGAAACGCCTGATGGTGCTGTGCCAGCTGGCCGATGGCGAGCATTCGGTTGGCGCCATCCAGGCGCGGATCGGCCTTTCGCAATCGGCGCTGTCGCAGCATCTGGCGCGGCTGCGCGAGGATGGCGTGGTCGCCACCCGGCGCGAAGGCCATACCATTTATTACCGCATAGCCGATCACGCGGCGCTGCGGGTGATCCAGACGCTGGCGGAGCTGTTCTGCCCGCCCGAAATGAGGAAATGACCATGACCGCCGTGCTTCACAAATTGTCGCCGCAGGAAGTACAGGCGCGCATCGCCGCCGGCCGCGCGGTACTGGTCGACATCCGCGAGGCGGACGAATTCGCCCGTGCCCATGTGCCTGGCGCCCGGTCGCAGCCGCTTTCCGCCTTTGAACAGGCACACCTCGCCATCGATCCCGACGCCGATGTCGTGTTCACCTGTCGCACCGGCATGCGCACAGCCGGCGCCTGCGACCGGCTGGCGGCGCGGGTCTCGGGCGATGCCTATGTGCTCGATGGCGGGCTCGATGCCTGGGTCAAAGCCGGGCTGCCGGTCGAGGAAAACCGCAAGGCGCCGATGGAGCTGAACCGCCAGGTGCAGATCTCGGCGGGCTCGCTGATCCTCATCGGTGTGATCCTCGGAATTCTCGTCGCGCCCGGCTGGTTCGGCCTGTCCGCCTTTGTCGGCGCAGGGCTGACATTCGCGGGGCTGTCTGGCACTTGCGCGCTTGCCCGGGTGCTGATGCTGATGCCCTGGAACCGGCGCGCCGCGAACTGACATGGGCTGGGAACCGCTTCTCCTCGCCGCGCTGGGCGGCATCATGGTCGGCTTCCTGCTGACCCTGTTCGGCGGCGGCGGTTCGGTGCTGGCGACGCCCTGGCTGGTCTATGTCGTCGGCCTCGCCGATACCCATACGGCAATCGGCACCTCGGCAGCAGCCGTCGCGGTCAACGCCGCCACCGGCCTCGCCGCGCAGGCCCGCGCCGGCCGGGTCAAGTGGCCCTGCGCCAGCGTGTTCGCGGCTTCCGGCCTCACCGGCGCACTGGTCGGAGCGCAGCTGGCCAAGCAAGTGGACGGCCAGTCGCTGCTCACCTGGTTCGCCTTTGCCATGATCGCGATTGCCCTGTCGATGCTGCTGCCCAAGCGCAGCGAGGGTGATCCGGCGGTGCACCTGACCGCGCCGATGGTGCTGAAGCTCGCGCCAGTCGGCCTCGCCTCTGGACTTGCCGCTGGGTTCTTCGGCATCGGCGGCGGTTTTCTGATTGCGCCGGGGCTGATGGCTTCGACCGGCATGACGCTGGCCAATGCCGGCGCGAGTTCGCTAGTTTCGGTCACTTTGTTCGGCACCGCGACCAGCGCCAGCTACGCGGCCTCAGGCCAGGTCGTCTGGCCGCTGTTCGGCGCGCTGGTCGCGGGCGGGGCGGCCGGAACCTTGGCCGCGATGCCGCTGGCCAAGCGGCTCGAAAGGCAGGCGAAGCTGGCGCGCAGCAGCTTTGCCCTGCTGGTGATCGCGGTTGCTCTCTATATCCTCGTCAAGTGAGCTTGCAGCGGCGGCGGCTTCGGCCTAAAGTCGCGCCATCCCCGGGGAGCGCGCCTGCGCTGAGAGGGAGGGTTTGCATCCTCCGACCCGTTGAACCTGAACCCGTTAGCACGGGCGGAGGGAGGGTCGCAGCACACGCGCTCCCCCATCGCCCACCTGAGGAGCGCGCACATGGCCGACATCAATTCCACGTTCGAGATCGGCGTGACCACCGGGCCGATCCGTGGCTCGAAAAAAGTTTATGTCGGGCCGAACAAGGTCGCCATGCGCGAGATCAGCCTTGAGCCGACGAGCGGCGAGGCCCCGGTGCGGGTCTATGACGCCTCCGGCCCCTATACCGACCCCAATGTGCTGATCGACATCTCCGCTGGCCTGGCAGAACTGCGCCGCCCCTGGCAGCTGGCGCGCGGCGATATCGAGCAGGTGACCCAGCGCGAGGTTCGCCCCGAGGACAACGGCCAGCTTGGCCCGGACCGTTCGGGCGGCGTCCCCGCTTTCCCCAATGTTCGGGGGACCGTGTGGCGCGGCAAACCCGGCGCGAACCTCAGCCAGATGCATTATGCCCGCCAGGGTATCATCACCCCCGAGATGGAATATGTCGCGGTGCGCGAGAACCTGGGCCGTGAAATGCTGGCGGAATACATCCGCGACGGCGAGGATTTCGGCGCGGAAATCCCGGACTATGTGACGCCCGAATTCGTCCGCAGCGAAGTCGCGCGCGGCCGGGCGATCATCCCCTCAAACGTCAACCACCCCGAATGCGAACCGATGGCAATCGGCCGCAATTTCCTGGTCAAGATCAACGCCAACATCGGCAACAGCGCGGTCGCCAGCGACGTCGCAACCGAAGTCGACAAGATGGTCTGGTCGATCCGCTGGGGCGCGGACACGGTGATGGACCTCTCCACAGGGCGCAACATCCACGACACCCGCGAATGGATCGTCCGCAACAGCCCCGTCCCCATCGGCACCGTGCCGATCTATCAGGCGCTGGAGAAAGTCGGCGGCGTCGCCGAAGACCTGACCTGGGAAGTGTTCCGCGACACGCTGATCGAACAGGCCGAACAGGGCGTCGACTATTTCACCATCCACGCCGGCGTGCGCCTGCCCTATGTGCCGCTTGCCGCCAAGCGCGTCACTGGCATTGTCTCGCGCGGCGGCAGCATCATGGCCAAATGGTGCCTCGCGCACCACAAGGAGAGCTTCCTCTACGAGCGCTTCGACGAGATCACCGAGATCATGAAGGCCTATGACATTGCCTACAGCCTTGGCGATGGCCTGCGCCCCGGCTCCATCGCCGACGCCAACGACGAAGCCCAGTTCGCCGAGCTCTATACCCTGGGCGAACTGACCAAGCGCGCCTGGGCGCAGGACGTCCAGGTGATGATCGAAGGGCCCGGCCACGTGCCGATGCACAAGATCAAGGCCAACATGGAAAAGCAGCTGGCGGCTTGCGGCGAGGCCCCGTTCTACACGCTCGGGCCGCTCGTCACCGACATTGCGCCGGGTTACGACCACATCACCAGCGGCATCGGCGCGGCGATGATCGGCTGGTTCGGCACGGCGATGCTCTGCTATGTCACCCCCAAGGAACACCTCGGCCTGCCCGACCGCGACGACGTCAAGGTCGGTGTGGTGACTTACAAGCTCGCCGCCCATGCCGCCGACCTCGCCAAGGGGCATCCCGCCGCGCAAGTCCGCGACAATGCGCTGAGCAAGGCGCGCTTCGAATTTCGCTGGCGCGACCAGTTCAACCTGTCGCTCGACCCGGACACTGCCGAGCAATACCACGACCAGACCCTGCCGGCCGAAGGCGCCAAGACCGCGCACTTCTGCTCGATGTGCGGGCCGAAGTTCTGCAGCATGAAAATCAGCCAGGAAGTGCGCGAATTCGCTGCCAAGCAGAACCAGGAGACCTCCGGGTTCATCGCGGCGGATGAGGCAGAAAAGGGCATGGCGGAAATGAGCGAGAAGTTCCGCAAGGAAGGCAGCGAAATCTACCTGCCGGCGGCCGAATAGCTTTGGGAAAGCCAGCAAAGCTCATGCAAGACATGTTCAGCCTCGCCGCCAGCTCATGGGCGCTCAGCGCCGAAGCCGCGCTGGTCGTGCCGTTGCGCCTCGCCCGTCTGGCGAAAGGCGGCGAGGCCGCCGCCAGTGAGGCGAGGCTGATGGTGTCCGAGAAAGCCGAAGCCCACGCCGCGCTTATCGCCGCCTGGCAAAACGGCGACCTCGGCCAAGGCGCGCTGGCGCAGAGCGGCGGCGCGGTGAAGCACTACCTCGGCTATGTCCGCGCCAACCGGAAGCGGTTGCTGCGGGGGTGAGTGAGTTTGGGGGCTGAGTAATCTGTCGCCCTAATCCCGGCGTAATCCCTTTCCCTTTGGCTGTTGCGCAATTGCGCGCGGCGCGTCACTCTCCGGCGCACGCCACCTTGGGAGAGAGCCATGCGCGTCCACCTGCCCGCTGAAATGCAAAGCCGCCCGTTCGAGAACATGGGCAGGCACTATGCCACACCCATCGTCCACGCCGCCGGAGCATACGGCACCGCGCCCTATCAGCACTCGACGCTCTCCTTGCGGGAACTCGAAGCCGCCCGCTATCGCACCGCGCTGATCAACGGCTGCCAGACCTGCACTGCCTTCCGAGGGGGCCGCGATTTCCCCGGGCTGTTCGCTGCCTTCGATGGCGACCTCGAAACTTCCGTCTACACCCACGGCCCCGCCCCCGACGAAGCGTTCTATGCCGAGATCGAGAACTGGCAGACCGCCCCCGGCTACAGCCAGCGCGAACGCCTCGCCATCCGCTACGCCGAAGGCATCGGGCAAGACCCGCACGGCATAGCACAGGACGAGAAGTTCTGGGCCGAGGCCAAGGCCGCGTTCAGCGACGCGGAAATCGTCGACCTGACCTATTCCATCGGCGCCTGGATGGCGGGCGGCCGCGCACTGCATGTGCTGGGGATGGATGCGGTCTGTTCGTTTGCCCTGCCGGTGGGGGAGCGGGTGGCGGAGGGGGTTTGAGGGAAATTTCGCACCGGCCCACCTAGCTGGAAATACGCATGAGAGTTCAATTTGAAATTGATTCGTGCCTTTTTCGCGTTGGGGTTATGTGGTTCATGTCAGGGCAATTTCGCCTTTACCGCCCGTAAAGGCTGTTGACTTATATGGCAACGATCATACATCTGGCTCAGCAGGAACAGGTGTTCAAACTTGATGCTGCGTTGAGTTGGCGTGAGCAAGAGGAGCGGCGGATCTATGTGTTCCCTGGGGTAAGGGCTTGGATGATGGACACACTGCCAGACGAGGTGTCAGGTTGGAACATCGAATTGTCCCCGTTGGAGCAGTTAGACAATTTTTTGGAAAAATACTGCTCTGGTAAGGAGTTGATGTTTGAAAGAGAAATTCGGCCTTTACGCCATATAGACCATGGAATTTGGGAACTAAAAACTGCCGATGTTCGTTTATTCGGGTGGTTTCACACAATAGATTGTTTTATCTGTACACATGGGAATACTGCACACAACACAAAGATACATGACCTTTACCGAGGCTATCGCGATAACGCCGTCTGGCTTCGTGACCAGTTAGACCTCGACGAGCCAAAATTTATTTCTGGAGATGATCCAAATGACGTCATTTCAGCTTTCTGTTACCCCCCACCGTAGGGCGGCGGCGCGTTTCATCGATAAGGTACACGGGAGCCTGCGGAAGGCTTATGCGGATTCGCCGCAGGTCACGCAGTCAGCTATTGCGAATGCACTTGGCGTTCATCGATCTGTAATTAACCGCCAGATGCGCGGGCGCAAAGACATGTCACTTGGGAGAGTTGCAGAGCTAGCATTTTTGCTTGGATTTGAAGCAGATTTCGAGATGAGCAAGCCCGACATCCAGAGTGACGGCAATACTCCAAATGAAAATTTGAGCGTCAATCCATTTAAACAGCTCGATCAATCATCAACAACCTATACATACGACCCGAAAAAGAAGGTGAACCTGCAATTGGTCACAGAAGATGCGTGACATTTCGGCAATCGCACTATTTTGTGATGACATACGAGAAGAAAAAAGTGGGGCACACTCTCTTATTGGTGTTATCGGAGACAATGTAGTTACCCCTAGTTTTCCAGGAGCAATTCCAAAATTTTGTATTTATGTGCGACTGCACCTGCCTGTAGATTTTAAGCCATGCAAATTTGACGTTTTCATGAACCATCCGAATGGAGATAGGCAGCTTATTAATGAAATTGAATTTGATTTAGTAAAAAAAACGCTTATTGATGCAAAGAAAGCGGAAAATACAATAGCAGGAATTTTTACTATATTGATTGCCGCGCCGTTCCCGGTCATTCAAGAAGGCCGTATTAGTGTGGAACTATCATGGGATGGGGAGACTTCATTTATTGGCAGCGTTAATTTTATAAAGGCGGGAAATGAGCCAACACACTTGAAGAAGTTGAAGACCCCCGGCATTACAATGACACATGCAACAACCCCCCAACCCCCGGGAGCGCGAGGGCAATAGCCCTCGAATCTTCTCTCCCCCTCCCCCGCAAAACCACTTTCCTACACACCACCACCTGTGCCTTAACCCGCGCGATGTCGCGCCAGTTCCCGATTGCGCCGCTGCGCGAGTGCCAGAACAGCGCCGCCGCCGCGCCGCGCCGGAACCAGCGGCATTGCGGCCGCGCGGATTTTTCCCAAAAGCGCGCAAAGTGTCACCTTTTGCACATCAAACTGCTGATACAACGAGATTAAATGCTACGGACACCTGGGTGACACACTGTCACCCTTGTCACCCCGCACTCAGAACAGCCCCAGACCCTTGCCCTGCCCAGAACAACTCGTTATAACGCCCGTATGAACAATACGCTCAAGATCACCAAGATCGGCAATTCCGCCGGGGTCATCCTGCCCAGGGAGCTGCTGGCGCACCTTGGTGCGTCGGTGGGGGAGACGTTGGCGGTCGTCGCCACGCAGGAAGGCATTTCCCTGTCGCTCGCCGAGCCCGAATTCGAAGCGCAGATGACGGCGGCGCGGGAAGTGATGGCGCGGCGCAGGCGGGCCCTGAAAGAGCTCGCCAAATGACTCAAGAACTCGCCAAATAGCATGGCGCAGGACTGGGTCTGGGTCAGCGCGGAAGTGGCGCTGGCCGCGCATCTGGAGCAGATTGCCGAACATGGCGGCGGCGAAGGTGTACGCGATGCGGGACTGCTTGACAGTGCCATGGCGCGGCCGCGCAACCTGGCTGACTATGGCGCGCCCGATGCCGCCGCACTGGCCGCCGCTTACGCCTTCGGCATTGCACGCAATCACCCATTTACCGATGGCAACAAACGGACCGCAGCAGTCGTCAGCGAAACATTTCTGGGCTTGAACGGCTATCGCCTGACAGCCAGCGACGCCGAACTGGTGGTCGCCTTCGTCGCGCTCGCGGCAGGCGAGCTGGCGGAGGACGAACTGACGGACTGGTTCAGGCAGCGCACAGCCTCGCGCTGAGACCCTGCCCTCAGAACAGGCCGGGCGTCTCGCGCTGGGCCGGGGTCGGCGCATCGGGGGTCAGCAGCTGGTAGGTCGGGATGGAGATCGGCGTGCGTTCAGCGCTGGCGGTGAGCGCGATTGCGGCAGGGCAGGAGCGGCCGCCGAGGAAATCGAGCGCGGCTTTGGTCGAGGCTTCGGTGGCGTCGCCGAGCGGTTTGGCGAAGTCGTCGGTGGCGGCGCAGGTGCGTTCCATCACCGAGGCGAGGCCGGTGTAGTAGTCGCCCTGGCGGTTGGAGTTCTCGGTGCGGAAGGCGACGACGCGCAGGCGGTCGTCGCACAGGCTGCGGTCAAAGGCGATCTGGCCGACCGGCTTGCCGAAGGTGTTGGTGCCGACCAGCGCCTGCGATGTGCCAAGGTATGGCCGCATCGAATTCATCACCAGCTCGCTGGCCGATGCCGTGCCGCTGGCGCCGATGAAGGCGATCCTGGTGGGGGTGATGGTCTCGGTCTTGGCGGCGAAGTTATGCTGGTCGTTGTTCGCGGCCTTTTCGGCGCGGAAGGTGGTGTAGGAGAAGACCTGGCCCGCGCGGCCACCGCCCAGCAAATCGCCAAACAGCTCGGCGATGGAGACGAGGCCGCCGCCGTTGTAGCGCAAGTCGATGATCAGTTCGGTGACGCCTTGCGCCTTGAAACTGGCGAAGGCGCTGCGCAGCGCCGGATCGGCGGTGTCAATGAAAGTGCGCAAGTTGAGGTAGCCGACTTTTTTGGTGCCATCGAGCAGGACTTTGGCGCCGTAGCGCGACGAGACCGGGGTGAGGTTGAAGGTCGCCTTGGTCACGGTGACTTCGCTGGTCGTGCCATTGGTGATGAGGCGCAGCACGCGTGCGGTTCCGGCGGTGGACGGCCCCAGCGCATCGGACACGGCTTGCGATCCGCCGGCGGCAAACAGCGCGGTGACGGTCTGCAGGTTGGCCGATGCGGTGCCGATTGCCGTGATCTCGGTGCCGCGATCGAGCCCGGCGGCGAGCGCCGGCGCGCCTTCGAAAGCCTCGGTGACGAACAGGCGGCGACCAACCGAATCGTAGCTCAGGCGAATGCCGAAGCCGGCGCTGGCGCCGCTGTCAAAGAAGGCGCTCTCTTGCGCGATCGATGTGATGTAAGTGAAGAAGCGGTCACGCGACTGGGCGCGGGCCGGGGCGACCAGCGCGTCGATATAGCTTTGCACATTGGCGAAGCTGGCGGGATTGGCCGTGGCGCTGAGCAGCGTGGGGAACAGATACCACTCGGTGATCCGCGCCGCCGCCCAGTCCTGCCGCTCGCGAACCGAGCAGCCCGCCGTGGTGGGAGTTGGCGTCGGGGTGGGGGTTGCGGCAGGCGTCGGGGTCGGCGTGACGGCGACCGGGCCGCCGCTGCTGCCCCCGCCACTGCCATCGCCGCAGCTGGCCAGCATCGCCGCCAGTGCGAGCAGGGCCGGTGCCTTGCGGGGTTTGTCGGTGTTCATCTGCGCCCCGCCCTGTGCTGGTCTGGTTGCGGGTGGTTCTGCCAGCGCGCCGCCGCGCGATCAAGCCGCGCGGGGGCCGCAGCGGGGGAAAGCGTTTTGGCAGGCACGCTCATCCGGGTAATCCGCTCGGCCGGGCCATCAGCGTTTGCGAACAAACGCCGCGCGCAGCACCAGGCCCTTGATGCCATCGAAGCGGCAGTCGATCTCCTGCGCGTCGCCGGTCAGCCGGATCGACTTGATCACGGTGCCCTGCTTCAGCGTCTGCCCGGCGCCCTTGACGGTCAGGTCTTTGATCAGGGCCACCGAGTCCCCGTCGGCGAGCAGGTTGCCCACCGCATCGCGCACTTCGACCGCGCCATCGGCAGCGCGTTTGGCGGCAAGATCGCCCGCGGGCAGCCACTCGCCGCTGTCTTCGTCATAGACATAGTCGTCATCGTCACCGGCCATCGCGCGCATCCTTGCCTGAAGGAACGCCATGACAGACCGGAGCCGCCAAGGGGAGCAAATTCAGCCCGGCGTCGCGGGCGCTATTTCGCCGCGTCCATCGCCTTCTTGTAGGGGATCGCGCCGATGAAGATGCAGAGCCCCATGATCCCGCCGCCAATCGCGCCGCCATCGAGCACGACGAAGCCGAGCACCGATCCGCCAATCGCACCGGCGGCGATGCAGGCGATCTGGACGGGGGTGGGGGTGGGTCGGTTGGCCATGGCAATGCTCCCTTGCGCGAAGGCAGGGCAGGCCCGTCCCGCCATGCCCCGCTTGCCATGCTCATGGCCGGAACAGGGCGGCAAGGCCAATGCCATGGATGTGGTGTGCCCCCGGCGCCTACCTTGCCGTCGGAGCTGCAGCAGCCGCATTGTCCGGCAGGCCGCCAAGCTGGCCGACCATCTTCTTGTAGGCATCAATATAGGCCAGCACGATAATCTGGCCGATCGCGGTATCCTGATAGCCGCCGCCGGCCGCGCCGCCGAACGTACCGCCGAAGAAGCCGCCGCCGCCAGCGCCGAAGCTGACGTCGCTCTTGCGGGCATAGCCTTCGGTGATGCCCATTTCCTCGGTGGTGCGGGCGTTGACCATCGAGAGGGTGACATTCGCTTCACCCTTCTTGACGCTTATACCGCCCGCGATGGCGCCGAAGCCCCGGCCGAACATGCCGCCAATGCCGCCCAGCACCGCGCCGGCCCCGCCGCCGCCCGAATTGCGGTTGGCACTGACGATATCGGGTTCAAGGAAGTAGTCTGCGGTGCGCACCTGGGCGCGGCCGACGTTTGATCCGTCCTGCAGCTCGCCATTGTCGGCCATGGCGCGCTCCATCGAGCGGCTTTGCATGGCGCGGCCGCGATTGACCATGGTGAAGCAGCCCGAGCGCTGGACGATGATCTTGAGGATCGCCTCCGGGCTGCCCAGGTTGTATTCGCGCCACCACTGGTTGTCCGGCTCGACAATCGCTAGGGTGCCCATGTTGCGGTTGCACACCGGGATTTCCGACGTGGCGCGCTGCTGCGCCTGGCGGCCCGACGAGCCGCGATCTGCGGCAAGCGCAGGAGCGCCGCCAAGTACGGCCACGCCGGCAGCGAGGGCGATAAGGGTCTTGCGCATTGGATTCTCCAAACTTTCCCGAAGCTCTGGCGCACGGCCCACCGCCGCTGGCGCATGCCCGCAAAGTATCGCGCAATTCTAGCCTGACCAGCGCACAAGGCAATTGGCGAAATTCGACAGTTGCGAATATCGTGTTTCAGGCCGCCATGTTGTCGATCAGCCGCGTCTTGCCGATGCGGGCGGCGACCAGCAGGCGGGCCGGGCCAGTGCCGCGCTCGGCTAGCGGGGCGAGGCTTTCGGCATCGCAGAGCTCGGCATAGTCGGTCGAGGCAAAACCGGCGGCGAGCAGCGCCTGCTGCAACTGCACCAGGGCAGGTGCCACTGCCCCGCCCGCGCCAATTGCCGCAATGGCCTCAATCATGGCAACCGGCAACGCGGCGGCCTGCGCCCGCTCATCGACCGTCAGATAGGCGTTGCGCGACGACATCGCCAGGCGATCCGCCTCGCGCACCGTGGCCACGCCAAGGATCGCATCGGCATGCGGGCGCACCAGATCGAGATCGCGCGCCATGCGGCGGATCACTGCGAGCTGCTGCCAGTCCTTTTCGCCAAACAGCGCGAAGTCCGGGCGGACCTGGTTGAACAATTTGGCCACCACGGTCGCCACGCCATCGAAATGGCCGGGCCGCGCCGCGCCGCACAAGCGCTCGCTGATCCCGCTGACCGAGACATTGGTCGCATAACCGGCGGGATACATCTCCGCGACTGCGGGCGCCCAGACCAGCGCCACGCCTTCGGCCTCCAGCATGGCGAGGTCGCGATCCCGGGGGCGCGGATAAGCGGCAAGATCTTCGCCCGCGCCGAACTGCAGGGGATTGACGAAAATCGACACGGCAACATGTGCGGCGCGGCGCCTGGCCTCGCGCACCAGCGACAGGTGCCCCTCGTGCAGCGCGCCCATCGTGGGCACCAGAGCCAGCGGGCCATCCGCCCGCAGGCGGCGGGCGATATCGCGCAGTGGATCAAGCCTCTCGGCGATTTGCATGGCAGCGCTCCCTTCGGGTATGGTCGGTTGACCCGGGCGGCTGTGATGCCTAGCGCCGGAGCCGCGCCAGACCAACCCTCTTTCCAGAAAGCGATCCCCCCAAAAGTGCCTGCGCATCGCATTGTCTTCGCCAACGAAAAAGGCGGCACCGGAAAATCGACCACGGCGGTGCATATCGCCATCGCGCTGGCCTATCAGGGGGCACGGGTGGCGGCGGTTGACCTCGACCCGCGCCAGCGCACGCTGCACCGCTATCTGGAAAACCGCACCGAGACCGAAAAGCGCCGCAACATCTCGCTGCCGAACGCACGTTTTACCGTGTTTGAGGGCGATTCGATCGAGGCGCTCGACGCGCTCACCGCCGGGCTTGCAGCAGGTTCCGATTTCCTGATTTTCGACACGCCGGGCCGGGACGATCCCTACGCCCGCCATGTCGCCACCGGCGCCGACACGCTGGTCACCCCGCTTAACGACAGCTTTGTCGATTTCGACCTGATCGGCCAGGTCGATGCCGAAACCTTCAAGATCCGCCGCCTGTCATTCTATGCCGAGCTGATCTGGGAGGCGCGCAAGACGCGCGCGATGGCGACGTTCACCGATATTCAACAAGGGGGCAAGAAGCGCGAGATGGACTGGGTGGTGGTGCGCAACCGCACCCAGCATGTCGAGGCGCGCAACCAGAAGCGGCTTGAAGGCGCGCTGAACGAGCTGTCGAAGCGCGTCGGCTTCCGCATCGCCAATGGCCTGTCCGAGCGCGTGGTCTATCGCGAGCTGTTTCCCTCGGGGCTGACCCTGCTCGACAAGGGCCACCTCGGCGAGCTGGGCACCAGTCACCTGGTCGCCCGTCAGGAACTGCGCGCACTGCTCGCCGGGCTCAACTTGCCGAAAATCAGCGCGCCGCAGGCAGAACTGGCGCTGGTTGGTGCAGCGGCTGTCCAGCCATGATCAAGCTGCTCTGGCTGCTCGTGCTTGCCTGTGCCGCCTGCCGCCTCGTCACCGGGCGCTGGCCGTGGCAGCTGCTGGGCCGCAAGATCGGCCCCGGGGCGGCCAAGGCGCGCGCGCTGCTGGGGGTTTCGGCCAATGCCAGCCATGCCGATATCGTCGAGGCCCACCGCCGCCTGATCACGCTGGTCCACCCCGACCGGGGCGGAACCAACGAACAGGTCCACGAAGCCAACGCCGCGCGCGATCTGTTGCTGGCGGCCCTGCAGGATAAGCGATGACCCACAAGTTCCACCCCACCACCCTGCGCGAATACGACATCCGCGGCATCATCGGCGAAACGCTGGGGGCAGACGATGCCCGCGCCATCGGCCGGGGCTTTGCCACCCTGCTGCGCCGTGCGATGGGCGAGCACAGTCGGCCGCGCGTCGCGGTGGGCTATGACGGGCGGGTCAGCTCGACGATGCTCGAAGCGGCGCTGATCGAAGGGCTCAATGCCAGCGGCGCCGATGCGGTTTGCGTCGGCATGGGGCCGACGCCGATGCTCTATTACGCCGAGGCCTCAGCCGAAGATATAGATGGCGGCATTCAGATAACCGGCAGCCACAATCCCGTAAACTACAATGGCTTCAAGCTGGTATTCCAGGGCGCGCCGTTTTTTGGCGCGGATATTCTCACGCTTGGTCGGATGGCTGAAGCCGGCGACTGGCTGGGCGGACCAATCGACGGAAGCAAGGGCCAGTCCGAGCGCCGTGAGCTCCTCGGCGCTTATGTAGCCCGGCTGACTGAGGGGCTGAGCGGCATCGCGCCCGAAACGCTTGGCCAGCTGCGCATCGGCTGGGACTCGGGCAACGGCGCAGCCGGCCCCGCGCTCGAATTGTTGACGTCCAAAATTCCTGGCGAGCATCATCTTCTCTTCACTGAGGTCGACGGCACGTTCCCGAACCACCACCCGGATCCGACCGAAGAGAAAAACCTGGCCGATCTGAAGGCGCTGGTCGCGGACAAGAAGCTCGATTTTGGAGTGGCCTTCGATGGTGACGGCGACCGCATTGGCGCGGTCGATGGCGAAGGCCGGGTGATCTGGGGCGACCAGTTGCTGATGATCTATGCCGAAGACCTGCTGCGGATGGAGCCCGGCGCCACGATTATCGCCGATGTGAAGGCCAGCCGTGCGCTGTTCGAGAAAGTCGCAAGGCTTGGCGGCAAGCCGCTGATGTGGAAGACCGGCCACAGCCTGATTAAATCCAAAATGAAAGAAACTGGCGCGCCGCTGGCCGGCGAAATGAGCGGCCATGTGTTCTTCAAGCACCAGTATTACGGCTTTGACGACGCGCTTTATGCCGCGATCCGGCTGATCGCCGCCTCGGCCCGGCTGGGCAAATCAGTCACCCAGCTGCGTGGCGAAATGCCCGCGCTGGTCAATACTCCCGAAATGCGCTTCCAGGTCGACGAGGCCCGCAAGTTCGCGGTGGTCGTCGAGGTCGCTGAGCGGCTGGCCGCCTCGGGCGCGGATGTTGACGCCACCGACGGGGTGCGGGTTTCAACCCCAGACGGCTGGTGGCTGCTGCGCGCCTCGAACACCCAGGACGTGCTGGTGGCGCGCGCGGAAAGCAGCGATCAGGCCGGGCTCGACCGGCTGCTGGCACAAATCGATGCCCAGCTGGCCGCCTCCGGACTGGAGCGGGGCGAACAGGCGGGGCTCTAGCGAGCTAACTCGCTCACCACACCAACGGCAGCGCCGCCAGACTTGCCGCCGCGCTGGCGACCAACGTCAGAGCCGCCATGCGTCCGCTGCGCCAGCCGGCGATGCTGAGCGTCGCCCCCGCCTTGAACAACGAGTTGAGCACGATCGGCGGCACCAGCACCGCTGCGGCAGTAGCAGGCGCAAGCGTGCCGCGCGGCAGGTTGCCCATGGTGATTATCGCGCTGTCGACATCGACCGAGCCGGACAGCGCCAGCACCAGCGCGAGGCCGGCATTGCCAGCCCGGTCCAGCACCCAGTGCGCCGCCAGGGTCATCACCATGACCATCGCCATCAGCAGCATCGCCGGGGCGAGCGCGAAAGGGTTGCGCAGCTTCGGAACTTCATCCTCGGCTCGGATCATGGGCCGGGTCTGGCGCAGGAACCAGGCCGCAGCCGCCAGGCTCACGGCAAATCCGGGCGCAGCAAGCAGGGCGAAGCCTTGCAGGGCAAACGGCGCAACCAGCGCAACCAGCACGGTGACCCGGGCGAACATCACCGCCGATGCCAGCGCAATGCCGCAAGTGGCCAGCGCATGGTCTTCCTCCGGGTTCTTGAGCCGGATGGCGAGCCCGGCGGTGACCGCGGTCGAGGACACCATCGACCCCGCCGCCGCCAATGCCAAGACGCCGCGCGAGGGGCCGATCAGACGCGCCGCAACATAGCCGGCGAACGAAAAGCCCGAGACCAGCACGACGACGAGCCACAGCTGGCGCGGGTTCCAAGCGTCATAAGGCCCGAATGCACGGTCGGGCAGCAGCGGCAGGATCACCACCGCAATCAGCGCAAACCGTCCGATCGCCAGCACTTCGGCCTCGCTGAGGCGCCCGACCAGCCGGTGCAGCTGGCTGCGCATCGCCAGCAGCAGGATCATCGCGACGGCAATCGCGCTGGCAACCAGCGGCTGACCGCCGGCGGCCAGATAGCCGCAAGCCAGCGTCAGCAGCCCGGTAATACTGGCGGTGCCGCTCAGCGAATCGCCGCGCCCCGATGCGCGCAGATAGCCCGCGACAATCAGCGCCGCCGTGGCGGCAAGCAGCAGCGCCGAAAGCACCGGCGCCGGCCCGGCCAGCACGCTCGCCACCCCGCCCGCCAGCCCGAGCAGGCCGAACGTGCGGATGCCGGCGAAGCGCGAGCCCGCCTTGCCCTGCCGCTGCGCCCAGCCGCGCTGCACGCCAACCAGCAGGCCAAGCGCCAAAGCGAGCGCGATGCCGCCGAGCGCGGCGGGTTGGAAGGCGGTGATGAGGCTCATCGCGCCGCTCTCGGCCAGAGACTTGCTGCGCGCAAGAGGCATGCGCGCTTGGCGGCAGGGCCTGCCTGCGCCACAAGACGGTTGCCATGGCCGACAACGCAGCAATTCCCCGCGAACTTGGCACCTGGTTCTCGGGCCGCGGCTGGCGGGTGCGGCGGCATCAGGTGGAGATGCTGGCGGCTGACGATGCCGGGCGTCACGCGCTGCTGGTGGCCGACACCGGGGCGGGCAAGACGCTGGCGGGGTTCCTGCCGACGCTGGCTGCTTTTACGCCCTCGCGGCTGAACGGCAGTGCGCCGCCTGACGGCCTGCACACGCTCTATGTCTCACCGCTGAAAGCCTTGGCGCACGATGTGCAGCGAAATCTCATGGCGCCGGTGGACGAACTGGGACTGGCGATCCGCGTTGAGACCCGCAGCGGCGATACACCTTCGGATCGCAAGGCCCGCCAGCGCGCACGGCCGCCGCATGTGCTGCTGACCACGCCCGAATCGCTCTCGCTGCTGCTGACCTATCCCGAAGCCCGCACGATGCTTTCGACCCTCCAGCGGGTGGTGATCGACGAAGTTCATGCCTTTGCCAGCGACAAGCGCGGCGACTTGCTGGCGCTGGCACTGGCGCGGCTCCAGCACTTCGCGCCGGAGGTGCGCCGCGCAGCGCTGTCAGCGACACTCGCCGATCCGCAGGCCTACCGCGCCTGGCTGGCCCCGGGGGGCCTGGCTGAGGACGTGACCTTGGTGGAAGGCGAGCCTGGCGCGCCACCTGAGGTCGAGATTTTGCTGCCCGAGGAGAGCCGGGTGCCGTGGAGCGGGCACGCCGCTGCATGGGCGATCCCCCAGTTGATGGCAGCGATCCGGGCCAACCGCACCACGCTGATTTTTGCCAACACGCGGTTTCTCGCCGAATACCTCTTCCAGCTGCTGTGGCAGGCCAACAAGGAGACGCTGCCGATCGGCATTCACCACGGCTCGCTGTCGAAAGAGGCGCGACGCAAGATCGAAGGCGCAATGGCGCGCGGGGAACTGCGGGCGCTGGTCTGCACGTCGAGCCTCGATCTCGGGGTCGACTGGGGCGATGTCGATCTGGTGGTGCAGATGGGCGCGCCCAAGGGCAGCTCGCGGCTGCTTCAGCGGGTGGGGCGCGCCAATCACCGGCTGGATCAACCCAGCCGCGCGCTGCTGGTGCCCGGCAACCGCTTCGAATTCCTCGAGGCGATGGCCGCGACCGATGCGGTGAACGAAGGCCAGCGCGACGGCGAGGCGTTTCGCCCCGGTGGGCTCGATGTGCTGGCGCAGCATGTCATGGGGCTGGCCTGCGCCGGGCCGTTCGATGAGGCGGGGCTGCTGCGCGAGGTCCGCAGCGCACTGCCCTATGCCTGGCTGGACGAGCCCGGCTGGGCGCGGGTGCTCGATTTCATCGCCACCGGCGGCTATGCGTTGCGTGCCTATGACCGCTTCCGCCGCATCGTGCGCGAAGCGAACGGCACCTGGCGGCTGGCGCATCCCGACCGGGCGCACCAGCACCGGCTGAACGCCGGGATCATCGTCGATGCCGAAATGCTCGAGGTCCGCTTTGGCAACGGGAGGGCGCTGGGCCGAGTGGAGGAAAGTTTCGGCGCGGGGCTCTCGCCGGGCGACACCTTCCGCTTTGCCGGGCTCGATCTCGAGCTGGTGGCCTTGCGCGATTCGGCGCTGGTGGTGCGCGCGGCGCGGCGCTCGGCGACGATTCCAAGCTACATGGGCGCGCGGATGCCGCTGACCACGCACCTCGCCGTGCGGGTCCAGGCGATGCTGGCTGATCGCGCGGGCTGGGGGCGCTTTCCCGACGACGTGCGCGAATGGCTGGAAATGCAGGCCTGGCGCTCGCACCTGCCCGGCCCCGGGCGGCTGCTGGTCGAAAGCTTCCCGCACGCAAAGCTGCACTACACCGCCTTCTATCCGTTCGAGGGCTGGAATGCGCACCAGTCGCTGGGTATGCTGATCACCCGCCGGATGGAGGAACGGGGCCTGGCGCCGCTGGGCTTCATCGCCAACGACTATGCGCTGGCGGTGTGGGGGTTGAAGCCGGTCGATGATCCCGCCGCGCTGCTCTCACCCGACATTCTCGCGCACGAATTCACCGACTGGGTGCAGCAGAGCTACTTGCTGCGCCGCGCCTTCCGCGAGGCCGCAGTGATTGCCGGGCTGGTCGAGCGACAGCACCCGGGAAAGCGCAAGTCTGGACGGCAGGTTACCTTTTCGACCGACCTGATTTTCGATGTGCTGCAAAAGCACGAGCCCGATCACCTGCTGATCCAGGCGGCCTGGGCCGATGCCCGCGCGCGGCTGACCGATGTCGCGCGGGTTGCCGACGTGCTCGAACGCGCGGCGCGCGATGTCGACCATGTCCGGCTTGACCGGGTCAGCCCGCTGGCGGTGCCGGTGCTCTCGATGATCGGGCGCGAAAGCCTGCCGGCGGGCATGGCCGACGACGAGTTGCTGATCGAGGCGGAAAGCCTGGCCGCGGCGGCAATGCGGGCGGATGAGTGAGCATGGGCCTGGAACAATGAAAAAAGGGGCGGATCGCTCCGCCCCTTTCCAATATGAAGGCACTCGCGTCCGCTTACTTGGCGGCGGGAGCACTCGCCGATTTGTTGAATTCAGAGAAGGCTTCGTTGCCAACGAAGCCAAACTTCGTGACCTTCGAGGTCTTGATGTAGCTTAGCACCTTGGCCGAGAGGTCATAGCTCGCTTCGGCATCGGGCTGAAACTGCAGTTCCGGCTCAGGGTCCATGCCACGCGTGGTCTGCAGGTTCTGGACCAGCTGGCCGCCAGTGATCGCCGCGCCGTTCCACATCACCTCACCATCGCGGGTCAGGGTTACCTTGTTGACCGTCGGCTTGACCGGCGGCGGCGGCGGATCGTTAGGGTTGGGCACCGGCAAATCGATATCGACCGAATGGGTGGCCACCGGAATTGTGATGATGAACATGATGAGCAGGACGAGCATGACGTCGATCAGCGGCGTCGTGTTCATTTCCATCATCGGCGAGCCATCGTCCTTGCCGCCTGACATTGACATGAAGGGGTACTCCTAGATTGTTGACCGGTCGCGCGCGGCGACCGGCAGAAAGGTCTGCGGATCAGGGCGCGGTGGGATCGACCGGGTTCGAGAGGAAGCCCACAGTCGGGTAGCCCGAGATCTGCGAATTGTAGATCGCACCGGCAACGCAGCGCCAGGGCGCATTGACGTCGGCGCGGATATGGATTTGCGGGACTTTCTCCGGATTGGCCTTGAGCGCCTCCGGACCACCAGCCCGCTTGACGATGGCATCAAGCCGCTTGAACGCCATGTCGCGCATCTCTTCCGAAGTCACCGGAGTGACGTTGTTGAAGTAGATCCGGCATTCGCCATAGCGCGAGGAGCCCTCATAGCCCGCCTCGCCCGGACTGCGACCGCCGGCATCAGTCGTGCTGACGCTCAGCAACAGGTTCTCGACCTTGTCCTTCGATTCCTGCGAATAGATGATCGGGATCTTGAGCTTCTCGATCGACTGGATCGCGATTGGAATCGCGATCAGGAAGATGATCAGCAGCACCAGCATCACGTCCACCAGCGGCGTGGTGTTGATTTCGGACATCGGGATTTCATCCCCGCCGCCACCTACCGACATTGCCATAACTTACATCCTATCTTTGCAGTATATCCGGGCGAGAGAGGCAGGCCCGCACGCCGCAGCCTGCCTTCCCATTCCTAAATTGACGGCAGGCTGGCCCTTGAAGCGCCAGCCTGCCGCCATCATTCATGCTCAGGCCTTGGCCGGGGCAGCGGCAGGCTTTCCGGCCGGCGCCGAAGTGGCAGGCCGGACGGCACCCTTCGAATTGATATAGGCCATGACGTCAGTGGCAAAGCCGCGGAGATTTTCCGCAATGCGCTTGTTGCGCGCCTGCAGATAGTTGTAGGCGAGCACCGCCGGCACCGCGACGAGCAGGCCGAGCGCGGTCATGATCAGCGCTTCACCGACCGGTCCTGCGACCTTGTCGATCGAAGCCGAACCCGAGATGCCGATTGCGATCAGTGCGCGATAGATGCCGACCACCGTACCGAACAGGCCGACGAACGGCGAGGTCGCGCCGACCGTCGCGAGGAACGGCAGACCGGAAGCAAGGCGGGCGTTGATCGAATCTTCCGAACGCTGGAGCGAGCCGACCAGCCACTCATGGGCATCGGTGGCATCGACCATCTTGCCGTGCTGCTCTTCGGCGGCAAGGCCATCATCGACCACCTGGCGCCAGGCGCTGTTCTTGTCGAGTTTGGCAGCGCCATCCCTGAGGGTGGGCGCGCGCCAGAAGCTGGACTTGAGATCGGCGCCCTGGCGCATGATCTTCGACTGTTCGATCCACTTGGTGATCAGGATATAGAACGAGCCGAATGACATGATGCCCAGGATGGTAACCGTGGCATAGGCAATGAAGCCGCCCTGCTCGAGCGCTTCCATGAAGCCAAACTTGTTTTGCGGAGCCACGCCCGGAGCGGCGGCGGCTGCCTGAAGGAGATCGACGATATGCATGCGTAGGTCCTCTCAAGAAAATCAGTGGTAGACAAAAATGCGGCACCCAAACCCCCGGGTGCCGCGTTGAACAATCAATCCTTGGGTATCTGCCAGCGAACTGCGCTCGACCAGCTGTCAGTGGTCGGCTGGCCTTCGCCGTCCTTGGCCGGGTTGAACCGGCCACGACGCGTAACCAGCGAGCAGGTCGCCTCGTCGAGATCCGAATGGCCGCTCGAACCGGTAACCGAACAGCCGGTGATCCTGCCGTCCGCACCAACCGTCACGCGGAACCGGGTGACCCCTTCGCGCTCTTCACGCAGCGCGCGGCTGGGATAGTCGTTGGAATTGGCCCAGCTGCTGGGATTACCGCGCGGCGTTGCCTTGGTCGGCGAGAAACGCGGCGGCGGCGGTGCGGAGGGCGGCGGGGGAAGAGCAACTGGCGGCGGCGGCGGCGGCGCTTGGGTCACGGTCGTGATCGTCTGCACCGGCGCGGAAATCGTCATCTTCGGCGGCGGCGCAATGGCCGGCGGCGGCGGCGGCAAATCAAGCTTCTTCGGAGGCGGAAGTTCTTCCTTCTTGACCTCCTCCTTGATGTCAACGGTGGTCACTCGTTGCACAGCCTTCTTCACCACGTCATAGGCCAGCCCGGTTACGAGGGCATAGCCGAGGATGACATGCAGGATGGCAACGATGATAAATGCCGCAATCTTGTTGCCGCTCATCTGTTGGTCAGCGTAAGCCATTCAGTCCCACCACTCCATACTTCGACACACAACGGCTCAATCGAACCGCACTCGCCGGAGATGCCCGCTTTCGCAGCGCCCATCCGGCCCCCAAAAACTCCCTGACTTGCCGCAAGCTGCGAATCGCCTTCCAGTGACCCGTCGCCCGGCAAGGCGAAAGTTAGGGGCGATTCATTTTTTAGCCCCTACTGGAGCCAGGCTTTAGCGACGATCCCCAGGGCGCGCAACGCCTTATCGGCGGCGAAAACAGTTAACTGCCAATTCACATGTGTTAAGCTCGGATGCGCTCCGTGGTGCTGGCAACCAGTCGCCAAACCATTGGCTAGGCTATTGTTTACAGGAGTTTGCTTATGACCCGGCAATCAATGTGGGTGAGCCGGGCAGCGGGACTGGCCATGATTGCGCTCGCTGCGGGCGGAACCAGCCACGCTGCCGCACCAGCACCTCAGCCCCAGCCAGCGGCCAGCTATGCCGACCTGGCCGACCTTGCCGATTCGGCCCCGCTGGTGCTGCGCGCGCAAGTGCGCAAGCTGGTGCCGCTCGAGCCGCAGCGCGCGGTGGGCGTGCGTCCCGGCTGGGCGCGCTTTTATGCCGAAGCGAAAACCGGCGCGCTGCTGGCGGGCAATGCCATCGTCGGCGAAGCACTGCGGTATCTCGTCGACCTGCCGCTCGACGGGCGCGGCAAGCCGCCGGCGCTGGGCAAAAAACAGGTCCTGCTGTTTGCCGCAGCCGTAGCCGGACGACCGGGCGAGCTGCGCCTGGTCGCTCCCGACGCGCAAGTGCTGTGGGACGCTGTCAGCGAAGCGCGGCTGCGCGCAATCCTGACCGAACTCGTCGCCCCCGAACCGCCTGCGCGGGTAACCGGGGTGCGCGAGGCGATCCATGTCGCCGGAACGCTTGCCGGCGAAAGCGAGACGCAGATTTTCCTCGCCACCCGCGAAGGCACTGCCGCCTCGATCGCCGTCACCCGCCGCCCGGGGGCTGTGCCGGCCTGGGGCGCGAGTTTTTCGGAAGTTCACGCAGGCGGCAGCCAGCCGCCGCGCGAGAGCCTGCGCTGGTATCGCCTCGCCTGTTTCCTGCCGCCCACGCTGCCCGGCGGGGTGAATCTGTCGGAAAGCCCGGCGGAAAAGGCCCAGGCCGATACCGACTACCGACTGGTGATGATGGCGCTGGGCACCTGCCCGCGGCAGCGCGGATGACGCGCCCTGGCCTGCGGAGATGAGCCGGCCTTGCAAGCTGCCACTGGCCTTTCGCGCCGCGCTCGCCTAGGGCGCGCAACCGAAAGGTTGCATCATGTCAGAACCCCTGCGTACTCCTCTCAGAATTGCGCTCGCCGGCCTCGGCACGGTCGGCGGCGGCGTTATCCGGCTGATCGAGGCAAATGCCGCGCTGATCGCCCGCCGCGCGGGGCGGCCAATCGTCATCACCGCGATCAGCGCGCGCGACCGCAACAAGAAGCGCGGCGTCGACCTTTCGCCCTATGCCTGGGAAGACGACATGGTCATCCTGGGCGAGCGCGCGGACGTCGATGTCGTGGTCGAGCTGGTCGGCGGTTCGGACGGCCCGGCGCTGGCCTGCGCGAAAGCGACGATCGAGGCGGGCAAGGCGCTGGTCACCGCCAACAAGGCGATGATCGCCCACCACGGGCTGAAGCTCGCCGAAATGGCCGAAGCGGCCAAAGTCGCGCTCAAGTTCGAGGCGGCGGTTGCCGGCGGCATCCCGGTGATCAAGGGCCTGCGCGAAGGCGCGGCGGCCAATGAATTCGAACGGGTCTATGGCATCCTCAACGGCACCTGCAATTATATCCTGTCGACCATGGAAGACACCGGGCGCTCATTCACCGACGTACTCGCCGAGGCCCAGGCCAAGGGCTATGCCGAGGCCGACCCCGCTTTCGACATCGAAGGCACCGACGCTGCCCACAAGCTGTCGATCCTGGCAGCGATAGCCTATGGCACGCGGATCGATTTCGCCTCGGTGGAAACCATGGGGATCACCCGGTTGCTCGCCGCCGATATCGCCCAGGCCGACGCGCTGGGCTATGTCATCCGCCTGATCGGCATGGCCGAGGAAGATAACGGCAAATTGTTCCAGCGCGTCCAGCCTCACCTGGTGCCGTTCGATCACCCGCTCGCCCATGTCGATGGTGCAACCAATGCGGTGGTGGCGGAAGGCAACTATTCGGGCCGGCTGCTGTTCCAGGGTGCGGGCGCGGGCGACGGGCCAACCGCCTCGGCAGTCGTCGCCGACCTCATCGATATTGCGCGCCGGGCGGCATCGGGCGGAGACATCGGCGCGCCGTTCTCGGTCCCGGTGGCCGAACTTGTCGCCATGCCCCGGGCGGAAACCGGCCACCGCCGGGGCCGCGCCTATATCCGCTTTGCCCTCGCCGACCGTCCCGGCGTGCTCGCCGAGATCACCGCAGCGATGCGCGATGCCGGCGTTTCAATCGAGAGCCTGATCCAGAAGGGCGGCGCGGATACTTCAGAGGCAGTGCTGGTCGCCATGGTGACCCACGAGGGGCCCGAAAGCGCGGTCACCGAAGCCTTGCGGCTGCTGGAAGGCTCGCCAAGCCTTTCCGCGCCGCCGCTGGTGATGCAGATCCTCGGTGAATGAAGCCGCCGTCGCGCTCGACAAGCCCGGCCGCGCTGGCTAATCGCGCCGGCAACGCCTGCCGCGACTGAGAGGATTTCCCGATGCCTGCAACCCCCGCCAGCAAGATCCTCGACCGCGCGCTCGTGCTCGAGATGGTCCGTGTCACCGAGGCCGCCGCTATTGCCGCCTCCCGGCTGATCGGGCGGGGCGATGAAAAGGCCGCCGATCATGCCGCCGTCGAAGCCATGCGCAAGGCCTTCGACGAGCTGGCAATCGACGGCACGGTCGTGATCGGCGAAGGCGAGCGCGACGAGGCGCCAATGTTGTTCATCGGCGAAAAGGTAGGCGGCGCCCAAGGCACTGGTCCCAAGATCGACATCGCGCTCGACCCGCTGGAAGGCACGACGATCACCGCCAAGGCCGGGCCCAATGCGCTCGCCGTGCTCGCCTGCGCCGAGGCAGGCAATCTGCTCAACGCGCCGGACGTCTATATGGACAAGCTGGCGGTCGGCCCCGGCTATCCCGATGGCGTGATCAGCCTCAACAGATCGCCCACTGAAAACGTCAAGGCGGTCGCCGCCGCCAAGGGCGTGGAGCCCGGCGACATCATCGTCTGCGTGCTCGACCGCCCGCGCCACGCCGAGCTCATCGCCGAACTGCGCAAGCTGGGCTGCGGCGTGCAGCTGATCCCCGACGGCGACGTTGCCGGCGTGATCGCGGTGACCAACGAAGACACCGGCATCGACATGTACATGGGGTCCGGCGGCGCGCCCGAAGGCGTGCTGGCGGCGGCGGCTTTGCGCTGCGTCGGAGGGCAATTCAACGGGCGCCTGCTGTTCCGCAACGACGACGAACGCGGCCGCGCGCGCGATTTCTCGTCCTCGTTGCGGATCAGCAGGCGGCCCTTGAACTGCCCGCCGACGCAGCGCAGCGCGGCTGCCGCCAGCACACCTTCGGGCGCGCCGCCGGAACCCATGTACATGTCGATCCCGGTGTCCT
>JANPOS010000020.1:0-59206 GCA_031428115.1 Novosphingobium sp. | reverse complement strand
GGCCACGCCGATCAAGCCGCGCCCCGTCACGCGCGTTTTCGCGATGCGCGAGCGCGGCGAGCTGGAAATCAGCTTCCCGCGCATCAGCGGCTATCGCAAGGATTTGCCCGAAGAGCGACTGGACGCCAAATTTGACGAAGACTCGCGCCTGACCATCACGCCGCAAGACATCGGCCCAACCTCGGTCATCATGGAGGGCATCGTTGGCGTAGGCGTCACGATGAACCTGCAAGTGCTTGAGAATATGCGCCCCTCCGAAATCAGCTTCAACCTGGGCAAATATCTGCTCAATCATCATTTTCGTGATGAAGACGGCCTCGCCAAGCGACACCTGTTCCCTCAGATTCAGCGGATCGCGCGGCGCTGGATCGACGGCGGCTATCTGGTTTGCAAGGGCGTGCCGGTTGGCGCGATCCTTTATGAAAGCTCGCTTGCCGCCGCCGCGCAGAAAATCCACATCGCCCTGTCGAGCGCGACCGACAGCCCGGTCAAAGCGGTGCTTGACCCCTACAATCCCAAGGGTTCGACGAGCCACGTCAATTTCATCACGTCCAAGTCATGCTGGACGACCGGAGCGCGGCCTCCCAAGAGCCACATCAGCCACGTCGTCCTTGATAGTAGCTGGGAAGAGCAACTGGCATTGACGCTGGAAAATCACCCAAGCGTCATTGCCTATGCCAAAAATCAGGCAATGGGGTTTGAAGTGCCATATCTCGATGGCGCGGTTATGCGGCGTTACATCCCTGATTTCCTTGTGCGGCTGGATTTGGGCGACGATGAACCGCTCAATCTCGTGCTGGAGGTCAAGGGCTTTCGCGGCGAGAACGCGAAGATCAAGGCTGCCACCATGCGCGATCTCTGGGTTCCCGGTGTCAACGAGCTGGGCGGCTTTGGCCGGTGGGAATTTGCGGAATTTTGCGATTGGGCGGTGATGGATGAAGATTTTGCGGCGCTGGTTGAGCGTTTGAGGTCGCAGATTACGATCTCAAAGAATGGAGCGATTTAATGGCTAAAGCCCCCAAATCTGTCCACGCGATCAAGCATGATGACGCCACACGCAAGAACATCCCGACGGCCGAGATGGAGAGCTTCTTTCTGCGCGAGGAGGATAGCGCACCGCGTCCACCAGTGGCCTATCCGCGTGAACGGCCCCTTGCGGCAGGCGAGACGCGCGAGCGCGAAGGCGAGCTTGATCCGCAACTGATCTGGAACGGCGCGAGCATCAGGATCACGCCCGCGCAGATGGAGCAGCTTGCCGCCACTGGCAGTCTTGAACTCGGCGATGCGCAACTGGTGTGGCGGGGGAAGGATACGCAGGACTGGTCGGACCTGATCGTCAACGTGCCGCCGCTCTATATTCAGGAGAAAATCCACCCCAAGGCGATCATTGATGATTTGAAACGCCGCGCCGCACAGACCCGCGAGGCGGACACCGACGCGCCCGACCTCTTCGCCGATTTTAACGGCATCGCGCCCGATGCCCGGGCCGAATTTTATCAGCATGACCAGCATTGGTCGAACCGGATGATCCTCGGTGACAGCCTTCAAGTGATGGCGAGCCTTGCCGAGCGGGAGTCGCTGCGCGGCAAGGTGCAGTGCATCTATTTCGATCCGCCTTACGGGATCAAATTCAACTCAAACTGGCAGGTATCGACGCAAAGCCGCGATGTAAAAGACGGCAAGCAGGCCGACATCAGCCGCGAACCCGAACAGGTGAAGGCGTTTCGTGATACCTGGAAGGACGGCATCCACTCCTACCTCACCTACCTGCGCGACCGCCTCACCGTGATGCGCGACCTGCTGACCGATAGCGGGTCAGTCTTCGTGCAGATCGGTGACGAGAATGTGCATCGAGTCCGCGCGGTTATGGATGAGGTGTTTGGCGAAGGCAATTTCATCAGCCAAATTGCATTTACCAAAACATCATCAGCTACGAACGATTATCTGTCCGGCGTGACGGATCACATCGTCTGGTTTTCCAAACGAAAAGAGGCTGTAAAGTATCGAAGCCTTTTCAAGATCAAGCGGTTTGGCGAGGGCGCTGATCACTACAAGGGTGTAATCGACGTATGCGGTCAAACCCGAAATGCGTCTGAATTTGAGACTTCTGGTCAAACGGCAATTGCGGACGGCGAGGATTTCTACACAGCAAGCGACTTGCAATCGGCAAGCATGGGGCGTGCAAAAGGTGAAGGGGCCGCCTCTTGGTTCGACGTCGATTTCAAAGGGCGGGTTTTTCGCCCAACTATGCAAACTCGTTGGAAAACGAACGAGCAAGGCTTCCAACGTCTGATAGCAGCCACTCGCGTTGTGGCTCAAAGCACTGCGCTTAGATATGCCAGAAAGCTCGGTGATTTCCCCGTCTTTGGCTACACAAACGTCTGGTCGGATGTCGGGGGTGCCTCAGACAAAAAATATGTAGTGGAAACGGCAAGCAGAATTGTCGAACGCTGCATACTGATGGCGTCAGACCCAGGCGACCTTGTCCTTGATCCGACCTGCGGCTCCGGCACCACTGCGTTTGTTGCTGAGCAATGGGGCCGGCGCTGGATTACGATGGATACCAGCCGCGTTGCGCTGGCGCTCGCCCGCACCCGGATAATGTCAGCGCGCTACCCTTGGTATCTGCTCGCTGACAGCAAGGAAGGCCGCGCCAAGGAAGCCGCGCTCACCCAGCGCGTGCCCGCTGATACGCCCGTTCACCATGATATCCGCCAAGGCTTTGTATATGAGCGCGTGCCGCACATCACTCTCAAAAGTATCGCCAACAATCCGCTGATCGACGACATTTGGGAGAAGTGGCAAGCTGTCTTAGAGCCACAGCGTGTCGCACTGAACTCAGCCTGCGGCGAGTTGTGGGAGGAATGGCAGATTCCCCGCGAACTGCCCGGCACCGCCCCGCCCTCCGCCAAGGAGCCGCTCACCAAATGGTGGGAAGCGCGCATCTCCCGCCAGCAGGAAATCGACGCCAGCATCGCCGCTCGTGCCGATGTCGAATATCTCTATGACAAGCCTTATCAAGACACCGCCCGCGTCCGCGTTGCCGGGCCGTTCACTGTCGAAAGCCTCTCTCCCCATCGCGTCTTACCCGCGAGCGAAGAGGAAATGATCGACGAAGTGAACGCCGCCGAGGGCAAGCGGCACCGCGACGACGATGCGCTCGCCAGCAACGACTTCGCCGCCATTGTCATCGACTATCTCAAATCCGAAGGCGTCAAGCAGCAGGACAAGGGCGACCGTATCACCTTTGAATCGCTCAACCCTTGGCCCGGCAACTGGATCGGCGCGGAAGGGCGCTTCATGGAAGGAGCTGAAGGTTCACAGGTAGAGCGCCGCGCCGCGATCCTCATCGGCCCTGAATTCGGCACCGTCGGCCGCGCCGATCTTGTAGCCGCCGCCCGCGAAGCCGCCGATGCGCGCTTCGATCTTGTTATCGCCTGTGCCTTCAACTTCGATGCCCATTCGTCCGAGCTGGGCAGCCTCGGTTCGCTGCGCATTCTGAAGGCCCGCATCAATCCCGACATGCACATGTCCGACGAGCTTAAGAATACCGGACGCGGCAATATGTTCATCGTCTTCGGCGAACCGGATGTGGACATCCTCGATGACGGCGGCGAGACGATCCGCGTGAAGGTCAACGGCGTCGATGTGTTCGATCCGAACACCGGCGAGATTCGCTCCGATGGCACGTCCGGGGTGGCGGCATGGTTCATCGACACCGATTACAACGAAGAGAGCTTCTTCGTCCGCCACGCCTATTTCCTCGGCGCGAACGACCCCTACAAGAGCTTGAAAACGGCTTTGAAGGCGGAAATCGACGAGGAAGCCTGGGCGACGCTCTATGCCGACACATCCAGGCCATTCGAGCGACCGACAGGTGGACGGATCGCGGTGAAAGTGATCAATCACTTCGGTGACGAAGTGATGAAGGTGTTTGGGGTTTAGGAGCAGGATCATGGACCAGCCGACGGCGGATGTAGCTTTATTGACCCCGGTGCCGGAGCAGCATTTGGAAAGCGGCCTAAAGCGCTGCGAGGAAACCGGATTTGTTGCGTTCGGTACTGACAGCGGCATGGTCCTAAGCGAGTTCAGGAATGCCGTCGATGCCGATCACCCTGCCGACATTCTCTTCTATGCATCGGAATCGTCTCGAACCGGCCCACCTGTCGCAACGTATCGCGGCCGTTTCGTCGGATACGACGGTGCCGTCGGCGGGAAGGCGAAGCTCACATGGGCCAAATACCGACCGCCAACGACCGAGCATGACGGCGCTTGGCAAAGCTTTTACCTCGTGAGCGACTTGAGGAGACTGAGCGGGCCCGTCCTGCTCTCGGGGCTGACCAAACACGGCAACAGGGGCAAGCTCGCCAAGATCTTTATTCCGCTCGGACCACTGATCATCGATACGCCATTCTAGTGAACTTCCATATCGCCGATACGTTCACCGCATCCTTCAACCGCCTGTCCGGGCAGGATCACAAGGCGGTAAAGGCGAGCGTGTTCGATCTACAGATCGACCCGACAGGCAATGGACTGCAACTTCACCGGATCGACAAATGCAAGGATGACCATTTCTGGTCGGCACGGGTCAACCGCGATGTCCGGTTGATCGTCCACAAGACCGCCAGTTCGATGCTGGTGGCCTATGTCGATCACCATGATGATGCCTATGCCTGGGCGCAGCGGCGGCGGATTGAGGCCCATCCGACTACGGGCGCGATCCAGATCGTCGAAGTGCGCGAGCTGGTCGAAACCGTTGCGCGGCCCGATACGTTTGATTTCATTACGCCCGCGCCGGTTGTTCCCGCCAAGTCCAAGCCTGCCAATCTGTTCGCGGCACTGGATGACGATGCCTTGCTCTCCATCGGCGTTCCGGGCGACTGGACGGCGGACGTTCGGGCCGCGACCGAGGACGGCTTCTTTGCCCTTGCCGATCATCTACCAGCCGAAGCCGCCGAGGCGTTGCTCGAATATGCTGCGACCGGGAAATTGGCCGTGCCTGCGCCCGTCGCTGCCGCCGATCCCTATGCCCATCCCGATGCGCTGCGCCGTATCCGCCCGATCGCCGATCAGGAAGAACTCGAACAGGCGCTCGCCTATCCGTGGGAGAAATGGGGGGTGTTCCTCCACCCATCGCAGCGCGAGATTGTGGAGCGCAGCTATGCCGGCCCCGCGCGCGTGGCGGGTTCGGCTGGCACGGGCAAAACCGTTGTCGCGCTGCACCGCGCCGTGCGGCTGGCGCGCGACACCCCATCGGCGCGGATTTTGCTGGCGAGCTTTTCACAGCCGCTCGCTGACTCGCTGACTGCGAAGGTGTCTGTGCTTGCGCCCGATACCGGCTCCATCGTGCCACGCATCACCACCGCCTCGTTTCAGGGCATCGCCGATCAGTTGCATCAGCTCGAATTTGGTGTCCGCCCGCGCATCGCGTCGGAATCGCTGCTTCGTGACCGGATCATGGCTGCGACAAGCGCAGCCGATGTGAAGGGCTTTTCGGATCGCTTCCTACTTTCCGAATGGGTGAACGTCGTTGACGCCTGGAGCATCGAAACGCTCGATGATTATGTCACCGTGCAGCGGATGGGGCGCAAAAGCAGGCTCGGCCCCAAGCAGCGCGAACGGCTGTGGCCGGTCTTTGCAGCGGTGCGCGCGGCATTGCAGGCGGAGCGATACACGACCTGGGCGGTGGTCTTTTCCCTGCTTGCGGCGCGTTTCGCGGGCAAAGCCACCAAGCCGTTCGACCATATCGTGATCGATGAGGCGCAAGACCTTGGCCCGTCCGAACTCCGCTTCTTCGCGGCTATCGCGCCGGATCATGCCGACGCACTGTTTCTCGCCGGGGATCTGGGGCAGCGGATTTTCCAGCATCCCTATTCATGGAAGAGCCTTGGTGTCGATGTGCGGGGGCGATCCTTCACCTTGAAGGTCTGCTACCGCACGTCACAGCAAATCCGCCAATCCGCCGACCGGCTGTTGCCGTCGGTTCTGCGCGATGTTGATGGCATCGAAGATGAACGGCGCGGCACGATTTCGGTGTTTGACGGGCCGGAACCCAATGTGCAGGTCTGCGCCAGCCAGAAGGCCGAAATGGCGGCAGTGCGAGCATTTGTCTCGGCCGCGCTTCAAGACGGAATCGAGCCCGTCGAGATTGGCTTGTTCGTTCGGACGCCTGCCTTGGTTGAACGAGCAAAAGATAGCATCGCTGATTTTGACGGAGCCGATCAAATGACGATTAATTCCATGCACCTAGCGAAGGGCCTGGAGTTTCGCGCAGTCGTGGTCATGGCCTGCGACGAAGGCATCCTGCCTCTCGACGAGAGGATCGAGGACGCAGCCGATGAGGCTGAAATGGACGACATCTTCGAAACCGAACGCCGATTGCTCTATGTCGCTTGTACGCGAGCACGAGACCGTTTGATGGTGTCAGGCGTTGAGCCTGCATCGGAGTATTTGGCTGATTTGATGGGTAAATAGGGTGGCGTCATTCGATGAGTACAACATGCCCAGCGTAAAATCTAGCCGTGATATTGACAGGATACGGCGCGCCCGCCTCACGTCCTTACCATTGGTACAAAAGCGGAGACAAGGATTATTCCGTCGCGTCGGGTTCCAGGGGTGCTTTCGCCGCCGCCTTGCGAGCAGCTGTCCGTAAAGGCCCGGATGCGACATTCAGTGCCTTAGTCGCCAACTCTTTCACTTGCTCCGCGAAACCGGGAACGCCGTTCATCGCTTGCTTTACCACATCGGAAGAGATCAGCTCGTGTAGCGGGCTTCCGTGGCTGCCGGACTCCACAAGCCTTAATGGAAGTTCGTCCAAACGATTGAGGGCGGACGCAAGAAGGCGTGCTTCCATGTCTTTGTCAAATCGCGCAGCCTCGCGCCGGAAGCCCTCGTAGGCACGAGAAACAGAGGCCTTAAAGGCATAATCTTCGGCTAGGCGAAATCGTTGGCCAGTTTGCTTCGTTGCTAGCCATGCAAACCAGACGGGTGCGCCAACGGAAAGCAATGACAAGACCAAGTTCACGGTGATAGCTGAGGATGATGCTGATGGTTGCTGAATCAGCTCTGTTAGATCGTGCAGTCTGGTTATTCCCAGGAAACCACCTATTCCCAGCGCAATGACAAGACCGCCAACCCAAATCCACATCGATCTTGACAATGCATCTGACCTTTCAGAAAATGCTGCTGCCAGTCCAACGCTAGTCGCAGCAGAATAAGCAGACTCACAGTTGGCAAGTACTGATTTTGCTTCGTCAGCACTGATATGCAACTGCTTGTCCAATTCGTTTGCAGTTTTTAGAATAGTTTGAAGATGTTCCCGGTCTTTAACTGATTCTTTCTCTAGCGTGGCAATATTCTTTCGCGATTCTTCGAGAGTTTCTAAATCGGTAGGTAGCTGGTCAGCTGCTTCATATGCGTGTTCAATCCGTTCAACCATGCTTGCAAGTGAATTGGTACGTGGTTCTAGGTCTCTTAGCCTCGATTCCATACCCCTTAGCTGTGTTTGAAGTCTGCGAAGTGTGGCCATAGATTCCCGTTGTGGATCGGGATTTAGGACGGAGGCAAGCGCCTTGCGCAATCCCTCCAAGGTGATGAGGTAAGCTGGCACGGCAGTAGCCGCTGAGCCCCATATCTGAGGCAGGGTTTGCGCCAACAGGAAATCTAGCCTTCGCACATAGTCGCTTAGCCTGTCCTCTGCTCTGCCGAGGTCATCACCACCTCGGTCACCAATCAAATCGATGAGTGATTGAGCTTCCTCGATCAATTCAGACCTTGTGATTGAGGGGAAATTCCAGTTGGTATGAGCAATCGCCAAAGGCTCATCAGATGGAATCTGCGACTGAAGGAATGCGGCAATTTTTGCGAGCCGATCTTGGATTTCTGTCAGAATCGCGTGCATCATCCGTCCCCTTACAGAGGCTGTACTTTGCCGCTGCATCGTAAGTGAATAACAATCTTTGCTCAGCAGCGATAGTGCTGAACCCATGCAAGCCAGCACCGAGGCTTCTCGAAAACGACCGTTAACGAGAAGCCATGGCGCAGGCGGCAATCCCCCATCCCCAGCGGTCTCAAAAACCACTCTTGCAACTGCCCTCTCACGTGGGATGATGTCTATGGGTTTTGAGACCCACACTTATGTTGATTGGATACGCGCGCGTCAGCACCGAGGAACAGGACACCGCTTTGCAGCGGGATGCTTTGACCGCTGCCGGGTGCGGGCGACTGTTCGAAGAGACCGCTTCCGGCTCGCGCATAGATCGGATGCAACTTCTGGCGGCCCTCGAATTCGCCAGGCCGGGCGACACGATTGTGGTGTGGAAGCTCGACCGACTTGCAAGGTCGCTCTCGCAGCTCATCCAAACCGTTGAGAGCCTTGAGGCTCGCGGCGTCGGTATGCGCTCGCTCACCGAGACCATTGATAGCACCACCGCTGGCGGCAAGCTCATCTTCCATATCTTTGGCGCGCTGGCCGAGTTCGAGCGCGGTGTGATTCGCGAACGCACCCACGAGGGGCTATTGGCAGCGCGACGGCGCGGAAGATTCGGGGGTCGCCCTCGCGCACTTTCAGAGCGGGACATCGACATAGCGCGCACCTTGCTGGCCGACGCTTCCATCCCAGTTGCCGAGATCGCCAGACGGCTCAATGTGTCCCCTGCCACCTTTTACAGGCACCTTCCTGGCGGGCGCAGCGCGCCGCCGCCCACACCGCCTCAAGGAACATCGGCGGCGGCGTGATAGAATACCCATACCTCTATGCAACCCCGTATCATCGCAATCGCCAACCAGAAGGGCGGCGTCGGGAAAACCACCACAACCGTCAATCTGGCCTATGCTTTCCTCAGCCAAGGCAAGCGCGTCCTGGCGATTGACCTTGATCCCCAGGCGAGCCTGTCGATATCGCTGGGGCTTGACCCCAAACAGCTCAAGCAATTGGAGGAGGCAAACCAGACCATCTATTTTGCACTGGTCAAGGGCTGCCCCTTGAATGGGATGATTATCGCGGGAGATATAAGGGGCCGCCCCGACCTGGTGCCCGCCAGTATCCGGCTTTCAGCCGCCGAGGCGGAATTGCTCAGTCCCTATGGTGCCGCCCATGTGCTCCGAGATCAGCTGGAGGAGCTTTCAACCCCATACGACGTAATCTTGATCGATTGCCCGCCAACGCTTGGCATCCTGACGGTAAACGGCCTTTCGGCAGCGGATGAGGTGCTGATCCCCGCCAAAACCGACTTGCTCAGCATCATGGGCGTGCCCCTATTGCTCGACACCATCGAGAACATCCACCGACGCGCCAACCCCGAGCTGCGTATCCTTGGGGTACTGCCGACCCTCTATCACCCACGCAACACCCACGACAAAGAAGTACTCGACGAGTTGACAGCGACAATGGCAGCGCAAGGAATCACTGTGTTTGAGCCTGTCCACCACTCAACCGCCTTCGACAAGGCTGTGGCGGAAGGCCGGGCAGCCCTGGAACTGTGGCCGCAAACGCCCGGCATCCAGACTTACCAGCGGATCGTCGAACATACCCTTTCCCATGATGCCAAAATCTAAGGTCAGCGACCGCTTCCCATCGCAAGACGTGTTCTTTGGCACCTCGCCCGATCTCCCGCGTATCGTCGAACTGGACATGGCGAAGATCGTCTGGAATCCCGATCAGCCGCGCAAGAGCATCGACCCTGTGCGGCTTCAGGAGTTGGCAGACTCCATCGCCACCAACGGCCTTATTCACCCCATCACGGTGAAGCGTGCTGACACCGATCAATATATGATCATTGCCGGTGAGCGCCGATACCGCGCCTTTGCGCTGCTCGAACGCGCCAGCATTCCAGCTATCATCTCCGAAGGCAGTATCGACGAACTAGCGCTCATTGAGAACATCCAGCGCGAAGACCTCTCCCCAATCGACGAGTATCAGGCGATTGCCCGTTTGATCGACAAGCACGGCTATAGCCAGGGTGACGCCGCCACCGCGCTCGGCAAATCGCGCGTCACCATTAACGAACTGATGAGCCTTGCTGGGCTGGCATTGTCGATCCTGGACGAGGCGAGTGGCACCAAGGTGTCGAAGTCGATCTTGGTTGAGATTGCCCGTGCTGGCGACGAGGCAGCCCAACTCCAGCTCTGGCAAAACGTCCGCGCAGGTGCAAACACAGTGCGCGCGCTACGCGCTCAGAAGAAAGCCCCGCCGGGGCAAGCGCCAAAGCCGTCGCCGATTGCGACGGCGATTCACGCCGGGCGAAGGTTCGCCGCTGCGCTCGCCTCTATTCCTCCCGACGAAGGAACGATACTCGCCGATGTCATATCGCTTGTTGAGCAATCGCTCTCGCTTCTTGATGACCACGGCAACGGTTCCAGCGCTGACCGGTGATTGCACGACAGGGATCGTCACATAGCACACGTTGACCTGCAACAGTCCTAGCGACACGCATGGGGCCGTTTGCCGACCGGCAGCTTGGGCGGCGCAAACGGGTAAGCCGACATTCGCGCGGCGGCTTGGCATGGCCACAATCGCCTTGTTTCCGGTCGTAGCGCAGCGAAAATGGTCGCGCTGAAAGCTGCCGATTATTAACGAATGCAAACCGCAAACACTTTGCCGGACCTGGCTGAAAGCAAACAGTTCCCCAACCTCGGCGAACGATCAAAGCACAACGGGTTTCCAGATTAACCTGCTAAGCTGGCGATGCGATTTTCAAGATACTGTGCGTATCCCTGAAGAAGCATCAGATCCGCAGCTTCGGCGCCTGCAATCAGTTTTGCACATTCTGCTCGCGCTTTTGTGAGCGTCGTCCACTTGACCCCGCTATCGTCTGGCGCAGCTATCCGCGAATGGACATGCGCCGATATTTCCTGCTGACACGCGGGCGGCAAGCAGTTTGGATCATGGGCAAAAATGAGGCGTTTGGCCAAAAAGCCGAACTTCGGATTCTGAAATTGACCGGTCAACGTGTGTCGCTGATTCCAAGGTATCGCATGGAATTGCGTCATCAGATGTTCATCGGCATTTGCTGCAAACCCCTCATAGATTTGCTTTTCAATGTGTTCGTTCGGCTCATACTCGGTCTTGGTTGCTTCATACGCAGCCAGCATACGAGCCTTAAGCCCCTCGTCATTGTCAAGATCGTTGGCCCGAGCGGCAATATCATCTTGGGTTAGATCGCCGAGCAGATGATCCGGCACATCATCGAGCGGCGTCATAGTCGGCGCAGCGTTGGCTTTGATTTTTCGGAGCGGCTTTGGCGAGCTGACCACGAGATTTTGCAACTGCGCGTCCGTAAGATTGCGGAACGAGTTGAGATTATGCGTCAGATCGAAACAGACCGAGACATTGGCCTGTTCGCTGTCCTGACCGATCCGCAGCACCGGCATATGCTTGGGCCGGTTGAAATAGAATTCGGTTAGGAGGAACGGCTCGGGTTCCTCCAAAAATTCTGCCGCCGCCGCTTTTTGGGTGAAGCGCAAAAAGCGATTCCACAAGTCGCCCGCTCCGTCCCGAACGAGGCGGCACATATGAATCGTAGCCTCGACATCCGATAGCGCGTCGTGGGCGTTTTCATGAGCGAAGCCGTTAACTGGAGCGAGGTGATCGAGCTTGAAAATCGGCTTGCCGTTGCCGCCATATGGAACGGTCAGGCAGTTTGGTTCAAACTCGGTAGTGGCTTGGAGAAGGGGCAAAACATCCCCTCGGCAGTTGCCGTCACGATTGGTCAGATATGGATTGTGCAGGGTTTGATAGAGGGCTTGGCGCATCAGTTCTTCGTCAAAGCGCAGGCTGTTGTAGCCGAGAAAAATTGCCGGTGACCACTCGGACAACTTGCTACGAATGGCCCTGACCATATCATAGTGCGTGGGCGTGGCCGGATCATGCAGCCGATCAATCGTCATTTTGGTAACACGCAGCGCGCCGGGAGCCGGAACAACGAATGGCAGCAACTGAGAGCGAATCTCGAAGCGTTCAAGAATGTTCAGATTTTCGTCGGTCTTGATTGCCGCGAATTGCAAAATCTGATCGAACGAGGTGTCGATGCCTGTCGTTTCGGTATCATAGAACACAAAACTCATATGACCCCCGCTGATAACTGTCCCGGATGCTTTGGTGGCGTAAAAGACGAACCCCATACACGCCTCCGCAACTAAGCTAAGCGTATGAAGAGAGCCTGTTTTGTAATGCTGTCACGCTCACACGAAAACGCTTCGCAAGCGCCTTCATACCAACCTCATCATCAATATCTAGGTTTTCGATACCTTCGATCTGGCTGATAAATTGTCTGGGCATAAGCAGTTCAGAGGCAAAAGCATTGGCCTGCATTTCAACTAGGTCAGTGCCTTGGGCCGCCACATTATCCCGCCAGAGCGTAAAACCCTTGTCGATATGAATGGTGCCGTCGATCAATTCGCGGTGCATGACATGATGCCCAAGTTCGTGGGCGATGGTGAAACGCTGGCGGTTGGGATGATGAAGCGCATTGACACCGATGACTGACACGCCATCCTTGATGAGCGCCATGCCGGAGAGTTCCTGATCGAGCGGCGAGTAGCGTACGGCTATGCCTCGACTTTTTGCTATCTTTTCGACCGGCACAGGCAGTGCCGTCACCGCGTGTTCGGTGAGCAGACGCTGTGCGTGGTCGCGGGCAATTTGAATCTGATTGGCCACTACGATTCATCCGAGGCGGCAAGCGCCTTATCGTTGGCGAACATACCCATCAGGGCATCACTGACCTGAGCCTTTTGACGTTCCGAAATGTCGTCGCGCGAGATCGGCACAACAACGTCGCTGTCACCGCGCAAAAGCGTTTTGGGTAGAAGCGCCATGATCGACGGCAATTTGAGAGCTTCCGCGAACAGATACACCTGATGCAGCAAAACCTTCTGCCGACCGGATTCTATGTTGGCGATGGAGGCACGGGAAATGCCGACTTTTGCAGCAACTTGGGCTTGTGTGAGGCTCATGGCTTTGCGCCTAACCGCCACTGCTTCGCCCAATGCCGAATATATTGCATACTCGTTCATAGCCGCGCCTCTGCACTCACACATGAGAAATGTCAATTCCACAAACATATGTTTGTGAAATTGACATCTAAGATGTTTGTATTGACCGCATTTAAGATTCACGCCATATGCCGATTCAAGAAAAGGGGCATCCCGCCCGAGTCGAAATAGAAAGGGACTGCGATGCAGCTCGAAGGTGCTGTCATTAAGGAACAAGGCCAGACCTTCGCGGTCGTGGTGGTCAAGCGTCACGTCACCGACAACCGGCACGAAGCGGCGGAGGCCTCGCAGAACTTCAGCCGGTGTTTCCCCGGTATGCCGATTGTCTTGATGTCTCAGGACTCGCGCGGTCGCCCGACATATTTTGGCCGCCGCGACATCGCCAACTTCCTTGCACGGGTGCCGACCAACGCCATCCCGTGGAAGCGTTACACGTTCAACTAAGCCCAAAGGAGATTTTATGGCCAAGAATACCGGAAGCAATTTTCGTCGCGGCGCAGTTACAGGCCGCACCCAATTTGAGCGCCCCGACGGCAACTACCAGAAGCGCAACGAACGCACTGGCGAGTTTATGAGCGTCAAGAATGGCGGATCGCCATTCAAGGGCGTCGCCAAAGAACCCGATGGCCGCGACGGTCCCAATTCCTAACCCAAGAAAGCACCCTCTCCAATGCCCGACGTTCAAGTTACCTGCATCAACAAGCAGCCCCGCGACAACACCCACGAAGGAATCACCCATTTGGGCGGTTCAAGCTGGCACTGGACGCGCAAGCAAGTCATTGACTCCATCGAAGCCAAGACCAACACCTTCTACACCAAGGTTGGCGGAAACCGCGCAAATGTTGGTGTCGTCAATGGTCAGAACGGCAAATATGTCCGCACCTACGCCGACGGTAAGTGGAATGATAACCTGTTGGCTTTGCCGGAATGCACGGGATAGGTCGGCTAGACATATTCTAGTGCGAAGAACGTCCGGTTTCAGATTGCTTATTTCGGGCTAGAAATGGCTGAAATGAGGCGCGAAGCGGACCGTGATGTGCCGCTTGGCCGATGTCAGTTTTCACCACCAAACGACATTCACGCTCGTGCGCGGGCCGACATAGTTTGGCTCGGTTTCAGATACTGCCAATATAACGCTCAGCTACCGGGTTCAGGCGCGACGCGGTAGATTGACGCCTGCGGGAAGACCCGCACCGCGCTCTATTCCGCAAACCCGTCTGCGCGGGTTCGCTCCACCGAGCCGCTTTCATCGTCTCGGCCTGCCGGTGATGATCGCTGGCGCAAGGGCGGTCCTGACGGCCCCTGGAATTGAGCGGGAATTGTCGGCGGTCGCACTCTTTCCCGCTGCGCTCCTTGAGGGTGCGGTGTTTTGTGCTGACCCGCAGGCACTCTTGCCTCTCTCATGGCCAGATGGGCGCTGGCGCATACTTGCGCCCGCACGCCATCCGGCTGGCTTCGCACCGTGCAAGGGTGTCGATGTCGGTGCCGCGTTGCGGCTGAGGGGAGCCTGGCGGCTCTGTTTCCGGTGAGCCGGGAACACCAGAGGCTTTGCCCTCTCGTTCCCAAAGCAGAATAGTTACGCAATCCCCCCGACGAACCCGGCTGTGTCTTGAGGCGAAGTGATGAGATAGGGGAGTAAGGGGATAACGCTGCTTGTGGTGCCTCCTTGCTGTAGAATGAAGGTGATGAGACATACGAATGGCGCACAACACATCAGCGAACTACTCCGCGACAAAAACATCGTGCTCAAAGGCGCTGACGTACTTTCACAGCGAGGCTTTACTCAGGTTCCGAATCATGTGCTTCGCGCCGACAAAATTTCACCGGGGGCCAAGCTCGCCTACGCCACACTTCTGAGTTACGCTTGGCAAAACGACTTCTGCTTCCCCGGACAGGAACGGCTTGCGAAGGACATGGGGACCGCGCTGCGCAGCGTGGTGCGCTACATTCAGGAGCTAGAGAAGGAACAATTCGTCACCGTCAAGAGGAGGGGCCAGGGCCGACCGAACCTCTATGAGTTGAACCTGACTGCTAAAGGCAAACGAAAGGTGGCAAAATCAGAAGTGTAAAATTGGCATCCCTTAAGTGCCAAATTTGCACCTCTAGCAGTGAAAATTTGGCACGCTAATAAGACTCAGAGAAAAAGAAAAAGAGAATAATACATTCTTTCTTTCAGTGAAATCAGAAGCCCATGCGGAATGTGTCGAATGTACTCAGCGATAATAAGGATGGATTGGAGCTGATAGGCCACAAATGCAATATATTCAATGGCGAGCGTTCCTATTGATCGATTGGGTGCATTTCGTGGTGTCGGACGTCCGACACCCTTGCCCGCGACGGATAAGGTAGGCGTGGTATGATTTACTCATGGACGATGACGAGAGTATGGATCGATTTAGGTGGGAAGCGATCACAAGTGAAGCCGTGCGAGAGGCGCGTCAATCAATCGGGCGAGGCACGGTATATACAGTTCTGAACTACGAGCGAGATCAGGAAGATCCACCAGTGACAACTGAGCGGGTGATCGTTTTTTGAGGTTCGGCTAAGGGCGTGCGGGTCGCGTCTGCCTACCTAAGCAGGAACGCTGCCCACTCCTTGAGCAAGGTCCGGCGCTTCTCCAACCTGTCTGAGCGTTGGTATGCTGCCTGCACGCCGGTATCGACGACGTGCCCCAGGCAAGTTTCCTTCGTCTCATAATCCGCGTCAGTGCATTCCTCTGCCCAGGTGCGGAACGTGGAGCGGAAGCCATGCGGCCGGGCCGTGTAGCCCTCCCGCTTCATCATCGTAGACATCGCCATGTCAGAGATTGGCTTTCCTTTGTAGGCAGGGAACAGAAAGCCCGTTTTCACCGTGAGCTTCACGGCTTCATCGACAAGGGGAATACGGCGCTCAATGTTCGACTTGGTACGACCAGCGGGAAGCGTCCAAGTCGTGCCGGCAAACTCCTCGCCCTCAGCAAGACGCACTTCCGTAGTCCGACCAAGGGTGAGCATCAGGAACCGCAGAGAGCGGGATGAGACATCGTCCCGCTTACACAGCCATTTGTAGAACGCGGGAGCATCCTCATAGGGCAGGGAGGGAATGTGCGTTGTTTGGTGCCGTTGCTTGCCTAGGAGCGCCCGAGCCTTCATCGTGGCCTGCAAATCGACATTGAGCCCGAGCGCAGCCGCGTGCTTTAACATCAGCCCAATACGATTGAGAGCCTTCTCCGCAGCTTCCGGCTTGGTGTGCCAGATAGGTCCCAGCACTTCCTTCAAAACATGCTGGTCAATCGCTTCAACCGGCTTCTTGCCAATCTTGGGGATAATATGGACGCGCAGGGGGGACATCCACCGCCCAGCTTCACCGTCGCCTTTCAGTTCCGCCTTACGCGCCTGAAACCCGCTCTCAATCGCTTGCTTGAGGGTCATATGCTCAACGACCCTACTCGACTGCTTACGGGTCTCTATGGGGTCAATTTGCGCCCTTGAGAGCTTACGAGCATCACCCGCTTTCTCCCGCGCTTCCGCAAGCCCTACATCTGGCCACCGTCCGAGACCCATTTCCCTACGCTTGCCGCCTACGAACAAGCGAAGTATCCACTTTCCCCGATCCTTGGTATCTTTGATTAGCCAGAGACCCTGCCCATCAGCAAGCATCCCCGTACCGTTTCTAGCGGTCATCTCTCGCAGGGCATTTATTTTCATCTAGCCCCCCGTCTAGCCCCCCGTTTGAGAGGCGAAGTGGTGATGTACCATGTTGCGGCATGAGCACCAAGCCTCAGAAATCCTTGGCTTCCAGGATCAGCATGACGCGCTATGAGCAGGAGATATATGCGTCTCGACCGCACCAAACAGTCCTGAGTAACTCCCCCTGAAGGGGCCTCGCGCGGTTCGTGCGCCGACATTGGCGCTGTTCTGCGGGATTTAGTGCGGGTATCAATTGCAGGTGCAGTCTGAGACTGCTCCAATCGGCGCAACAAGGGCGCGCGCCGTGAGCGTGGGCGGCTGGTGCCCCTCAACGATGGCAGCGACTGGCTCCGCGCCGCGCGGACCGATCGCGGCATCACGCCGTGCATCCCGCCGCGCAAGAACCGCAAGGTCCAGCACCGCTATGACAAGAACCTCCACCGCCAACGTCACAAGATCGAGAATGTCTTCGGCAGATTCAAGGACTGGCGCCGCGTCGCCACCCGTTACGACCGATGCGCCCACACCTGTAAGTCTGCCATCTGCATCGCCGCAACCTGCTGCTACTGGTTGTGATCGATGAGTCCTGACCCTAGGCAATCATCAGGCGAACTCCGGCGCCCTTGATCGTGGCCGCCATTTCGGGCGCAATGCCTGCATCGGTGATCAGCACGTCGATCTCGTCCAGCGCGCAGACTATGGCGCCAGACGAGGAGGCGAATTTTGAGCTGTCGACCAGCAGGATCACTTCTTCCGCCCGGTCGATCAGCCTGCGTTCGGCGGCAACCAGGATCACATCGTGCTGCATTGCGCCTTGGGCGCCCACTGCCGCCGCGCCCATGAACAGGCGGGGCGCATGGAAGCGCGGCATCGATTCCTCGCCCGCCGGGGCCAGGATGATGTTCTGCTCACGAAACAGCGTGCCCGAGGGCAACAGGATGCGCGTGCCCGGCTGCGGCAGCAGGGCGTTCACGATATGCAGCGAGTTGGTCAGCACTTGCAGACCCAGCCCGGCGAGGTGCGGGCACATTTGCAGTGTGGTCGTGCCGCCGTCGATCATCACGCCTGCGCCCGGCTCGCACAGCGAGGCCGCCAGCCTGCCGATCGCCTGTTTCTGGCCCGGGTTCTGGGTAATCGACTGGTCGAACGGCGTGCCGGCTAGCTGGAACGGAGCGGGACTTTCCGCCTCGGCCAGCTTCGCGCCGCCATGAACCCGCTGGATGCGCCGCGCTTCCTCCAGCCGGGTCAGGTCACGGCGGATGGTGGCGGGCGAGGCATCGAGCAGCGCTTCGAGATCGCGGTAGCTGACGAAACCCGCCTGCCCCATCGCCGCGAAGATCAGCCTCTCGCGCTCGGCGGCATGCATTTTCTCATCCGGTCCTTCAGCTTGCCTGCCGCTCTGCTTCGAGTTGCTCGAGCGACTTGCCTTGGTTGCTTGGCGCCCAGATAAAGCCGATCAGGCCCGAGGCAACCAGAAAGCCGGTGAGGATCCAGGCCAGCGTGGCAAAATCAGCCGACGCCAGCGCGGGCACGGCGAGGCTCCAGATGCCCAGCCCGATACGCACCACGGCGAAAGTCAGCCCTTGCGCGGTCGAACGGATCGCGGTGGGAAACAGCTCCGCGCTCCACAGCTGGAAAAAGCTCTGCGCGCCGAAGCCGCCCGCGATCCCCATGATGACAATATGGATGATGACCACGGGCAGGGTGAAGCCGAACACCGCCAGCAGCGCCATGCCGAAAACGTGCATCACCGCCGAAATGCCGAACATCGTCCGTTGGCTGACTTTGTCGGACAGGGTCATGAACACCGTCAGGATCGAGACGATGCCGATGGCAAAGTAGCTCGCGGGCACAACTGTTTCGGCCCACTGCGGCAAGTTGTTCTGTTTGATCAGATAGGGCGTGAAAAAGCCGTTGTAGCCAGCCCACAGGTTCCACAGGCCATACATGCAGATGAGATAGAGCATCGACTTGACGTAGCGCGGGCTGAACAGTTCGCGCCAGGCAATGCCTGAGGCCTTGCCGGCGCGCGCGGCGTGGCTTTCCTCCCAGCGCTGCGATTCCTGCATCCGGCTGCGCAGGAATGTGAGCGCCAAGGCCAGCACGGCGAGGTGGATGAACAGCCAGCGAATGCCATCGATGCCGAAAGGCTGGAGGAAGTAGGCGGCGCTCAGCACGACAACCGGGCCGAGATACCACAGCACTTGCGCCACGCCCGAATGCGCGCCGCGCTTCTTGTCGGGCGCCTGCTCGGCGATCAGCGACCAGCTGGCGGGAATATCTGCGCCGACGGCAAGCCCCACGAGCAGGAAACCGAGGATGATCATCCAGGCGGCGCTTGCGAAAATCAGGAACAGCATGCCGAATGCGTAGAACAGCATGTCATACTGGTAGATCCGCTTGCGTCCGAAGCGGTCGCACAGCCAGCCGCCGATGAACGCCCCGATCCCGGCGGAAATCGCATTCGCGCTGAAGGCGGCGATCAGGCCGATCAGGCTATCGGACAGGCCATAGATTTCCTTCCACAGCCCCAGCGCCACCGATCCCGCGACAATCGAGCCCGAATCGATATAGTTCGCGAGGCCTGCCAGGATCGTGTTGCGCCAGCCTTCGCCGGCGGCCTTGGTCTCAGTCTGCGCCATTACGGCATTCCCCCTTTTTCAATTTCGCTGCGCCAGCGGGCGCGGTAAGATTTGAGGTCCGCTTCGAGCGGCATGATCGGTGTCAGCACGGCATGCGGTGCGAGGCCGGGCAACAGCATGCGCAGCGCGCCGAACGAGACGTCCGCGTCCCCGGCGATGGCCATGACGCGCCATTCGGGATGCAGCGTGGCGAGCGCGCGGGTGAAGAGTTCGGAAGCGGCAAAGCGCCCTTCGATCAGCAGGGTGCCTGTGGTGCCGAGCAGTTCGAGCGCCGCGTCGGCCATCAGCGCGGCATAGAGCGCTGCGGCGGCATTGCGCTGCACCGGATCGGTCGGCTCATCGATCCAGCGCCCGGCGCTATCGGGATAAGGGCCGCAGCCGGGCACTTGCGAGGGCAGCACCATTGCCCCGCTGGCGAGCACTTCGGCCAGTCCTGCGGTCCCGGCATGGTCGATCCGCTCGCCCAGCAGCTCGACCTCGCGCCCGCCCATGAAGCGAGCCGACGGCACCGGCCTGCCGGCCACGTCGACATTGACCAGACAGTCGCGCGCCGCGCTCAGTGCCGCGAGATCGGGCGCGGCCTCGCAGCACCGCATGGCGACGAACCATGTGCCGGTGGCGAGCACCGTCGCCTCCTGCCCGGCAATCTCGGGAAAGCCGCGCGCGGCAACCAGGGCGGCATTGGAATCGTGCAGTCCGGCATGGATGCGCACATCGCGCGACAGGCCGGTGCACGCTGCCAGGTCCGGCCGCAGCGTGCCGATCGCATCGCCGGCCCCCGCCAGCGGCGCAAACTGCGCCGCCCAACCGCGCCGCTGCGCCATGGCGGAAAAGTCGGCCTTGGCGGGCGACCACAGGTCGGAATGGCAGCCCAGACTGGTAACCTCGCTCACCGCCACACCCGACAGCACCCAGGCCCAGTATTGCGCCCAGGGCAGCAAGGTCATCCCGGCGAAGCGCCCGGGTGCCAGTGCTTCGAGATAGTGCAGCTGGCTGCCGAGGTTGAGCCCGGCGGGCAGTACCGGCGAGCCGGTGAGCGCGAAAGCATCGCGGCCCGCGCGGTAGTCGGCGAGAGTGGCTTCAGGGATGTCCCACTCATAGTCGGGCGGCGTGAAAGCCAGCACGCCGTTGCGGATCCCGGCAATCCCCGCGCCGTGCGCCACCGGGATGATCGCCTCGACCGGATGGTCGGCGAATTCACCCAGCGCATCGACCAGCCAGCCGGAAATTCCGTCCAGATCGAGCGCGGCATAAGGCAGGCCCTGCTCAGCGGACGGAAATGGCGCATTCGGCCGGGTGACCCGCAGCAGGCAATGCCCCTCCCGCGACCAGAGCGAGAGCTTGCTCAGGCTCTTGCCGATATCGACAACGATGGCGAAGCCCTGTTCCAGTCTGGCTCTCCGGTGTGCGCTTGAACGCGCGTTGTGATTGCTTCTGATTGTTTAGTATCGAAGATGATTGCTTCAGGGAAGCAAAATTGTTACTTCCGCCCCATGACCATGCAAACGCAGCTCCCCACCGCCATGGCGATTCCTTTCGCCGTCCCCGCTAATCGCTGGGATTCCGCTGCCGCCAAAGGCATGAACCCTGCCGAGCTGCTGCTCTATCGCTCGAACCTGCTAGGCTCGGACCTGACTGTCACCAATTTCGGCGGCGGCAACACTTCGGCCAAGCTGGCGGCGATCGATCCCTTGACCGGCGATGCGGCGCAGGTGCTGTGGGTCAAGGGGTCGGGCGGCGATATCGGCTCGATGGCGCTCGATGGCTTTGCCACGCTCTATCAGGAAAAGCTGCTCGGGCTTCAGGCGCATTATTCCGGCCCGGACGATGACGACAAGATGGTCGGCTTCCTGCCGCACTGCACTTTCAACCTGAACGCCCGAGCCGCCTCCATCGACACCCCGCTGCACAGCCTGCTGCCTTTCGCCCACATCGACCATGTCCACCCGGACGCAATCATCGCGGTGGCCGCCAGTTCGGGCGGCGAGGCGGCCACCCGCGAGATCTGGGGCGGGCGGATCGGCTGGCTCGGCTGGAAGCGGCCGGGCTATACGCTGGGCGTGCAGCTGCGCGATCATGTTGCGGCCAATCCGGGGCTGGAAGGCGTGATGCTGGCGGGCCACGGGATCATCTGCTGGGCGGACTCAGCGCAGGCGTGTTACGAACACACCATCGCGCTGATTGCCGATGCGGCGCAATATCTGAACGGGAAGCTGGCTGGCGGCCCGGCGTTCGGCGGGCAGATCGTCGCCCCCAACCCCGACCGCGCCGCGATTGCCGCAGACCTCATGCCCCGTCTGCGCGGCCTGATGACCGGTGCCCGGCGCAAGCTGGGGCACTTTTCGGACGACGCCGAAGCCCTTGAATTCACCGGCTCGGCCCAGTTCCAGCGGCTCGCCGCGCTCGGCACCTCGTGCCCAGATCACTTCCTGCGCACCAAGATCGCGCCGCTGGTGCTCGATCCCGCAAGGCTGGCCGACGAGGCCTACCTCGGTGAACAGATCGCCGCCTATCGCGCGCTCTATGCGGCCTACTATGAACGCTGCAAACGGCCGAACTCGCCCGCGATGCGCGATGCAAACCCGGTCGTGGTGCTGGTGCCTGGCCTTGGCCGCATTACTTTTGCCACTGACAAGACCACCGCGCGGCTGGCGGGCGAATTCTATGGCAACGCGATCAACGTGATGCGCGGCGCGGAGGCCATCGGCGATTACATCGCGCTCGACGAGCAGGAAGCCTTCGACATCGAATACTGGCTGCTCGAAGAAGCCAAGCTCCAGCGCATGCCCGCGCCCAAGCCCATGGCCGGGCGCATCGCGCTGGTCACTGGCGGGGCGGGCGGCATTGGTGCGGCGACGGCGGCACGGCTGCTGCGCGAGGGCGACTGCGTCAGGCTGGCGGACCGCGACGGCGCGGCGCTGGAGGCCGTGCGTGCCGGTTTCGCCAGCCAGTTCGGCAAGGATGTGGTGCGCGGCGTGGCCTGCGACGTTACCGATGAAGCGCAGGTCCAGGCCGCGTTCGATGCCTGCGCAAGCACCTTCGGCGGGCTGGATGTCCTGGTCGCCAATGCCGGCATCGCCAGCTCCGCGCCCATCGAGCAGACCACCCTCGAGTTGTGGAACCGCAATTACGACGTGCTCGCGCGGGGCTATTTCCTCACCGCGCGCGCCGCCTGGCCGCTGCTCAAGGCGATGAAGAACCAGGGCGGCACCAGCGTGGTGTTCATCGGCTCGAAGAACGCCGTGGCGGCGGCAGCGGGCGCATCGGCTTATGCTTCGGCCAAGGCGGCAGCGAACCACCTCGCGCGCTGCCTCGCGCTCGAAGGCGCGCCCGAGGCTATCCGGGTCAATGTGGTCAATCCCGATGCAGTGATCCGGGGCAGCCGCATCTGGGACGGCGACTGGCGCAAGGAGCGCGCCGCCTCGAACAAGATCGATCCGGGCGAGGAGTTGGAAGCGCACTACCGCAACCGGTCATTGCTGAAGCGCGACGTGCTGCCCGAAGACATCGCCGAGGCTGCCTATTGGCTCGCCAGCGATCAGTCGGCAAAGTCGACCGGCAACATGATCAATGTCGATGCGGGCAATGCCCAGGCGTTCACGCGCTGAACCGGTTGGGAGTGACGACAATGCAGAGCCTGCCGCTGTCTGAAGAGCTGATCGCCGAGGCCAATGCGCGCGAGCTCGCCGCACTGGAGGACGATTACGTTTCGCTCGGCCGCAAGCTGTCGCGCACCGGGATCGACATCGAAGCGATCAAGGGCCGGGTAGCGAGCTTCTCTGTCGCGGTGCCCAGCTGGGGCGCGGGGCGCGGGGGCACGCGCTTCGCCAAATTTCCCATTCCGGGAGAGCCGACCAACATCCACGAGAAGCTGGAGGACTGCGCGGTCATCAATCAGCTGAGCCGGGTCACCCCGCGCGTCTCACCGCATTTCCCGTGGGACAAGGTCAGCGACTACGCCGCGCTGCGCGAGGAAGCCTCCAGTCTTGGACTTAGCTTCGATGCGGTCAATTCCAACACCTTTCAGGACCAGCCCGGGCAGGCGCACAGCTATAACACCGGCTCGCTCTCCTCGACGCTGGAGGCCACGCGGCAGCAGGCGGTCGAACACAATATCGAATGCATCGAGATCGGGCAGCAGCTGGGCAGCCGCGACCTCACCGTCTGGGTCGGCGACGGCACCAATTTTCCCGGCCAGCAGGATTTCGCCCGCAGCCTCGACCGCTATCTCGAAGCCGCAGCGCAGATCTATGCCGCGCTGCCGGATGACTGGCGGATGCTGCTCGAGCACAAGATGTTCGAGCCGGCTTTCTACAGCACCGTCATTTCCGACTGGGGCAGCTCGATCCTCGCCGCGCAGGAACTCGGCCCCAAAGCCAAGTGCCTCGTCGATCTGGGCCACCATGCGCCCAACGTGAATATCGAGCAGATTGTCGCCCGGCTCCACCGCTTCGGCAAGCTGGGGGGCTTCCACTTCAACGACAGCAAATACGGCGACGACGACCTCGATTCAGGCTCGATCAACCCGCACCAGCTGTTCCTGGTGTTCAACGAACTGGTCGAGGCCGAGCTGAAACCGCGAGATGGCTTCAATCCCAGCTACATGATCGACCAGTCGCACAACGTCACCGACCCGATCGAATCGATGCTGTCATCGGCTGAGGCGATCTCGCAGTGTTACGCCAAGGCCCTGCTGGTCGACCGCGAGGCGCTGCACGCCGCGCAGGAAGCCAACGACACGATGATGGCCTTCCAGGCGCTGCGCCGCGCCTACACCATCGATGTCGCGCCGATCCTGGCCATGGCCCGGCTCGAGGCAGGTGGGGCGATCGACGTGCTTGCGGTCTATCGGCAAATTAACTGGCGGACCCGCAAGGCGCAGGAACGCAAGGTTGTTGGGCTGGGGGCAGGCATAGTTTGACGCCAAGGTGGTGCGCAGCGCTCCCCGGGGAGGTGCCATTCTCCAGTGTCGGAGAGAGCGCCGGCATTTTCATTTCCAGAACCATGTTCAATCTCGCAGGAAAAGGTCGGCGGCGGCATCGACGATGGCGTCCGCATCAAGGCGGTAGATTTGGTAAAGGTCCAGCAGATCACCGGTCTGGCCAAAGCGGTCGACGCCGAGCGGGCTGACCCGCATCCCTTTGACCCCGCCCAGCCATGACAGCGTGCCAGGCGAACCGTCGATCACCGTCACCAGCCCGGCACCGGGGGCCAGTGAGGACAACAGGTTTTCAACATGGCTGGGTGCGGCCTTGCTGCTGGTCCAGCGCACAGCGCGGCGGGCAGACCAATCGCGGTGGAGCAGATCGGGCGAAGTGACATTGAGCAGGCCCAGGCCTGGGATGTCCTCGGCCAGCAATTTGTAGGCATCCAGCACTTCAGGCGCGATGGCACCGGTAAAGACGATGGCGGCCTCGGCATTGCCTGCGGGCTTGTGCAGCCAATAGCCGCCCTTTAGCGCATCGGCTTCCCAATCGCCATTTGCCCGCTCCAGCTGCGCAATGACACGGGTGCTGAGACGCAGATAGACCGAGCTGCCATGGGGCTGCTGCATATGTTCAAACGACCAGCGCATCATCAGCGCCACTTCGTCCGCCCAGGCCGGTTCGAAATAGGCGAGGTTCGGCTGGCCCATGCCGATCAGCGGCGTGTTGATCGACTGGTGCGCGCCGCCCTCTGGCCCGAGCGTCAAGCCAGAGGGCGTGCCAACCAGCACGAAGCGCGCATCGGAATAACAGCCATAATTGAGCGCATCGAGCCCGCGGGCGATGAATGGATCATAGACCGTGCCGACCGGGATCAACCGCGTCCCGAAGTGCGGCGCGGCCAGCCCCAGCGAAGTCAGCATCAGGAAGAAATTATTCTCGGCAATGCCCAGTTCCATGTGCTGCCCGGCTGCCGTCGCGGCCCACTTCTGCGCCGAAGGAATTTTTGCGGCGCGGAACACATCTGCCATTTCGGCACGGCGAAACAGCCCGCGCTGGTTGACGAAGGCGCCCAGATTGGTGGTCTGGGTAACGTCAGGCGCGGTGGTGACGATGCGGTCGGCCAGCGGCTCGCTGGATTTGGCCAGATCCAGCAGGACATTGCCGAAGGCGGCTTGGGTTGATTGCATATCGCCGCGCGGCACGGGCAGACGGGCAGGCACGGCAACGGCTTGGCCGATTGCTTCGGGCGGCTTGCTAGCCAGGACACTTGCATCGACAAAGGCTTTTAGCCTGGCGGCCTGATTGCCACCCAGCCCGGCATAAGGCTCCCATTCGCTGCCCTCGGCGATGCCCATGCTGGTGCGCAGCTGGTCGATCTGGCCTGCGTTCATCATGCCCGAATGATTGTCTTTGTGTCCGGCCAGCGGCAGGCCATAGCCCTTGACGGTATAGGCGATGAACAGCGTCGGGCGTTCATCCTGCGCGCTGTCGAAGGCATCGATCAGCGATTCGACACAGTGACCGCCCAGATTGGTCATCAGCGCGGCAAGACCGTCATCATCAAAGCTATCGATCAACTTCTTCACATTGGGCCTGGCTCCAATGTCGGCCATCAGTCGCTCGCGCCAGGCGCCGCCGCCTTGATAGGTCAACACGGCAAACTCCGCATTGGGGCAGTTATCTATCCATTCCTCTATCGATCTGCCGCCGGGGCGGGCAAAGGCAGCGCGTTGCAACTTGCCATGCTTGAGCGTGATGACGCGCCAGCCGCAGGTCTCGAAAATATCGTCGAAGCGGCGAAACATGCGGTCTGCCGTCGTGCTGTCGAGCGACTGGCGGTTGTAATCGACCACCCACCAGCAGTTGCGCACGTCGTGCTTGTAGCCCTCGATCAGGCATTCATAGATATTGCCCTCATCCAGTTCGGCATCGCCCATCAGCGCGATCATGCGGCCAGCGTCGGCTTCGGCCATCTGGCCATGGGCGATGAGGTAATCCTGCACCAGACTGGAAAAGGCGGTGATGGCCACGCCCAGGCCAACCGAGCCGGTCGAGAAATCGACCGGGATCGTATCCTTGGTGCGCGAGGGATAGCTCTGCGCCCCGCCCAAGGCGCGAAACCGCTGCAACTGACCCTGCGACTGGTTGCCCAGCATATAATGGATCGCCTGCAACAGCGGGCCGGCGTGCGGCTTGACCGCCACTTTGTCCTGAGGGCGCAGCGCATGGAAATAGAGCGCAGACATGATTGCGGTCATTGAAGCGCAACTCGCCTGATGTCCGCCGACTTTCAGCCCGTCACGCTTCTCGCGGATGTGGTTGGCATTATGCACCGTCCATGACGACAGCCAGCGCAATCGCGCATCAATCGCTTCCAGGGCCGCCAGGGTTTCGGCGCGCGTATCGGCACCAATATCGGGGGTGGTCGTTGCCATCGGGCTCTCTCCGCACTTTTGCTGGTAGTGCCGTAACCGAACAGGGCTGGGCATGTCCTTGCGAACTGCGTTGCACTTTCCGATGAAATTGGCAGATTATGCTTAAATTTGATCCTTGGAGATAAATTATGCTAACTTATGCACCAGATGCGATCGATCAGATGATTCTTGACCGGTTGCAAGGTAATGGCCGCATGACCAATCAGGAACTGGCGGACCAGATCGGCCTATCCCCCAGCCCATGTTTGCGGCGGGTGCGGCAACTCGAAGCGAACGGCGTAATTTCGCGCTATGTCGCATTGGTCGATCCGGAAATGGTCGGCCTGTCAGTTAGCGCCTTTGTGCGTGTGCGGCTTGACCAGCAGGATGATCGCCATCTCGCCGAATTCGAAGCGGCAATCGCGGATTTTTCCGAAGTGATGGAATGCTATCTGATGACCGGGGAATCGGATTACCAGTTACGCGTTCTGGTGGGATCGCTCGGTGCGTTCGAGGACTTTCTTCGTCATCGCCTTACCCGGGTCAAGGGCGTCGCCAATGTCACGACCAGCTTTGCCCTTCGGCCGGTTATCTACAAGACGGCGCTCCCACAGCACTTGGGGGATGCCCCAGTGAAAGCTCGCCTGAGGCCATGATTCTCCGGGTTTGATGCTTCAAGTGGAACCTTGCGAGATGCAGCGACATGGTTTGGGTGTTGGGGTGACAGCTATCGGCAGCTTCGCGCGCCATGCACGCATTCTGGGCCAGCAATTGCACTTCAACAGCTCACAAGGACTGCCTTTTTCAGGCTTTTGCCAACGAACCAACAAGATAGTGACGCAGTTTAGCTGCCAGATTCAATTAGCGTGAATGGTGCCCAAGCCCAGGGATCGGCCCAAGCAGGCTTCCAGCCCTCGATTGCTCCGCTCAGCGCCGAGGTTCCGGTGCGGATGCCTTGCAGCGCCCGGCGGTAGGCTTCGGCGCGGGAAATGTCCGGCGTCGCGGCGAGGATGCGGAAGGTCTCGCTGGTGATCGCCGCGCCAACGGTGTCGTCGACGGGCCAATGGCTGGCCAGCAGCGAGCGTACCCCGGCAAACAGGAAGGCCCGCCCCAGACCGGAGAGGCTTTCGCCGCCCGGGCGACCGTCCGGCCCGGCAGTATTGCAGGCCGAGAGGATCACCCAGTCGGCACTTAGCCGCAATTGCGCGGCCTCGGTCGCCGACAGGTAGCCATCGTCACTCGCGCTCGCCGTGGCGGGAGGAGTCAACACCAGGCCGGGCTCTTCGCTGCCGGCGAGCTCGTTGGGCAGCATGGCATGAGTGGCGAAAGCGACGACCCGTGCCTGTTGCAATAAGGGCCAAAGCTTGATCTCGCCCTCGCGCGCCTGCGTTCCGAGTTTGAGCTGCCCTTCGCCCGTGCCCAGCGAAGTGGCGATGGCGATCAGCTCACGCCGGGTGCCCGGAAGTGAGGCGAGCGCCTTGATTTCGGCGATATTGGCGAAGCCGCCGCTGCCTCGGGTGCCCGCGATCCTTGGCGCTTTCATGCCACGTGTATTGGTCACCGGCGCGCCCAGCACGGGGTCGCCGACCCCGGCAAAGGCCGCAATGTGCTGCGTCTTGACGCTGTCATATGCGCGCAGGCTCGAAACCGAGGGCAGGGCGGCCAGCGCATAGCGTTTGGCGAGCCAGGGCAAGGCGGCAAGCCCGGCCAGTTCGTCCGCTGGCTGGCTTGCCGCATCGTGGTCTGTGACCAGCAGCCCCAGCGGAATGCCGCTCAGGCTGCCGCTGGTGACCGTGTAGAGCGTCTGCGCATTGCCGATGCCCGGCAGCACTGGCTTGATCAGCGCTGCATAGAGCTGGTTTGCCACCTGAGGATCGAACAACTGGTCATTGGGCAGAGCGACCGGGCAATTGTCGCGGTCGATCCGGCAGCGCACCAGGGTGACAAGCCGGTCCACTTCCTGGCGGCCAGGCGCCGCCTTGTTCCATGCCTGGCTTTCGGGCGAAACCGCGAAGCTGTAGATATCTTCGCCGACCGGCTGGATTAACAGCACCGCCTCGTCCGGCTTCAGCCGCCTGCGCAATTCGGCAATCGGTAGACCGAAAGGTCGCGATGCCTCGGCATAAGCCGGATAGCGCTGGCGCAACTGGTCGGTCAGCGCGGTGAGCTCCTTGCGGTCGGCCTCGGCGCGGCTGGTGGTCGCGGCATCGGCCGGCTTGCCTGAGGCCAGAAGGGTGCGCTCAGTCTCGTCCAGCCGGCCCGCGACCGCGACCTGGGAATCGATCAGGTGACCAAGCCCGGGATCGGTAACCGCGCGCCGCGCCGCCGATTGCAGCAGCGAGGCCGCTGCCTGGCTGAGGCCGAAGTCCTGTGCGGCCCTGAAAGCCTCATCGGCAACGAACAACGGAGCGAGCGCATCGCCTCCCTTCGGCAAGCTCTGGTGCTTGGCCCAGGCCACGGTGACTCCGGCCGCGAAGGCAAGTGCGAGGGGATCGGTGCCTGTCCCCCTTCGCGAACGGCGAAATCCCAGTGGCTTGTTGTTGGCGTCGCGATCCGGGGTAAAGCGCCGCTCGCGGGCGATCAGCATGGCCTCGCCTGCCTGGGACGAGGCATTTTCGAGGTAACGCGGGTTGCGTGAGAAGACGATGGCGCGGCGCGCCTGCAGCAAGGCCCGCTGCTGCTCCTGAAACGCCAGGCCGCTGCCTGATTGAAATTGCGCAAAGGAGTAGATTGAGTCCGCCTTTTGCCACTCTCCCGTGCAGGCCAGCAGGATGGCGTGCGCCTCGCGCGCGGCTATCCCCACATTGTTCGATCCCAGCATCGGGTTTTCGGCCATCGGCGCCAGTGTCGGAAGCAGTTCTTTCGGACACTGACCGAGCAGGGCCTGGTTGAAGACGTAGCCAGCGAAACCATCGATCATCATCGGCAGGCTCGGCTGGGGGAGTTTCAGCCCAGCGGCCATCGCCGCTTCCCATGCGGGCCCGGCCTGGCTGTGATAGCCCCGCGCATCGAGCTGACGCGCCGCAACCAGTTGTGCCTCGACGCCGGCAGCGCCGCGCGCCCGCGCCAGCAGGCCCGTGGCAGCATCGCTGCGCCCCTGGGCGCCAAGGATCCGTCCATAAATTACGGCTGCGCGCTGGGTCGCGGGGTGATCCGGGCCGTTGACTTTCTCGCGGCCCGCCAACAGCTTTTGCGCCTCGGCTTCTGCGCGATCGGTGTCACCGGCGCGGTCAAGCGCGTCGGCCAGTCTTTCGCGCACCAGCAGCGAGAGCGGCGCATCCGGGCCAATCGCGGCGTCGACATAGCTCTGCGCCGCGTCCAGGCACTTCGCCTGTTCAGATGTCAGCGGAATGTAGGCCGCATCGACCAGCGCCGCATCAACGTCGCTATCGCCCTGGTACTGCTTGGGGCAGCTCAGCATCGGCGAGGCGGGAATGTCGAAATCGTTCGCTGCAGGGAGGCCGGTAAAGCTCATCTCTTGAAGCCGCGACATGGCCGCCGCGCGGATCGTGTCGGGCGCCTTGTAGCCCTGGGTCTTGACCAGCAGGAGCGCGGCCGCGCGAAAACTCGCTTTGGCATCATTGGCGCGGCCCAACTCGGCTTGCGCCTCGCCCAGCGCGTAAAGCAGCCTGGCCTTGCCGGTATCCTCGCGCGGATAGCCTTCCAGCCCCTGGCGAGCGAGTGCCTCGGCCTCCTCGATCCGGCCCAAACCGATGAGCGACCGGGCCAGCGCGCTGCGGGCAATGGCGATGGCCGGATCATCCTTCTGCAATCCAGCTTCGCGCGCGGCGAGCACCGTGCGGCCGAGTTCTTCCGCCGCCGCAAAGCGGCCCTGGGTCCGACGCAAATATGCCATGTCAGCCTGTGCCGCCGCCCGCGTGAGGGCCGTGGCTTGCGGATCCTTTTCTGCGGCTTCGCGGTTGGCCTGGAAAATCGCCTCGGCCTCGGCCAGCCGCCCCAGATAGACGAGATTGGCCGCACGGCTTGCCCGCGCGCGAGTCAGCACCCGCCTGTCGAGGCTGCTTTCGCGCTCCATTTGGGGAATCAGCGGCAAGAAGCGTGCCTCGGCATCGGCAAACTTGCCAATCAGGGTATGGCTTTCCGCATTCACCAGCGCCAGTTGCAAGGCAACAGGATGAGCCGGCCCCAGAGTCTGCGCGATCAGAGGCGAGATTTTTGCCGTTTCCTCGATCTGCAGTTCTGGCACGCCCTTGTCCGTATAGAACAGGATCGCGCGCAGCGCGGATGCAATCTGCCGCTCTTCCACCGCGCTGGGTTGGCGTGATACGCTCTGGGCCGGGGCCGCCAGGGTCTGCGGGAGGGCGGGCGGAGCCAATGCACTTGCCCCGCAGCAGAACAGAAGCGCGAGGCAGGCGGCAAGTCTATCCATGCAAACGGTTTATCAGGCGGCCTCTGCACCGCAAGCGCCAACTGGCCTTGGGCCGCATTCCCCGCTTGCCACTGCGGCCAACAGCGGTGAAACCGGCGTTTGTCGCCGATCCGGCGGGCGCAAGGGCAATCAAGGGCTGAGCAGATGACCGAGGACGTGAAGCAGGACGCGCAGGCCCCGGCTGCAGGGGTGTCGAAGTGGCGATCGAAGATCACCATTTCGCTTTCCGCATTTGTCATGTCGCTGGCGATGACCGCGATCAGCGCCTACAGCGGGCTGCGCGGGTCGGACATCGTCGTCGTCCCGCCGAAGCAAGTGCTCGTGTTCCGCGACGGCGAAGGCGCCAATTCGATCCTCGCGGTGGCCGCGCGCTTCGACATCATCAATGCCTCGGCCGACTATGGCGACGTCATGCTTGAGGCGAGCGCACGCATCGGCCAAGGTGGGCCCAGCTTTGCGTTCAGCGCCCCGGTCAAAGCGACTTTTACCAGCCGTTCGCGCGAAGCCGCCGAGGGCTGCGCAATAGATTCCCGCTGCATCCCGCTCGCCGGACTGCTGGTCGTCGAACAGCCTGACACCATGATCGATTTCAGCGGCGGCGCCTCGCGCACGGTCATGCTCGCTTTCCCGGCCGCGGGCTGGAACTGCACTTCGGCCAAGGCCCAGTGTGCGGATTTCGAGAGCTTCGAGAAAGCGCTGACGAGCATCGGCAAGGCGCCGCTCCAGCTCGAGTTTTCACTCAAGTTCAATTCCGACGGCGACAGGAAAATATCCTGCGGCGCGGACAAGCCCGATGTCGGCTATCTGGCGCAGGCCGGCTGGCTCAGCCTTGCCTGCAAGCAGCGCGAAGTCAAAGGCCGGCGGTGGTCGTTTTGATTAGCGGCCTAGAAAACCGGACAGCGAGGGTCGCCTGGGCACATCGGCACTGCGCTTGAGGGCCGATTGCTCGGACGGAGGTTGCCGCGCGAATTGCCGTTGCGGATGGACTGGTTGCCCGAGGCGCTTGTTGCGGCGCATTTGCCCGCGATCGGCATCAGTTCGTTGCAGGATAGCCAGATTCCGGGCTTGCCCGCAGCATTGATGCGCACCAGCCGCAAGGCCTGGTTCCAGCCGAAGATCCTGGCATCGGGGTTTTTCACATGGGCGAGGATGAAGTCAGGCTGGGCGCGAAACAACGCCGCCCCGTTGTCGTCGTAGACTACAGCATCGCTGCTTTTGAAGGCAAATATCCCGTCGGTTGTGGCCGCGCTCACAGACGTGGATATCCAGACCAAGACGATGACCAATACGCGAAGGATCATGAACGGGTGCCTCCAAGGCTGATTGACGCAGTGAGTTGACCGGGATCGATCATTGGAAAGCGATGCAGTCCGACGAGTGTTTCTCGGGTTGCTGGTATTAGGTCAAGAGGTGACACTTCCTGCGGAGTCCATCAAACCGGTAGAAGGCCATGGCTTGATTTCAGTGAGCTGAACCAAGCCTCAATATAGCGCGCAAATGAGCGTCGCGGGAGAATTTCCACATTCGGCCGCACATCACGCAAGAGCAGATAGATCTGTGCCCTTGCCAGCAGCGTTCCCGCGCAATCGCCGGGTGCAAGCCGTTCGAGATCGAGCGCGCAACCCCTGGCGAGTGTAGCGAGGGCGTCGCTGCCTTCGACGCGGTAACGCACGCGGTTGCCAGATATATCGATGACGGCAGCATGATGACCGACAAGCGCGGTCTCCAGGCGATGGACAAGCGCAGCGGACTCACTGCCTTCGTCGACGATGGTCCACTCATCCGGCCCGACAGCCGCAATTGTCAGACCGTTGTGCGCGATGAAACGATTGACACGAGGTAAGTCAACTCCGAGCGAGCTCGCGGCAATCGCGTGCGATTCAGGAAAGCATCGCAGTGCTACGATCGCTGCATCGGGCAGGCGGATAAGTTCAGCCATCGATCCGAACGCCTTCCGGGTCGTAAAGCACCGCGTCGATGACCGCGCAGGTGACACTGTGATCGCCAAAACGGGCATGGACGGTCGTTCCAATCCGTGTCCGCCCGCTGGCGACCAGGCCGAGCGCGAACGGGCAGTTGCGGGTCGGGCTGTGATAGCTCGACGTGACATGGCCAAGCATAGCTGTATCGCCCGCATGGGCCGTAATCTGCGCACCCTCCGGGATTGGCGACACAGGCAGCAAGCCGACAAGCTGCTTCCGGTCTGCGCGCAGCATGTCGGGCCTTGCGAGCGAACGCTTGCCGATAAAGTCTGGTTTCGATTTGGCGATGGCCCAGGAGAGGCCGAGATCGTCGGGCGTCACTGTGCCGTCGGTTTCCTGACCGATGATGATATAGCCCTTCTCCGCACGCAGGACATGCATTGATTCCGTGCCGTACGGCGTGACGCCAAAGGGCGCTCCGGCGCTGAAAAGCGCTTCCCAGACCGCCGCTCCAAAGCGCGCATCGCAGTGCACTTCGTAAGACAGTTCGCCAGTGAAACTGATCCGGTAAAGCCGGACGGCATGGCCCGCGATGCGCGCTTCGCGCATAGCCAGGTGCGGAAAAGCCTGATTGGATAGGTCAGTCCCACTGACGACTTTGGACAGGAGAGCGCGTGCTTGAGGCCCAGTGACCACGGCGGCTGCCCAATGCTCGGTCACACTGGTCAGCCAGACCTTCAAATGCGGCCATTCGGTCTGGAGATAGTCTTCCAGATGATCGAGAACCCGCGCTGCGTTGCCGGTAGTCGTGAACATGATGAACTTCTGCTCGCCGACGCGGACGGTCACGCCGTCATCGAATACCATTCCGTCCTCTTGGCACATGACGCCGTAGCGCGCGCGGCCAATGTCGAGCTTGAGCCAGGCATTGGTGTAAACCAGATTGAGGAAGGCGGCAGCATCTGGGCCTTGAATGTCTATCTTGCCGAGAGTTGACGCGTCGAGCATCCCGACGCCGTTGCGGACGGCCTTGCACTCGCGTTGAACCGCGCGGTGCATATCCTCTCCGGCGCGAGGATAGAACCACGGCCTCTTCCACTGGCCGACGTCTTCGAACTTCGCATCATTTGCGACATGCCAGTCGTGAACAGGGGTGTGGCGCGCGGGATCGATCAGCAAGTCGCGGTCGTGCCCCGCAAGCGCGCCGAATGTCACTGGAGTGTAAGGCGGGCGGAAGGTGGTCGTGCCCACGGCGCCCGGCGTGCTCGCCAGATTGTCCGCGAGGCGGCTCAGCGCGTTGAGGTTCGACAGCTTGCCTTGATCGGTCGCCATGCCGGTCGTGGTATAGCGCTTCAAATGTTCGACCGAGACAAAGCCTTCACGCGTTGCGAGATCGATGTCCGCTATCGTCACGTCATTCTGCAAATCGATGAACGCTTTTGGTCCTACCACGGGTGGCACAGGTGTCACAGCGGGAACTTCGCCGGCACAGGCACCAACCGAGAATGGTTGGGCGCTATCGGCGACGGGCACGAAGCAGTGCTTGTCTGCATCGAAAACCGACTTGCCGCCAACATGGCTATGGAGATGGATCGCGGGTTGCCAGTGCCCGCCCATGAGCACCGCATCGCAGACATGGCGTCGGCAATCGGGCGCGGTGACAGAACTTACCCGTTTGCGGCCATGCGCTGCGGATATTGCGGGAAAGCAGGTCACTTCGGCTCCACCGGCGCGCAGTTTGTCTGCGCCCGAATCGTCGCCAACGAGGATGATCCGCCGTCCGACCAAGACACCGAAATCTCGCAGATAAGTTAGCGCGGCGCTGGCAAGCATGACACCGGGCAGATCGTTGCCCGGGAATACGAGCGGCTGCTGGTGCGCGCCTGTCGCCAGGATGATCTTGCCCGCGCGGATTTGCCACAAACGCTGACGAGGGCCGCTGCGCTGGGCAGGTGGGAGATGATCGGTGACCCTTTCAACCGCCATGACAAGATTGTCGTCATAACGCCCGAACGCCGTAGTCCGCGACAGGAGGCTGACGCCCTTGATCGTGTCTTGCGGCGAGCCTTCATCGAGCAGGATGACTCGGCCTGAGGCTACTGCGGCGGCGGCCCGCCCTGCTACCCCGCCACCGATAACGAGCGTTTCGCAGTGCGCGTGCATCTTGTCATAATGATCTGGATCGGGCGCGGTCGGCGCAGGACCCAGCCCTGCCATGCGCCGGATGAAGGGTTCATAAAGCCGTGTCCAACGCTGCGCGGAGCCCAGGAAGGTTTTGTAGTAAAAGCCTGCTGGAAAAAAACGCGACGCCGCTCCCGTGAGCGCGCCCAAATCGAAATTCACCGAAGGCCAGGCGTTCTGGCTGCGCGCGACAAGGCCGTCATAGAGCTCGATCATGGTTGCCCGGCTGTTGGGTTCGGCCAGCGCGCCTTCACCCACCGTGACCAGCGCATTGGGCTCTTCGGCCCCGGCCGAGACGATCCCGCGAGGTCGGTGATATTTGAAACTGCGCCCGACGAGATGGATACCGTTCGCGAGTAAGGCCGAGGCCAGTGTGTCACCGGGGTGGGCGGAGAGCTTCTGCCGGTCGAAGGTGAACGTGATTGTGCGGTTGCGGTCGATCCGTGCGCCACCAGCTTGCACCCTCATGACACGAACCGGTGGGTGCGCGTGTCACGGGTAAGCGTGAACCATTTGCCGCAGCCCGATGCATGGTTCCAGCGTTCGCGGTGCAGGCCTTTTTCGTTGCGGCGGAGGAACAGGTATTCGGCCCAATCGGCCTCGTTCAAGCCGGACGGATCGGCAGGCCTTGCCCGGTCGCTTTCGCCGCCCGACCGAAACTCGATCTGATCGCGCAGGCCGCAGTGGGGGCAGGGGATTAGCAGCATCAGTGGGCCACCGCCGCCGCGCCGTGCTCGTCGATCAGGCGGCCGGTCACAAACCGATCAAGCGCGAACGGTGCGGCAATCGGGTGTGGTTCACCGCGCGCGATGGTGTGGGCGAAAACATGGCCCGATCCGGGGGTCGCCTTGAAACCGCCCGTGCCCCAGCCGCAATTGATGAACAGATTGTCGAGCGGGGTTTTGCTGATGATCGGCGAGGCATCGGGGCAGATATCAACCGTCCCGCCCCAACTCCGAAGCATGCGTAACCGCGAAAAAGTTGGGAACAGAGCGAGCAGTGCCCCCATCTGATGCTCGATCACCGGGAAGCTTCCGCGCTGCGAATAGCTCAGATACTCGTCGATCCCTGCGCCGATGACGAGCTCACCCTTGTCCGACTGGCTGACATAGACGTGCACCGCGTTCGACATGACGACACAATCGAGCACTGGCTTGATCGGCTCCGAGACGAGCGCCTGGAGCGTGTGGCTTTCGACCGGCAAGCGCAAACCCGCCATTTCTGCAACCACGCTAGAATGTCCGGCCACCACCATGCCGACCTTGCCCGCACCGATCCTGCCGCGCGAGGTCTCAATTGCGGTGATCGCGCCGCCATGGCGGGCAAATCCGGTGACTTCGCAATTCTGGATGATATCCACGCCGAGTGCCGAGGCCGCGCGCGCATAGCCCCAGGCGACCGCGTCGTGCCGCGCCGTGCCCGCCCGGCGCTGAAGCGTTGCGCCCATAACCGGATAGCGTGCATCGCGCGAGATATCGAGCGGGGGACAGAACTTCGTGACTGCCGCGGGTTCGAGCCATTCGCTATCGACCCCATTCAGGCGCAGCGCGTTCACCCGGCGCTTGGCCTCGCGCATGTCTCCTAGATTATGCGCCAGGTTGAGCACTCCGCGCTGCGAAAACATGACGTTGTAATTGAGATCGTCCGACAGTCCTTCCCAGAGCTTCAGCGCATGATCATAGAGCCGCGCGGATTCATCCCAGAGATAGTTGGAGCGGACAATCGTCGTGTTGCGTCCGGTGTTCCCGCCGCCGATCCAGCCCTTTTCGAGCACCGCAACTTTGGTGATGCCATGCTGTTTTGCCAGATAATAGGCAGTGGCGAGGCCATGCCCGCCCCCTCCGATGATGACCACATCGTAGCGCGCCTTGGGAACCGCGTCCCGCCATTGCCGTGCCCAGCCGCGATGGCCGTTGAAACCTTCCTTAAGAAGTGAAAACGCGGAAAACCGATTCATGATTGGCCTTCGGTAAAGCTTTGTGCATATATATGCAATGAAAGGCCCGGGCAATGGAAGGCGACGAAAAATTGCGTATCGCCGCTGAATTGGCCACTAGCGGCTACGCGCGCATTCCCGGCGTTCTCGATTCGGGCCGGATCGAGGCGATGCACGCGGCCTGCGACCGCGTGTTGGCCAAAGCACCGAGCGCTCATCTCGAAGCGAACCGAACGACGGGTAGCATGCTGAGTGTCGCTCAGGACGAGTGGTTCGCCGAACTTATCGCGCTGCCGCGCACGTTGGCTCTGTTGCGCGGACTGGGCTTGGGTCAGGTCGTCTGGTCGGCGGGCTACGTGATCAGCAAGCCGCCCGGGGGGCCGCAGCTCTTCTGGCATCAGGACTGGATGTGGTGGAACCATCCTGTCGTCCGCGATCCCTTGCCTCACCAGCTGTTCGCTATGTTCTATGCGGTCGATACAGATCGCAGCAATGGCTGCCTGCGCGTCGTCCCGGGTTCGCACCGGATGCGCATGTCCGCGCACGACCGGCTTGCGACTGCGCATTCGAAGGCCGCGCTCGCTGGCGAAAGCGATGCAGCCATGTTCGGCAATCTCGAAGGCGAAATCGACGTGGCCGTAAATGCCGGTGACTTGTTGCTTGGCGACAGCCGCTTGCTGCACGCTGCACATGCAAATGAGAGCAGCGCGGCGCGTTCGCTCGTGACGCTGTGGTATCATCCTGCCTACGACAAACTGCCGCCTGGCATCCAGGCACATTTTGCCGCAGACACTGCGGATTGTCTTGCGCATTGGTCTCCTCAGGCGCGCGATCGCATCGATGTCGCGCTTCCATATAGTGTCGGCAGTGTGAAGCCATTGTCGATCTGTCGCGTTCCGCATCCGTCCTAACCGGTCTTCCGGTCGAGCGTTTCCGGGAGTAGCCACCAGATCACGGAGGCAAGTGCGAGCGCGATCGCCGCGAGCATCATCGCCGCAGCCAGCCCATGTCCATCCGCCACCCGCGCGGTGATCAGCGGCGCAAGGAAGCTGATGATGCGCCCCCAGTTGAAAATTGACGCCGCCGTCGAGCGCAGGTGCGGTGGATAGAGTTCGGCGATCCACGGCCCCCAGATGACGCTCGCCGAGATCATGAATCCGTAGGCGCATCCAAATATCAGCAAACTTGGCACCGTATCTGCGAACGTCAGATAGCCGACGACGACCATCGCGCCAATGAGATAGCCAATTGCGTTTATACGCCGCCCGAAGCGGTCGGAAAACGCTCCCCAGACAAAGCCGCCGACGATCGCGGCTGCGAACTGCCAGCCGAACATCTCCTTCGCTGCGGAGGCCGCCACACCCTGCTGCTCAAGATAGGTAGTCTGCCAGCCGGTGAATGCTTGGCTACCGAAAAAATTGAGGCCGACCATCAGCGCTATAAGCAACGTCTGCTTCCACAGCCCGTTCTGGAAAAGCTCGAATACCGGCAGCTTGCCCGCCACAGCATGCGAGTATTCGACCGCGCCATAAGGTATGATCTTGCGATCATCGGGGACGAGCACATAAGCGAGCGGCGCGAGCAGCAGAGCTGGGATCGCGCCCATCAGGATCAGCGTCTGCCAATCACCGATCTGGAGGCGGTTCGCCAGCAACCCGAGGACGAACACCGATCCGTTGAATGTGCCGTTATAGAACCCGGCGAGCTTGCCGCAAACGCGCCTGTCGAACAGGCACGTGTAGAGGCCCACCACGGTCGGGAAGACGCCGCCGAGGAATAGCCCGAGCGCGAAGCGCTGCGCCATCAATTCACCATAGCTCTGCACGAACGCGCCCCAGCCAAGACACACGGCATAACCGAGCATAATCCCGAACAGCGCGTTGCGCCGCCCCAGGCGGTCAGCAAGCTGACCGATAATCACCGCCCCGACCAGCGCGCCGAGCCCTTGTGCGGAATACATCGAACCCGCCTCGGTGAGGGTCAATCCCAAGGCCGCACGGATATCGGGCCGGAGCACGTCGGCCGTGTTCCACGACCAGCCGTAGAAAAAATCGGTGACCATGAAAAAGGCGAAAGCGATGACCCTTCGGCTCAGGGGTATGTCTTCCGCCCTTACCATTCGATTTCGCTCCCCCGACGCGTCTGTGAAGCTAGGACTAATCCCCTGCTTGCAGGATGTATAGTGCATATATATGCACCCCCTGCTATGGAAAGCCGAATTTTGCTTCGCGACCTGTTCGACCACCTGGTTGAATCTTTGGGCAATCTCGTCGTTACCGGCCCGGCACGCACCAATGTAAACGACTTGCGCGCCATTTTTGTGGATAGCATTGCATGACCAAGCTCGCACTGACGCGCCGACTTCCCGCAGACGTGGAAGCGCGCGCGGTCAAGCTGGGAGACACGCACCTCAACCATAGCGATGTACCCTGGTCAGTCGAAGATTTCAGGTCCAGTGATGCTGAGATCATCGTCTGCACCGTCTCTGACCGGCTGGATGCACAGGTGATTGGAGCGCTGGGAGGGCAGGTGCGGCTGCTCGCGAATTTCGGGGTCGGAGTAAGTCACATCGATCTTGATGCCGCCAACGATCGAGGGATCGCGGTGACAAACACGCCCGATGTGTTGACCGACGCAACGGCCGAAATTGCGATGCTGCTGATACTCGGAGCGGCACGGCGAGCAAGCGAAGGCGAAGCACTAGTGCGCAGCGGCCGTTGGCAGGGATGGGCACCGACCGCGCTGCTGGGAACAGCACTTGCCGGCAAAACACTCGGCATTTTCGGGATGGGCCGCATCGGATCTGCAACCGCCGTCCGCGCCATTTCGTTCGGGATGTCCGTCATCTATCACGGCCGCGCCCCGCGATCGCTGCCATTTTCCGCCGAGTTTGTCGCGGACGTCGAGGCGTTCTGGCCGCGCTGCGATTTTCTCAGCATCCATGCGGCGCTAACCGACGCGACGCGCGGCGTGATCAATGCTGAAACGATCAACCGCCTTCCGCAAGGCGCTATCTTCGTCAACACCGCACGCGGCGAACTTGTCGATGACGATGCTTTGATCGCTGCGCTGGAATGTCGCCGCATTGCGGCAGCGGGCCTCGACGTTTTTACGGGCGAGCCGCATCTCGACCCGCGCTATGTTGCCCTGGCCAACACTTTTCTGCTGCCACATCTCGGCAGCGCGACAGTGGAAACGCGGACCGCCATGGGCATGCGCGCACTCGAAAATGTAGAGGCCTTCATTGCCGGGCGGCCCTTGGCTGATCGCGTTGCCTGAGCCTGATCCCGCCTGTCAGACTGCCCTTGCATTTGAACGGCTGTGAGCGATGATCTGCTTCCAGATTGCGACCTCGTCGAGGCAGATCCATTCCATCCTGATTTTGCCATCGACCATATAGGCGTGATTCATGCCGAACAAGTATACCGGCGCACCGGTCGGCTGACCGAAGCGGCCCCAGCCACCATGCGTCGCGTTGATCGACCAGCGCAACGCCAGGCGAACCGGCTGCCCCGGATCGCGGTTGACGATGAGATGATCTACCGAAAACTCGGCATCAGGAAATGACGCCAGCCAGGAAATAACGAACCGGTCGAGATCGCCATGGCCGTTCAGCACTTCGCCGTTTGATGCGAACGCAGTCACGCCTTGGTGATAATGGTCGCGGATCTTGGCGGGGGTCTTGGCTCCCCAGATTCCCCGCCAGGCATCGGCATAGCGTCTCGCGTCGGGGCAGTCTTCGATGATTGCGCGATATGGTCCGGGCACGTCATAGGCAGGCGTAAAGACAACGATCTCGCCATTCGACGCAAGGTCCTGCTCGACCAGGTCGCGCGCAAGAAGTTCGGGCGTAGTCCCAAGGCAATGCGCAAACGCGCCATGATCGCGCACCAGCCACTCCTCGCTGATCACGCCATCCTTGACGACGCAATCGGCGATGATACGCGATCGCACGACCTGTCCCGTCCCGACCCCGTAAACTCCGTCATTCTGTTTGCGCATCACTGAAATCAGGCGATGCGATGACAGAAATCCCTGCTCTTCATTGCCGGTCCAGATGACATCTTCATAAACAAGCTGTCGGTCCGGGAATTCGTTGAGCGTTGCAAGAGTTGCGGCAGTGACGCCCCGATTATTGGTGATGATCGCGTTCGAGGCCCGGACGATCACGTCGGGCGCATAATACTTCTGGAGACTCTCGCCGATCCCCCGATCTTCCCAGATTTCCCGAGTGATCTTTTCAATATAGTCCGGGAAATCTTTGAACTTCGGATCGAATCCGCGCAATGCCATCAGTATCCTCCTGCTATTGCATATATAGTCAGCACAGATTGAAGGGGCTTGCAACCTGTGTTGTCCGGGCGCTCAACCAGCGCCACTTGTCCGGGTTGACGACCTGACGACCAGTTCGCCCGGAATAAGCACGGTCTGCGTTGTCGCGGAGGGATCGTTGATCCGTGCCATGAGCAGGTCAAGCCCGGTCTTGACCATGGCTTCGACGGGTTGCCGGATGGTTGTTAACTGGTAGCTGGGCCAGGCTGCGGCAGGCAGATCGTCGAACCCGACGATCGAAACATCCTGCGGAACATCCAGCCCAAAATCATGCCTTGCGGCGTCCAGCGCGCCGAGCGCCATAAGGTCTGAGGCGCAGAACACCGCGCTGGGCTGGCGCTGTCCGGTCCAGATTTGCGCAAATCCGCTCCGGCCACTATCAAAATCAAACCCACCTTCGACCCGCGCCACAATCTCTGCGCCGCGCTGCGCGATCCGCCGGGTGAAGCCTTCCTCCCGGTCGGCGCTGGTGGGATCAACAGGGGTTCCAGAGATGAACCCTACGCGCTGATGCCCCTCATCGACCAGAAAGTCGGCAATGCGCCTGCCGCCATCGGAATTCTCGATCCGGACGGAGCAGACATTCGGCTGTTTGACATAGCGATTGTAGAGCACCACGGGGACGCCGACTTGCTGACAGGCTTCGCCCACTTCGGCAGACAGCGCCGCCGATATGACGATGACCCCATCGACTCGGTATCTTAGCACTTCTTCGACCGCATCTTCGACTTTCTGCCCGTCAACCAAAGAAATAAGCAGGACATGAAGCCCACGTTCCTGCAGGCCGAGCGAGAACGCGTTGATTGTTCTGGCATAATGCGGATTGGCTATATCGCCAGTCATCAGCGCAATCATGTTGGTTCGGTTGGTGATCAGACTGCTGGCCAGCGCATTCGGCCGATAGCCCAATTGCAATGCAGCGGCGCGCACCTTCTGCCGAAGCTGATCGGATATCGCCCCCTTCGCTGAGAAGGCCCGGGAAACCGCAGATTGGGAGACTCCGGCAAGCCGGGCGACATCAGTGGAGGATGCACGTTTGGTTCGGGTCATCGCCTGCCCTTATTGCGCTCGCTTGCAACAAACTCAACCCTGAATACAACGCACAAAATTCTGTTGCATATATATTCACAATCGCGCATTCTTTGGTCGTTTGACGGAAAGTAGCCGTGTTCAAAAGGGAGGGTTGAGTAATGCAACGTGCATGGATCAAGGCATTGACGGCGTCCGTAAGCCTGTTCGGCTTGTCGCCTGGCGCGCTGGCGCAAACAGCAGGCGACAGCAACGACTCCGGCCTCGAAGACATTATCGTGACTGCGCAGAAACGCGCGGAAAATATTCAGGACGTCAGCCTCTCGATTCAGGCGATCACTGCCGAGGGTCTTGTGCGGTCGGGCGTTTCCGACGTTACGCGCATCGATTTGATCGCACCGGGCGTTACCTTTGCGCGCTATGGTGCCGACAGCAAGATTTCGGTTCGCGGGGCCAATTCGAACAACACTTTCCTCGATTCCTCGCCGTCAGTCGGCGTGTTCGTCGACGGTGTGTATCGCCCGCGCGCCGCGCAACAGACCCGCGCCTTCTTCGACGTGCAGCGGCTCGAGATTCTGAAAGGTCCGCAAGGCACGCTTTATGGGCGCAACACCCTGGCGGGTGCGGTCAACCTGTGGACCAACAACCCGTCGGTCAAGGACTTCCAGGTCGGTATGACCGCGCAATATGCGCGCTTCAACACGGTCAAGGCCGAAGGCTACGTCAACGTGCCGCTGTCGGAACAATTTGCGGTGCGAATCGCCGGGCTGATTGAGCGCGGCGATGGCTATGTGAACAACCTTGCCGGGGAAGATATCGGCAATCCGGATACGGTGTCGGTGCGCGGATCGCTGCGTTACGAATCGTCGGGCGGCAGTGACATCACGCTGAAAGTGACCAACATCCGCGAACGCGGCAATGTTGCCGGACTGTTTGCGCTGACCGGTACCTGCCGCAATATCACCTCGCTGGGGCTCACCGACCCCTACGGCACCCTGCTCGATTGCCGCAATCCTCGGCGCGGCTCGGCGGGCTCGGCCAATTTCAGCACGACCGACCGGCTGACCATCCGCAAGAATTTCGTGCATGAGGACCGGATCGACGAGTTCAACGCAACGCTCGAAGCCAACTTCCCGCTCGGCGCGGATTTCAACCTCAAGAGCATTTCGAGCTACACCAATTTCAAGCTCGACGTTGGCCAAGACGGCGATTTTTCGGAAATCCAGCACTCGCTCGATTTCCTGCGTGAGCGGGTCAAAAGCTACACCACCGAGTTGCAGCTTTCCGGCCAGATCGATCGCTTCAAATTCACTGCCGGGGGCTATCTCTCGCGCGACGAGATCGACTTCCTGTCGGCCTCGATCCGCGCCACGCGTGACATCAACAACGCGACCATCCGTCCTCTGGTCGTGGTGCCCAATTTCCCCACCTTCTCGCTGCCAATCCTCAACCCGACGCCGCTCGCCGGGACAACCATCGATTTGGGCGATCCGGCGGTTGTCGGGCGTCAGGGGCAGAATTCGAACAATTTTCAGTTCACCCGCACCACCAGCCTTGGCCTGTTCGGGCAAGCCTCGTTCGAACTGACCGACGGGTTCCGTGTGGTTGGCGGCGTGCGCTACTCGAGCGACAAGAAGAGCTCGATCGATTACGGCGGGCCGCTGTCGAACACCACACTGCAAGGGGTGCAATTCCCCAATTCCGCGCCCCTGACAATCGACGGATTTTCAACCAGTCTTAGTTTCGTAACGTCGCGGCAAAACCGCACTTACAGCAACGTTACCTGGCGCGGGGCGCTCGAATATGACGTCAATCCCGATGTGCTGCTGTTTGCGCAGGTTGCCACCGGGTTCCTGTCGGGTTCGCTGGCCACTGCCGGGATCAACACCGACGATCAGAAATCGATCAACTATGAAGCGGGGATCAAAAGCCGGTTCTTCGACAACAAGCTGCAATTCAACGCCTCGGTGTTTCACACCCGCTACAAGAACCTGATCACCAGCTTTCAACGGCCGAACAATTCGGGCGGGGTTGATACGATTTCGTCGAACGGCGGCGATATCAAGGCGACCGGGGCCGAGGCAGTGATCGAGGCGCGGCCCGTCGAAAACCTGCGGCTGACCGTAGCCGTATCGATCCTCGATTCAAAGTTCGGCACCTTTAACGTGCTCGCGCCGCATCAGCTGGTAAACGGTAACCCCACCACGGCAGGCCGCTTCGTCAACCTTTCAGGCACCACTTCGCAGTTCGCGCCGAAGTTCACTGGTTCGTTCATTGGCGCTTACGACATCGATCTGGGCAGTGCGGGCAAGCTTACACCGCAGGTCCAGTTTTATTATTCGGGCCGCTATTCGGCGCAGACCCAGCTGTCGTTCATCGATCCCGCCGGCCTTCAGCCAGCCTTCACCAAGACTGATCTGCGGCTAAGCTGGAACAGCGCCGACGAACGCTTCGGGATCGATGCCTATGTCGAAAATCTGGAGAACGAAATCGTCAACCTGCGCACGACCTACGGCGGAGACGGGATCGAACAGGTGACCTGGGGCTATCCGCGCAGTTATGGCATCCGCCTTCGCGCGAAGTTCTGATGCATCAATGAATGTCGTCGCCATCCGCCATAGCCCGGCGGATGGCTTCGACACCAAATCCCGGCGCTGTTGCGGCGTCGAGGATCAGTTTCTCGCGCGCGACAATCACTTCAATAGCGCGCGGTAGCCGGGCTGCGGCGTCCCTGTCGATCCTGACGGCGCCGTGGCGGTCAGCGTGGATCAGATCGCCATTCGCGACCTGCATGCCGAAGATGTCGACGTCACACCCGACTGCTTCGATCCGGACAAAGGCATGGCTTGGCGTGATGCATCCGGCGATGATCGGGAAATCATCGGCAAGCACATCAAGATCGCGGACGGCACCGTTCGTTACCACTCCGGCGCAACCGAGTGCGCGATGCACCTTGGAGTTGACCTCTCCCCAAAAAGCACCGAGTCCAAGACTATCATCGAGGTCTTGAATAGCAACGACCGTCGGCACGCCATCAGCCGCCACATGCTCATAATATCGCAGTCTCAGGTCTCGAGCTGACTGCGGTGACATTGACGACGGGGCAGCGCTGCGCAGTGTTGCCGTCCGCGCAAAGCCGACCATCGGCGCAAGCGCGGGAAACGGGCACACCATCGTTCGCCGGGTGAAGCCGGTGGCGCGCCGCGCGCCGGTTGCGATCTCCAACGCGTTGCAGATAGTGGGCGTATCGAACTTGCGAAGATGCGCGAGCAATGCCGCATCAATGCCATCGCCATAGCTCATGCAAATTTTCCTTTCTGCAGTGTCGCGCCGGGCACGAAGACTGTCATTGTCTTGCCCTGGACTGCAAAGAAGATTTCGATCAGCCCGCAATCGGCGAAGACAAGAATATCCGTTGGAGCGTCGAGAAACTGCGCGTCGCCCCATTCCCAGGTGAGTGCTTCATTAGCGCCAGTTCGTCGCGCATCGAGCGCGCCATCCGCAGCGAGTCGCAAGGCAAACTTGACGTCAGCCTCATCAAAAACCAATTCGAGCGTCTGCCCGGGAGCCCAGTAAGCCCGCCTTGCCTCGTTGAGCGCAGCCACAGCCGGTTGCTGGTGCAATCGCCCGCCGATTAGCGTCAAGGTGCGGGGCAAACTGATCGGTCCGCCGTGGACGCCTCCCGGCCAGGCCACTTCCCGCGCTGTCGCCCAACTTGATGCCCAGCCGACCATCACCCGATCCGAATCGGGCCAGCCATCAACCGTGTTGACGCAGGTCGCATAAAAATCGGGTCCTGCATCGAGCAAAACACCCTCTGCCGAAGTCTCTGGCGCGAAACTGCTGCCATCAAATCGCCCGACCCAATAGCGCACACTGCACCGGGCGACGTCCTCGCGCCGGTCCACAGTCGATACGATCAACACCTGACGCGCGCCAAAGTCGAGCAGCACCGGCACTTCCCACATCACCCCGCGCGGCGACCACGGTCCAATTGTGCCAACCCGCCCATATCCCGACACGCCTTCGCCCCAGACCGATACGCATGATGCCGGGTCTGTGCGCCAGTCGGACCAGTCGCACGGTTCGGCCAGCAACATCCGCCGGTCCCCGGTGGCGGCACAATCGAACATGAAGGGATCACGAACGTTGCGCCCCTCGGGGCCAAGCGCTGCATCACCCTGAAGCCAGCTTGCGCCAGCATCGTCGCTGGTCAGCCGGTATTGTTTCTGAATTGGGGGTGCATGGCGCGTGAGCGTAGCAGTCAGTCGGCCACCTTTCCCCGCGATCGATCCCGAATAGGCAAGCCCGCTTGCGTCGGGAGGTATGACCTGTCCATCCCATTCCCAGTGCAGCAGGTCATCGCTGGACATTCTCGCCCAGCCAATGTCCTTGTAGTCTGGCCCGACTGCGCTGTGTTGCATAAACAACCGATAGCGACCGTCGGCAAAAACAAGCCCGTTGGGATCGTTGATCCATTCGCCCGGCGGCGGCGCGGCGTGAAACGCAAAGTTCAAATGTTCCTCCCTGTTCCATCGTCCCTGTTCCATCGTCCCCGCGGTCATCGACGGCTTTCTCCGCTTTGGGGGTATCACAGCAACCATAGCGGGGCACCCCCAAGTGGCTTGCAAACCGCCCGAAATCGCATTCAAAGATTGACGGAATAGCTAACCGCTGCATATATATGCATTAGTCCAGAAAACGTGTCTTGAGAAGGTGGTAAGGGCGAATGCCACAGGCTTTAATGAACAAGTCGCAGCAGAGTCGTGATGACGATGCCCGAGATTGAAAATCCCATGCGAGCCATGCTTGAGGCGCGGATCGTGCGCTATGCGGATCTCATACCGTGCTATAATGCGTTCATTGATTGCCGCACACCGGGATCGGAAGCGAAAGAGAATTTTACGATCATCGGCCCCGGCGTCTCGGAGAATCCGGCACAGCACGTCCATATCACCGAACCGCACGGCTTCAATATCGGCGGCGCACGTCAGCCGCCGGGGTGCGTCAATTCGCAGCATAGCCATGATACCGTAGAGGTCTTCGTTGTGCATAGCGGCACCTGGAGATTTGATCTCGGCGAGCAAGGGGACGACGCCCGTGTGGTGCTGTGCCCGGGAGATGTCATTTCGTTGCCGGTATTGATGTTTCGCGGCTTCACCAATATCGGGGATGACGCCGGGTTCCTATGGGCGGTGCTCGGCAATGATGATCCGGGCCGCGTGCTGTGGGCACGGAAGGTCTTCGATATGGCAGCTGATTATGGCCTGGTTCTGCTCAAAAGCGGGCAGCTGATCGACACCGTCAGCGGTCAGAAGTTGCCCGATGGGGCGGAACCAATGCCGCGCACGTCGTCTGAACAAGCGGCCGCCCTGTTTGTGCCGAATGCCGAACAAGCCGAGGTGCTCGTCTGGCGCGCGCAACAATGTTCGGGCAAGACGCTGGTAATTGCGCCGACAGGGCCACTCAACGCCCCGCATCCCTTCACGCTGGAGCGCATCGACCTGGCTGCTGGCGAAGCGCTCGACATGGAAGCACCGCGAGCTCCCGAAGTGTTCTTCGTCCATCAGGGTTCGCTGATAATTTCTCACGGAGGAGAAGCGCTTTGTTTGGGCGAAGGGGACACAATGACAGTGCCTGTCGGGCTTGATCGGCGCATGACAAGTTTGGAAGGATGCATCGCATATCGTGTCAGTGGATAGCTATGTAGAGATTTCCGACTGGCACAATTCCGTAGGCGACTAGCACGGCGCATACGCAGCTCACAGTTACTCTATCCCGACCATGGTCCAGAATTTTGGCTGGAGCGCCTCAGAGTCTGATTCAAAATTATCTGGCATGATTTCATGACCTTGCGATACGTCGTGCGAAGAGCTGGACGGAGGCGATGGTCTCGGCCCAGCCATGCGAATGTGCGTTCGACGACCCAGCGGCGGGGCAGTAGCTCGCAGCCCTTGGTGGTATCGGATCGCTTGATGATCTCGATTGTCCACTTGCCGATGCTGCGCAGTGCATCCCTGAGTTTCTCTCCGGCATATAGGCCCCTTTTCGTCAGCAACCTTGTAGGACTTGTCGCGGGACTTGATCGCGCGGATTGCGGAATCTGTGAGCGCCATTTGGGCGCCTTTCATTTTGGCCGTTGCGAACAGGCCCCCGCATTAGGCCCCCGGAATCGCCCGGCTATGGGCGAACTGTGGCGGTCACTGGCGGTCAAGCCAGCGTTATTTATGGCAGATTTCTGGGGTTTTTGCAACTATTCGCGGGCTTTGGCGAACAGGGTAATGGTGCCGCTTAGGTGACTCGAACACCTGACCCCATCATTACGAATGATGTGCTCTACCGGCTGAGCTAAAGCGGCTTGACCGTTGGGGCTATGCTAGCCCCCGGACAGGGCGCGCGTCTAGCCGGGGTGGGCGGCTGGCGCAAGGGCCTAAAGGTCATTGGCATTCATCCAGGAATGGCGGTCCGGTGCGGGCGGCGCAGGCAAAGTCACCTGTGGACGCGCCGGCAATTGCCGCTTTCGCCCAGATGCCCGCTGTGGCATGGAACAAAGCATGATCGCGCACCTCTCTGGCATATTTGCGGATTTTGGCCCTGACTGGGCGGTGATCGAGGTCGGCGGGGTCGGCTATCTGGTGCATTGCAGCGCCAAGACGCTGGCCGGGCTGGGCACGCGCGGCGATGCAGTGACGGTGCATACCCAGCTGCAGGTCAGCGAAAACGACATGCGGCTGATCGGCTTTTCCAGCGCGGGTGAGCGTGAATGGTTCCGGCTTTTGACCGGCATTCAGGGCGTGGGCAGCAAGATGGCGCTGGCGGTGCTCTCGGCGCTCTCGGCGGAGGAATTGCAGCGGGCCTGCGCCGGCGGGGATGCGGCGATGGTGGCGCGTTCGCAAGGCGTGGGGCCGAAGCTGGCGGCAAGGATTGTCAATGAATTGAAGGACAAGGCGGGTGCCTTGCCGGCGGTTGCGGGTGGCGCGGGGGCTGCGGCAGCGCCTGCTGGATCGGTCAGCGCGGATGCCGTTTCGGCGCTGCAGAACCTGGGGTTCAAGCCCAATGTGGCGAGTGACTCGGTGGCGCGGGCGCTGGATGAACTGGGAGAGGATGCGGGGCTGAACGACCTGGTTCGGGTGGCGCTAAGGCGGGCGGCGGGGTGATGAAGGAGGTTGACGAAACCAAAGCGGCATCGGCCCACTATGCAAGTTACTATGGCGATATCCGACGCCAACTTTCTATTGAGTTCGCCTCCGAGACGAAATGGCTCACCGCTTCTCTCTTTGCGCTTAACGCTGGAGGACTAATCACCCTTTCGGGAATAAAGATAGATCAAGCAAAAATACTTCTCCCAGCTTTTATGTTTTGGATCGGTATCCTTGGCGCGTTCGCTTTCGTGAATTATTCACTTCGAAAGTCGCGGCAATTTGTCAGTATTATTTCGGCTTTGGAAGAGCAGTATGTCCTCGCATCGGTGACTGGAAACCTGAATGTCTCTTTGATGGAGAGCCTTGAGAAGCAAAAGAATGCAATGACAACAAAGCTGAGCGCTCTTTTTTCATTTTGCTCGTTCGCTGGCTTCACCGGAGGTTTGATCGCAGTTGGCTTGATCAAATGACAGAAACGGCCGAACATCCCCAAGCTCTGCTATGGATGCCCCCCAAACTCGCTTGCCGCCCCGGCCCAGTTGGAAGATAATGCCGCCATGACCGAACTCAGCAAAATCCTCCCGCCCGATCTCGAAAACTGGATCGCCACCCGTGTCGCCGAAGGGCAGTTCTTCGACGCGGGTGATTACCTGCGCGAATTGGTCCGCCGTGATCGCGCCGAAGTCGAGGACACGGCCTGGGTGCGCGAAATGGTCGCCGAAGGGTTGGCTTCCGGGATCGTCGACAAGGACCCGAGCGACGTCATCGAAGAGATCATTGCCGAGCGTCGCGCGCGGCGTGGTTGAAGTCAGGCTTAGCGAGGCCGCACGCTCGGACTTGGCCGAGATTGATGCTTTCGGTTCAGAACAGTTCGGCGATGATGCGTCTGATGCCTATCAACGTGCCATTGACCGGGTGCTCACGCGGCTCGAATCCTTTCCGCTCAGCGGCGAAGCGCGGCCAGATTATGGGGCGGGTATCCGCTGCGTGGTTCATCGCAGCCATCGCATCCTCTATAACGTGACTGACAAAATTGTGGTCGTCGCTCGCATTCTGCACCACTCTCGCGACGTTGCCCGCCAGCTGCGCAAATGACCGATAACCCCCACCTCACCCCCCAGCGCATGCCGGAAGACCACGACGCCGCGCTGCGCCCCAAAAGCCTCGCCGAATTCGTCGGGCAGGCCGCCGCCAAGGACAACCTTTCGGTGTTCATCCAGAGCGCGCGCAGTCGGCGTGAGGCGATGGATCATGTGCTGTTTTTCGGCCCGCCGGGGCTGGGCAAGACCACGCTGGCGCAGATCGTCGCGCATGAACTGGGCGCAGGCTTTCGCGCCACTTCCGGCCCGGTCATCGCCAAGGCGGGCGATCTTGCCGCGCTGCTGACCAATCTCGAGCCGGGCGATGTGCTGTTTATCGATGAAATTCATCGGCTTAATCCGGTGGTCGAAGAAGTGCTCTACCCGGCGATGGAAGACCGCGCGCTGGATCTCATCATCGGCGAGGGTCCATCGGCGCGCTCGGTGCGGATCGACTTGCCGCCGTTCACCCTGATCGGCGCGACAACACGCGCGGGCCTCCTCACCACGCCGCTGCGCGACCGGTTCGGCATCCCGGTAAGGCTCAATTTCTACACTGTCGACGAGCTGGAAGCGGTGGTGACGCGCGGCGCGCGGCTGCTCGGCATCGGCATCGACAGCCAGGGCGCGCGCGAGATCGCGCAGCGTGCGCGCGGTACGCCAAGGGTCGCCGGACGGCTGCTGCGCCGGGTGCGCGATTTTGCGCAAGTCGCCGGCGAGAGCACCGTGACGCGCGCCCTGGCCGATGCCTCGCTCACCCGGCTCGAAGTCGATTCGCTCGGCCTTGATGCCATGGACCGGCGCTACCTTGCGATGATCGCCGACATCTACAAAGGCGGCCCGGTGGGGGTGGAAACGCTCGCAGCGGGCCTTGCCGAGCCGCGCGACACAGTCGAGGATGTGGTCGAGCCCTACCTGATCCAGCTCGGCCTGGTGGCGCGCACCGCGCGCGGGCGCTGTCTCAATGATGCCGCCTGGCGCCACCTCGATCGCACTCCGCCAGCCCGCGATCAGTCCGGGCCAGCAGCCAATCAGACCGGCCTGTTCGATTCTGACGGCGAGAGCGGCAAATAGGCACTTGCCTCGCGCAAAGGTTCTGGATTCACTCTCTTTCAGTTCCATTCCGGGACAGTTCAGCCGCCAAGGCCTGCAAACCGCGAGAAATCCCGAATTGGTGCGGCCGAAAGACGGTTAACAGGATTGCCGCGTTAATAACTCTCTGCCTTTGTTCTGTCATTGGAACAAGTCGGCCCCGAGGAAGGTCCCCGGAAGCGGCTTGTTTCACAGGGAATGAAAAGAGAGCAAAGCCTATGTCGGTTCGTATGGCCCTCGCAAAACTGTCTGCTTGTGCAGCAGGTGGCGCACTGCTTGGTGGCGGCGCCGTCCATGTGGCGGAACAACCCGCCCGGCAGGTGCAATATGTCAAGCAGGTCAAGGCTGCGCCCAAGGTTCAGCCGCGACGCACCGTGGCACGCCGCTCGGTCGCGGCCGCACCCCGCCAGGTCAGGCGGGCGCGCCGCGTCATCACCCGCACGATGAGCTGTGCCCCGGCCCAGCAGATGGCAGTCGCACCGATGCCCGCACCCTATATGCCCCCCTTGCCGCCGATGCCCGTGAGCTCGTCGGGCGGCAGCGCGCCGGTCATTGTTGGCGGCGGCGGCTTTGGTGGCGGCTTCGGCGGTGGTTTCTTCGGCGGCTTCTTCGGCGGCAGCAGCGGCGGCGGCGGCAGCGTGGTGATCTCGTCCACCAGCACCGGATCGACCTCGACCTCGGGCGGCTCCACTTCGTCGGGCGGCTCTGGCGGCAGTTCGACCTCGACTTCGAGCGGCGCGACCGGTTCGACGGGTTCGACGGGTTCGACCGGCAGTTCTTCGACCTCGGGCGGCGTCACGGTCAATGTCAACGTTGGCAATGTCTCGACCAGCACGGGCGGTGTCTCGACCTCGACGTCGACCAGCAGCGGCAACGTCTCGACAAGTTCGGGCAATGTCTCCACCAGCTCGGGCAATGTCTCCACCTCGTCGGGCAATGTCTCGACCAGCACCGGCGGCAGCTCCAGCTCCTCGTCTTCGTCTTCGAGCTCCTCCTCCTCATCCAGCTCGTCGTCCTCGTCCAGCTCTTCGGGCGGCGGCTCCACCGGCGGCAAGCCAGGGACATCGAGCGGCGGCCATCACGGCAGCTCGGGCGGTCATCATGGCAGTTCAGGTGGTTCGGGCGGCTCGTCCTCTTCGGGAGGTTCGTCCTCATCGTCCGGTTCGTCTGGTGGTTCGTCGACTTCCGGCGGCGCGACATCGAGCGGCGCAACCTCGAGCGGCAGCTCAGGCTCTTCGTCGAGCAGCAGCTCAAGCTCGTCGTCTTCGTCGAGCTCGGGCGGCTCCACAGGTTCGTCAGGCTCTACCGGTTCTTCAGGTTCCACGGGCTCGTCTGGTTCTACCGGCTCGTCTGGTGCTACCGGCTCGTCGGGCTCCAGCTCGACCAGCTCCAGCTCGTCGACCTCGTCGTCGTCGGGCGGCTCGACCAGCACCGGCTCGACCGGCGGAACTCCGGTCCCGGCACCGCCGATGCTGCTGCTGTTCGGCGCGGCCGCGGCAACGCTTGCTGGCCGGCGCCGGCTGAAGCAGAAGAAGAGCGACTAACCGGTCGGCCTTCTGGCAAAACTGAAAACGCGAAGGGCGGTCCGGCCAGGGCCGCCCTTCTGCATCTGGGGGCGGCTAAACCCCCGGCGCGCGCCAGCGGGCGATAAAGAAGCCATCGAGCCCGCCCGCCTCGGCCAGCATGGCGGGGTCGGTGCGCAGCCAGCCTGCTGGTGTCGGAGCCAGGCCTGCGGGCAGTTCTTCGGCCAGGACAGGCTCAACCGGTAGCATCACGCCCGCCGCCGCCGCCTCGCCTTCCGCGCTTTCCATCGAACAGACCGCATAGACCAGCCTGCCGCCCGGCGCGACCCAGCCAGCCGCGCGCTCCAGCAGCTTGGCCTGAAGCTCGGCCATTTCCGCGATATGGCGCGCGCCGATGCGGTGGAGCACATCGGGATGACGGCGGCAGGTGCCGGTCGCGGTGCATGGGGCATCGAGCAGCACCGCATCGAAGCGGCGGGGCGGCTCCCATGTGAGCACGTCGGCCTGAATCAGCTCCGCCGCGAGGCCGGTGCGCGTCAGGTTCTCGCGCATGCGCTCTAGCCGCTTTGCGCTGGCATCGAGCGCGGTGACGTTCCATCCGGATGCCGCCAGCTGCATGGTCTTGCCGCCCGGCGCGGCGCACAGGTCAAGCACGGTGCGCGCGCATGAGTCATTGGCTCCGGCACCCAGCAGGCGCGCAGGCAGGCTGGCGGCGAGATCCTGCACCCACCATGCCCCTTCCCTGAAGCCCTCCAGCCGGTCGACAGCCTGTCCGCGCGGCAGGCGCAGATGGCCGGGGATCAGCGATATGCCGCCCAGCCGCTCTGCCCACAGCGCGGTCTCGCCCGCATCACGCAGCACGAGATCGAGCGGCGGGGGCTGGGCCAGCGCGGCGGCGATGTTTTCGGCTCGCGGCCCCCAGCGCTCTGCCACACCGTCTGGCAATGTTGGCGCGGCAGGCAGGGTTACGCCTTGCTTGACCAGCGTCGAGAACACCCCGTGCGCCAGCCTGCGCGGTCCGCCCGCCAGCAAGGGCAGGCCGGTGGCGATCACCGCATGGGGCGGGGTTTCCAGCCGCAGCCAGCCCGCCAGCATCAGCCGCAGCGCGCCGCGTGCCTTGGCGTCCTCGGGCAGCGCCAAGCGGGTGGCGCTGTCAATCAGGGCGTCGAGATCGATCAGCCAGCGCAGCGCCTCGCCGGCGAGCGCGCGGGCCAGCGCCCGGTCGGCATCGCTGCGGATACCTTGCAGCGCAGATGGCCCCGCCGCTTCGAGCGTCTCGCCCCGGCGCAGCACGGCATCGAGCAGGCGCAAGGCGGCCTTGCGGGCGGGGAGTCCGGGAATGTCCATGACTTGCCCCTAGGGGAAGTTGCAAAGCGCGACCAGTGCGCCCATCCTGATCACATGACCCAGCGCGCCACCAAACGTCCCGAACCTTTCGCCAAGCCCGCGCACTGGAGCAATGATCCCGCGCCCAAACCGGAAGCGGCGAAGGGCGAGGAAGAGGAACTCTCGCCCACCCGCTATGGCGACTGGGTGCACAAGGGCATTGCGGTCGATTTCTGATTCCTCCCCCTAGGGGGAGGTCAGGGAAGCAAGTCAATCACCGCGCCATCGGGCACCGCCTGCCACAGCGCCTCGATCTCTTCGTTGGACAGGGCAATGCAGCCGTCAGTCCAGTCGCCCGGTATCCGCCCCGCTGGTAGCCCGTTAGGCTGGCCATGGATGAAGATCAGTCCGCCCGGGCTGCGACCTTGCGCTGCGGCATAGGCGCGGTCGGCGGCATTGGGATAGGAAATGTGCAGCGAAAGGTAATAGCTCGAAGCGGGGTTGCCGTAGTCGATGGTGTAACGCCCCTCGGGCGTCCGTTCGTCGCCCTGAAAGCGCTTGTGGCCCAAGGGCGCATCGCCAAGCTGGATGCCGTGGATGGTGTGGGCCAGCTGCCCGGCAGAATAGAGCTGCATCGTGCGCGCCGCCTTTTCGACGCGGATATAGTCGATTTCGGGCAGGTTCAGCTGGGCTTCGGCCTCAGCGGCGCTGGTCATCAATGTGAGGACGAGCGGGGCGAGATGACGAAGTTTTATCAATTTAGCGCCTTCGTTCAAATCGCACCCTTCGCGACCCAGAAACTAGGAACGTCTCGTAGGGTGTATCGCGCATTGCCGAGCGAACGGGGCCAGTGCCATCAACTACATTAGCCCAATATTGAGGTCGGAGTGCGCTGTCGGGCAGCTTTTCTCCGATGAGTGCTTCAATTTTGTGGAAAGGAAGCTCAAACTCTCGCAAGGTCTGTTGTCGGCAGTATTCAGCCAACGGTTCAAACTTTGCCATCACAGCCTCCTCAATCCACGAAAGGATCGGTGACCAGAATGGTATCCTCGCGCTCGGGCGATGTCGAGACCAGCGCAACCGGCGTCTGGATCAGCTCCTGCACACGCTGGATGTATTTGATCGCTTGCGCCGGCAGATCAGCCCAGCTGCGCGCGCCTGCGGTTGTGCCGCTCCAGCCGTCCATTTCTTCATAGACCGGCTCGACGCTCGCCTGATCGGCAGCGTGGCTGGGCAAGTGATCCAGCAGTTCGCCGCGCAGCCGGTAGCCAGTGCAGATCTTCACTTTCTCCAGCCCATCGAGCACGTCGATCTTGGTCAGAGCGATGCCCGTGACCCCCGAAATCGCACAGCTTTGGCGCACCAGAACAGCATCGAACCAGCCGCAGCGACGCTTGCGGCCGGTGACAGTGCCGAATTCATGGCCGCGTTCGCCCAGCCGCTGGCCGATCTCGTCTTCCAGCTCAGTCGGGAAAGGCCCCGCGCCGACGCGGGTGGTATAGGCCTTGACAATGCCCAGCACGAAGCCAGTGGCATTGGGGCCAAGCCCTGATCCCGAGGCCGCCGTGCCGCTCACCGTGTTCGAGCTGGTGACAAACGGATAAGTTCCGTGATCGACGTCGAGCAGCACGCCCTGCGCGCCCTCGAACAGGATGCGGCTGCCCTTGCGGCGCACTTCGTTCAGCCGCTTCCACACCGGCTCGGCAAATTGCAGCACGTAGGGCGCGATTTCGCGCAAACTTGCGAGCAGCACGGCGCGGTCCACCGGCGGCTGGCCGAAGCCGGCGCGCAGGGCATCGTGATGCGCGCAGAGCCGGTCGAGCTGCGGCTCCAGCGCATCGAGGTGAGCCAGATCGCAAACCCGGATCGCGCGGCGACCGACTTTGTCTTCATAGGCCGGGCCGATGCCGCGCCCGGTGGTGCCGATTTTCCCGGCGCCGGCGGCGGCCTCGCGCAGGCCATCGAGCTCGCGGTGGATCGGCAGGATCAGCGGGCAATTGTCGGCAATCGCGAAGTTGGCGGTGCTGATCGCCACGCCCTGGCCTTCGAGCTTGGCGATCTCTTCGCGCAAGTGCCACGGATCAAGCACCACGCCGTTGCCGATAATCGACAAAGTGCCGCGCACGATGCCGGACGGCAGCAGGCTGAGCTTGTAGACCGCCCCATCCACCACCAGCGTGTGCCCGGCATTGTGCCCGCCCTGGAAGCGCACGACGGCGTCCGCACGGCTGGCGAGCCAGTCGACGATCTTGCCCTTGCCTTCATCGCCCCACTGGGCGCCGATCACGGTGACATTTGCCATGGATACGAGGCTCCACCTGCCAGGTGGATCCGCAGCGCCCTTCGACAGGACTCGGCGTGCGGATGTGCCAGTTGGACCAACACGGTCCGATGTGCGCTGCGCGCCCTAGAACCAGACTCTGGCTCAAGTCAAGCAAGAGGGGCGACCGCCTGAGATCTCTCGCTAGCGACTGGTCCCGTGCGGACCGTTACACAGGGGTCTTGCCCCGTTGCTTTTTTACGAGGAAGTCCTTTGCGTCGCTCGACGCCTCAGCCAGATCCATTATGATATCGATGACTGCACCGTCGATTGCTTCCGGCGTGTCCAAAGGACACGTCTCTCCGGAGAGGTGAATGGTTGCCCCGCATTTATCGCAGGAGACAGAAACCTCAGTCAAAACATTACCTCCATGGTGTGCTGGAAGCATATACCAAGCGAAGACTGGGCGCGACTTCTATTAAAACTGAGCCACTGCGAGGTGAGCAGTTGAATTACCCCTTCGGCGCTTGTTCCACCAGCCGGATATTCAGCTCGCGCAGCTGCTTGGCCGAAACCGGCCCCGGCGCGCCCATCATCAGGTCTTCGGCCTTCTGGTTCATCGGGAAGACCACGACTTCGCGGATATTGGGCTCATCCGCCAGCAGCATGACGATGCGGTCCACGCCGGGTGCCGAGCCGCCGTGCGGCGGCGCGCCATACTTGAAGGCGTTGATCATGCCGGCAAAATTGGTGTCGACATCCTCGCGGGTGTAGCCGGCGATCTCGAAGGCCTTGTACATGATGTCGGGCCGGTGGTTGCGGATCGCGCCGGAGCTGAGCTCCACCCCGTTGCAGACGATGTCATACTGCCAGGCCTTGATCTCGAGCGGGTCCATTGTCTCGAGTGCTCCAAGCTCGCCCTGCGGCATGCTGAAAGGGTTGTGGCTGAAATCGACTTTCTTGGCGTCCTCGTCGTATTCGAACATCGGGAAATCGACGATCCAGCAGAACTTGAACTCGCCTTCCGCAATCAGTCCGAGCTGCTCGCCGACGCGGGTGCGCGCTGCACCGGCCAGCTTGGCGGCCTGCAGTTCCTTGCCCGCGGCGAAGAAACAGCCGTCATCAGGGCCAAGGCCCATGGCGGCGTAAAGCGCCAACATGCTTTCCTCGCCGTGGTTCTTGGCAATCGGCCCGCCGAATTCGCCTGCCTTGCGGGTAACATAGCCGAGGCCCGCGTGGCCTTCGCCGCGCGCCCATTCGTTCATGTCGTCGAAGAACTTGCGGCTCTTTTCGGCCGTCGCTGGCGCAGGAATGGCGCGGACGCTGCCGCCGCCGCCAACGATCTTCTCGAACAGCCCGAATCCCGATTTTTCGAAGTGGCTGCCAACATCGTGAATCTCGATCGGATTGCGCAAGTCGGGCTTGTCCGAGCCGTATTTGAGCATCGACTCGGCAAAAGGAATGCGCGGGAAGCTGCCCGCCGGCGTCACCGACCTGCCGTTCGAAAACTCCTCGAACACGCCCGCCAGCACCGGCTCGATAGCGTTGAACACATCGTCTTGCGTGACATAGCTCATCTCGAAATCGAGCTGGTAGAACTCGCCCGGCGAGCGGTCGGCGCGGGCATCCTCGTCGCGAAAACACGGCGCGATCTGGAAGTATTTGTCGAATCCGGCGACCATCAGCAGCTGCTTGAACATCTGCGGCGCCTGCGGCAGCGCATAGAATTTGCCCGGATGCACCCGGCTGGGCACCAGATAGTCGCGCGCGCCTTCGGGGCTGGAAGCAGTGAGGATCGGCGTCTGGATCTCGTTGAAACCCTGCGCCACCATGCGGCTGCGCAGGCTCGCAATCACGTGCGAGCGCAGCATCATGTTGGCGTGGACTTTCTCGCGCCGCAGATCGAGGAAGCGGTATTTGAGGCGAATATCCTCAGGATATTCCTGCTCGCCGGCCACCGGCATCGGCAGTTCCTCGGCGCGCGACTGCACGGTCACGCTGCGGGCATAGACTTCGATTTCGCCGGTGGCGAGGTTGGGATTGATTGTCCCCTCGCCGCGCGCCTTCACTGACCCGTCAATCGTCACCACGCTTTCGACGCGCAGCCCTTCGAGCACCGCGAGCGCCGGACTGTCGGCATCCATGACGATCTGCGTCAGGCCATAATGATCGCGCAGATCGACGAACAGCACGCCGCCATGATCACGTTTGCGATGCACCCAGCCGGAAAGGCGGACGCTCTGGCCGACATCGCTGGCGCTCAGCGCGCCGCAGTTGTGTGAACGATAGGCGTGCATCGAAACTCTTTCCATTCGGACTGCAATAAGGCAGGGGAAGCTGCGGCTAACA
>JANPOS010000019.1:0-7770 GCA_031428115.1 Novosphingobium sp. | reverse complement strand
GCCGCTGTGGAGCACATTCCTTGAGCGCCTGCGCCTTGCCACCGGGGCTGACTTCGCCACCCTGCTGATCCAGTCGCCCAACGTACAAGCCGAACAGGGCATCTGGTTGCTGGCGGGCGATGCGAGCATCGCAGCGGTCCGGTCCACGTTCAGCCAGTTCGGCTATCCCAATTCGCCGGTGCGCAGCCGCTGGGCGGCCGAGGGCAAGGTCTATTCGCTTGCGCAGATCCTGGCGCAGGATGGCGCCGATTACCCGGCGTTTTTCAGGAGCCTGACTGAAACCTTCGGGATTGGTGCGGTGCGCGAGATGCGTGTTCAAGAGGCCAGCGGCGTCGATGCCTGGCTGTCCATTGTCCGCAGCGGGAAGGATTTCAGCGACAGCGTGACCCGGCTGCTGCACCAGATCGCCCCGGTGTTGCGCGGCGTATTGCGCCATTTTGTCGCGCGCGAACAAGACCGCTTTGCCGGCGAGATGGCGCGCGACGCCGCCCGCCGGCTGCAATTCGGCTGGATTGCCCTCGATGCCGAGGGGCAGGTGATCAGCGCCGACCAGTTCGGCGCGCATGTGCTGGCAAATTCGGATGTCCTGGGGCGCGACAAGGCCGGCCGCCTGCTGGTCAAGCCGGCCGAACTGCAAAGCGAAATCGAACAGGTTGTGGCAAAGATCGCGGCCGGCACCGAGCGTCAGCCGCGCGTCCTGCAGCTGCGCGGCGATCCCTGGCTTGATATGCTGATCGTTCCGGCCAGGCACCGGTTGCTGGCCGCTGCGGGCACAGCGGCGGTGATTGCCTATGTCCATGGCGACAACTGGTCGACACAAGACCGGCAGGTCCAGATTGCCGAGCTGTTTTCGCTGACACCGAGCGAAGCCAAACTCGCGCTGGCGCTGTGCCGCGGCAGGACCATTGCCGAGGCCGCCGTTGAAATCGGTTTGACCGTGCAATCGGCGCGGACCTATTCCAAGTCGATCTTCGCCAAGACCGGCGCGCGCGGCCAGCCGGATCTGGTGCGCATCATCATGGGCAGCATCCTCGCGCTGGCGCCCGACGGCTGACCCGGTTTGCCATATCCCCAAATGCGAAGTCACGGCTTGGCAGCTATCTGCTCCACCTGGTGCAATAACCAAGCAAGGGGTGAGACGATGCGGAACAGCAGGCTGGCCGGGCTCCGAATCAGGGATGTCACCATCACCGTGGCCAGCAGCCTCGCCGAGGGTGCACCCGTGCCCAATTCCGGGCTCTCGGCGATGTTCGGCAATGCGCCGGCACCCGGCGAGGCGGCAGAGCGCAACATGGTGATGGCCCTGCAGGACTGGACCGAAGCCAGGCGAGCCGCGCCCGAAGCCGTTGTCGGCCGGCGCGGCCACGGCGGCGGAATGATGGGGGCCGGCACGCCCGGGCCTGAGCGGCAGCGCTTGCTCGGTGCCTGGCCGAAGCGCGAGGTGCTGGGCGGCGATGCGCCTACCGGCATGGTCGATGCCGATGGCTATTTCTACTTCTCGGCGCGCGATGACGATGTGATCATCATGGCCGGCTACCGCATCGGCCCGTTCGAGGTGGAATCGGCGTTGCTGTCGCACGCTGCAGTTGTCGAGGCGGCGGTGATCGCGGTTCCCGACGCCGTGCGCGGTGAGGCCATTGAGGCTTATGTGGTGCTGGCCAGCGGCCATGCCGCATCGAGCGGACTGGTCGGCGAGCTGCAGCGGCGCCATGGCGTGAGTTTCGCCGGCATTTGCCATTTCAGACACTCCCGATGGTGCGTTGCGTGTGATGCTGCTGGTGCCAGCGACTATCACCAGTAAGTGCGAAGCTGCGCTCCGGCTGCGCGATGGCGCAGGATCGCATCGCGCTCCTCACGCGTGACCGTGCGGGTCTCGGCCGGCAGGCTGGACTGAACGGCGCCCATATCGACCAGCCGAAAGGTCAGGACGGGCGCCTCCGCACATCCGGTCCAGCGCAATTGCATGACGCCGACCCGGTGCCCCATGGTGTCGAGCCAATTAGCAATGCCGGGATCCTCGCCGGCAATGACAAACCGCAGCAAGCCGTCGGTGTCGATGTGGGCCTGCTTGCGGTTAAGGCTGGTCTGCGCATTGGCCCAGTCGAGCGTGCAGCCCAGCGCGTCAGTAAGCGCCAGCGACAGCGTATTGACGCCGCCGCGCAGGTCCGCCTCGACCACCAGCGCCTGTCCTGGCGGCACCTCGAACACGCCTTCGTGATACCATTGCCCTGCCAGCCCGCCGCCAGCCGAATAATCGACCGTGGTGACCATATTGACGAAGCCCCCGGCGCGCAGGGCGGCGACCTTGCGCATGCCGAATGCGAGCGTCCCTTCAACCATCGGCACCAACCCGGCGAGGGTGGCAGCGAGGGCATCCGCTGCCGGGCGTTCGCGGCGGCTGGGGCTATCGAGCCGGGTGATCGCGAGGACCGGATCGCTCTGCCGACCCCAGTCATCGGACACCGAACGCAGCATCAGGCTGCGCACATCGGTCGCGATTTCGCACCATTGGCCGGTATAACCCTCCGGCCGCTGTGCCGATAGAACAAGGTCGAGGCGGCCATCGGCATCCACATCGAAACTGCGCAGGTCGATGGCGGGATAGGTCTTGAGACCCGCCGCTGTCGGCCCGCCCATCGGCATCAGCGAAACGTCAGGCGCAGTGCCGCGATCGCCGGTCAGCCGATAGGTGCCCGCGCCATCGATGGCAGCGGTCAGATAGACGGTGTCGGGATTGGGCATGCCCATCCGCTGGTGATATCCGGCGCCGGGAAGAAAGGCTGGGTGCAGCAGATCGGAGCATACCCGGGCGAGATAGCTGGACATGAGCCCGCCGAGCATCGCCACGGTGAGCTCGTCATCATGGTGATCCTGACCGGTCAGATGGGCGGAGAGGCGCTGATGCACACCGGCCAGCCCTTCGAGCACCGCGGCGAAACCGGATGGCTTGGTCATGAAGATACTTTGCCAGCGAGATCGAACCGGTCCGTATAGAACGCGAACTCCTCCGCCACTTCGCCGGCATCGAGCCCGTAATCGCTCAGGTCATAGGTATGAACGCCGCGCTTGCCCGGCGGGTTTTCTGCGCGCCACGTGGCGATGCTCGCGCGAACTTCACCGGTCAGCTCGAGATCGAGCGAGCGGTAAACGTCCACCATCGCTGCCTCGGGATCATCAACCACCTGGCGGTAGTCGACATGGGCGATCGGCAGGCTGGCGCTGCGGCTCCTATCGAATTCGACCAGCGCGCGGATATGGCGGCCGACCAGATCCTTCATCTGTTTCCCGATTTCGGCGCGATCGACATGGTCGGAAAACTTGGCACGCAGGAACGCGGTAAAGCTGCAGTTCGATGCGAGCACAGCCACCGGATCGCGGTGGGTCACGACCATTGCGGCGTCGGGATAGACCTCGAGTATATTATCGAGCGCCAGCAGGTGACACGGCCATTTCAGCGCCCAGCGCATTGGCTCGGCCTGCCATTGCAGCACCTGCAGCACGCGCTTGTGGTGCGCATAGCAGGCGGTCATGTCGATGGTGTCGCACACCCGGTCGAAATAGCCAGGCACGCGGAAGGTCCAGTAATGCCCGGCATTGCCGAAGGTCTGGTCCATGATCATCACGCATTCCTGCGGACCGTCAGGATCGGACAGGTGGAAGCTGTCCGAGGCCCCGCCGTCCTGCTCGCGGCGCTGGCGGTGCTGGTCGGCACACTGGTCGCGTCGTGCTTTGGCCGATGCGGGATCGACCGCCGGCGGCGGGCAAGGGCTGTCGCCTTCCCAGGTCCGCATCATCCGCAAGCTTGGCTCGCGATCGAACAGGTACTGGAAATAGGTTGTGCCCGATCTCGGCAGGCCGGTGAGGAACACCGGCCGCTCGACCGGCTGCTGTTCGATCAGCGGCTCGCTGGCGCACCAGTGCGAAGTCTCGTTGCGCTTGGCCTGCGCTGATGCCAGCATCCAGTTGCAGGCAGCTACGCCCGCTTCGCTCATCTGCGCTTCTTCGTTAATCGAATTGATCAGCAATTCGAGATTGTCCGCGAACAGGCCGGGTGACGGATCTGCAACTGGCGAAAGCTTACCTGCCATCTCCAGCACCGCTGCCACGGACATGCGGGGCGGGCTGCTCATACAAAAATGACCAGGCCGCGGGCCTCGACACTGGCCCGGGTTGGCGTGCCCGGCGGGCAGGTCGGATCGGTGAAGGCGGTGTGCGGCACGCGGCGCGCCACACCTTCTTTGCTGTCATGCGCCTTGAACACGATCACCTCGTCGCGGGTCATGTCCGGGTAATAGAACCAGCGGTGCTGCGGGTTATGGATATAACTTGTGGTGTCGTGGCGCATCTCGCCCACCCCACGCGTGCTCGTGACCGCCGTAACCGTCACTTCGTCTCCTATAGCGACGCTGCGCGCATCGCAGATAGCGAGCGGGAAGTCCTGCGGCGGCGGCGATACCGCCCGCCACATGTTGTATAACGCCCAGCGCGCGTTCGGTGGGAGCTGATCCCCGGCTGCGGCCTTGATATGGGCGAACAGCTCCTGCGCCGAACTGTCGGTGTTGTCGGCGTGGGCATAACGGGCGGGTTTGGCGTTGATCAGCGAGGCCAGCTTGTCGGTAGCGCTTTCGCCATAGCGCTTCTTGCCGCCACCCAGCATCATCGCGAACACCCCGCCGGTGACTTCGCGCAGCAGCATGGCCATCTCGTCGTTGTATATCTGGTCAACCGCCGGATCTTCTTCGATCAGGCTGAAATCCTCGACTTTGCTGGCATGGCGAACCAGCACGAAACCCTCCCGGTCGAGCGAGGTATCGATCCCGCGCGCCGAGACGATCTGCATGGCCTCGCCCGGCAGGGTCTGCATCGTCGAGAGCGTTTCGTCCTCGGTGCAGAATTCGAGCTTGGGTTCGGCTTCCGATGCCCGCGGGTTACGGATGTAATTCACCGCAGCCTGCACTTCGAGCTTAGCCTGTGCGCCGATTGCATTCATTTCGCTCTCCCATCAGCTTTGGCCGACTCAACCCTGACTCGGGCGTTTGCCTGCGTGACGTCTAAACGTTACAAATAGAGAGTGATCTGTCAAGTCTGGTTATAGCGGAAGCTTTACATTGGTAGCCAGATGCGTAAAGCTCAGACGCATGAGTGAACGCACTACCAGCGCAGATGCCATTGTTACCGCAGCCTGTCGGCTGCTCGCCGAACTGGGCAGCAATGAACGGCTGACCCTGTCAGCCGTAGCCGAGGCGGCGCAGTTGTCTCGCCCCACGCTCTATCGCTGGTTTGCGACCCGCGAGCATTTGCTCGAAGCAATCACACTGCGCCAGGAGGAGCGCTTCTATCAAGGCCTTGCGGCAGCTCTTGAGGTTCAGCTAACTCCGGCAGGGCGGCTTGATGCCGCGCTCGGCTATCTCGTCACCTATCTCGATGAAACCTTCGGAACGGAATCGCTGCTGCGCGAGCCCGGCTTCGTCGTTCGCTCGCTGGCAGCCTCGCTCGACAAGCAACGCCTGACCTGGGTTGGATTGCTGGGAGATGCGCTTGAACGCATGCCGGCCGTGCGCACGAAAGAAATATCTGCCGAGCAGGCGGCTGAGCTGTTTCTCAGGTTGGCTTACTCGCATTACCTGATCCCAAGCCCTCAGCCTCACATGCTGCTGCAATGCATGCGGAGCATGGCCGGCCTCAAAATCACGGCCTAACTGGCGGAGCGGCAGGCATTTCGGCAGAGAAGCGCCTCAAGCTTGTCATTCAACAAAGCAGTTCGAGCGCTTCGAATCGGACCTAAAAACTGGCCTTATTCCTACCGTCTGTCGATCGGCGTGAAAACGGGACCAGCCGATCTGCCGATTGCCTGGGATAAACAGCTTACCTTGTTCAAGCTCTGACTAGAACATCCGACCGCCAAGTGCCCGACGACAGCGGCGCTTCGGCGCCGCATCTCGTTGCGTGGGCAAAACCCCATGCCCGCGCCGAGCCTCCACTCCGTACTGCCAAAATGGCCGAAGGAGAAAAAGCGGCCAAAAGCGCCGATTGTTGCCCCGCACCTGCTCTCCGCAGACCGGACCATCGCCCTCAAAGGCGCACATGGTCCTAAGCCGAGCTGGCCCTAGCCAGCCTGGCCCTCTAGCTATGCCCTTCCGGCTCACAGCCTCTCTAAGGCCCCTCAACCTCTCTAAGCTACCCCAGGCACCCTTTTACCCCCAGATCGTGCTCAGCGAGTCTGAGATCCAGGAATAGCCCGGTTACGCGGGCGGCACTGTCCAGCCCGTTTTTTGTGGCATCATTCAGCGTCGCTCCTGAACCGATAAAAGTAACCGGCGCATTGTCCTCGATATCTGTCTGGCCATACTTCTGGCCCAGTGCTTTCACTGCACTACGTTCCGCCACGGTCATCGGCTGGGCCAGAAATGGCAGATCTTCGGAGATCTGAAGCAGCATCGGCCCATCCAGATGCAGCCCCTTGATCACCTCTACCTGCAGCTCAACCTCACCGGCTACATCGGTGGCATACGCTATCTGATGTCCTGCGTAACGGTCGGTGTGGTGCAGGCATTTGAAGGCGTCTACAACCGTGGTCTGGAATGGACGGTGACAGTCGGGGCGAAATTCCGACCTTCGTCGCTGAAGTCGGCTTGTGCGTGCAAATCCCAGCTACAGGCATGCCCAGTGACCGGGATTTGTCGTTCAAGCAGGAGACGTCACGCTTGACAGGGTAATTAATTTAAGCTTAAAATATCCTATTCCTTCTATGTAAGGACCAATGACTTTCCGAGGCACGAAACGATGAAAATAGCATGCGTAGGCGGCGGCCCGGCAGGACTCTATTTCGCGATCTCGATGAAGCTGCGCAATCCGGACGTGCAGGTGGATGTGTTCGAGCGCAACAAGCCCGGCGACACGTTCGGCTGGGGTGTGGTGTTCTCCGATCAGACGATGGACAATCTGCGCCGCAACGATCCTGTCAGTGCACGCACGATGGAAGCGGAGCTGACGCATTGGGATGATATCGACGTGCATGTCGGTACCAGAAAAACCTCCTCCACCGGGCATGGTTTTATCGGCATCGGACGCAAGCGCTTGATGAATATCCTGCAAGATCGCGCGACTGAACTCGGTATCGAACAGAAATTCGAATTTGAGGTTGATCCAGACCTGTCTGCCTTCAAGGACTATGATCTGATCATCGCGAGTGACGGGCTGAACAGCCGGGTGCGCGCGACCCGCGAGGAAAAGTTCAAAGTCAATATAGACCTGCGCCGCAACAAGTTTGTGTGGCTGGGTACGCACCAAAAATTCGATGCGTTCAATTTCATTTTCATCGAATCCGAACATGGCTGGATCTGGGCACACGCCTATAAATTTGACGCGGACACCTCCACTTTCATTGTCGAATGCTCGCCCGAAACCTTCGACGCCTTCGGTTTTGGCGAAATGAGCCAGGACGAAACCTGCCGGACATGCGAACGGCTATTTGTCGATCATCTGGGCGGCCATCCGCTGATGACCAATTCGCGGCATATTCGCGGATCGGCGTGGATCAACTTCCCGCGGGTGATTTGCGAGAAATGGTATGATGGCAATGTCATCCTGCTGGGCGATGCTGCACACACCGCGCATTTTTCCATCGGTTCGGGCACCAAGCTGGCATTCGAGGACGCGATCAAGCTGGCCGAAGTGCTAAGCGACAGCAATCTGCCGCTGTCAGAAGGCTTGAAGCAGTATCAGGAGGTGCGTCATCTGGAAGTCGTCAAAATCCAGAGTGCTGCAAAC
>JANPOS010000018.1:0-6013 GCA_031428115.1 Novosphingobium sp. | reverse complement strand
GTGCCTTCGCCCGATGCTGATGACCGTCGCGACAACGGTCTTCGGCCTGATGCCGCTGCTTTGGGAATCGGGCGTGGGCGCGGATCTTTCCGCCCGCACCGCCGCACCCGTAGTCGGCGGTCTTGCGTTCTGTATGTTCCTGACGCTGCTCGTCATACCGGCCGCATACGCTCTGTGGCGTCACTCGCAGCTACAAGGGGCCTCAGGTGCGGTACGGAGCGAAGCGTGATGTGTCCTCCAGCGGATCGTCCAAACCTAGCCAGCGGCGGACTGACGAGTGAAGCTGCGGCACGCATCCTGGATGAAACCGGCTCCAACGAATTGACGGTGAAGTCCACGGAGCCAATCTGGCGACTGCTGCTGGCCCAGTTCAACAGCCCGGTTATCTGGCTGCTGCTTGCCGCCTGCGTCGTGTCTGCCCTGGTCGGGGAGGTCCTTGATGCCGCTGCGATAGGCACGATTGTCGTTATCAACGGGCTGGTAGGGTTCTTTCAGGAATATCGAGCAGAAAAAGCGGTCCTCGCCTTGAGGGCAATGACCGCGCCTCGGGCCCGTGTCATTCGTGATGGCCGAACTCAGGTTATTGCCGCATCTGCTGTCGTGCCCGGCGACCTGCTGGCTCTGGAAGCAGGGGATATCGTAGCGGCCGATCCGCATCTGCTGGAAGCCAATGTCCTGAGTGCCATGGAAGCCACGCTGACGGGGGAAAGTGCCCTGGTTACCAAGCCGACGCAGGCCAGCGACCCGAATGCACCGTTAGCCCAGCGCAGTGACTATGTTTTTGCCGGGACGAATATCCTCTTCCAGCGCGTTGTCGACAGTGATCTTGACCGTCTGTCCCTCGCGCAGGCGCAGAAGCGGCGCTGGCACCGTGCCGTTCATCGCGATGACGTAGGCTTGCCGTCCGTCAACACGCACCATCTCGTGGGCGACCCGAAGGGCTGTGGTGTCGCACGAGAGCTGTGGCAACGGCCGGGCGATGCCACGAGACACCGGCTGTTCCCATGCAGGCATCCACGCGGCCAGTGCAAGGCCGCTGCCAGCGGGGCTGGCGCCGCGCAGAAGTGCGCGGCGATCAAGTGCCGACAGGGGAACGAGAAGAGCGCGCGCACCTTTCTGCGCCGCGCCCAATCCCGGCACTTGTTGAGCGCAATGCGCGTGAGCCAGTGTCTGAGCGGCCTCGACTGATCGAAACGCCCTAGCGCCGCAAAACCGGCAATGAAGGTCTGCTGGGCTATATCGAGAGCCGCATCGTCATTGGCGGTATGCGCACGGGCGAAACGGAAGATGGTATCGCGATGCCGGCGCATCAATTCGCGATAGGCGCTTTGCCTGCCTCCGATCGCCAGAGCTGCCAGTTCGCCGTCCGAACACGCACCAAGATCGAGGCTCATTTTGCTTCAACGGTCAGCGCCTTGACCACGGCATCATCGAACCGCACAGCCTGTTCGGGTCTCAGTACACTGCGCATGGCGAAGATGTGCTCGAGGGTACCTTTCTGGAGTTCCCCCATTGCCTGATGCGAACGATCAATCGCTGCGCTGACCTGCGGTCCATAACCATGCTCAGTCTGAATCGCCTGCGCCAGGCGGGCGTTATCCGCTCGCAGTTGCAGTTCGAGCGCCTGCCGCTGGATGGCAAATTGCGCTTCGATGGCTTCGATTTTCGTTTCCTGGGCAGAATCCAGATCGAGCTTCTCGTGGAGGAGTTGGTGAAGCTCGTTTTCAACTGGCGGAGGCGGGACAATATAGCTGCGACCCACAAAGACGCCTGCCAATGCCGCGGCAAAGGCGATGATTATAACCATCAGGTAGCGGGACCAATTGTTCATCGCGCACTCGTCAGCAAGGTCGACGGGGCAAGCGCCGCAGGCGCGCCCAGCGGAAACGGATTTGGCGCAGCACTGACCGGTGCACCGGGAATGGCAGAACCCAGAATGCCGGTAACCAGCGCGACCGCGGCCGCTGTTGCAAACAGCCCGCCTGACTGACGACCGTCCGTAGCCAGTTCCCGATGCAGCCCGTCAAGCACTGCTGCATCGATCATGCTCAGGCGCGGATCAACCGGAAGGTCTCGCAACCGGGCAAGTGTGCTTTCGATATCTGTCATTCTGGTTCTCCGAACTCCTCGGCCTTCATACGCAAGGACTAAACCAATCCCTCAAATTATTTCGCGCCGGGATGTGAGGGGTCACGTCGTGATCTGCGTATTGGTGAACAGAAATCCGAGGAGCGTTTCATGAAGACCATCAGATCGATTGTCACCGCCGTTGCTGCGATTGCCATGACAGCCGCCATTCCCGCGCTGGCTCATCCAAGGCTGGTGTCCTCGATCCCCGCCGCGCAGGCAGCGGTACAAACCGCGCGGCAGATAACCCTTCGCTTCTCCGAACGACTGATGCCGCAATTGGCGGGTCTAGAAATTGCACCTGCCGGTATGTCCCATGCTGATCATGCGGCTCATACGGCCATGGCTCCGTTGCCCGCGATCAGGACGAGGTTTTCGTCTGACGGCAAAACTCTGATCGCTACTTTTGCGAGCGCCTTGCCGCGCGGGGCCTATACTGTGACCTGGCATGCGGTTTCGGCTGACACGCACCGGATCCAGGGCCAGTTCGCCTTCACCGTCAGATAACAGGCATGACCGAGGGGCCAATCATTGCTGTCCGCTGCGGCCTCTTTGCAATTGAAGGGCTCCTATTGGGTGTGCCGCTCTTCGGTCTTTATGCCTTACGCGCCCCGGAACGCAGCCAGCTTCCGTTCCGGCCATGGCTGATCTTGCTCGGGCTGAGCGCAGTAGCGCTGAACATTCTCGGTTTGCCCTGTTAGTCGCCAGCATGTCAGGCACTTCCATTGATACCATCGATCCTGATCTTGCCCGTTCGATTTTACTGACAGCTCCGGTAGGGTTGGCCTTTGCACTACGCCTTGCGGTCACCGTGCTCGCACTCGCCCTCGGCTTGCTGGTTTCGACGAACAGCACGAACGCGCTGGCAAGTATTGCCGCGCTGAGCAGCATCGCTCTCGCCTCACTGGCGTGGAACGGTCATGGCGTTGCAACCGAAGGCCCGCTGGCATGGCCTCATCTGATTGCCGACATTGTCCATCTGCTGGCCGAAGGCGTGTGGCTGGGTGCGATCACCTGTCTCCTCTATATGGTGGTCCGCCCGAAGGCCGCCTTCGCTGACCTGACCACCGCTCAACGATGCCTCAAGAATTTCGGTTCTGTAGGGTCTATGATTGTCGCGCTGCTGCTTGTGACGGGGGTGATCAACCGATTCGCCATCCTTGGCGACCAGTCTCTCGGCTCCGGCATCGGTGCCACTTACATTGTCCTGATGGTCAGCAAGCTTGCGCTGTTTACCCTCATGCTGGCACTTGCCGCGCTGCACCGGTTCCGGCTTGTTCCCGCAGTGGAACGCGCCACTGACCACGCGGATAAGGCAATGGCCATTTGCCGGATAAGATCAAGCATGGTCGTCGAACTGGCTGCTGCCGTCGTTATCCTTGGCCTCGTAGCATGGCTGGGAACGCTGGAGCCAGGCTGGTGACGCGCCGCATTCCGTCTTCCCCTGCCAGCGCAGGCCGTCTTTCGTCCCGTTATTTGAAAGGACCATTGCATGTCAGAGCATGAACCCCACGGCGGTGGAAAGATGTCCGGCCTCGCCAAACTCGTCTTCGGCGGCTTCGCCATCGTGGCAGGTTATTACCTCTTCACCGAGCACACCGCGCATGTGCTGAGCGCGTTGCCGCTCCTGCTCTTCCTGTCCTGCCCAATCATGCACCTCTTCATGCATCATGGTCACAAACATGGCGGTGGTCCGCCGTCAGGCAAGCCACAGGGGACCGGCGACGCCGGCGCACAATGATGGAGGGTAACATGGCCACGCATCAGATGCAGGGGTTCGGCCTGTGGGACCTCGCTTTCGTCAACTCGGTGGTGTTCATCCTGTTCGCTCTGAGCTTCTTCAAACCGCAGTCGGCAAGGGACTGGCGCAGTTTCAGCGCGTTCAGCGCCTTTCTCGTCGCGCTCTTTGCCGAAATGTATGGTTTCCCGCTCACCATCTATCTGTTCGCCGGTTGGCTCCAGTCGCACTATCCCGGCGTCAACTGGTTCTCGCATGACGCCGGTCATCTGCTCGAGATGATGTTCGGGTGGCGGGTCAACCCTCACTTCGGCCCATTTCACATCGCAAGCTTCGCCCTGATCGGCGGCGGCTTCTGGATGACCTCGGTGGGCTGGGCCGTGCTCCATGCAGCGCAACAACACCGCGCAATGGCGACCACCGGCATCTATGAGCGGCTGCGGCACCCGCAATATGTCGGCTTCATCCTGATTCTGACCGGGTTCCTGCTGCAATGGCCAACGCTGCTGACGCTGGCCATGTATCCGGTTCTGGTCGTCATGTACGTTCGCCTCGCCAGCCATGAAGAAAAGGCCGCGATTGCCGAATATGGCGATGCCTATCGCAACTATATGGCGCGCACGGGCGGTTTCTTTCCAAAATGGCGAGCCCGAATCTCAGATTGAGGAGTTTCCCTTGTTACAGGCAAAATAGTCGCTTGACCCTGACATGATGTCAGACCCCCACATGATGATGCGTTGAAGGAGAATCGATATGGCATCGACTGATCACAAGGCGCACCAACATGGAGCGAGCTGCTGCGGTGGCACGAAAACAGGCGCAGAAAACGCGACAGATCCGGTCTGCAGCATGAAGGTGGACCCTGCTGCGACCGAACACCACGCGACCCACGCGGGCTTGGAATACCATTTCTGCAGCGCAGGCTGCCAGACGAAGTTCGTCGCCAATCCTGATCAGTATCTAACCAAGAAGGACGCACCGCCGGTGTCCGTCGGCACCGGTGACGTCATCTATACCTGTCCGATGCATCCCGAGGTCCGGCAAGTCGGCCCCGGTTCCTGTCCGATTTGCGGGATGGCGCTGGAGCCGGCAACGGTATCGCTGGATTCGGGTCCAAACGCAGAGCTCGCCGACATGACCCGCCGCTTCTGGGTCGCGCTCGTCTTGACGTTGCCGGTCTTCGCGCTGGAGATGGGCGGCCACCTCACCGGCCTCATGATGCTCGTCGGCAAGCAGACATCGAACTGGATTCAGTTCGTGCTGGCAACGCCCGTGGTGCTCTGGGCGGGCTGGCCGTTCTTCACGCGCGGCTGGGCCTCGCTCAAGTCGCGCCATCTCAACATGTTCACGCTGATCGCCATGGGTGTCGGCGTCGCCTATCTCTACAGCCTCGTTGCCCATTTCGCTCCGAGGCTGTTTCCGCCAGCCTTCCGCGATGCGATGGGAACCGTGCCGGTCTATTTCGAGGCGGCAGCCGTCATCACTGTCCTCGTCCTGCTCGGTCAGGTGCTCGAACTGCGCGCGCGCGAACGTACCTCCGGTGCGATCAAGGCGCTGCTCGACCTCGCGCCCAAGACCGCGCGCAGGGTTACTGCCGATGGTCAGGACGAGGAAGTCACGCTCGATCTGATCATTGTCGGCGACCATCTGCGCGTCCGTCCGGGTGAAAAAGTGCCTGTCGACGGCGTGATCGCCGAAGGACGGGTCTCGATCGATGAATCGCTGGTCACCGGCGAATCCATGCCAGTCACCAAGGAGGCTGGGGCCAAAGTTATCGCCGGCTCGATCAACAAGACCGGCAGCTTCGTCATGGTCGCCGAGAAAGTCGGCAGCGAGACGCTGCTCGCGCGGATCGTCCAGATGGTGGCCGAGGCGCAGCGCAGCCGTGCCCCGATCCAGCGCATGGCCGATCAGGTATCTGGCTGGTTTGTGCCGGTGGTGATCGCGGTCGCGTTGATCGCTGCCGCAGCCTGGGCCTTGTTCGGACCGGATCCGCGCCTGACCTATGCGCTGGTCGCGGCAGTATCCGTGCTGATCATAGCGTGCCCCTGCGCGCTGGGCCTCGCTACGCCGATGTCGATCATGGTTGGCGTCGGACGCGGAGCCCAGGCAGGCGTGCTCATCAAGAATGCCGAGGCACTCGAGCGG
>JANPOS010000017.1:0-10753 GCA_031428115.1 Novosphingobium sp. | reverse complement strand
GCCCGGCGCCCAGATGCCCGCCGGTCACCGAGACCGCCGAGATCATCTCGGCGCGCAGCTCGTCCGCCAGCTGGCGCAGCTGGCCAGGCGCAAGACGGCGGAGCTCGCGGGGCGTGGGGACCGTGTCGAGTAGCGGTGTGGAGAGCGGTTGGGTCATGGGCGGAGGGATATAGCCGGGCTAAACAATACTGTCGATGAACAAGGCTATACCTCCACAGTCCTGCCACCAAGCCACTGACGCAGCACCAGATAGCGACCATGAAGCGCGCCGCGGTCTTGTATGCCGAAACCCAGAAGCGTGCCTTCCATGCCTTCGGCAGCGGGCAGCCATTTAACCTGTTCCAGCCCGGTCTTGACCCCATCCCGGGTCAACTCGGTGGACCGCGCCAATCCTTCAGCCACCAGCCGTCCGAAGTCATAGCCCTTGGCGAGCGACCAGCCGGGACCGCTGGGCAGATCGTCGCGCTGGCGCAGCGCATTGAGCGTCTGGTTGTGATCCGAATGCATGTCGATATAGATCCAGCCATCGATATGGCTGGCAAACGCTGGGTCATAGCCTCGCAGTCCGGCGGTGTTCATGATCCGGGGACCATGCCAGCCGCTGGTCGCGAGTGGCCGCGCAACTGCGGGGGCGGAAAGACCGAGGCCGAAATAGACGAAGCCGTCAGGCTTGCTGGCCAGCACCTTTTCAACTGCCTTGCAGGCATCGTCTTCGAGCGGAGAAATCGGCTCGGCGGCACAGATTTCCAGCCCGATGATCCGCGCTTCGTCCTCCAGATACTTCAGGTGCCGGGTGCCGATCGGCGACTGGTCATAAACCACGCCCAGCCGCAAAGCACCGATTGCCCGCATATGCCGCGCGACGACCAGCGATTCGTCTTCGTGGCTGCCGACCTGAAGGTGAAACATATATTCGCCGCGCGCCCGTTCGGCACCTGCCCAGTTGATCGTCGGCACGCGCGCAGCTTCCACCAGCGGTGTCGCAATCAGTGCATTGTCGCCGATGGCTGGGCCGGCAATCATCACGACATCCTGGCGCACAAGTTCATCAAAAGCGCGTGCGACCGCAGCTGGTGTCCCGGCGGGAAGACCGAGACCGTAGCTATGGACAAATTCGACATCGGCATCGAGTCGCCCGGCCAGCTGAACCACGGCCACTTCGCGACGCAGATAGCCGGTGATGTCGTTTTGGGTTTCCTCGGCGCTCTCGGCCATGTCGTTGAGCACGCCCACTTTGATTCTGGCGGTCATTGGCATCCTCCCCGCAATTGTTACAGGTGGGCCAGCTTGCCGCCGATGGGCATTTGAGCCAAGCGCAGAATTGGGCAAGGGAGCGAATCGATGTCGCGCATGGCAGATTTGATGGCGCAGGCGCAGGCTGCAACAGGCCTGGCCTCGTTCGGGGATGACGGGTTTCGCGAAGGGCTGGAGCGGCTGATCGCTGCGGCGGAGCGCGAGGCCCGGCTTAACGATGCGGGCCGCGCGATGTTCGACGGCCAGGCGGTGATGCTGCTGATGCGGCGGCTTGAGATTGAGGACTGGTATGCCCGCCATCCCGAGATCGACGACGAGGAAATCGTCGCGCCGCTGATGGTGCTGGGCCTGCCGCGCACCGGCTCGACCGCGCTGCACTGCCTGCTGGGCGAAGACCCGGCGGTGCGCACGATGCGCAACTGGGAAGCGATGGCACCGTGCCCACCGCCCGAGGCCGCGACTTATGAGACCGATCCGCGTATTGCCCAGATGGAAGCGCAGATGGCGATGCGCGACAAGCTCACTCCGCGCATGAAGCAGATGTTGCCCTCGACCGCGACCTCGCCGAGCGAAGACCAGCTGACCATGGGCTATAGCTTCGTCTCGCAGATATTTCAGGCGAGCTTTCATGTGCCCAGCTATGCCCATTGGCTTCACCACGAGGCCGATCTCGAGCCGACCTTCCGCTATGTGAAGCGGGTGCTGAAACTGCTGCAATGGCGCTGCGGTCCCAAAAACTGGCGGCTCAAGAACCCGACCTATTCGATGTTCGTGGGCGCGCTCGACAAGGTGTTTCCCGATGCACGCTATTGCATGACCCACCGCGACGTTGCCAATGTCATCCCGTCGGTCGCCGACATCTATTTCGAGATGGGCAAAGTTGTCTCCGACGAGATCGACAAGCAGTGGATGGGCGCGATCAATGCCGAGTTCTGCCACCTTGGTATGCAGCGGATGATTGCCTTTCGCGATGCCGGCAATGAACACCGCTTTTTCGACATCCACTTCGCGCCGTTCCAGAAAGATCCGTTCCCGGTCATGCAGCGGCTCTATGATTTCCTCGGGGAAGAGTTCACCGAGGAGGCGCGCGCGCGGATGCAGGCGTGGCGTGATGCGACCCCGCGCGGGCAGCATGGCAAGCATGAATATGACCCCACCGATTTCGGGCTCGATACGGCAAAGCTGCGAGCGGAATTCCGCTATTATACCGAGCGGTTCGATGTGCCGCTGGGCAAGGATTGAGCACAGATGACGGACGGCAATCTCTACACGCATCTGCTCGCCGCAACGACTGCGGCGGGCGCCAAGGCCTTCCTCAGCGAGGGCGGGAATGTCGTGCTGCGCTGGAGCGATCTTGAACCGCGCACTGCCCGGCTTGCCGCGCGGCTCAGGGCGCTGGGGGCAGGGCCCGGCGACCGGATTGTCGTCCAGGTGGAGAAGTCGCCCGAGAATGTGCTGCTCTATCTTGCGGCGCTGCGCGCGGGGCTGGTCTATGTGCCGCTTAATACGGCCTATACCGCGAGTGAGCTGGCCTATTTCCTCGGCAATGCCGAGCCGGCAGTGACGGTCTGCCGCCCAGCCGACGAGGCGGAGGTGCGCGGGCTTTTGCAATCAGGCGTGCTGGTGACGCTGGGCGAGGATGGCACCGGATCGCTGCTCGTTGACTTGCCGGAAGCTGGCCTGCTGACCGTGCCGCGCGCTCCCACCGATCTGGCCGCGATCCTCTATACTTCGGGCACCACCGGGCGATCCAAGGGGGCGATGCTCAGCCATGCCAACCTGCTCAGCAATGCCGAGACGCTGAAGGCGCTGTGGGGCTGGAGCAGCGACGATGTGCTGATCCACCTGCTGCCGATCTATCATGTCCACGGGCTGTTTGTGGCACTGCACGGGGCCATGCTGGCGGGCGCGAGTGTGCTGTTTCACCGGGGCTTCGATCCAGCCGCAGTGGTCGCCGATTTCGCGCGGGCCAGCCTGTTGATGGGCGTGCCGACGCATTACACCCGGCTCACCTCAGCGCCGGAACTTGCGCCTGAGGCCGCCCGGCCGATGCGCCTGTTCATTTCGGGTTCCGCGCCCTTGCTCGCCGAGGCGCACGAGCGTTTCGAGGCGAAGACCGGACAGCGCATTCTCGAACGCTACGGCATGACCGAGACCGGCATGATCACCTCCAACCCTTATGTTGGCGGCGAACGGCTGGCCGGCACGGTCGGCTATCCGCTGCCAGGCGTCGAGGTGCGTATTCAGGGCGGGGGTAGCGGGCCGGGGGTGCTCGAAGTGCGCGGGCCGAACGTGTTTGCCGGCTACTGGCGGATGCCCGAAAAGACTGCCGAGGAATTGAGCGAAGACGGCTGGTTCGTCACCGGCGATGTCGCGACGCAGGATGCGGACGGGCGGATCACGCTGGTCGGGCGCGCCAAGGACCTGATCATCGCGGGCGGGCTGAATATCTATCCCAAGGAAATCGAGGCAGCGATTGATGCGCTGCCGGGGGTCGAGGAATCAGCGGTGATCGGCGTGCCGCACCCGGACATGGGCGAGGGCGTGGTCGCGGTGGTCGTGGGCAAGGGGATCAGCGAGGAGGGCATTCTCAGCGCGATTTCCGGCCACCTGGCGCGGTTCAAGCAGCCGCGCCGGGTGCTGGTGGTCGATGCCCTGCCGAGGAATGCGATGGGCAAGGTGCAGAAGGCGGCGCTGCGAGAGCAATACAAGGGGCTGTTTGCCTAGGCCCGCGCGCCCCTCTGGAAGAAGGGCAGTTTGCAGACATCGTAGCTCGGATCCTTCGCACCCAGCCCCATCAGGCCGCCGCCGGTGAAGGGGCGTTGCAGCTGCATGTCGTAAGTCACCACGCGCTTGGAAAAGCGCCATTTGCCATCGGCGCAGCGGCGATAGTTGTCGATATAACGCACCGCCATGAAGTCCTCGATCTGTTTGCCGGGATTCTCCCGATCAGGCAGCACGTGGAATGCGAGGGCATATACTTCGCCGTTCGCCGTATCGCCATCAATCGCGATCATGTGGTTGCAGGCGTGGTGGCCGCTGTAGGTCATGTAGGGCAGCGAGGCGGCGATGAATTCGCAATACTTGTCCGCAGGTCCGTCGAAGCTGTCGCCGTGGGTGTCGGTCGCGTCTTCGGTGTAGAGATCGCGCAGCAGTTCGACGTCCTTGCGGTCCACGGCTCGCGAATAGCACAGCACGAGATCGCGGATTGCTTCGCGGTCGATCAGGGTCTGGATGGCGGGGTCATTGTGCATGGCTGGCTCCTTCAATGGCGTGCGACGCCATCCGTTTCACTGGGAATGGCAAAATGCTGGATATAATCGGCAAACATCGCGCGCACTTCGGCTTCATCGAGGCCGTATTGCGCGAGGGTGTAGCGGTTTTCGCCTCGCTTGCCCTGGGGGTTGGCCGCGCGCCATGCCGCAATGCTGGCGCGCACATCATCGGGGGTGTCGATGCCCAGCCCTGAGTGGATTTCATCCAGCAGCGCAGCGGGGTCGGCGGCGAGGCGGTAGTAATCGACATGGGTGACTGAGGCCGCATCCGGACCGGTGCAAAATGCCATGATCCGGTCGATATGGCGGCGGATGAAGTGGAGCATCTGCTGGCCCACGCGGTGCGGGTCGACCGGCTCGCCCTGGCGCGCGGCGCGCAGGCTCAGGCTCATCTTGGCAATCGAAGCCAGAATCTGCGCAGGATCACGGTGGGTCATCACGAAGCGTGCGCCGGGGAAGACCTTGCGGATCGGCTCCATGGCAATCACGTGATTAGGATATTTCAGCGCCCAGCGCGGGCGTGGGCACTTCCATTGCAGCAATTGCAGCATGCGCCTGTGCACCTGATAGACTGGCTCGAGATCGAGCTCGTCCATCAGGAAATCGAAATATTCCGGGCAGTCATAGAGGTTCAGGAATCCCGCCGCGCCGTAGCCGTGTTCGAGAAACAGGTGGCACTCCTGCGGCCCGTTCTCGTCGATCAGGTGGAGTGCGTCGAAGCCATCGACCTTTTGGCGCAGCTCGTCGTTGACCTGCCGCTCCATTGCCTTGCGGGTCGCTATCGAGGCCGGGTCGTGGCCGGGCGGAGGGAAGGGCATGATCGCCTCCCAGGTGCGCAACAGGCGGAAGCGGCGGTCGCGGTCGAACAGGTACTGGAAATAGGTCGTGCCCGAGCGGGGCAGGCCGCACAGGAATACCGGCTCGGCAATTTCCTCCTGCGCGATTTCGGGGAAGTCGCGCAGCCACTTGTGCGCGGTCAGCCGGTCATTGGTCACGCGCAGCAATGACTGGCGCGCGGCGGCAAAGCCTTCGGGGCCGAACCGGCCGTCGCGGTTCAGCGAGGCGGTCAGTGCCTCGAGATTGCGCAACAGCTGCGGTTCGGGATCGGCGAAACCGGCTTTGGTCTCGGCCTCGGCGATGATTGCGGCGGCGTCCAGCCCGGTCATGTCAGCGATCCGCCATCGACCGGCCAGACCTGCCCGGTGACGAAACTGGCGCGTGGGCTGGCGAGCAAGGCCACTACAGCGGCCATTTCCTCGGGCGTGCCGAACGGGCGGCCTACAAGCGTCTTGCGCTGACGCATGGCGCGGTCTGCCTCGCTCATCGGCGGGCCTTTGGTGAAGAAGCCGTTGTCGGGATGGAAGCGGCTGCCCGTGCTGTAGGCCTCCGGGTCGGCGGCGAATGTGGCATAGGGCGCAATCGCGTTCACCCGGATGCCGTGTTGGCCGACCTCCTTGGCGAGTACGATTGTAAAACTGTGCACCGCGCCTTTCATCGCCGAATATACCGGCAGCATGTAGTCGCCGACCAAGCCTGCCGTGCTGCCGACATTGACGATGGCGCCAGTTCCCCGTTCGATCATCCCGGGCAGCGCAGCGTGAGTCATGCGCAGCACAGTGCCGAAATTGAGGTCGATATCGCCGAGCCATCTGGCGGGGTCTGAATCGACGAAAAAGCCCTGATCGACATTGCCGCCGACGTTGTTGATCAGCACTTCGAGCGGCCCGAGCGCCTCGGCGGCGGCGAGTATCCGCGCCGGGGCGCCGTGGTCGAGCATGTCCGCCGCCACGAACACAGCGTCCGCCGCGCCGGCCTGGCTTGCAGCCGCGACGACGCTGGCTCCAGCCTCGGCATCGCGGCCTACCACGACGAGCTTCACCCCGTTCGCCGCGAGTTCGAGCGCGATACCCCGTCCGATATTCGCCGTCGCGCCGGTGACAATCGCGACTTTGCCTTCAAGGCCAAGCTCCAAGGCTATTCTCCCAATATCCCTCCCGTTGGCAGGAGCGGCGTTATCCGGCTGCCTTGTAGGCCTCCACTTCCTCTTCGACCACCTTGATCAGGTGGCGGCAGAGAATCTCTTTTTCCTGGAAATGGATGTGCGCCAGCGCGCCGCTCGCCAGCCCGCGCTGGCCGGCCTGGATCACGCCGACATCTTCCGCATGGACATCGCGGGTGGTCGCCAAGGTGAACTCGCGGGCATAGCGCACGGCTGGCGTCTCGTCCTCGCCGATCCAGTAGAGCCGGATCACCCCGCGTGATTTTTCCGGGCCGAGCGGATAGACATTGTGCAGGAAGTGGTTGCCGGGGCTGCCCAGCAGGAAGAACGCCGGGAATAGCGCGAGGTATTCGCGGCCCATCGGATGACCCAGAATCCCGTCTGCCGCCAGCCGCTTCGCCCCACCGGTGAAGGCGGTCAGCATGGTGGGGGACACCTGCCCATCGGGATTGACCCAGATGGTCTGCGTGCGGTGCTTGCCCCTGAGGCTGAAGCTGCTGGGATAGCCGAAGGGATTTTCCGGCCCGACGCCCGGCCCCACGGTGTTGGAGTGGATGAAGCGCAAGTGGTAGTTTTCCTGGAAATTGTCGTAAGTCAGCTTCCAGTTGGCGTCGATGTCATAGACATATTCGTGGAATGTCGTCGCGCGGGCGACCGGCAGCTGCTCGAGCATCGGCACCATGTCGCCGAGGAATTCGCGCAAGTTTTGCTGCGGATCGAAATTGACGAAAATCAGCCCGCCGCAGACATCGACTGCGACTTGCTTGAGTGCGACCGATTCCTTGCTGGTGTAGAACCGTTCGAAGTCTGGGGCGGAAATCAGCGCACCGTCGCTGCCGAATGTCCACATGTGATAGGGACAGCTGAAGGTGTTCTTCTTGCCGCAAGGCTCGCTGGTCAGCTGGGTGCCGCGGTGGGTGCAGGCGTTGTGGAAGGCGCGGATTTCGCCGTCCTTGGCGCGGGTGATAAGCAGCGAGGCCTTGGCGAATTCCAGCTCGCGGCGAATGAAGCTGCCCGGCTCGGGAAGCTCGCAGACGTGGCCCACGTTGATCCAGATGCGCAGCCAGATCGCCTTGCGCTCCAGCTCGTACCACTCGGGATCATAGTAATACTTGGCCGGAATCGGCTCGGTGCCAAGCACCGTGGGATCATCGCGCGATTCGATTCTGCCGTAGTGGACGTTCACTTGGCCTCTCCCTCGGACACCTGCCTTGCCAGGCCGTGACGCGGGATACTAGGCGGGTTTTGCAGAAATACAACACATCTGTCGTAAAAATGTCTGCGCGCGCGGGAAGGCCTAGCTGTTGTTCGGCTTGGCGCGCACGCAGCGCAAATCGCCCGGTTTGCCCTCGCTGTCGATCAGCCGCACGAAGCCGGTCGACATGCGCTTATAGCGTTTGCCGCGATGCGGGCCGCCGGTCATCGTCAGGTCTGTGCCGGCGAGCAGATAGCTGCCCATGGCACCGCCGGCACGGTAGCTGGAGGCGGTTACCACGGTAAAATCCTCGGCGGGCACGCGTAGCCCTGCTGGCCCGGTGACATCGCCGGGCAGTTCGCACAGATAATCGCCGATCGGCAGGGTTTCGAGATCGCCGCCCGGAGTTGCCGACGCAGGAGCCGTCATAACCAGCGCGATAGCGATCAGGCCCGGCCCCAAGCGCGATTGCCACGCGCGCCGCCCCGCGCTAAGGGCGCCACTCTTTGGCTCATGGCCAGAAAATCCGATCTTTCTCACTGAAGGCACCTCACATGAAAATCAGCGGCGTCGACATCCGTCCGGGCAACATTCTCGAATACGAGAAGGGCATCTGGAAGGTCGCCAAGACCCAGCACACCCAGCCGGGCAAGGGCGGGGCGTTCATGCAGGTCGAAATGAAGAACCTGATCGACGGACGCAAGACCAATGTGCGCTTCCGCAGCCAGGACACGATCGAACGCGTCCGGCTCGACACCAAGGACTTCCAATACCTCTACGCCGACGGCGATGCCCTCGTGTTCATGGACCGGGACAACTACGAACAAATCAACCTCCCCGCCGACCTGATCGGCGATGCTGCGGCTTTCCTGCAGGATGGCATGGAGGTCACTCTTGAAATGTACGATGAACGGCCGATCTCGGTCGCACTGCCCGAGCAGGTCGAGGCGACGATTGTCGAGGCCGACGCGGTGGTGAAGGGGCAGACCGCCTCGTCGAGCTTCAAGCCCGCTATCCTGGATAACGGCGTGCGCGTCATGGTGCCGCCGCATATCGGCGCGGGCACGCGAATTATCGTCGATGTCTATGAGCGGACTTACGTCGGCAAGGTGAACTGAACACCGCAATGGCAATTCCCGGCATCATCCGCGTCATGGAAAAGGCCGCTCGCAAGGCTGGCCAGCGCCTGCGCCGCGATTTCGGCGAGGTCGAGCATTTGCAGGTCAGCCGCAAGGGCCCGGCCGATTTCGTCTCCAAGGCCGATCAGGCGTCCGAACGCACGCTCTATGACGAATTGCTCGCCGCGCGGCCCGATTGGGGCTTTGTGCTCGAGGAAGGCGGGGTAATCGAGGGCGATCCCGACAAGCCGCGCTGGATCATCGATCCGCTCGATGGCACGTCGAACTTCCTCCACGGCATCCCGCACTTCGCCATTTCCATCGCCGCGCAGGAGCGGAAAGCAGACGGCAGCGACTGGGGCGATGTCTTTGCCGGCCTCGTCTATCAACCGATCACCGACGAGAGCTTCTGGGCGGAAAAGAACCGCGGCGCCTGGCAGCAGGACAAGCGGCTGCGCGTTTCGGGCCGACGCCGGCTCGATGAAAGCCTGATCGCCACCGGCATTCCGTTCGCCGGGGCCGGCGATCCGGCGGAATGGACCGCGATCTACAATTCGCTGGCATCGCAAGTGGCGGGCATCCGCCGCTTTGGCGCGGCGGCGCTCGATCTCGCGTGGGTGGCGGCGGGCCGCTATGAGGGCTTCTGGGAAAGCGGCCTCAAGAGCTGGGATACGGCTGCCGGCTGCCTGCTGGTGCGCGAGGCGGGGGGCTTCGTCACCGATTGGCGCGGGCGTTCGCTCAATATCTGCGATGCCCAGGTGCTGGCCGGCAACGATGCCATTCATTCGCGGATGCACAAGCTGGTTGCCGAGGCGCTGAAGGCCTGATTTTTGCGTCAAGCCCGCGTGTTCAGATGATCTTAGCCATATCGTGTCAGGAGGCTGGCGACGCAATTCGCGCCGCGAGGGCACCATGGCAACGATCCGGACCAGTAACTGCGCTGCCTTCGCGCTCTTTGTCGCGATTTCCGCTCCGGCGCTTGCTGGCAAACATGTCGCCGCAACCCCGGCTGCCACTCCTGCAACCCGGCTGGCTGAGACCCGCTTCGATCTGACCACCGGGGCAATCCCGCAAGCCGCAGCAATGCAGGCCTCCAGCCGCGCGCTTGCCCGCGAGGGCGCTCGGCAGGCCTCGGGTAAAAAGGGCGCCGAGTTCAGCAACATCACCGTCGGCCCATCGTGGTCCTATCAGACCTCGCGAAGCGGGCCGTTGTTTGAAATGGGCGCGCTGGGCGGCGGCGTGGTCGAAGACCGGCCGCGCCTCGCCCATGTCGCAGTTGCCTGGCAGTTCTGACGCAGAGTGCTTGAACCGCGCAGCGAGCCCGGCTAAGCGCGCTCTCGCAGGCAGGGCCCCTGTGGCGGAATGGTAGACGCGAACGACTCAAAATTGCGTTTAGCCTGAAAAAATTAGCCAAAAACCCTGTAAAACCAACGTTTTGATTAAGAACGAGACTACTAATAAGACATACACAAGTCTTACACTCTTTGGAGTTTTCACAATGCCCGTAGAAAGCCATTTGCTGATGGATGGAGCGCTTCACGTCTATCGGCGTGAGGGGAGCCGCTTCTGGCAGTGTGCGACCTACCTGGGCAGCCGCAACCACCGGCAGACCACCAAGGAGGTCAGCCTTGCCGCCGCCAAGGATTTCGCGCGCGACTGGTATATGGAGCGGTGCGTCGAGGATCGCCAACGCCGACGCGGTGGCGTCTCCTTGCTGAACGGACCAGTTGCGCAGCCAGTCGTCGCCGATCCCGGCCCACCTGCGGATGCTCGTCGTCAGCGATCGTCACGCGGTCCCAGCTTCGAGGATGCCGCCACGGCTTTCACCAACGAGTTCGAGGTCATCACGCTGGGCGAGCGCAATGCCGGATATGTGAAATCGAAGTCCGACATCGTCCGCGTTCATCTCTTG
>JANPOS010000016.1:0-12129 GCA_031428115.1 Novosphingobium sp. | reverse complement strand
GTCTTGTCCCGCCGCAGTCCCGGCAGCGTGAGGCCCGCGTTTCAACGCATGGCCAGCCCGGACTTACGGTCGCCGTTTTCGCCTGAAGCTTCCTTCTTCACGCAGGGTCGCATTTAACGAACCCTTGCCTCGCGCAATGGCATCCTGCCGCGCGTCCGCATTCCATACTGATGCTTCGACATGCTCAGCACGAGCGGACAGAAGCACAAGAAAGAGTCTAATATAATGTCCTATTTTTCCGACCTTGGCCTTGCCGAGCCCCTCGTCCGTGCGCTCGAAACCAAGGGCTACACCGATCCCACGCCGATCCAGAAGCAGGCGATCCCGGCGCTGCTCAAGGGCCGCGACCTGCTGGGCATCGCCCAGACCGGCACCGGCAAGACCGCAGCCTTCGCTCTGCCTTCGCTCCACCGTCTCGCGGCTGATCCCAAGGCGCGCCAGAATGCGTCGTGCCGGATGCTGGTGCTCTCGCCGACGCGCGAGCTGGCAGCACAGATCGCCGAGAACATGCGCGGCTATGCCAAGTATCTCAATCTCTCGGTGCAGTGCATTTTCGGCGGCGTGCCCGTCGGCAAGCAGGCCCGCGCGCTGGTCGGCGGCGTTGACGTGCTCGTCGCCACCCCCGGCCGCCTGCTCGATCTGATCGACCAGCGCGCGCTGACTTTGCGCAATGTCGAGATTTTCGTGCTCGACGAGGCCGACCAGATGATGGACCTCGGTTTTATCGTGCCCTTGAAGCGCGTGGCCAACATGCTCCCCAAGGAGCGCCAGAGCCTCTTCTTCTCGGCAACCATGCCCAAGGCGATTGCCGATCTCGGCCGCCAGTTCATCAATGATCCGGTGCGCGTGGAAGTTGCCCCGCAGGCAACCACCGCCGAGCGGGTTGACCAGTTCGTCATCCATATCAACCAGGCCGAAAAGCAGGCGCTGCTCAGCATCAAGCTGCGCGCCGGGTTTGCCGACAATTCGGTCGAGCGCGCGCTGGTGTTCAGCCGCACCAAGCACGGCGCCGACCGCGTTGTGCGTCATCTGATCTCCGCCGGGGTCAATGCGGCCGCGATCCATGGCAACAAGAGCCAGGCCCAGCGCACCGCCGCGCTGCTCGCTTTCCGCAAGGGCACCACGCCGGTGCTGGTGGCGACCGATATCGCGGCCAGAGGCATCGACGTTTCGGGCGTCAGCCACGTCTTCAACTTCGAAATGCCGAATGTCGCTGAGCAATATGTCCACCGGATCGGCCGCACGGCGCGCGCCGGGGCCGATGGCACGTCGATCAGCTTCGTCGCGCCCGATGAAAAGCCCTATCTCAAGGACATCGAAAAGCTGACCGGCGTGAAGTTGATGCCGCTTTCGCTGCCCGAGGATTTCCAGAAGGAAGCCGCCCGGCTGCCCGCGCCGACCCGCAAGCCCGCCGAACTGGAGCAGGATGCCCGGCGCGACGAGCGTGATCGCAAGGGCCGCTTCGGCGGTGGTGGTCGCGGGGCCCAGGGCCGCCCGAACAACAACCGCAGCAACGGCGGCCAGTCCCGCGATGGCCAGAGCCGCGACCAGCACGCGCGCAATGAGCACGTCCGCAAGGAGTGGGCACCGCGCAGCACCGGCCCGGTGCACAACCCGCTGGCGCATGAAGAGCGCATTGCCGGGGCCCGCCCGGATGCCGATCGGCGTCCGGCAAGGCCTGAGGGTGATCGCCGCCCTGCGCCGCATGGTGAACGTCGTCCGGCGCCGCCGCATGGCGATCGCCGCCCCGGTGGTGGTGACCGCAATGGGCCCCGCGGCCAGGGTCGCCGCGATGGCGGCAACCAGGCGCCGCGCGCAGCCCGGCCCTAAACCAGCCCCAGCCGAGACAGCTCGCCCGCCAGATCGGCGGGCAGCATGTCGCCGTCAGCGCCGCCGGCCGCAAGGTCGAGCGGCGCGTCGTCGTTCTGGAGGTAGCGCCAGCCCTGGTGCGCGCGCTTGGGGCAGGGGCGGACCTGCACCAGCCCGGTGCCGATGACGATATGCGTCTTGCCGGCGTCGGCCTCGGCAAAGCGCAGGATCGGCGAGCGTGCGACCAGCTGGTGTTTGAGGATCCAGAACAGCGAACCTTGTGCCGCAATCTCGGCATGGCGCTTGGGCAGATAGCGGGTGGTGAGGAAGGCCTCGTTGCCGCGTGTGGCAAACCAGCCCATCAAATCGTCGAGCGAGGTTGCGCCAAAGGCGACCTTGGTCAAATGGAGCGGCATGGGATGAGCCTTGCTTGCCTGGCCTTCGACAGGCTCAGGCTGAGCGGAAACTGAAATAGAGTCCGCTCAGGCTGAGCTTGTCGAAGCCCAAACACAAACATCACACGAGGCCGCTGGCCACCGCGAGTCCCAGGAAAGCGAAAAAGCCCATCGAATCGGTGACCATGGTGACAAACACCGAGCTGGCCACCGCCGGGTCCTGATCGAGCCGATCGAGCAGCACCGGCACCAGCAGACCGGCAATGCCTGCGGTCATCACGTTGATCACCACCGCGGTGGCGATGACCGCGCCGAGCAGCGGGCTGGCGAAGAACAGCCAGGTCGCCCCGCCGATCAGCGTGGCAATGGTCACTCCGTTGAGCGCCGCAACGCGCATTTCGCGCCACAGGATCCGCGCGGTGTTGGTGCGGGTCAGCTGGTTGGTCGCCATCGCGCGCACGGTCACTGCCATGGTCTGCGTCGCCGCATTGCCGCCAATCGAGGCGACCATCGGCATCAGCGCGGCGAGCGCCACCAGCTTTTCGATCGAGGCGCCGAAGCTGGAGATGATCAGCGCACTGAACAGCGCGGTGATGAGGTTGGCTGCCAGCCAGCGCACCCGGCTGACATAGGTTTCGCGGATCGGCTCGTTGATGTCGCCGTCGCCCGCGCCCGAGAGCAGCAGCACGTCCTCGCCGGCTTCTTCCTGGATGATGTGGACGATGTCATCGACGGTGATCTGGCCGACCAGCCGCCCGCCTTCATCGACCACGGCCGCCGAGATCAGCGCGTATTTCTGGAAGCGCAGCGCAACTTCTTCCTGATCCATCGTCACCGGGATCAGCGACTGGTCGCGCTTCATCACATCGCCCAGCGTCACGTGGCGCGGGCTGCGCAGGATCCACGAGAGCGCGCAAGTGCCCAGCGGCTTGTGCGCCGGATCGACGATAAACACTTCCCAGAACTCAGTCGCCAGATCGCTGTGCTCGCGCAAATAGTCGATCAGGTCGCCGACTGTGCGGTTTTCCGGGAAGGCCACGAAATCCCGGCTCATCAGCCGCCCGGCGGACTCCTCGGGATAGGCCAGCGCGCTTTCAATCGCGGCGCGGTCTTCCGGCTCCATTTCGGCGAGCACGGCCTGCTGGTCGTCCTTGTCGAGATCTTCGAGCATCGCGACCGCGTCATCGGTTTCGAGCCGCTCGGCGATGTCGGCGACGGTGCCGGCGGGCAGATCCTCGACGAACAGCTCGCGCACATAGTCGTTGAGTTCGGCGATGACCTCGACGCCCATCAGATCGCCGATGGCCCGCGCCAGCGCGCGGCGTTCGTCGCGGTCGATCAGCTCGAACAGATCGGCGATATCGGCAGGATGGAGCGGCTCGACCAGTTCATAGACCGCATCGCGGTCATCGCGGTCGAGCGCGTCTTCGACCCGGCGGACGAATTCAGGGCGCAGGCGGTTATCTTCGTCGAAGGCCTCGTTCTTCTGGCGCACGACCGCTTCGGCCTCGGCAAGCGCGGCGTCGCGGTCCTGAATTTCGGGGCGTTCATCCGGATTCATGCGCGCCGGTCTACGCAGGCAGGTGCCAAAAGCAACCGGGCATTCCTTCCCCGCGTGACTTTACCGGATTCGGCCCTATATCGGCGCGCAAATCACAGGAGAAGCCCATGTCTGACACTCTCACGCTCACCCTTGCAACCGGCGATGTCGTCATCAAGCTGCGCCCCGATCTGGCCCCGGGCCATGTTGCGCATATCAGCGAATTGGTGGGCGAGGGCTTCTACGACGGCCTGACCTTCCACCGCGTTATCCCAGGCTTCATGGCGCAGGGCGGCTGCCCCAACGGCTCCGGCATGGGCGGATCGCAAAAGCCCGACCTCAAGGCCGAATTCAACGCTGAGCCGCACGTGCGCGGGGTCTGCTCGATGGCGCGATCCAGCAGCCCGAACTCGGCCAACAGCCAGTTCTTCATCTGCTTCGACGATGCCGGTTTCCTTGACCGCCAATACACCGTCTGGGGCGTGGTCGAGAGCGGCATGGAACACGTCGACGCGCTGCCCAAGGGCGAACCGCCGCGCGAGCCGGGCAAGATCATCAAGGCGGTGGTCTCCTAAGGTTCGGTCAGCGTTGGCTCCAATTGGAACTTCAGGCAAACTTGCGCGTTTAGCTGGTGAAGAGAGCCGTAGCGTCAGCGCGAGCTTCAATCGGCAGCTTGAGACGCGATAGGCTCCAAGGAGATCCAGATGACTGATGCGAGCCTCTACGAACGCCTCGGTGGAGCATTTTCCATTGCAGCGGTGGTCGATCATTTCAGTGATGCAATCGTTCAAAACTCCATAGTAGGGCAGAAATCCGAAAACCCTGCTCTCCGCGAGTGGCATACCAATAGCCTGGCAAGGCTCCCGGGCTTGAAGTTCATGCGAACATTATGGGTTTGCAATGTTTCAGGCGGACCCTTTGCCTATACGCCGACCAAACCCGGCAGCACAAATGTTGGCTTGGAAGTTGCCCACCGCGAACTCAAGATTTCACCAGAGCAATTCGATGAAGTTGCCGCTGAGCTTAGCCGCACGCTGGCAGTCTTCAAAGTTCCCGAAACGGAGACTGGTGAGGTGCTGGCAGCGTTTGCAGCCCACAAGGATGAGGTAACCCGCGGCTATACGCAATAAAGCCGCGGGTTACGGCGTTGAAGGCACGCATCCATCATTCGCGCGGTGGCTGCCTCCCTACAACCCCGCCTTCAGCACCCAATCGTGAAAGATCCGCACCGGCCGGCTGGCGAGATCGCGCGGTCGGCAGATGAACCAGTAACTGTAGGGGCTTTCAACCTCGACATCGAACAACCGGGCCAGGCGCGGATCGCGGGCGCGCTCGAAGTGGTCGGCATGCATGATGGCAATCCCCAGGCCTTGCGCAGCAGCCTCGAGCACCAGCTGGCCCGAATCGAAATGGTCGATGGCGACCGGTTGCAGCGTTTCCAGCCCCATTGCCCCTTTCCAGGCCTCGAAACTGTCAGGCAGGTTGTCGTGAATCAGGAATGTCTGCTTCGCCAGCTTGGCAAGGTCAGGCACCGGACCGATTTCTGCCGCGAGCCTGGCCGAGGTGAAGGAGAACACCCGGTTGTGGTCTAGCCGGACCGAATGGAACGAAGACTCGGGATCGCGCGAGAGGATGATTGCGGCGTCCAGCGTCTCGCCCACCCGCTCGCTCAGATTGCGGCCGGTGTCGATGTCGATGTGCAGGCGCGGATGGAGCTGGCGCAGCTCGAGCAGGCGCGGGAACAGCCGCTGTTCGCCAAACAGCGAAGGCACGCCGAGATGCAGCCGCAGCACCGCGTCGCTTTCGACCTGCGATTCGACCGCCAGAGCGAGGTCGTCCAACCGGGGTGAGACCACATCGTAAAAGGCCTGGCCATCGTCGGTCAGCTTCATCGCCTGGTGCTGGCGGGTGAACAGGCGCTTGCCGGTATAGTCCTCGAGCGTGCCGATCCGGCGCGAGAGCGCCGAAGGGCTAAGCCCCAATTCCTGCGATGCCGCCTTGGCCGAGCCATGACGAACCACCCCGATGAAGGCTTCGAGTGCGCGCAGGGGAGGAAGGCGGCGGCTTGGCATCGGCCTCAGGTGCCGTCATCGCCAGGGGCGGGGGGGTGCAGCCGCAGCCGGGTGACGCGGCGTTTGTCGCCGGCAACCACTTCGATGCGCCAGCCGCTGGCGTGCTGCATGATCGCGCCGGGCTGGGGCACTTGCCCGGCGAGCACGAATGCAAGGCCGCCCAGGGTGTCGACCGCTTCTTCGACTTCGGCGAGCGCCGGATCGATTCGCTCGGCGACATCGTCCAGCTCGGCGCGCGCATCGGCATCCCAGATGCCGCCATCACGCTGACAGAGCAGATCGGTGGGCGCGTCGTCGTGTTCGTCCTCGATCTCGCCGACGATCTCCTCGACCAGATCTTCGATGGTGATGATGCCGTCGGTGCCGGAATATTCGTCGAACACCACCGCGAGATGGATGCGGCTGGCGCGCATGTCGGCCAGCACGTCAAGCGCACTGCGGGCCTGCGGCACATAGAGCGGCTGGCGCATCAGCGTCTTCCAGTCCTTCGGCGGCGGCTTGGTGCCGGCCAGATAGGTGAATACGTCCTTGATCAGCATCATGCCGATCACGTCGTCGAGCGTTTCGGCATGGACCGGCATTCGGCTGTGGCCGTGCATGGCAAATGCGACCACGACTTCGTCCCATGTCGCGCTGGCGGGCAGCGCGACGATCTCGCTGCGCGGAATTGCGACATGGTCGGCGTCGTGCTCGCTGAAATGCAGCAGGTTACGCAGCATCTTGCGCTCGAGCGGCGAGAGATCACCCGAATCGGCAGCATCGGCGGGCAGATCGTCCTCATGCTCGTCGATCGCCTCGACCAGCTGCGCGCGCAGCGATTGCTCGCCTTCGCCGCGCGGGAAAATCCTGCGAATGACCCGCCACAGCGAGCCGCTACTGTCCGCTTCTCCCGAAGCGGGGCCATGATCGGCCATGGATAGTGTCAAACCCCTCAGTTCAATGGTGCAGCGCAATATGGATTGCCAATGCCCATGTGTGCAAGCGCCTTTATTTCCAGTGCTTCCATTGCCTCGGCATCGGCGGCGCAGGTTTCGTGATCGTGACCGGCAAGATGGAGCAGCCCGTGGACGATGAGGTGGGCGGCGTGGTGTTCGAGCGCAATTGCCTTTTCGGCCGCCTCGCGTGCACAAGTCTCGAAGGCAAGGGCAATATCGCCGAGCAGTTCGGGTGGGCCATCGGGGTTCAGTGCAGCCAGGTCGCCACGCTCCAGCATGGGAAAGGAAAGCACGTTGGTCGGCTTGTCCTTGCCGCGCCATTCGCGGTTCAGCGCATGGACTTCGGCGTCGCCGGTGAACAGCAGGCTGGCCGAGAGGCGCGGATTGGCGAGTTCGGGCGCGGCCATAATGGCGGCTGCCAATGCCTGCTTTGCCAACACCTCAAAACCAGAGGTCGCAGGCCAATCTGCATCAAATGAAATTTCAAGTTCCACACAAACCCCGTCATCCCCGCGAAAGCGGGGACCCCGCTTTACCTGTTGCGCTGCCTAGCCCAGTATCCTGTCGTAGAGATCATCCCAATCCGAGTTCATTGTCTCGATTAGCTCGATCTTCCAAGCCCGGCGCCACTTCTTGATCGCCTTCTCGCGGACAATCGCGTCGATAATCAAGTCGTGGCGTTCGGCGTAGACGAAGCGGGTGAAGCCGTATTTGCGGACAAATGCCGATCCCTTGCCATCGCGGTGCTGGGTTATCCTTTGCGCCAGATCCGAGGTGACGCCGGTGTAAATGCCGCCACGATAGCGGTCGCTCATCATGTAAACCCAGCCTTCGCGTTGCATGGGGAGCTCCGGGAAGAAAAGCGGGGTCCCCGCTTTCGCGGGGATGACGACTGGTCTGCTGGGTTAGCAGGAATCTTTTCCCTCATAGGCTTCGACAATCCGCCCGACGATCGGATGGCGCACGACATCGGCGGTGGTGAACCGGGTCACCGCGATGCCCTCAAGACCTTCCACGCGCTCGACGGCATCCCTCAGCCCGCTGTGCTCGACCCCGCCCGGAATATCGACTTGCTTCGGATCGCCGCAGACCACCATGCGGCTGTTCTGGCCGAAGCGGGTGAGGAACATTTTCATCTGCGCCGGCGTGGTGTTCTGCGCCTCGTCGAGGATGATGAAGCTGTCCGCCAGCGTGCGCCCACGCATGAAGGCGATCGGCGCGATCTCGATTTCGCCCGAGGCAATGCGCCGCTCGACCTGCTCGGGCGGCATGCAATCGTTGAGCGCGTCATAAAGCGGGCGCAGATACGGATCGACTTTTTCCTTCATGTCGCCGGGCAGGAAGCCCAGCCGCTCGCCCGCTTCCACCGCGGGGCGCGAGAGGATCAGGCGCTGCACCGAGCCGGCGATCAGCTGGCTGACCGCCTGCGCCACCGCGACATAGGTCTTGCCGGTGCCCGCCGGACCAAGCGCGAAAATGATGTCCTCGCGGGCCAGCGCCTGCATATATTCGATTTGCATCGCCGAGCGCGGCACGATGGTCTTCTTGCGGGTGCGGATCATCACGGGCGGCGCGTCCTGCCCGCCGGTGATGATGCCTTCCAGCGTCGGCTCGTTCGACATGGCAATCAGCGAATCGACTGCGCCAGTATCAATTTCCAGGCCCTGCAACAGCCGCTGGTGCATTCCCTTGAGCACATCGCGCGCCCGCGCCACCGCGTCTTCATCGCCTTCGATCTGGATGCGGTTGCCCCGCGCGCCGATATAGACCCCCAGCCGACTTTCGATCAGCACCAGATTGGCATCGAACTGTCCGAACAAGGCACCCAGGATCGTGGGTTCGTCGAATTCCAGCTCGGCTCGGGAGCGGTCGCTCGCCGGTTTCTGCCGGGTTTCGGTGCGAAATTGCGCCAGGTTCTGGGCGCGGGCTGGTTTGCGGGACATGCGCTCCTTTCGATTCGGGCCCGGACAGCGGGCCACCCGATCAAGATATGCTGCTGATTGTGACAAGCAAGCGGCAGCGTGCCCGCCGCTGTGGAATTTTATGCTGCCATGGAATTTGTTGCGGCCGTGGGCTGTCGGCAACAGGCGCGATGAACAAAATTGCGATTGCTGCGTTTAGCTGGAGGTGGAACCCGATCCGCCAACCGGCTGCGCCAGACATGCAGCCAAGTTCAGGAGCTTAAAATGCGAAAGATATTGATTGCAGCCCTTGCTGCGTCGGCTGCCCTGCCGGGCGTGGCCTCTGCCCAGGGTATGGGCGAAATCAGGCGCGGGCAGCAGGAAGTGCGCGCCGGCCAACGCGAAGTGCAGCGCGATGTGGCACGCGGCGACATGCGCGAGGCCCGCGAAGACCGCCGCGAACTGCGCGAAGACTGGCAGGATTATCGTCAGCGCAATCGCGAAGTGTTTCGCGGTGGACGTTATTACGCTCCGCGCGGATATCGCTATCGGCCGGTCACGGTCGGCTACACCTTCCGCCCGGCGTTCTATTCCAACCGTTATTGGGTCGGCAATCCGGGACGTTATCGCCTGAACACGCCCGGCCGTAATCAACGCTGGATACGCTATGGCAACGACGTGATCCTGATCAACGAGCGCAATGGCCGCGTCCTCATCATTCATCGTAACTTCTTCTGGTAAGAAGCTGACGATCAGTCAGAATCTTGCGGCGTCAGTCTGGCTGGGCTGGCGTCGCAAGATGGGCGCTGCGTGCGGTTTGGTTCTAGGGGGCGGCAAGCCTGCCCGCCAGCGAATTTGCCCCCGCCTCGATCAGCTCGAGCTGAACGATCTCGCCGATGGCCGCATCGCCGGTAAAGTGCACCGATTGCAGCCACGGCGACTTGCCAAGCCATTGGCCTGGCTTGCGGCCGATCCGGTCGACCAGCACCGCGCATGATCGCCCAACGCTCGCCTGATTGAACGCCAGGCTGCTGCGCTGGAGCGCGGCTTGCAGGTCTTGCAGCCGCTCGTCCATTATCTCGCCGGCGATCTGGCCGTCCATCGTGGCGGCGGGCGTGCCGGGGCGTGGGCTGTATTTGAAGCTGAAGGCCTGGGCATAGCCAGCCTCGGCCACCAGGCTCAGCGTTTCGGCGAATTCGGCAGCGGTTTCGCCCGGAAAACCGACGATGAAATCGCCCGACAGCGCAATATCGGGGCGCACGCTGCGCACTTGTTCGATAATCCGCAAATAGCTCTCCACCGTATGGCTGCGGTTCATCGCGGCCAGCACCCGGTCGCTGCCCGATTGCACCGGCAGATGCAGGAACGGCATCAGCTTGGCGACTTCGGCGTGGGCGGCGATCAGCCCCGGGGTCATATCGGACGGATGGCTGGTCATATAGCGGATGCGGACCAGATCGGGCATATCTGCAAGTGCGCGGATCAGCCCGTCGAGGCCGATGCTGCGGCCTTTGGCGTCTTCGCCGCTCCACGCATTGACGTTCTGGCCAAGCAGGGTGATCTCCCTGGCACCGGCTTCAAGCAGATTATGCGTTTCTTCTATCAGGCTAATGAAAGACCGTGATATTTCTGCACCGCGAGTATAGGGGACAACGCAATAGGTGCAGAACTTGTCACAGCCTTCCTGAATGGTGAGAAAGGCGGAAGCGCCGGATTTGCGGCGGCGCGGCAGCGACGCGAACTTGGTCGCGGCGGGCATGTCGGTATCGGTGACGCGCTTGCCTTGCACTGCCTCGGCCAGCATCGCGGGCAGGCGGTGATAGGCCTGCGGGCCGATCACCATCTGCACCGAAGGCGCGCGCACCATGATTTCGTCGCCCTCGGCCTGGGCAACGCAGCCCGCGACCGCGATCAGCGGTGTCGTGCCGTCGTCACGCTTGAGCCTGCCAATCGCCGAATAGACCCGGTCGACAGCCTTCTCGCGGATGTGGCAGGTATTGAGCACGACGAGATCGGCGTCCTCGCCTTCATTGGCGGCGCGGATGCCTTGCTCGGTCAGCAGCTCGCCCATGCGCTCGCCATCATAGACGTTCATCTGGCAGCCGAAGCTGGTGACCCGGTAGGTCTGCGGGGGCGGGGCTGGGGACATTGTGCGCGCTTAGGCGAGTTTGGCGTGATAATGAAGGGCTGATGGTTCCCAACCTCGGCCAAACCGGCTAACCGCGCGGCCATGTCCGAAACGCAGACCCTTTACGCCGCCTTCACCGGTCACCTGAACACCGCGCTCGATGCGCTCGAAGCCGCTGGCTCATTGCCTCCGGGCCTCAATCGCGCCGCGATCACCGTCGAGCCGCCGCGCGATGCCAGCCACGGCGATCTTTCGACCAATGCCGCGATGGTGCTGGCGAAGCCTGCGGGGATGAACCCGCGCGCGCTCGCCGAATTGCTGCTCGGCGAACTGGCGAAGTTGCCCGATGTCGCTAGCGCCGAAATTGCCGGGCCGGGCTTCATCAACTTGCGCGTCGCGGCGAGCGCCTGGCTCGCGGAATTGCGCGTTTTGGCCGCATTGGGCGCGGATTATGGCCGTTCCAGCATGGGCGGCGGCAAGGTGGTCAACATCGAATATGTCTCGGCCAATCCCACCGGGCCGATGCACATGGGCCATTGCCGGGGCGCGGTGGTCGGCGATGCGCTGGCGACGTTGCTCGAATTTGCCGGGCACAAGGTGATTCGCGAATATTACGTCAACGACGCCGGCGGTCAGGTCGACGTGCTCGCGCGCTCGGTGCATATCCGCTACCGCGAGGCGCTCGGCGAGACGGTCGGCGAGATACCGGAAGGGCTCTATCCGGGCGACTATCTGGTGCCAGTGGGGCAGGCGCTGGCGCAGGAATTTGGCGACCGCTATGCCAAGGCGCCCGAGGCCGAATGGCTGGCGCTGTTCCGCACCCGCGCGGTCGCGGCGATGCTGGTGATGATCAAGGAGGACTTGGCGCTGCTCGGCATCGAGCACGACCTGTTCTCCTCCGAGGCGGAGTTGCAAGCCGCCGGCAAGCCTGCCGAAGCCGAGGCCTGGCTGCGTGCGCGGGATCTGGTTTATGATGGCGAGCTCGAAGCGCCCAAGGGCAAGCTGGTGGACGACTGGGAGCCGGTTGAACTGCCGCTGTTCCGCTCGACCCGGTTCGGCGACGATCAGGACCGGCCGATCCGCAAGAGCGACGGCTCCTGGACCTATTTCGGCGCCGATCTCGCCTATCATTTCCAGAAGGCGGCCAGCGCCGATGCCATGGTCGATATCTGGGGCGCGGACCATGCCGGCACGGTCAAGCGGATCAAGGCGGCGGTGGCTGCGATGACCGGTGAGGGCGGTGAGCCGATCCCGTTCGAGGTCAAGCTGGTGCAGATGGTGCAACTGCTGCGCGGTGGCGAGCCGGTGAAAATGTCCAAGCGTTCTGGTAATTTCGTGACGCTTGCTGA